>CAUJHJ010000014.1 GCA_963204835.1 Pseudomonadota bacterium
CGGCCTTGCGTCCCTGCGGGGTGCGGGCTGCGCGGGCCGCGGCGGCGGCGGCGCGGAGGCCGTGATCTCGAACGGCGGCGGCGCCGCGTAGGGCACTGCGCGCTTCAGCACCTTCTCGATGTCGCGCAGCAGCCCGCCTTCGTCGGGCCCGACGAGCGACACGGCATGCCCGGTCGCGCCGGCGCGCGCCGTGCGCCCGATGCGGTGCACGTAGTCCTCGGGCACGTTCGGCAGCTCGTAGTTGACGACGTGCGGCAGCTCCTTGATGTCGAGGCCGCGCGAGGCGACGTCGGTGGCGACGAGCGCGGTGATGCGGTTTGCCTTGAAGTCCGCCAGTGCACGCACGCGCGCCGACTGGCTCTTGTTGCCGTGGATCGCCGCGGAGCGGATGCCCGCGCCCTCGAGCTGCTCGGCCAGGCGGTTCGCGCCGTGCTTGGTGCGCGTGAACACGAGCACCTGGTGCCAGTCGCCGTCCTTGATGAGTTGCGCGAGCAGGTGGCGCTTGTGCTCTTTCGGCAGCTTGTACGCGATGTGCTCGATGCGCTCGGCCACGGTGTTGCGCGGCGCGACGTCGATGGCCACGGGTTCGCGCAACAGCCGTGCGGCGAGCGCGCGGATGTCGTCGGAATAGGTGGCCGAGAACATCGCGTTCTGGCGCCGCTCGGGCAACAGCCTGAGCACGCGCTTGATCGCGTGGATGAAGCCCATGTCGAGCATGCGGTCGGCCTCGTCGAGCACGAAGGCGGCCACGTGGTCGAGGTCGAGCACGCCCTGTTCCTCGAGGTCGAGCAGGCGGCCGGGCGTCGCGACCAGCAGGTCGCAGCCGGACTTGAGCCCGTCGATCTGCGGTTGCATGCCGACGCCGCCGAAGATCACCTGGATGCGAAGGCCCGTATGGCGGCCGTACTCGCGCGCGCATTCGCCCACCTGCGCCGCGAGTTCGCGCGTCGGGGTGAGCACCAGCGCACGCGGCGCGCGGCCGCGCGGCGCCTCGAGCTTCTGCAGCAGCGGCAGCACGAAGCTCGCGGTCTTGCCGGTGCCCGTCTGGGCGCTGGCGAGCACGTCGCCGCCGGTGAGCATGGCGGGAATGGCGCGCAACTGGATGGCGGTCGGTGTGTCGTAGCCCTTTTCGGCGACGGCACGCAGCAGCCCCGGGACGAGCCCGAGATTCTCAAAAGACATCGGTGGGAAATCCTCGAAAGATGTGGAGTAGGGGTCCCGGGCCTCGCCGCGGGCCCCACGAGCGCGCATGGCTGCGGCTCGAGCGTGTCGGGCCCGCCAGGGGGCCCAGAGCGGGCGCGAGAGTACACGAATCGCCGCCCGGGGTCACCCCGTGGCGCTGCCCGGTCTGGCGGTGCCGTGACGCAGCCTGCAGAATCGGCCTCGAAAGGGGGACGGGTATGGCATTGGGTGGGGGCGCATTGGGCCTGATCGCGGCGCTCGCGGTGCTCACGCTCTGCTTCCTCGTTCGCTGGTGGCGGATCGAGAGGTCACGGCCGCCGGCCGCCGGTGCCCGCCTGTTGCCGGCCGACCTGCTCACGGGCTTCGTCACCAATTTCTTCGACACGCTGGGCATCGGCTCGTTTGCGCCGACGACGGCGATCTTCAAGCTTCGCACCCGCATGCCCGACGAGAACATCCCGGGCACGCTCAATGTGGGCCATACGCTGCCGACCGTGACCCAGGCGTTCATCTTCATCGCACTCGTCACCGTCGACTTCGTGACCCTGGCCGGCATGATCGCCGCCGCGGTGGCCGGCGCCTGGCTCGGCGCCGGTCTCGTGTCCCGCCTGCCGCGCCGCGCGGTGCAATTCGGCATGGGTGTGGCGCTCCTCGTTGCCGCGGCGCTCTTTCTCGCCGCAAACCTCGAGTGGATGCCCGCGGGCGGCGCGGCCATGGGACTGGAAGGCGGCACGCTCGTCTTCGCGATCGGCGCGAATTTCCTGCTCGGCGCGCTGATGACCCTCGGCATCGGACTCTACGCGCCGTGCCTGATCCTCGTGAGCCTGCTCGGGCTCAACCCGATCGCCGCATTTCCGGTCATGATGGGTTCATGCGCCTTCCTGATGCCGATCGGCGGCCTGCGTTTCGTGCGCGCCGGGCGCTATGACCTGCGGGCCGCGCTCGGTCTCGCACTCGGCGGCATTCCGGCGGTGCTGTTTGCGGCGCTGGTCGTCAAGGCCCTGCCGATCGTGTGGCTGCGGTGGCTCGTCGTCGCGGTCGTGCTGTACGCCGCGGCCCTGATGCTCGCGGCGGCCATGCGACGGGGCCGACCGGTGCCGGCCTCCGCGTGAGCCCTCAGCGCGCTGCGACGTGCAGCACGGTCACGCGCCGCGCCTCGCGGTCGATGTCGCACAGGACATGGCAATCGGCGAGCGGATAGCGCCAGAATGCCCCGAATTCCTCGCTGATCAGCAGTTCGCCCGCTTCATGCGGGCTCGTGTGCCGCGTGACCCGCTCGGTCATGGCCGCGAGCACGTCGCGTGCCTCGCGACGGCCGAGGCGCCGCAGGTCCTCCACGGCGTTCTCGTGGTATCGCATGTGCCACGCGCTCATGCGGGGCCGAGATCGAGCTCACGCTCGACTTCACCCGCGGTGAGGGTGCGTGCGTGGCCCGTGCGCACTTCCTCGCGGGCCTGCCAGGCGGCCCGCGCCTGATCGAGCACGGTGCGGTCATGGGGAGCGGGATGCGATTCGACGCCGGCCATCGAATCGCTGAGCGCGGTGCGCTCATTGAGGGCGGGGCGGCCCGCCGATCTTCTCTGACCCTCGAGCTGGCGCATGCAGGAATCCTCCATGGCGGCCTTGCGCCAGTGTAGCGCTTCCTGCGGATGCCGCAGCGGGAGTTTGTGGGCGATACTGGCGACCTCCCGGGCGGGTGGATCCATGGGCATCGAATCGCTGTTCGTTACGCAGGTTTATGCAGCGCGGCTGCAACAGGCGCGCGCGCCGCTCAATGAGCGCCTGTTGCGCGAATGCCTGCAGTTGCGCCACGACGATGCCGCGGGCCGGCGCTGGTCGGCGCAGAATTATCCCGGCGGCTTCACATCCTACGGTTCGGCCAGCCGCATGCACGAGCGCTCGCCCATCTTTGCCGAGCTCGCGCGCCGCATCGACCGCCATGTGCGCAGTTACGCCCGCGCCCTCGCGTTCGATATCGACGTGCGCCGGCTCGCGATGACCGACTGCTGGGTCAACATCATGCCGCGGGGCGTCGCGCATGGCGGGCACCTGCATCCCCTGTCGCTCGTCAGCGGCACCTACTATGTCCGCACGCCGCCGGGCTCTGCCGTGCTCAAGTTCGAGGACCCGCGCCTCGAGCGGTTCATGGCGGCGCCGCCGAGGCGCCGCACGGCGCGGCGCGCGCTGCGGCCCTGGGTTTCGATCGAGGCCGAGGCGGGCAGGGTGGTGCTGTTCGAAAGCTGGCTGCGCCACGAGGTCCCGGCCAATCGCGCGGCGTCCGAGCGCATCAGCATCAGTTTCAACTACGCATCCAGGTGAGCACGATGAACGAGGCCCCCCGCTTTGTCCCCTTCGCCTACGGCTTCCGGCCCTTCTTCCTGGCGGCCGGCGTGTTCGCCGTGGTCGCGATCGCCGCGTGGGCCTGGATGTTCGCGAGCGGCGGCGCGCCGCTCGGCGCCTTGCCGGGCTTCCTGTGGCATGGCCACGAGATGCTGTTCGGCTTCATCGGCGCCGCGATCGCGGGCTTCCTGCTCACGGCCGTGCCGAGCTGGACCGGTTCGCGCGGCTTCGCGGGCGCGCCGCTCGTCATCCTGACCCTGCTGTGGCTCGCGGGTCGCATCGCTTTCGCGCTGGCGGGCGCCCTGCCGCCGCTCGCCATCGCGATCGCCGAGCTCGCCTTCCTGCCGATGCTCGCCTTCATGATCGGCCGCTCGCTGCTGCGCGAACGCAACCGCAACTTCCCGATGCTGATCATCATCGCGGTGCTTTGGGGCATCGACGCCTGGTTCCTGTACGCGGCGACGACAGGCGACCATCTGCTCGCGAGCCGCGCGCTGCGCGCCGGCATCGGCCTCGTGCTGCTGCTCGTCACCGTGATCGGCGGGCGCATCGTGCCGAACTTCACCGCGAGCGCCCTGCGCAGGCGTGGCCTTGCCGTCGAGATCAGGAACCGGGCGGTGGTGGAGCGCGTCACGATCGGCTCGATGGTGCTCGCGGTCCTCGTGGATGCCGTGGCGCCTGCACACTGGCTCGCCCCGGCCGTCGCGGGCATCGCGGCGATGGCCCATGCCGTGCGGCTGTCCGGCTGGAAGAGCCTGCGGACCCTGTCCGAGCCGATCGTCTGGGTGCTGCATGCCGCCTATGCCTGGCTGCCGGTCGGGCTCGCCCTGAAGGCGGTCTATCTCGCGACGGGGGCGCCGTGGGCATTCCAGTGGCAGCACGCGCTCACGATCGGCACCGCCGCCACGATGATCCTCGCCGTCACGACGCGTGCGGCGCTCGGCCACACCGGGCGAGCGCTCGAGGTGTCGCGCGGCATTGGCGTTGCGTACGTTCTGCTGCTGCTGGCCGCGTTCGTGCGCGTATTCGGGCCGACACTGATGCCGGCGGACTACCTGGCAACGATCGAAGCGGCGGCGCTGCTCTGGATCGCGGCCTTCGCCATCTATACGGCCATCTACGCGCCGATCCTCACGCGGCCCCGGCTCGATCGAAAGCCCGGCTAGCCGAAGAGCTTGCCGGCGCGCTCGCAGATCGCCGCGACGGCGGGATGGGCCAGCTCTCGGTGCAGGGTCACCGCGAAGAACTCCGCCTCGACGGGCCGCGCGGGACCGAGGACGGCAAGGCCCGAGGCCTCGCGGAAGTGCCGGCCGAGCACGTCCGGCACCGGGATGAGCCCGCGGCCGGCGCGCGCGAACTCCCCCAGCAACGCATAGTCCTCGAACTCCCCGACGATGCGCGGGGCGATCCGCAGCTTCACGAACCACTCGTCGAGCGCGCGGCGGATGGCCGTGTCGTCCGTCGGCAGCAGCACGGGGGCGCCCGCGAGCGAATCAGGGAAGCGTGCGCGCAGGCCCTTCACGAGGGCGCGGCTGCCCATCCAGGAGACACCGCAGTCGCCGAGCCGGTGGCTGTACGCGCGGATGCGCAGGCCGGGGTGCACCGGCGCGTCCGACAGCACCACGTCGAGGTCGTGCACGGCGAGCGCCGCCGTGAGCCGCTCGAGCGTGCCCTCGTGGCAGCTCAGCTGCACGCGGCGGTCGAGCGCGAGGGCGGGTGCGATCAGCCGGTGCGCGAGCTCCTTCGGCACCACGTCGTCGATGCCGACCGCGAGGCGCAGCGGACGCGCGGCCGGCCCCAGTGCGAGCGCCTCCTGCAGTTCGCGGCCGAGCCGGAAGATGTCGTCCGCGTAGCGCAGGACAGTGCGGCCGGTGTCGGTCGGGACGAGGCGCCGGCCCGCCCTCGCGAACAGCCGCTCGCCGAGCCGCTCCTCGAAGGTGCGCAGCTGCACGCTGACGGCCGGCACCGAGAGGTTCAGCTCGGCGGCGGCCCGCGCGAGGCTGCCGGCGTGCGCCACGGTCCGGAAGTAGTACAGGTGCTGGTAGTTGAGCCGTTTTCCGGGGGGCATTTGAACTTAAATAAATTCTAATAATTGAATATATTAATTCTAATTGATTTAACTGAACAGGGCGGCTAAAAAGGGCTCCAATCCATTGGAGCAGAACGTGAGACAGAACCCGATCCTCGTGAGTGAGTCGGATGCCGACCGCCTGCGCGCGTTGCTCGGCGCCCGTGACGATTCGGCGCACGACCAGGCCCACCTGGAAGAGCTGCGCGCCGAGCTCGAGCGCGCGATCGTGCGCCTCGCCGATGAAGTGCCCGCGGACGTGATCACGATGCAGGCACGCGTGCGCGTGCGCGACCTCGCCACCGGCGGCGAGGACGAGTACACGCTGGTCCTGCCCGCCGAGGCCGACATCGCCGCGCGGCGCATCTCGGTGCTGGCGCCGCTCGGCACGGCGCTGCTCGGCTATCGCGAGGGCGACGAGGTCGAGTGGCGCATGCCGGGCGGGCTGCGGCGCCTGCGGATCGTGCGGGTGACGCGCGAGCTCAGCGATCGAGCGGCAGCGGCACCTGGCGCACCACATGGCGCAGGACGAAGCTCGACTCCACGCGCGCCACTCCGGGCAGTTTCGTGAGCACCGTGCTGTGCAGCCGCTCGAGGTCGGCTGCGTCGCGGGCGATGGCGATCAGTTCGTAGTCCCACTGGCCCGTGGTGAGGAAGCAGTCGATCACGTTCGGCACCGACTGCACGGCGCGCTCGAAGGCGCTGAAGTCGCGATCGGTCTGGCTCTTGAGCGTGATGCGCACGAGAACGCGCACCGTATAGCCCACGGCACCCGCATCGATGCGGGCGCCGTAGCCGCTGATGACGCCGGCTTCCTCGAGCCGGCGCGTGCGGCGCAGGCAGGCCGACTCGGAAAGGCCGACGTGCGCGGCGAGCGCCGCGTTCGTCGCGCGGCCATCGCGCTGCAAGGCTGCAAGAAGCTTCCGGTCTGCACTGTCCATGCGCAAGATTATTGCGCAAGTCCCGGCTTCGTGTCCCGCAAATGGCAGCGTCTGCTGCGGCTCCCGTTCCAGAATGCGCCCTCCGCTGATCAGGGGTGGGTCATGAAGATCGGTGTGCCGCGCGAGATCAAGAACCACGAGTACCGTGTGGGGCTCGTTCCCGACGCCGTTCGCGCGCTCGTGGCGGCAGGTCACCAGCTGATCGTGGAGCGCGGCGCGGGTGCCGGCATCGGCTTCAGCGACTCGGACTACGCCGCGGCCGGCGCCAGCATTGCGCAGAGCGGCGAGGAAACCTTCCGCGGCGCGGAACTGGTCGTGAAGGTCAAGGAGCCGCAGCTCGAGGAGTGCCGGCGGCTGACGCGCGACCAGGTGCTCTTCACCTACCTGCACCTAGCGGCCGACCGCGCCCAGGCCGAGGCGCTCGTGGCGTCCGGATGCACGGCCATAGCCTACGAGACGGTGGCCGCGCCCGACGGCTCGCTGCCCTTGCTGACGCCGATGAGCGAAGTGGCGGGCCGCATGGCCGTGCAGGTGGGCGCGCAGTACTGCACCAAGGCATTCGGCGGGCGAGGCGTTCTGCTCGGCGGCGTACCGGGGGTGGCGCCGGCACGCGTCGTCGTGGTGGGCGGGGGCGTCTCGGGCCGCCACGCCGCGGAGATGGCAGTGGGCCTGCGCGCCGATGTCACCCTCTTCGAACTCTCGGTGCCGCGACTGCGCGAGCTCGACCAGCATTTCGCGGGGCGCGCGCGCGTGCTGCTGTCTTCGCCGCGCGCGATCGAGGCCGCGCTCGAGGGCGCGGACCTGCTGATCGGCGCGGTGCTGGTGCCGGGCGCGGCCGCGCCGCGCGTGGTCACGCGCGCGATGCTGCGCCGGATGGGCGCGGGCGCGGTTGCCGTCGACATCGCCATCGACCAGGGCGGTTGCCTCGAGTCGAGCCGGCCCACCTCGCACGCCGACCCGGTGTTCGTCGAGGAAGGCGTGATCCACTATTGCGTCACGAACATGCCGGGCGCGGTGCCGCGCACCTCGACGTTCGCACTCAACAACGTGACCGTCCCCTACGTGCACAGGATCGCCTCGCTCGGCTGGCAGGAGGCCGCTGCGCGCGACCCCGGGCTGCGCGTGGGCGTGAACATCAGTGCCGGCCGCATCCTGCATCCCGCCGTGCAGCGCGCATTGCAGTGACCTGATCCGCCCGGTGGAACGATCGGGCCCGCGGCCGGTCGGACATCCATGGGCCCCGCGCTGCCGCAGCTGCCGTTCGGGTTCGGCGACCTCGAGCCGGCGATGTCGCGCGACACGCTTTCGTTCCACTTCGCGCGCCACCACCTCGATCACTTCGCGCGCAGTTGCGCGCTCGCGCAACGCGCCGGGCTCGGCCAGCTCGCGCTCGATGAGCTCGTGCTGGCGGCTGGCCGTACGCCGCGGCTGCGCACCCTGTACCGCCACGCCTCAGAGGCGTGGAACCACGCGTGCTTCTGGCGCTCGATGCGCGCCGGGGGCGGTGGGACGGCGCGCGGTGCGGTCGGCGACATCCTGCGCCGGCGCTTCGGCACCCACGAGCGCTTTGTCCGCAGGTTCCACGGCGCGGCCGCCACCGTGTTCGGCAACGGCTGGCTCTGGCTCACCTGGAAGGGCGATCGCATGCGGATCGTGGCGACGACGGCCGGCGACACACCGCTGACGCGCGGCCATCTCGTGCTGCTCGCGGTCGACCTGTGGGAGCACGCGTACTACCTCGACCACCAGAATCGCCGCGGCGCCTTCCTGCGCACCTTCCTCGGCGAACTTGTGGACTGGGACGGCGCCAACCGCATACTTGAATCCCATGGCGCCGGCGCCCGCTGAACGCGACGCCTGGGGCTGGCCCGGCATCGATCCGCGCTGGACATCGAGCGCGAAGTGCGGCGTCGGCAAGGCGCTCTCGCATGCGAGCAATGTCTGGTTCACGCTGAGCCATGGCATCGTCAACGAAGTGTTCTACCCGCGGATCGACCAGGCCGCGATCCGCGACTTCGGCCTGGTCGTGACCGGGGAGGGCCTGTTTTCCGAAGAGAAGCGCCACGCGCAATCGACCGTCGGCTGCGTCGAAGAGGGCGTGCCGGCCTATCGCTTCGCCAATGTTTGCGGGCAGGGCCGCTACCGCATAGAGAAAGAAGTCTGCACGGACCCTTGCCGGCCCGTGTTGCTGCAGCGGATCACCTTCTCGCCCGCCGCGCCACCGGGCCAGGGCCTGCGGCTGCACGCGCTGCTCGCTCCGCACCTCGACAACCACGGTGCCGGCAATACGGGCTGGATCGCGGACTACAAGGGCGTGCCGATGCTGTTCGCCACGCGTGGCGACCACGCGCTCGCGCTCGCCTGCAGCGCAGCCTGGCTCGCGCGCAGCGTGGGCTTCGTCGGCCGGTCGGACGGCTGGCAGGATCTCGCGGCCCACGGCAGGCTCACCTCGCGCGCCACCCGCGCGCGCGACGGCAATATCGCGCTGTGCGGCGAGATCGATTGGCGGTCGCAGGCAGCCGCGGTGCTCGTGCTCGCATTCGGGCGAAGCGCCGCGGAGGCGGGCAACCACGCGCGCGCGGCGCTGCTGCGCCCCTTCGAGGAAGCGCGCGACGAGTACGTCCGCGCCTGGCAGGAATGGCAGCGATCGCTGCTGCCGCTCGATGCTCCGCGGCATCCGGCGCGGCCGAACCTGTATCGGACAAGTACCCTGGTGCTCCGCACCCACGAGGCCGCCGACTTCCGCGGTGGCCTCATCGCGAGCCTGTCGGTGCCCTGGGGAGCGAGCAAGGGCGACGCCAACCTCGGCGGTTATCACCTCGTGTGGCCGCGCGACCTCGTCGAGAGCGCGGGCGGCTTGCTGGCGGCGGGTGCGCACGCGGAGGCACGCCGCGCGCTCGAGTACCTTGGCGCCGCGCAGGAGGCGGACGGCCATTGGGCGCAGAACATGTGGCTCGACGGCTCGCCCTACTGGAACGGCCTGCAGGTCGATGAAACGGCGCTGCCGGTGCTGCTCGTCGCGCTCGCGCGGCGCGAGGGCGCGCTCGCCGCGCGCGAGGCGCTGCGATACTGGCCGATGGTCCGGCGTGCGGTGGCCTGGATCCTGCGCAACGGGCCTGCGAGCCCGGAGGATCGCTGGGAGGAGCGGCGCGGCTACTCGCCGTTCACCGTCGGTGCGCAGGTCGCGGCACTGCTTGCGGCCGCCGCGCTGGCCGAGGAATTGCGGGAGACCGCGATCGCCACGTACCTGCGGGAAACGGCCGATGCCTGGCACGGGTCGATCGACCGATGGTTGTACGTCACCGGGACGGACTGGTGCGCCCGCTTTTCGGTGGCCGGCTACTACGTGCGCGTGACCGAGCCGGGCGTGAGCGGTGCGCACGTCGTGAGCCCGGATGCGCTCGCACTCGTCCGCTTCGGCCTGCGCGCGCCCGATGACCCGCGCATCCAGGACACCCTGCGCGTGGTCGATGCGCTGCTGCGCGTCGAAACGCCGCGCGGGCCCTGCTGGCGCCGCTACAACGGCGACGCCTACGGCGAACATGCCGACGGCTCGCCCTACGACGGCGGCGGCGTCGGCCGCGCATGGCCGTTGCTCGCGGCCGAGCGCGCGCACTTCGAGCTCGCGGCGGGCCACGGAACGCAGGCACGGAGGCTGGCGGAGGCCTGCGAGCGCTTCGCGAACGACGGCGGAATGCTGCCAGAGCAGGTCTGGGACGCCGCGGAAATTCCCGCGCGCGAGCTGTACCCGGGCCGCCCGTCCGGCTCCGCGATGCCGCTCGCGTGGGCGCACGCGGAGTATGTGAAGTTGCGCCGCTCGTTGCGGGAGGGGCGCGTGTTCGACCTGCCGCCCGAAGCGGCGCAGCGCTACCTCGCGCCGCGCGGCGACGCCGATGGCGGTGCGCGGCGCAGCGTATGGCGCTTCGGCGACCGCATCGCTACGATGGATCGGGGCAGTACCCTGCGCATCGAGGTCTTCGACGCAGCGGTCGTGCACTGGAGCGCCGACGGTTGGCGCACGCTCCACGATACCGCGACCCGCGACACCGGCCTCGGCGTGCACGTAGCCGACCTGCCGGCGAGCGGCCTGCCCGAGGGCGCGCGCGTGCGCTTCACGTTCCGCTGGCCCGCGGCAGACCGGTGGGAGGGAACGGATTTCGAGGTGGAGGTGAGGTTCGCATGATCCAGGCCAAGCGTGTCTATGAGGATGCCGCGCGCGGCGACGGGCGTCGTTTCCTCGTCGAGCGGCTGTGGCCGCGCGGCATGAAGAAGGAAGCGCTCGCGGCCGAAGCGTGGCTGAAGGATGTCGCGCCGAGCCCGGCGCTGCGGCAGTGGTACGGGCACCGCGTCGAGCGCTGGCAGGAATTCCGCCGGCGCTACCGCGAGGAACTCGCCGCGCATCCGCAGACATGGGCCAGCCTGCAGTCGGCCGCGCGGCGCGGCAATGTCACGCTGCTCTACAGCGCGCACGACGTCGATCACAACAGCGCACTCGTGCTGCGCGACTTCCTCTCGGCAAGGACCGGCCGGCGCGGGAAATGAGGCTCGCGACCCGCGGGCCGTTCGATCTCGAGGCGACCGTCAGGGTATTGCAGCGCCGGCCCTCGAACCGGGTCGACGCTTGGGCCGGCGGGTGCTATCGGCGCGTGCTCGAGACCTCGCGGGGCCTCGTGCTGGCGGAGGTCACCGACCTGGGCGAGATCGACAGGCCCGACCTGCGCTGCGTGCTGCGCGGCGTCGCGCCAGGCGCGAGCCCGCGGCGCGAAGCGGTCGCCACCCTGCGTCGCATCCTCGGCCTCGATCTCGACCCCGCGCGCCTGAGGGCGCGCACGGCCGGGGAGCCCGCGATGCGGTCGGCGGCCGATGCGTTGCGGGGCCTGCGGCCGCCGCGATTCGCGACGCTCTTCGAGGCGTTCGCGAGCGTGGTGCCGTTCCAGCAGGTGAGCCTCGACGCCGGTGTCGCGGTCGTCGGCCGCATGGTCGAGCGGTTCGGCGCCGTCTTGAACTACGGTGACGCGTGCCACTATGCGTTTCCCACGTCCGCCGCCATCGCGCAGGCGCGGCTCGTCGCGCTGCGCGCCTGCGGGCTGTCGCGGCAAAAGGCCGCGACGCTCCGTTCGGTCGCTCGCGCCGTAGAAAGTGCCGAGCTGGGCGAGGCGCAGCTCGAGCCGCTCACGACCGCGCAGGCCACGGTACGCCTCACGGCACTCGAAGGGGTTGGCCCCTGGACCGCGGGGCTCGTCCTGTTGCGCGGCTGCGGGCGGCTCGACGTGTTCCCGCCCGGTGATGTCGGCGCGCAGCGCAACCTGCGCGCGCTGCTCGGCACGGGCAGCGAGCGCCGGCTGCGCGCCGCCGTGGCGCGATTCGGCGAGCTGCGCGGCTACCTCTATTTCTGCGCGCTCGGTGCGAGCCTCATCCGCAAGGAACTCATCGGGATGCCGCGCGAGACATGCTAATAATACGCACAGGATGGAAAGTTCCCTTGCGCTCGCGTTGATCGTGCTGCTGCCGTTTGCCGGCAGCCTCGCCGCCGCGTTCCTGCCGTCAAATGCCCGCAATGCCGAGGCCTGGCTCGCCGGACTCATCGCATTGGCCTGCACGGCGCTCGCGCTCGCGTTGTACGGGCAGGTGGCGGCGGGCGGGGTGCCGCGCTTCACCCTGCCGTGGCTGCCCCAGGCGGGACTCGAATTCAAGCTGCGCATGGACGGCTTCGCGTGGCTCTTCACGCTGCTCGTTTCGCTGATGGGCGCGCTCGTCGTGATCTATGCGCGCTACTACCTGTCGCCGCAGGATCCGGCCCCGCGCTTCTTCGCCTTCCTGCTCGCGTTCATGGGCTCGATGCTGGGCATCGTGCTGTCGGGCAACCTGGTCCAGCTCGTGGTGTTCTGGGAGCTGACGAGCTTCAGCTCGTTCATGCTGATCGCATACTGGTACCACCGGGTGGAGGCGCGCCAGGGCGCACGCATGGCGCTCACGGTCACGGCGGGCGGCGGGTTCTGCCTGCTCGCGGGCGTGATCATGCTCGGCACCATCGCCGGCAGCTACGACCTCGAGCGGGTGCTGGCGGCCGGCGATGCGGTCCGCGCGCATCCCTGGTATCCGGCCCTGCTCGTGCTCGTGCTGCTCGGTGCGCTCACCAAGAGCGCGCAGTTCCCCTTCCACTTCTGGCTGCCGCACGCAATGGCGGCGCCCACGCCGGTGTCCGCCTACCTGCACTCCGCCACCATGGTCAAGGCAGGCGTATTCCTGCTCGCGCGACTGTGGCCCGTGCTCGCGGGGACCGACCTGTGGTTCGCACTCGTCTGCGGCGCCGGGCTCGCGTCGCTGCTCTTCGGGGCCGCCGCGGCACTCTACCAGCGCGACATGAAAGGGGTGCTCGCCTACTCGACGATCAGCCATCTCGGCCTCATCACGCTGCTGCTCGGCATGAACAGCCCGCTGGCGCTCGTCGCGGCCGTGTTCCACATGCTGAACCACGCCACGTTCAAGGCGACGCTGTTCATGGCGGCCGGCATCGTCGACCACGAGGCCGGCACGCGCGACCTGCGGCGGCTGAACGGGCTCGCGCGCGCCATGCCGATCACCGCGACCATCGCGACGGTGGCGGCGGCGGCGATGGCCGGCGTCCCGTTGCTCAATGGATTCATATCAAAGGAGATGTTCTTCGCCGAGGCGATCTTCGCCGGGGAAGGGCGCCCGCTGCGCATCGGCCTGCCCGCGCTCGCGACGCTCGCGGGCGTCTTCAGCGTCGCCTATTCGCTGCGCTTCGTGCACCAGGTGTTCTTCGGCCCGCTCGCGCGCGACCTGCCGCGGGCGCCGCACGAGCCGACCCGCTGGATGCTGCTGCCCGGCGCCCTGCTGGTGCTTGCCTGCCTGCTGGTCGGCATCTTCCCGGCGCGCACGGTCGGGCCCGGCCTTTCGCTCGCCGTCGCCTCGATCCTCGGGGAAGACATGCCTCGCTACAGCCTCGTAGTCTGGCACGGCTTCACGCTGCCCTTCCTGATGAGCGCGATCGCATTGGTGGGCGGCGTCTGCCTCTACCTGCAACGCTATTTCCACGGGCAGCAGGCCACCGGCAACGCGCCGCTGCGGCTGCCCTTCAGTGGCCGCCGCCTGTTCGACATGCTGATCGTCGCGATGCATCGCACGGCCGAACGCATGGTGCGCTTTGCCTCCTCGCGACGCCTGCAGCCGCAGCTGTTCCTGATCGTGTGCATGGCGCTCGCGGTCGGCGCGCTGCCGCTGCTGGCGCGGGGCCTGGCGCGCGGTGCGGCGCCGCCCACACCGGTCGATCCCGTTTACCTGCTGCCCTGGCTCATGGGCTGCGCCTGCGCCGTGGGCGCGGCCGTGCAGGCGAAATTCCACCGGCTTGCGGCGCTGATCATGCTGGGTGGCGCCGGGCTGTTCACCGCGCTCAGCTTCGCGTGGTTCTCCGCGCCCGACCTCGCGCTGACGCAGGTCGCGGTCGAGGTCGTGACGCTGGTGCTGTTGCTGCTCGGCTTGCGCTGGCTGCCGCGACGCATCGAGCTCGACGATCCCGACCGGCGCACGCGGCGCGCGCGCACGCGGCGCGCGCGCGACCTCGTCATCGCGATCGTCGTGGGCGGCGCCCTCGCGGCGCTTTCCTATGCCATGCTCACCCGGCCGCGGGTGGCGGGCCTCGCGCGCTTCTTCGCGGACCGGGCATTGCCCGAGGGCGGCGGCCACAATGTCGTCAACGTGATCCTCGTCGACTTCCGCGGCTTCGACACCTTCGGCGAGATCACGGTGGTCGCCATCGTGGCGCTGACGGTCTACGCGCTGCTGCGGCGCTTCCGGCCGGCGCCCGAAAGCGTCGAGCTGCCGCGGGCGCAGAAGGAGGCGATCGAGCTGAGCGGCGTGCGGGCGTTCGACCCGCAGGCGAGGCTGCCGGCGGGCGACCTGATGATCCCCGCGGTGCTCGTGCGGCTGCTGCTGCCGATGGCCGGGCTGGTCGCGATCTACCTGCTACTGCGCGGGCACGATGCGCCGGGCGGGGGCTTCGTCGGCGGGCTCGTCATGGCGATCGCGCTGATCACCCAATACATGGTGGGTGGCGCGATGTGGGTCGAATGGCGCATGCGCGTGCACCCGCAGTACTGGGTCGCGCTCGGCCTCCTTGCGGCAGGCGGCGCGGGGATGCTCGCCTGGGCGCTCGGCCGGCCCTTCCTCGCGAGCTTCGATTGGCACTTCGCGCTGCCTCTTGTCGGCGAGGTGCATCTTGCGAGTGTCCTGCTGTTCGACATCGGGGTTTACCTCGTGGTCGTCGGCGCCACTTCGCTGATGCTCGTGGCGCTCGCGCACCAGTCGTTCCGCAGCCCGCGGGGGGCCTGACGATGGAAGCACTCGTGTCGGTCGCGATCGGCATTCTCTGCGGCTCGGGCCTCTGGCTGCTGCTGCGCCCGCGCACCTTCCAGGTGATCGTGGGACTCGCGCTGCTCTCGTACGCCGTGAACCTATTCATCTTCTGCATGGGCAGGCTTGTGATCGGACGCGCGCCGATCATCGGGACGGATGGCGTCGCCGATCCGGCCGCGTTCGCCGATCCGGTGCCGCAGGCGCTCGTATTGACCGCCATCGTGATCGGCTTTGCGACCACGGCGCTGCTGCTGGTCGTGCTGCTTGCGGCGCGCGGCCTCACCGGCACCGACCACGTCGACGGGCGCGAGTCCGGATGAGTCCCTGGCTGCGCCACCTGCCCGTCGTGCCGATCGTGCTGCCGCTGCTCGCGGCGGCGACCATCCTGCTGCTCACCGAGCGCGCGCGCCTGCTGCGCGTCACGGTCGCATGCGCGTCGATCCTCGGGCAGCTCGCCGCCTCGGTGATGCTGCTCGCGCTCACCACCGAGGCGTTTCCCGATATCTGGCCGCAGGGCGTCGGTGCCTACGCGATCGGCGCGTGGCCGGCGCCCTTCGGCATCGTGCTCGCGATCGATCGCCTCACGGGGCTGATGCTCGTGCTGACGTCGGTCATCGGGCTCGCGGCCTGCGTCAATTCGCTCGCCTGGTGGGATCGCGTCGGGCCGCATTTCCACACGCTGCTGCAACTGCTCCTGATGGGTGTCAACGGCGCCTTCCTGACCGGCGACCTGTTCAACCTCTTCGTGTTCTTCGAGATACTGCTCGCGGCGTCCTATGGCCTGCTGCTGCACGGCTCGAACGCCCAACGGGTGAAGAGTGCCCTGCACTACATCGTGGTGAACCTGCTCGGTGCGCTGCTGTTCCTGGTCGGCGTGTCGCTGATCTACGGCGTGACCGGCACGCTCAACATGGCCGACCTGCCGGGGCGCGCGGCGGCGCTGTCGGGCGCCGACCGCGCGCTATTCGACACCGCGGCGGCCATCCTCGGCGTGGCCTTCCTGACGAAGGCCGGCTGCTGGCCGCTCAATTTCTGGCTGCCCGGCACCTACGCGGCGGCGAGTGCGCCGGCCGCCGCGGCCTTTGCCATCCTGACGAAAGTCGGCATCTATGCACTGCTGCGCCTCGGCTCGTTGATCGGCAGCGCCGATGCGCTCGCGCATGCGGAAGGCAGCGCGCTGCTGCGTCCGGAGCTGTTTCGCGGCGGCATGTACTACCTCGGGATCGCGACGATGGGTTTCGGCATCGTCGGCACCCTCGCGGCCCAGCAGCTCTCGCGCCTGGTCGGCTATTCCATGATCGTGTCATCCGGCCTGCTGCTGACCGTGATGGGCCTCGACCATCCGCCGCTGCTGGCGCCGGCGCTCTTCTATCTGGTCGGGTCGGTGCTGGCGACGAGCGCTTTCTTCATGCTGACCGGCATGACCGAGCGTGCCTGGCGAACACCCGTCGAGGCACAGGCCACGCCCGACGCACCGGCGGCCGCCGGTGGTTACATACCCTTCGGCGTGCGCCGCGCGCCAGCTCCTCATGCGCCGGATGACGAGGTCGGCGTCGCCATTCCCGCCGCCATGGCGTTCATGGGCCTTGCCTTCGCCTTCTGCGTGCTGCTCGTCACGGGCTCGCCGCCGCTGTCGGGTTTCGTGGCGAAGTTCGCGATCCTCTCGTCGGCGATCCAGGCGGCGCAGGGCGCCACGTGGGCGAGTGCCGAGTGGCTGCTCGTGTTCGTGACGATCGCCGCGGGCCTTGCGAGCCTGGTCGCACTGACCCGCATCGGCATGCGGCTCTTCTGGTCGGTGATCGGGCGCAACACGCCGCGCCTGCGCGTGCTCGAGGCGGGCCCGGTGGCGATCCTGATCCTCATCTGCATCGCGCTGACGGTGGCCGCCGGGCCGGCCATGGGTTTCCTCGAGGACACGGCGGCGTCGCTGCGTGCGCCACGAATCTACATAGAGACGGTGCTCGCCACCCGGGAGGCACGCTGATGCGCCACGCGCCCGTGCTGGCCGCCGTGCTCGTCGCCATGTGGCTCGTGCTCAACGACACGCTGGCCCCGGGGCAGGTCCTGCTCGGGGTCCTCTGCGCGCTCGTCCTCGGCGGATGGGCGGCGAGGATGCGCCCGCTGCGGCCGGTGCTGCGCCGCCCGCATCTCGCGCTCGGCCTGCTGTGGGCAGTCTTCGTCGATATCCTGCGTTCGAACATCGGCGTCGGCCGCATCGTCCTCGGTCTCGTGCGCCGGCGCGTCATCCATTCCGGTTTCCTCGACATTCCGATCGACCTGCACGATCCGCACGGGCTCGCCGTGCTTGCGACGATCATCACCTCGACGCCGGGTACCGTCTGGGTGGACCACGATCCCGGGCGTCGGGTGCTCCGGCTGCATATCCTCGACCTTGCGGACGAGGCATCGTGGATCCGCCTCATCAAGGAGCGGTACGAGCGGCCGCTGATCCGGATCTTCCAGTCATGAGCAGCCTGGTCGATTGCGCCACCTGGCTTGCCGCCGCCTGCATCGGGCTCGCGATGCTGCCTGCGACCTGGCGCGTGATACGCGGTCCCGCGGCGCAGGACCGGGTGCTCGGGCTCGATTCACTCTACATGAGCGCCATGCAGATGCTGCTGGTGTTCGGAATTCGCTCCGCCAGCGGCGTGTACTTCGAGGTGGCGCTGCTGATCGCCCTGTTCGGCTTCGTCGGCTCGGTGGCGCTCGCGAAGTTCCTGCTGCGCGGCGAGGTGATCGAGCCATGACGGGCATCGACTCGCCGTGGGTTGCCGTGCCGGTCGCGCTGCTGCTGCTGGCGGGCGGGCTGTTGACGCTGGTCGGGTCGATCGGCCTGCTGCGCCTGCGCGATTTCCAGGCGCGCATGCACGGCGCTTCCATGGGCGGCACGCTCGGCCTCGGCTGCGTCATCGTCGCCGCGGTCATCGGGGCCTCGGCGGCGGCGGGGCGCTTCATGCCCCATGCGCTTCTGATCACCGTGTTCGTCGTGATGACCGCGCCCGCGACGGCCATGCTCCTGATGCGCGCGAGCCTCTATCGCGCGCGCGCGAAGTCAGCCGCTGCCCCGCAGGACGTGATCGAGCGGTAGCGCGGTCGTGTGCCGGATGGCGCCCATCGCGAAGCTCGCGCTGATGTCGAGGAACTCGCAGCCGGCGATCAGCTTCTTGTACACGGTGCCGTAGCCTTCGATGTCCGGCACCACGATGCGCAGCAGGTAGTCCACGTCGCCGCTCATGCGGTAGATCTCGACCACTTCCGGGATCTGGTCGAGCGTATGCATGAAACGCTTGTACCAGGCCTCGCTGTGGTTCGAGGTCTTGACGGTGACGAAGACCGTCGTGCCGACATTCAGCTTCTTCGGGTCGAGCAGGGTCACGGTCCCACGGATGATGCCGGCCTCCTGCAAGCGACGGATGCGCCGCCAGCACGGGGCCTTGGACAGCCCGACCCGCTCGGCGATCTCGGCGACGCCCAGCGTCGCGTCGCGCTGCAGGAGGTCCAGTATTCCCCGATCTATCCGGTCCATGGGACAATGTTGCCGTACTTCGGCGAAACAGGAAACAGGATTGTCGAAAGTTCGGGGTCCGCACGGCAGTTTGAGCCCCTGTTGCGCCGCCGGATCGGTAGCGTACGCGGCATGACAATTCTCAAGGCCTTCACGGCGCACCCGCAGTCGGTCGGCGAGACCTACCTCGAGCACATGGGCGTGGCTTCGCGTTGCGGCGCCTCGATGGTGGTCGCAGGCCTCGCGTGCATCGTGCACGCGCTGTTGCCGTTCATGTTCGTCCGCACGGCGAGCGATTGCCTGACGCGGCTATACCAGCGCATGGTTGCGCAGCGCTCGCGCCTGCAGGCAGCAGCGGCCCCCGGCGTCGGCGTCCCCGGCGCACGCTGAATGGCGCTGTCCGCAGGTTCGCCCGCGGGCGCGTTGCGTGTCGCGGCGCCCGGCGTGGGGCTGGCGGTGGCGCTGGCGTTCGCCGCCAAGTTCGGCTCGCATGAAATCGGCGCCGCCTTCGTGCAGGGGCGGCCCTCACCGGTCAGCCCGGTGCTCCTTGGAATCGTCTTCGGAGTCCTGTGGCGCCACTTCATCGGCGTCGGCGCGCGCACGGAAACGGGCGTGCGCTGGATCCTCGGCACCTTGCTCGGCATCGGCATCGCGCTCGTCGGGCTGCGGCTGACCCTGCCGGGCCTCACCGGCGTCGGCCTGGTCGCGTTGCCGGTGGTCGTGCTGTGCATCACCGTTGCGGTCCTCGTCAGCAAGCTGGTCGGCCGCCTGCTCGGCCTCTCCCAAGGCCTGCAGAGCCTGCTCGCGGTGGGCTCGGCCGTTTGCGGCTGCACGGCAATCGTCGCAACCGCGCCCGCGATCAAGGCGCGCGACATCGATACCGGCACGGCGCTCACCTGCGTCGTGCTCATCGGCAGCCTCGGGATGCTCCTGTACCCGTGGCTCGCGTCGGCCGTGTTCGGCGGCGCGGCGCTGCCTGCGGGCGTGTTCCTCGGCTCGGCGATCCACGACACCTCGCAAGTGATCGGCGCATCGCTGATCTTTGCGCAGCAGTTCAACTCGCCGGACGCGGTTGCCGTAGCGAGCGCGACGAAGCTGCTGCGCAACCTGTCGATCATCGTGCTCGTGCCGCTGCTCGCCTGGGCCGCGCATGCGCAGGCGGCACGGGATGCCGGCGCCGCCGGCACTGTCGGCGGGCGCCACCGCCCGATGGTGCCCTGGTTCGTCGTCGTGTTCGTGCTGCTCGTCCTCGTGCGCGCACTCGGCGATCAGTATTTCGCGGCCGGGCCGGGCGCGTGGAGCGCTTTGCTCGGCGCCGCGCAGTCGACCTCCGAGCTATTCATGATCTGCGGCATGACCGCGGTCGGCCTCAACCTCTCGCTCTCCAACATGGGCCAGGTCGGCTTCCGCCCGGTCATCGCGGCGGCATTGATCGCGGTCGCGACGGCGACGACGAGCCTCGGGCTCACCTGGACCTTCGTGCGCTGGTTCAGCTGACCAGGTCAACGCCGTTCGCGGCGAAGCGCAGGCAGGCGTCGCGGGCAGCGGCGCGATCCGCGGCGGGCAGCACCGCCGCGCTCGCGAGTTCGACGAGGAGCGCCAGTTCGAGTGCGCGACCCAGGGTAAAGGCGAGCCGCCGCGCGCCGGCCTGGAGTTCCGGCCCGTCACCCGTCGCGGTGCGCCAGGCGATGCCATGTTCGACGGCCCTTACCGCCCGGTCCGCGGCGGCGCGCAGGCCTTCGTCCGCGCTCCTTGCCCGCGCGGCTGCCGCGCGGGCAAGGAGCGCAGCCACGCCCGCATCGAAGCCGGACCGCAGCAGCGCGTCGAGCGACAGGACGTTCGTGGTGCCTTCCCAGATCGGCAGCACCTGCGCATCCCGCAACAGCGCCGGCAGCATCGTGTCCTCGATGTAGCCCGCGCCGCCGAAGGCCTCGACCGTCTCGCTGAGCGCCGCGACCGCCTGCTTGCCGGTCAGCGCCTTCGCGATCGGTGTCAGCAGGCGCAGCAGCGCGCGGCCTTCCGCATCGAGCTCGGCCGCCTCGTCGCGTCCCAGGAGTTCGAGCAACAATGAAACCAGGACCGCGGCGCCCGCGCATTCGGCGTCGATGTCCGCCAGCGTGGCGGCGTGCAGCGGCAGGTCGATGAGGCGCGCACCGAAGGCGCGGCGGCGCTCCGCATAGTCCCTTGCGAGCAGGTAGCCATGGCGCATGCACGCGACCGCGCAGACGCTGTTCCAGGCGCGCGTGATGCGCAGCATCGGCTCGATCGCGCGCGTGCCGTGGGTGAGGCCGGCGACCGCAACCGCGCGCGTGCCGTCGAGGGTGAGTTCGGCGGTCGGCAGCTTGCGCGTGCCGAGCTTGTCCTTCAGGCGCTCGATGCGGATGCCGTTCAGGCGGCCGTCGGCGACTCGCGTCTCGAGATAGAAGAGCGCGAGCCCGCTGCCGCCGCGACCGCTGCCCTGCGGCCGCGCGAGGGTCAGCGCCATCTGCGAGGTCGCGGCGGAGGTGAACCATTTCCTCCCATGGAGGCTCCAGTGCCCGTCTTCGCCGGGAACGGCGCAGGTTTCGGCAGCACCGACATCCGAACCGCCGATCGTTTCCGTCATCCACTGGCCGCTCGTCCAGGCTTCGGCCGGCACGCGGCTCGTCAGGCGCGGCAGCGCGCGTTCGATGAGTGCGGCATGGCCCGAGTCATGCAGGGCACTCGCCGCGCCGTCGCTCATGGCGAGCGGGCAGGTGTACATGCCGCTGACCGGATGGAAGAGCTGCGCGAGCGCAAACTGGTGCGTGCGCGACCAGCAGCCGAAGCGGCGCTCGTACGGGATGGCGACCAGCCCGGAGCGCGCGGCGATGCGCGCGGCCTCACCCCAGAGCGGTGTCAGCTCGATGTGGTCGATGCGCGCGCCCCAGGCGTCCCAGTGGGTGAGGGTGGGCTCGCGCAACCGGTCTGCCACCTGCAACGGCCCGAGCACTTCCGTCGCCAGCGCTTCCATGTCCCGCAGCTCGGGTTCGATCGCACGCAGCATGCCGTCGGGCAGGCGCTGCGCAAGCACGCTGCGCAACAGCCAGTCGCCCGACCACGCGCGCGGCGCCGCGGGCGGCGATTGCAGGAACGATGCCACGGCTCCCATCAGCGCACCGCGCGATAGCCGCCCGGCACGCCGTGCGGCGACAGCACGAACTGCCACAACTGGTTCCTGCGTGCGCGGAAGGCCGCGGCGGATCCCAGCAGCCAGTAGCGCCACATGCGGCGGAACCGCTCGCCGTAGCGCGCGGCAAGCTCCGGCCAATGCGCGTCGAAGTTGTGCAGCCAGGCGAGCAGCGTGCGGTCGTAGTGGGGGCCAAAGCCATGCCAGTCCTCGATCACCCACAGGCGCTCGGCGGCGCGGGCGACCTGCGCCATCGAGGGCAGCATCGAGTTCGGGAAGATGTATTTCTCGATCCACGGATCGGTGCGGCGCACCGAGCGGTTCGAGCCGATCGTGTGCAGCAGGAAGAGGCCGTCGGGGGCGAGCAGCTCCCGCACCTTGCGCAGGTAGCGCCGATAGTTGCGCACGCCGACGTGCTCGAACATGCCGAGCGACCAGATGCGGTCGTAGCGCCCCGTGAGGCGGCGGTAGTCCTCGAGCCGGATCTCGATCGGCAGGTCCCTGCAGCGGGCGGCCGCCGTCGCCGCCTGGTTCTGCGAGACGGTGATGCCGGTCACCGTGACGCCATAACGCTCGGCCGCGAACCGCGCCGCGCCGCCCCAGCCGCAGCCGATGTCGAGCACCCGCATGCCGCGCTCGAGGCCGAGCTTGCGACAGACGAGGTCGAGCTTGGCTTCCTGTGCGCTGGCGAGGTCGCTGGCGCCTTCCCACCAAGCACAGCTGTAGATCATGCGCGGATCGAGCATGCGCTCGAACAGGTCGTCGCCGACGTCGTAGTGGCTGCGGCCGACGATGAAGGCGCGCCGCAGCCCCTGCGGGTTGCGAAGCAGCGCGAGCAGCGACATCCTGATCGCATCTGCGGTGCGCAGGCGGCGATCGAGGCCGCTGCGCAACAGGCGGGCCAGCATGTCGTCGAGCCGCTCGCAGTCCCACCAGCCGTCCATGTAGGCCTCGCCGGCGCCGAGCGATCCCTGCGCGAGCACCCGCGCGGGCATGCGCGGATCATGCACGACGATGTCCCAGGGCCGGCTGCCGCCGAGCACGACATCCGCAGGCTCGAGCAGGCGCGCGAGCGTGCGGTGCGCGGCGGCCGACGCCCCGGGTGGGGCGAAGGGCTGCGTGGCCATGCAGGCGCTACCCTACGACCACGGGGATGCCGGTGCAAATCGCGGCGGCTGGGGGAGTAGGATGTCCGCAAGGAGGACAGGCCATGAAGCACGGAATCAGGACGATTCTCTGGGCGGCCTGCGCAATGTGCTGCGCGGCGCCCGCCCTTTCAGGTGAAGAGGCGCCGAAGCTGACTGCCGAGCAGCAGGCCGTCATGGACGCCTATGCAAGGGCCGGAGCCCCTGGCGCTGCGCATCTCGCCCTTGCGGCGACGGTCGGCAACTACGACCTCAAGGTGAAGAGCTGGCAGGATCCGGGCGCACCGCCCGAGGAGGAGACCGGCACCGCCACCCGCCGGATGATCCTCGACGGGCGCGTGCTGGTCGAAATGCTGAACTCGAAGATGATGGGCACGCCCTTCACGGGGCACGGCATGACAGGTTACGACAACGTCAGCGGCGAGTACTGGGCGACGTGGAACGACAGCATGTCGACCGGCCTGATGGTGAGCCACGGAAGTTGCGATGCGCTGGGCGCCTGCACGTTCAAGGGCAGCTGGAACGACCCGCTCGCGAAGGGCCCGGTCGCCGCGCGCATGACGACACGCTGGATGGGCCCGACGACCCAGTTGTTCGAGATGTTCGGCCCCGGCAAGGACGGCAGGGAAGTGAAGATGGTGGAGATCACCTACACGAAGAAGTGACGGCTCCCGCGCGCCCTCAATGTGCCGTGGGCGCGCAGTCGAACGGCAGCCAGTGCGCCATGGCGGGCGCGTAACCCGCGAGCCAGGGGCCGGCAAGCGTGAGCGCGGCAGCCGCGAGCAGCGCGGCGCCGGCCGCGCGCCGCGCCGCGGGCCGCGCGGCGTAACCGAGGAAGCGCTGCGCACCGAGCGCCGTCGCGAGCATCGCGGGGGCGGTGCCGAGCCCGAAGGTGGCCATCGTCGCGGCCGATTCCGCGGCATCGAGCTGCAGTCCCGCGATCATCAGCATCGTGTACACGATGCCGCAGGGCATCCAGCCCCAGATCATGCCGAAGCCGAATGCGCGGGGCAGCGATGTCACGGGCAGGAACCTCCGGCCGAGCGGCGCGAGCTTCGGCCACAGGCGCTTGCCGATGCCGCTACCCGGGTCGCGCAGGCTGCCGAAGGCCACCAGTGCGCCGATGGCGAGCGCGAGTGCGGCGAGCACGCGCAGCGCGCGGCGCACCGCTTCGATGTCGAGCCAGTCGACCACGGCACCGAGCGTGCCGCCGAACAGGAGCCCCGCGATCGCGTAGGAAGCGATGCGGCCCGCCTGGTAGCCGGCGAGCAGCAGCGGCTGCGGCCCGCCATCGGCGCGCTTCGCCGTGGCGATCCCGAGCGCCGCGGTGATGCCACCGCACATCAGGACGCAGTGGCCGCTCGCGACGAGGCCGAGCAGCAGCGCCGCGCCGAGCGTGACCGGATCGGTCAGGGGGGCGGCTCCGCGGGAGGCGACCCAGGCGCTTGCGTGTCGAGCCCTGGCTGCGCATCCGGGTCATCGAGCAGCGGCAGCAGCCGCGGCGTGTCGAGGTCGTCGAACTGGTCGTGATCGACGGCCCAGAAGAAGGCGATGCCCGCGCCGACCAGCAGCAGGATCGAGATCGGGATCATGACGAGGAGGATGTTCATGCCGTGGCCGGCGAGTGCAGCACAGGCAGTGCGGGTTCGCGTGCATTCCGTCGCCCGATGCGCAGCGCGTTCAGCACCACGACGAGCGAGCTTGCCGACATGCCGATCGCCGCGAGCCAGGGTGGCACGAAGCCGAGGGCGCCGAGCGGCACGACCGACAGGTTGTAGCAAAGCGCCCAGCGCTGGTTCTGGCGCAGGATCGCGAGCGTCTCGCGCGCGATGGCGCGTGCCTCGGCAAGGGCGCCAAGGCGCTCACCGGTGAGCACGATGTCGCTCGCGGCTTGCGCGAGCTCCGCGCCGCTCGCCAGCGCGACCGACACGTCGGCGCCGGCGAGCACCGGTGCGTCGTTCAAGCCGTCGCCGACGGCGATGACGCGCGCGCCCTGCGCCCGCAGCGCTTCGAGGCGCGCGAGCTTGTCCTGCGGCCGCTGCCGCGCGGCCCAGCGGGCGATGCCGAGCCGGGTTGCAACGGCCGCCACCTTGCCGGGTCCGTCGCCGCTCGCGATCTCAGGCGTGAGGCCTGCCGCGACGAGGGCCGAGACGGTGGCGGGTGCGTCATCGCGCAGCCGTTCGGCGAGGCGGAAGGCCGCGATGGGCGTTCCATCCCGCGCCAGCACGACCGCATCGGCGAGGGCTGGCGGAATGTTCCCGCTCGCGAGCGCGAAGTCGGCGCGGCCGAGCCGCAGGCGGCGGCCGTCGATCATTCCTTCGAGCCCAGCGCCGGCCTCGGCGCGTGGCGCGAGCACCGCGGGCAGCACGGCATCGTCGCCGGTCGCCGCCGTGAGGGCGCGCGAAGCCGGGTGACGACTGCCGCGGGCGAGTGCCGCCGCGAGCGTGAGCGCCTGCTGCCGGTCGAGGTCCGCGAACGTGTCGATGCCCTCGAGGCTGGGCGTCGGCTCCGTGAGCGTCCCGGTCTTGTCGAACACCACGTGCGTGGCGCGCGCGAATCCCTCGATGGCGTCGGGGCGCGTGACCAGCACGCCGTGGCGGGCGAGCACGCCCAGCGCACGGGTGAAGGCGGCGGGTACGGCGAGCGCAAATGCGCACGGACAGGAGACCACCAGCACGGCGAGGGTCGCGGTGAAGGCGCGTGAAGGATCGAAGAAGCTCCAGCCGACCGCGGTCAATGCGGCGAGCGCCAGCACGCGCGCGACGAACCCGCTGGCCGCGCGTTCGCCCGCGACGGCGAGCCGCGGCCGCTCGGTTGCTGCCCGGGTGACCAGCGCCACGATGCCCGCCAGCACTGTGTCGGCGCCCACGCGCACGACCCGCAGTTGCGTTGGACCCTCGACGAGGATGCTGCCCGCGACGAGGGTGTCGCCGTGCGTCTTCACGACAGGCGTCGACTCGCCCGAGAGCAGCGACTCGTCGACGCGGCATCGATCGCCCTCGAGCACGCCGTCGGCTGGCACGCCGGCGCCAGGCGCGAGGTGCACGCGATCGCCGGCGACGAGTTCGATGGCGCCGACGCGCTCGAGCGAGCCGTCGGCGCGTATCCGGTCGGCGAGATTGGGCGTGAGGCGCGCAAGGGCGTCGGTGAGGTCGCCCGCGCGGTGCCGCGCACGCATCTCGAGGTAGCGGCCGGTGAGCAGGAAGAAGACGAACATGCTGACCGAATCGAAGTAGACCTCGGCGCCGCCGCGCCAGGCCTCGATCACGCTGGCGCCGTAGATCAGTGCGATCGCGATCGCCACCGGCACGTCCATGCCGAGCCGGCGCGCGCGCAGCGTGCGCAGGGCGCCAGCGAAGAACGGCCGCGCGGCGTAAAAGACCACCGGGGTTGCCACCAGCAGGCCGATCCAGCGCAGCAGATCGCGGGAGGTGTCGTCGATGCCGTCGAAGGCGCCGAAGTACAGGCCGCTCGCGTACATCATGGCCTGCATCGAGCCGAAGCCCGCCACCACGAGCTGCTTGAGCGCGGTGCGCTGCTCGCGGCGGCGCGAATCGTCGAGCGCCGCCGCGTCGAGCGGCAACGGTCGATAGCCGGCGCGCAGCAACACCTCGAGGATGGCCGCGAGCGAGCACCGCCCCGCCTGCCACACGATGCGCGCACGCCGCGCCGTGGCGCTCACCTGCACGCCCAGGATGCCCGGCAGGGCCGCGAGGCTGCGCTCGATCAGCCACACGCAGGCCGAGCAGCGCAGTCCTTCGATCAGCAGGAGGGCCTCGTTCGCATCGCCGTCGAGCGCTCGCACGACATGCCGCGCAAGTCCCGGCCGCGACCAGGCGTCGCTCGTGCGAGCGGACTCGCCGGCGTCCGGTGCGCGTGGCGCGGGCGCGCTGCGCAGGCGGTAGTAGTCCGCGAGGCCGAGCTGCTCGATCCATTCGGCCGCCGCGCGGCAGCCCTGGCAGCAGACGGCGCGGTTCACGCCCGCAACGGTCGCGCGCGGGGCATCGGCCGCTGGCAGCGGCTCACCGCAATGCCAGCAGCCGTCCGTGCTCACGGCGGCGCCTCGGGGGGCGGGGCACGCCCCGCCGGCATCCTGAGCACGGTGCTGCCCGAGGTCGGCAGGGCCTCATCGTCATGGCGGGCGCCGAGCACGATCATCGCGATGCAGCCTGCGATCGTCGCCGCGAACAGCACGGCACCCAGCCACACGACGGGCTGGCGATACCATGCCGCGTGCGCGTTCATAGCCGGGCCAGTCGCTCCTGCGATTGCGAGCGCAGCCAGGCGATGATGGCGCGCGTGTCGCTTTCCGTCAGGCGGGCCTTCCACGCGGGCATCACGCCGTGCGCGCCGTCGGTGACGGTCTTCTCGATCATCGCGAGGTCGCCCTTGCCCCAGGTCCAGGTCGAATCGGCGAGGCGCGGCGCGCCGAGCATCGGGTTGCCTTCGCCGTTCGCGCCGTGGCAGGCCGAGCACACGACGAACTCGGCGGCGCCGGCTGCCGCCCGCGCCCCGTCATGCGGCGCGCCCGACAGGCTCAGCACGTAGTTCGCGACGTCGGTCACCTTGCCCGCGCCGATGCTGCCGAGCGCGGGCATCACGCCCTGGCGCCCCTCGAGGATGCTCGTCGCGATCGACGCGTCGTCGCCGCCCCAGATCCAGTCGGCGTCGACGAGGTTCGGCGCGCCGAGCCGCGGATTGCCGCGCGCATCGCGCTGGTGGCAGGCCGCGCAATTGTCGATGAACAGGCGCTCGCCGATCTGCTGCGCCTCGGGATTGGCCGCGAGTTGCGCGGGCGTGAGGCTCGCGAACTGTGCCTGCAGGTCCGCGATGTTGGCGTCGTTGCGGGCGACGTCGAGCGCGAGTTCCTGGTGCGATGACCAGCCGCGCAGCCCCTGGAAGCCGCCGAAGCCGGGGAACATCAGCAGGTAGCCGCACATCCAGATGAAGAACGCCGCCGAAGCCACCGTCCACCAGCCCGGCAGGCGCCGCACGCTCTCGCGCAGCACGCCGTGCGCCCAGACGTGGCCCGTCGTGCCGTCCTCGAGCACGGGGATCTCCACTTTCTGCGCCCACATGAAAAGGAACAGCGTGATGCTGCCGTTCAGCACCACGAGGAACATGACCCACAGGGACCAGAAGGTGCTCATTGACGATCCTCCGCGTCGTCCATCGGCATGCGCGCAAGCCGGTCGTATTTCGGCTTGTGGCCCGTGTGCCAGACCCACACCCAGATGGCGACGAACAGCAGCATCAGCAGCACCGTTGCGACGCCCGCGACCTGCAGCAGGGTGCCGTTCATGGCGCGGCCTGCGCCTCGGGCGGCAGCCCGAGGCCCTGCAGGTAGGCGACCAGCGCATCGAGCGAGGTCTTGCCTTCGAGCGCCGCGGGCGCCCCCGCGAGGTCCTCATCGGTGTACGGGTCGCCGAGGCGCCGCAGCGCGCGCATGCGCGCGACGATGTCGCCGGCGTCGATCTTCTCCCCGGCGAGCCACGGATAGCCGGGCATGTTCGAGGCCTTCACGACCGCACGCGGATCCATGAGGTGCAGTCGCTGCCACTCGTCCGAGTACTTGCCCCCGACACGCGCGAGGTCGGGTCCCGTGCGTTTCGATCCCCACTGGTGCGGGCGGTCGTAGACCGACTCGCTCGAGATCGAGTAGTGGCCGTAGCGCTGCGTCTCCGCGCGCAGCGCGCGGATCATCTGCGTGTGGCAGGTGTAGCAGCCTTCGCGCACGTAGATGTCCTTGCCCGCGAGGCGCAGCGGATCGTAGGGCTTTACGCCCTCGACCGCGGTGATCGCGTGCGCCTCGACGAACAGCGGCGTGATTTCGGCGAGGCCGCCGATCGACACCATGATCGCGGTCAGGATGCCGAGCTTGCCGGCATGCTTCTCGATCGCCTCGAAATACCTGTAACCCTTGGCCATGGTTTTCTCCTCAGGCGCGCGCCGGCACGGGCGCGGGCACCTGGTGCGGCTCGGGCTCCGGGATAGGCACCGGGATCGGCTTGATCAGCCGCGCGCGCGCATCCTCCGCCGTGTGCCACAGGTTCCACGCCATCACGATCATGCCGCCCACGATCAGCAGGCCGCCGAGGAAGCGGATCAGGTAGAAAGGCCGCACGGCGATCAGGCTGTCGATGAACGGGTACAGCAGCGCGCCGTTGGCGTCGGTTGCGCGCCACATCAATCCCTCGGTGACGCCCGCGGTCCACATCGAGGCGACATAGAGGATGAGGCCGGCCGTATGCATCCAGAAATGCAGCTCCATCGAACGCTTCGAGTGCATCGCGGGGCGCCCGAGCGCGCGCGGTGCCATCGCGTACAGCGAGCCGATCGTGATCATGGCGACCCAGCCGATCGCGCCGGAGTGCACGTGCGCCACCGTCCAGTCGGTGTAGTGCGAGAGCGAATTGACGGTCTTCACCGCCATCAGTGAACCCTCGGTGGTCGCGGCCGCATAGAACACGAGCGCCATCACCATGAACTTCGCCGCGGGATCGGAAGCGACGCGCTGCCATGAGCCGTTGAAGGTCAGCAGGCCGTTGGCCGCGGAACCCCAGCTCGGCATCAGGAGCAGGATCGAGAACGCCATGCCGACCGATTGCACCCAGTCGGGCAGGGCGGTGAACAGCAGGTGGTGCGATCCTGCCCACATGTAGACCGAAATCAGCGCCCAGAAATTCACGATCGAGAAGCGGTAGCTCCACAGTGGCTGCTGCGCCTGGCGCGGCACGAAGTAGTACATCATCCCGAGGAAGCCGGCGGTCAGGAAGAACGCCACCGCGTTGTGCCCGTACCACCACTGCACCATCGCATCGACCGTGCCCGAATAGACCGGATAGGACTTGGTGAGCGACACGGGGATGACGATGTTGTTGACGATGTGCAGCAGGGCGACGGCGATGATGAATGCGCCGTAGTACCAGTTCGCGACATAGATGTGCTTGATGCGCCGCCGCGCGAGCGTCGCGAAGAACACGGTGCCGAAGCTGACCCAGACCGCGGCGACCAGCAGGTCGATCAGCCACTCGGGCTCGGCGTATTCCTTGCTCTGCGTGATGCCGAAGGGCATCGTCGCCATCGCGAGCACGCAGACGAGCTGCCAGCCCCAGAAGGTGAGCGTGGCGAGCTTTGGCAGCGCGAGGCGCGTATGCCCGGTGCGCTGCACCACGTAGTAGCAGGTGCCCATCAGCGCCGAGCCGCCGAAGGCGAAAATCACGCCAAAGGTGTGATCGGGCCGCAAGCGGCTGAAGGTGAGCCAGGGCGTATCGAAATTGAGGGCCGGCCAGGCGAGCTGGGCGGCGACGAAGACGCCGACACTCATCCCGACGACACCCCAGACGGCGGCGGCGAGCAGGAAGAGGCGAACGACGCGATCGTTGTAGGTTTCGGTATTTGGCATGCGACAACTCCGGGCCGGGCGCGCGCATTATGACGCGCCCGACGCTGCATCGCAGCCGGGATTTGTACGAAGGCTAGCTGCGTTCGACGAGCCAGACCGTGAGATTTATCAAATCCTCGACGCTGCGCAGGCTCGAATTGTTGATCCGGTACTTGCCGGCCACGATCAGGGTCGGCGTGCCTTCGACCCGGTAGGCCTTCACGAGGTCGTCCGCTTCCTTCATTTTCATGTCGATCTCGAACGATTGCGCGGTCTCGAGCACCTGCTGCTGCGTGACGCCGCCGACGCGCGCGTAGAAGCGCGCCACGGCGCCCAGGGTGGGTTGCGGCTTCTTCAGTTCACGCGTGACGGGATCGACGACCGCCAGCTCACCCGTTTTCCAGATCGCGTCGTACATCGCCTCGTGGGTGCGATCCGCGATGCCGAGATGCTGCGCCGTGAGGTAGGCGCGCTGGAACAGCGGCCAGGATTCCGCGGGGTTCCAGGAGGCCGGCAGGTAGGCGAGCTGCGCCTTCTTCGGCAGCTTCGCCTCGAGTTCCGCCATCACGGGCCGGAACTGGTTGCAGGCGGGGCATCCGTAGGAGAAAACCTCGAGGACTTCCACCTTGCCTGCCGGCACATGGGTCGGCTGGGCCGGTACGACCAGGGCGTAATGACGACCCTCGACCCAGCGCGCTTCCTCTGCGTGAGCCGCGCCGGCCAGGCCGGCGGTCAGGGCGATCAGGGCCGTCAGAATGCGAAGTTTCCTCACCCGGGCGTCCTCCAGACAAAAAAGCCATGGTACCGACCGGAAAAGGCCCGCGCGAGTTCCACGCCGGGCCCGGCGAATGCTAGGGTCGGGCGATTCACGTGAAGGAGCCCTGCATGAAGCGCAAGACGTCCCCTCATTCCCTCTCCCGACGCGACATCCTCGCCGCTGCGGGGATCGCGGGCCTCGGCGCGGTGGCCGCATCCGCGGGGCCGGTCCCGGCGCCGAAAGCCGGCGGGCAGGCCGTTGGCGGCGCGGGCGCGATTTCCGTGATGAAGCGGGGCGTTTACGCCACGGTGCCGCTGCGGCAGGAGGCCATCAACGTGTCGGCGCTGCAGTCGCGCCTGATGTCGATCGACCTGAAGGACCGCGAAGCGACGCTCAAGCGCAACCTCGCGCACGTGGTGAAGCTGATCGACTATGCGCAGGGCTCGGGACCGGAGTGGGGCGGCGAGCGGCGCTGGGGCGCGAAGCAGGATCTCGTCTGCATGCACGAGTTCCCGATCCAGGGCTGGCAGCCCTGGAACCGCGCGGAACTGCAGCAAGTGGCTTTCGACTTGCCCGGCCCCGAAACCGCGGTGATCGGCGAGCGCGCGAAGCACTACGGCTGTTACATCGCATTCGGCTGCTATGCGCGGGACAAGGACTGGCCGGGCCACATCATCAACATGTCGGTGATCGTCGGGCCCGACGGCAATATCGTGAGCAAGCAATGGAAGGCCCGCAACATCCTCGGCGCCTTCGGCGGCATCGGGCTCATCGGCACGACCGTGTACGACGTGCTCGATCGCTACGTCGAAATGTACGGCTGGGACGCGACCCTGCCGGTCGCGCGCACCGACATCGGCAACATCGCGATGACCGCGGTGGGCATGGAGCCCATGCTCTACCAGGCGCTCGCGATGAAGGGCGCCGAGATCCTGATCCTGACGGTGACCGGGGGGTCGAACTCCGAACAGGCGATCCAGACCGCGCGCGCGACGCGCACCTATTGCGTCGGCGTCGGCAACTCGGTTTCGCCCGACAATCCCGGGTTCGCGGAAGCGGTCGGCGCGCGCGACGAGGGCACCGCCATCGTCGATCCGCGCGGCGTGGCGCTTGCGAAGTCGGCCAATCACCACGAGGATATCGTCTCGGCGCGCGTGGCCATCGGCGATTTCCGCCGCACCCGCTCGCCGGTCGAATACCCGATGGCGCTCCTGCTGCCCGTGTTCGAGCAGTACGTGCCGTCGGTGCAGCCCGGCGGCTTCCTCGAGCAGTTGCCGAACGACTACCAGGAGGCCGGCGCGCTCCTGAAGCGCCGCTCCGCCCGCAAGTGATGGAAGGTTGAAGGCCCGATGAAGAACAACTGGAGACGCGAAACCATCGCCGTGCACGGGGGCTACACGCCCGATCCGACGACGCGCGCCGTCGCCGTGCCGATCTACCAGACCGTCGCGTACGCATTCGACGACACCCGGCATGGCGCCGATCTCTTCGACCTCAAGGTCGAAGGCAACATCTATACGCGTATCATGAACCCGACGCAGGCGGTGCTCGAGCAGCGCGTCGCGGCGCTCGAGGGCGGCATCGCGGCGCTGGCGCTCGCCTCGGGGCAGGCGGCGGTGACCTACGCGATCATGACGATCGCCGAGGCGGGCGACAACATCGTGGCGGCGAGCACGTTGTATGGCGGCACCTACAACCTGTTCGCGCATACGCTGCCGCAGTACGGCATCGAAGTGCGCTTCGCCGACTACCGCGAGCCGGATGCCTTCGCGCCGCTCATCGATGCGCGCACCAAGGCGGTCTTCTGCGAATCGGTCGGCAACCCGCTCGGCAACGTGACCGATTTCGAGCGGCTCGCGCGCCTCGCGCATGCGCACGGGCTGCCGCTGATCGTCGACAACACCGTGCCCACGCCGCACCTGTGCCGGCCGTTCGAGCACGGCGCGGACATCATCGTGCACTCGCTCACGAAGGGCATGGGCGGGCACGGCACGAGCGTGGGCGGCGCCATCGTCGATTCCGGCAAGTTCCCCTGGGCCGAGCACAAGGCGCGCTTCCGCCGCCTGAACGAGCCCGACGTCAGCTATCACGGTGTCGTGTACACCGAGGCGCTCGGGCCGGCGGCCTATATCGCGCGGGCGCGCGTGGTGCCGCTGCGCAATACCGGGGCGGCGATCTCGCCGTTCAACGCCTTCCTGATCCTGCAGGGCATCGAGACGCTCGGCCTGCGCATCGATCGCATCAGCGAGAACGCACGCGCGGTGGCGCGGCACCTTGCCGGCCACGCCAAGGTGGGTTGGGTGCGGTATGCGGGCCTCGAGTCGCACCCCGACCATGCGCTCGTGAAGAAGTACCTCTCGGGCAAGGCGCCCGGCATCCTCACGTTCGGCGTCAGGAGCGGCCGCGCCGGCGGCGAGCGGTTCCAGGATGCACTGAAGCTGGTCACGCGCCTCGTCAACATCAGCGACGCGAAGTCGCTCGCCTGCCATCCGGCCTCGACCACGCACCGCCAGCTCGCGCCCCACGAACTCGCGAAGGCGGGCGTGAGCGAGGACATGGTGAGGCTCTCGATCGGCATCGAGCACATCGACGACATCATCGAGGACATCGACCAGGCGCTCGCGCAGGCATAGCGGCCTGTCGGGCGGCGGAGACAGTTTCGGGCCGCAAGGGCGCCTCCTTATCATGGCGCCATGACAGCAACTGAATTGCGGCGCACGCCGCTGCTCCTGGCGGCCCTCCTCGTCCTGGCGCCCCGCGGGCATGCGGCGGAAATCGACCTTTTCCCCGGGCATAGTTTCGAGGAGGCCGTCGAAGCGCTCACTCCGGGTGACACGCTGATCGTGCACGCTGGTACCTATGCCGACGCAGGCCGGATCAGCATTGGCGTGCGCGGCACGGCGGCCGCGCCCGTCCTGATCAAGGGTGCGGATGGCGAAGCGTTGCCGCTCATCACCCGCAATGCGGGCGCACCGGTCCAGAACACCATCAACATCGAAGGCGCCACCTGGCTGCGCCTCACGCGGCTCGAGATCACGGGCAACGGTGGCGATGCCATCAACATGAGCGGCACCCCGTCGTTCATCACGCTCGACAACCTCGAGATCCACGACGTCGATGTCGGTATCAACTTCCGCTCGTCGATGAACGACATCACCGTGCGCCACAACCACATCCACCACACCGGCAAGGACGGTGGCACCGGCGAGGGCATGTACGTCGGCTGCAACGATGCGACCTGCGTCGTGTCGCGTGCCCTGATCGAGAACAACTGGATCCACGATACGCAAAATTCCACGCAGGGCGATGGCATCGAGGTCAAGCACGGCTCGCACTCGAACATCGTGCGCGACAACGTGATCTACAACACGGGCTATCCCTGCGTGCTCGTGTACGGAACGGTCGGCCAGCCCGTCAATGTCGTCGAGGGCAACGTGATGTGGAACTGCGGCGACTCCGGCATCCAGGCCGCGGCGGACGCCATCATCCGCAACAACATCATCCTCGACGGACCCGGCAATGGCTTCAACTCGCAGCCCCACCAGGCTGCGACGCCCTCGAACCTGCAGTTCGTGCACAACACGGTGGTGGGCGGCAGCCCCTGCCTGCGGCTCTCCGGCTGGAGCGGTCGGCCGGGCCTCGTGCTCGCGAACAACGCGATCTATTGCGACGCCGACGATTTCGCGATCGGTGGCCTCTCGGGTGTCACGGTCACGGGCAATGTCGTCACTCCCGCAACGAGCGCGCTGCCCGCGGCGGGCTATCGCGTCGGGCAGACCGCGACACTCGATCTCACTGATGTCGCGCAGCACAACGTCTATCCGCGTGCAGGTTCGCGCGTGATCGATGCCGCAAGCGCGGCGCACGTCACAAGCCTCGATTTCAACGGCAATGCCCGCAGCGGCACGCCCGACGCGGGCGCCTACGACTACACGACGGCGCAGAATCCGGGCTGGGCCGTCGTGGCGGGCTTCAAGAACGCATCGGCGCAGCCGCAGCCGCCGGATCTGGCGCTATCGGCCAATCCGCTGTCGGTCGCGGTGGGTGGAGGGACGCAGATCAACTGGAACGCGACCAGCGCAACGGCCTGCACCGCGAGCGCAAGCCCGGCGACGAGCGGCTGGAGCGGCACGAAGGGGCCGACAGGCAGCGAGGGGATCAGCGGTCTTGCCGCGACCACGCAGTTCAACCTGTCGTGCAGCAATGCCGCGGGGAGCACGAGCCGGTCGGTGACTGTCACCGTGGTCGCCGCTCCAGCGCCCACCGTGAGCCTCGCCGCAAGCCCGGCGACGCTGGCCGCCGGCGAGCGCTCGACGCTGACCTGGAGCAGCACGAATGCAACGGGCTGCACGGCCACGGGCGCCTGGGCGGGCAACAAGGCGAGCGCCGGCAACGAACAGAGCGCTGCGCTTGCGACGACGAGCACATTCACGCTCGCCTGCACGGGCGCGGGCGGTTCGGCCGAGCGGTCGGTCACCGTGACGGTGACGACCGGCGGCGGCACGCCGCCTCCCGCTTCCGGTGGCGGCGACGGCGGTGGCGGTGGCGGCGGCGCGGTGGGCTGGCCACTGCTCGGCGCCCTGCTTGGACTGGCTGCGCGCCGTCGGCGTCGCTCATGACGGGCTGAGGTGCGGGGCGCGGCCATGTAAGCTGCGCCCATGAACAACGAAAAGCGTCCCGGGTCTTCTGTCGCTTCCTCCTGTCGGCGCGCGAGCGGCGCGGCGAGATGGAGCCTTTGCCTGCTGCTGGCCGGGTGCGCAGGAAATCCGCCGGCCACCCAGCCGGTTGCCCAGCCGACCCCGCTCGAGCTCCGCCTGGGCGGCGAGGTTGCAGCGTTCGCCGCCGCGGACAAGGCATCGTTTCCTGCGCCCTGCGAGGTCCTTTTCGTCGGGTCTTCGAGCTTCCGGATGTGGAGTTCCCTCGCGCAGGACATGGCGCCGCTGCCGGTGATCAACCGCGGCTTCGGCGGCTCGCACATCGAGTACGTCAATCGCTGGTTCGAGCCACTCGTGGCGGCCTATCGGCCGAGCGCGATCGTCTTCTATGCCGGTGAGAACGATCTCGACGCCGGCAAGTCCCCGCAGCGCGTGATCGCGGATTTCGACGCGTTCCTCGCGCTGAAATCGGCGGCCCTGGGCGCGGTGCCGGTCTACTTCATACCGCTGAAGCCCTCGAAGCTGCGCTTCGCCCAGTTTGCGCAGCAGTCCGGGGTCAATGCCGCGATCCGGGCGCGCGCCACGCAGCGCACCGACCTGTTCTACATCGATGTCGTCTCGCCGATGCTCGAGGAGGGCCGGCCGAAAGACATCTACCTGGCCGACGGCCTGCACATGTCGCGCGACGGCTACGCGATCTGGACTCCGCTGGTGCGCGGCGCCCTGTTGCCGGGCGCGGAGGCCAGGACTGCGCGTTGCCTCAGCCGGGAAGCTGCCAGCCGATGACGTGATAGCAGGCGAGCACGCTTGCGAGCACGAGCCCCGCCACGCCGATCGTTGCGAGCGGCCAGCGGCCGCGCCCGGCGGCGGGCGGCGATCGCCATGCGAACACGAGTGTCGCGACGGCGAGCAGCAGCAGCAGGTTGGCGCAGGCGACGAACAGGGCGAGCGGGCCCTGATTGCCGCCGAATAGCTCGAGCAGCATGCCCGTTCCCCTGTCGATGCCCTGATAGGCCATGACCGGCAGGGCGAGCGCGAGCACCACGGTCACGAGGCCTGCGACGCGTGCCGTGCCGCGCGCGCGGCGCAGCGCGAGCGCGCCGCCGATCACGCACAGGAGCAGCGCGCACAGGCACAGGTAGGCGTGCAGCAGCGGATGCTGGTACCAGGCGATGCGCGTCGAGGTGTAGATGCCGAGGTCCGGCACCATGACCGGGGCGCCGACGCGTGGATCGTCGCGGATCACCGCCTGGTTGCGCGCGGGCGCATCGAGCACGAAAACGCCGGGCGCGCTGGCTGGCCGCCACGGACCGCTGCCGGCGATGTCGAGCCCGCCATCGCGAGGTGCGATGCGCGCGATGCCGCCGCCGAGGAAGATCAGGTCCACCACCGACTCCGCCGTCGTGAAGACACGCCGGTCCGGCCGGTACCAGCCGGCGAGCGATGCGCCGACGGTGCCCGTCGCCGCGGGCGGCAGCGGCCGGTGTTCACCGAGGAATCGCGTGAGGAACGTCTTGACGTAGGGCAGCCCCGAGACGACGGCGGGAGAGGCCGCGGGCTCGATCCAGGGCGCCAGCAGAGTGCGCAGCGCGAAGCTCGCGCCCGGTGGCGGCGCTTCGCTCATGACGCTGACGAAGACCCCGGTGTCCTGCGACGGCAGCAGGGTCATCCAGCTGTGGAACCCCTCCCAGTTGCCGCCGTGCGCAATCGTTTCGACGCCAGCCCAGTCCTCGACGAAGAACACCATGCCAAGGCCGGTCGATTCCGGCGCATTGCCGGCGCGGCGCGTGTGCAGCGCGGCGAGCGCCCGCTCGGACAGCACGGGTCGGCCGTCCGGTCCGCCGGCGGGGCGGGCACGCAACTGGGCCATCATGTAGCGCGCCATGTCATCCGCGGTGGTGACGATCGAGCCCGCGGCGGCGATTGAAGGGTTGATCGCCGTATACGGCAGCGGTTGCTTCGAGCCATCGGGCAGGATGACGGCGGGGCGGCCGAGACCCTCCGGCTCCCGCACATCGCTCGGCAGTTGCGTGTGCGACATGCCGAGCGGCTCGAACAGGCGCTCGCGCATCACCTGCGCGATCGGCTGGCCGGTGATGTCCTCGACGACTCGCCCGAGCAGGGCGATGCCGAAATTCGAGTACTCGGCGCGCACGCCGGCGGGGCGCACGTAGGCGGGGCGCAGCTTGTCGAACCCGGCCGCTGGCAGGCGCGCCGGAACGGGGCGCAGCGCGCCGATCGCGTAGGCGCGATCCTCGAAGCCCGCGGTGTGCGTCAGCAGGTGGTGCAACGTGATGTCGACGCCGCCGTTGGCGGGCAACGCGTAGTCCTTCAGGTAGCGGTTCACCGGATCGTCGAGCGACGCGATGCGCCCCTCGTCGAGCAGTTGCGCGAGCAGGGAGGCGGTGAAGGTCTTGGTGATCGAGCCGATCCTGAACCGGGTGGCCGCCGGGTCGACCGCGCCCTCGCGCGAGTAGTCGGCGCGCCCGTAGCCCTTCGAGAAAATGAGCGCGCCATCGCGCACGACACTGACCGTCAGGCCCGAAAACTCCTGGCGCGCGAGCGCGGGCGGAAAGGTCTCCCCGGCCCAGGCGGCGACGCTCGCGGCGTCGATCGCCGGCAGCGCAGCGGGTGCCGCGGGCGCTGCCCGCAGGGGTATGCTTGCAAGGGCCGCAACGGCGAAAAAAGCAGGTCCCCGGCGGCGGCTATGGCGTGCAGTGCGCATTTTGGGTATTTTTTCGTTATGAGCAAAGATTCTCTATACAGGAAATTATGGGCGGCTGTCATGTGCGGACACCCGATGGTCCCGTCATGATCCGTGCGGCCGCCCCGGCCGGCGCCGCGGCGCCACGCGAGCCCCGCCCGGCCGTCGGTGCCCGCATCCGCCAGTTGCGGCGCGCGCGTCGCTGGACGCTGAAGCGGCTCAGCGAAGCGTCACAGATCCCGCTGTCGACCCTGTCGAAGGTCGAGACCGGCATTGTTTCGCTCAACATCGAAAAGCTCCTCAAGGTCTGCACGGCGCTCGGCGTCGACGTGATGCAGCTCGTCGCACCGGTCGACGGCGCGGCCGAGCCGGACGAGGCCGCGCGCGGCCCGGTGGTGACCGGCCGGCGCAGCGTCACGCGCAAGGGCGACGCACGCCGCGTCGAGACCGAGCGCACCGTTTACGAGCATCACGCGATCGACTTCCTGCATCGCAAGCTGATGCCCGCGGTCCTCGAGGTGAAGGCCGGGCATTCGCCTGAACTGCTGCGCCACCAGGGCGAGGAGTTCATCTACGTGCTTGCGGGCACGGTGGAAGTGCTGAGCGAGTTCTACGAGCCGACCGTCCTCAAGGCCGGCGAGAGCATCTACATCGATTCGTCGATGGCGCACAACGTGCGGGCGGTCGGCGGCAAGCCGGCGCGCGTGCTGAACATCATGACGAGTTCCGGCCGGGAGCCTCAGGCGAAGCGCTGAGGCGCATAGTCGCGCGGTTCGAGCGCCGGCCGCACTCCCTCGACAAGGTCGGCGAGCAGCCGTCCCGAGCCGTCCGCGAGCGTCCAGCCGAGGTGGCCGTGTCCCGCATTGACAAAGAGGCCGCGCGGCCCGCATGGACCGATGCAAGGCACGCCATCGGCGCTCATCGGGCGCAGCCCCGCCCACGAGGTCACGCTGCCCGACAGCAGGCGCGCCGCATGCGCCGGCAGGACGGCGGATAGCAGGCCGCGCAGGTTGCCGAGCCGGGCCGCATCGAGCCGGGTGTCGAAGCCGGTGAACTCGGCGGTTCCGGCGATGCGCAGGCTCGCGCCGAGCGGGGTCAGTGCCGCGTGCAAGGCATCGTCGACGATTGGCAGGGCGAGTGGCGCCGGCGTCGCGTCGTCCGCGGCGGGCGTGCAGGTGATCGAATAGCCCTTGACCGGCGCAATCGGCAATTTCACCCCGCAGCCGCGCAGGAGGAAAGGCGCATGGCAGCCCGTGGCGACGACGATCGCGTCGGCCGGGATGCGTTCGCGCGCCGTGCGCACGGCCTGCACGCGGCCGCCGCCGGCGTCGATCGCGCGCGCTTCGCAGCCGAAACGCAGCCGCACGCCGCGCCGTTCCGCCGCCGCGCACAGTCGTTCCGTGAAGAGGCGTGCATCGCCGGACTCGTCCTTCGGGAAATGCAGGCCGCCGACGATGCGATGGGCCACGTCGGCGAGCGCCGGCACGAGATCGAGGACCTGCGGGCGATCGAGCGGGCGCACGGTGATGAGTTCCGGCGCGAGCGTGCCCGCCTTGCGCAGGCCCGCCTCGAAGGCGCGCGCCTCGCCATACAGCTTTAGGGTGCCGCCGAGGTCGGCAAGGTAGTCGAACGGCTCCTGCGCGCGCAGGCGTGCCATGCCGGCGACGCTGTCCGCCGCGAGGCGCAGGTTGCGCAGGGTGTTGTCATGGTAGCGGGCGGGGGAGGAAGCGCGGATGAAGCGCAGGCCCCAGCCGGCGAGCGCCGGCAGGGCGCGCGGCCGCAGCAGCATGGGGGCATCCGCCCGCCCGATCCAGCGCAGCAGGTCGCGCCAGACGCCCGGCGCGTTCCAGGGGTCGGCCATGCTCGGCGTCAGCATGCCGCCGTTGGCATGGCTCGCGCCGGTGGCAGGTCCGCCAGCGCGTTCGATCAGGGTCACTTCATGGCCCCGCACCCGCAGGTGATAGGCGGAGGCGACGCCGATCAGTCCGGCGCCGACGACGACGACATGCATGCTGCGGGCTCCGTGGGCGGGTAGTAGTGAAAATTATCACGAAAAATTTTCGTATATGATAATTTCTCCCCATGAAGTGCTTCATGGCCTACCTGGCGCACGAGACAAATTCGTTTTCCCCGATCCCGACCGACCTGTCGAGCTTCGAGGAAGTGGGCATCTACCGGCCGGCGGTCGGTGCGCCCGCGCAGCACATGGGCCTGCTGAAGGGAGTCGCGGACTTCCTGCGCGTGGCGCAGCGGCGCGGCGACGAGGCCGTGGTCGGCCTGTGCGCGCTCGCGCAGCCGAGCCTGCCCTGCCTCGGGCGAGACTATGTCGCCATGCGCGATGAAATCCTCGCCCAGCTCGCCGCGGCCGGGCCAGTCGACATGGTGCTGCTCTTCATGCACGGTTCGATGATGGCGCAGGGCTGCGAAGATTGCGAAGGCGACATGCTCGAGCGCGTGCGCGCGTTGGTGGGCCCCGCGGTGCCCGTCGGGGTGCTGCTCGACCTGCATTGCAATGTGACGCCCGCGATGGTCCGCCACGCAACCATCATCAAGGCCTGCAAGGAGTATCCGCACACGGACTTCGCGGCGCGCGCCGAGGAGCTGTACGAGCTCGTCGCGGCCACGGCGGCCGGCAAGGTGCGTCCGGCGATGGCCTTCCGCCGCGTGCCGATGCTCGGGCTCTTCCAGACGACCCGCGAACCGATGCGCAGCTTCGTCGACGATGTGCTCGCCACCGAGCGCAGCCCGGGCGTGCTGTCGATCACGCTGGCGCACGGCTTTCCCTGGGCCGACTTCGCGCACACCGGCGCCGGCGTCATCGCGATCACCGACGGCGACCTGCCGCTCGCGCAGCGGCTGGCCGACCACTGGGGCCGGCAATTCTTCGCGTTGCGTGAAGCCGGCCAGGTCGAGGGCCTGGCGATCGGCGCTGCGCTCGATGCCGCGCTGGCGCGCTCCACGGGCACGGTCGTGATCGCCGACATGTCGGACAATCCCGGTGGCGGGGCCGCTTCGGATTCGACCTTCCTGCTGCGCGCGATGCTCGAGCGCGGCGTGCGCGACGCCGCGGTCGGCCTGCTGTGGGACCCGGTGGCGGTGCGCCTCGCGTTCGCCGCGGGGGAGGGTGCCGTGGTCCCGCTGCGCATCGGCGGCAAGCTCGGGCCCGGCTCGGGTGCGCCGATCGATGTCGAGGTCATCGTCAAGCACCTGCGGACCGACGCTTCGCAGCCGCATATCGCAGACGGCAGCGCGACCGCGCTCGGCCGCACCGCGGTGGTCGAGGCCTGCGGCATCGAAGTGGTGCTGAACGAAATCCGCCAGCAGCCGTTCCACCCCGACGCCTTCGTCGGTGCTGGCGTCGACCCGTGGTCGAAGCGGGTCGTCGTCGTGAAGTCGTCCTTCCATTTCAATGCGGGATTTGCCGAACGGGCGGCAGCGGTCCTCTACTGCGACGCTCCGGGAACACTCGGTGGCGATGCGCGCCTCAGGCCGTACCGCCACATCACGCGGCCCATCTGGCCGCTCGACGAAGTGAAGATGTAGGCGGCCGGCGTCGCAGGCGGACACGTGGCCATCCTGATCGTCATCGCGGTTTTCATTCTCCTGATGGGATCCGGGGTGGCGATCGCCTACGCGTCCGGGGCGGCTGCGGTGGTCGCCTTCTTCGCCTCGGACAGCGCCTTCTACCTCGCGGTCGCGCCGCAACGCATCTTCAGCCAGATGGACGTGTTCGCCATCATGGCGATGCCCCTCTTCATCTGGGCCGGTGACCTGATGGGCCGCGGCGGCGTGGCGCGCGCGCTGATCGACCTGTCGATGCTGCTCGTCGGGCGCTTTCGCGGCGGCCTGGGCCACGCCAATGTGGTCACGGCGGTGTTCTTTTCAGGCATCAGCGGTTCGGCCGCCGCCGACGCGGCCGCGCTCAGCAACACCTTCGTGCCGCAGATGCAGCGGCGCGGCTACGATCCTCTGTATGCCGGCGCGCTGACAGCCGCCGCATCGGTGATCGGGCCGATCATCCCGCCGTCGATCGTCTTCATCCTCTACGGGGCGATCCTCTCGACCGATATCGCGGCGCTGTTCGCGGCAGGCATCGTGCCGGGGATCCTGATCGCCGCGGTACTGATGATCATGAATGCCTGGATGGCGCGGCGCGAGGGCCACCCGGGCGGTACGCCCGCCGACATGCCGCCGGTGCTGCCGACCCTGAAGAAAGCGTTGCCCTCGCTGGTGCTGCCCGCCGTGATCCTCGGCGGCATCGTCTTCGGCGTCATGACGCCGATCGAGGCGGGCGCCGTTGCGGTCGTCGCGGCCGTCGCGGTGGGATTCTGGTACCGGGAGCTCGACTTCAAGGGCTTCATCGAAAGCACCGTGAGTTCGATCGTGATGACCGGCGCGCTCTTCATGCTGCTCGCCGCCGGTGCCCTCGGCAACTACCTGATCGCGCTCCATCAGGTGGCGGACGTGCTCAATGGCTGGGTGCAATCCTTCCACCTGCAGGGCCTCGGCTACCTGATCTTCATGACCGCGATCTTCCTGGTCATGGGCATGTTCATCGACCTGATCGTGGCGCTGACGCTGTTCGCACCGCTGCTCGTGCCGGTGGCGATCGCGCAGGGCGCCGACCCGGTCGCACTCGGCGTAATGGTCTGCCTCAACCTGACGCTCGGCATCATCACGCCGCCCTTTGGCGGCGCGATCATGCTGGTGTCGACCATCACCCGGCAGTCGTACTGGGCGATGTGCCGGCGCATCCTGCCGTTCGTTTTCGCGGAGATCGTGGTCCTGCTGCTCGTGGTGCTGTTCCCGGAAATCTCGCTCGCGCTGCCGCGCTGGCTGGGGATGCTGTGAAGCGCGCGCGCGCATCGCCGTTCGCCTTCGCGGCGCTCGCCTGCGCCGCGCTCGCGGGCACGGCCGCGATGGCCCGGGACGTGCCCGACTTCAAGGTCGGCATGTCGACGCCGGCGGATCCGGTGCGCAATGGCGTGTACGTCTGGATCCAGGCGTTCGCCAGCGTGTTCGAGCGCGAAGGCGGGCAGGTGCGCATCTTTGCCAACAGCTCGCTCGGCGGCGAGAAGGAGCGCATGGACCAACTCGCGATCGGCCGGCTCGAGGTCAACGAGACCGGCGGCGATGAGCTGGCGCGCCTCTCGACCCTGTTCCACGCCTCGCTCGAGCCGTTCATCATCGATTCCTACGATCAGTGGGACGCGCTGCTCGAGCAGACGCCGTTCGTCGCCGAGGTCAATCGCGAACTCGCGGACGACGACCTCATGCTGCTCGACTACGCCTACACGGGCGAGATGGCGGGCCTGTTCACGCGCCGCACACCCGTGCATCGCATCGCGGAACTGCGGCCGTTGCGGCTACGCATCCTGAGTGCGAGCGACCTCAACCTGCTTGCCGCATGGGGCGTGCGCGGCGTGCAAGTGGCCTGGGAGGAAGTGGCGCAGGCGCTGCAGACCGGCATGGTCGACGGTTACCTCAATCCGCCGATCGTCGCCGCCATGTTCGGCCACGGCAACGTGCTCGACTACTTCACCGACCTGCGTATCGGCCCCTCGGCCCGCCTGATCGTGGTCTCCCGGCGCTGGTACGAGGGCCTCGATGCCGCCGGCCGGGAGCTGTTCGACCGGGCCGTACGGTCGGGCCGCGCCGCCAATCGCGCCTGGCGCCGCAAGGCCGGGGCGGGCGAACGCGCCGCGGTCGAGAAGATCGGCATCGAGTGGATCGAACCCTCGCCGGCGGCGCGCGAGGAATGGCGCGCGCTCAACAGCCGCATCGCGCCGACGCGCTGGGACACGCCGGCTGCCGTCGCGCACTTCCACGAACTCGTGGAAACAGCGCGCAGAGCGCATCCGTGAAGCGCCTGAGCGCCGTGCTCGCCGCCGTGAGCAGCGCGCTCGATCGCGCCTGCCTGTGGGTCTCACTGGCGGCCTTCATGGTGATGCTGCTCGCCATCCTGCTGCAGGTCGTCGCGCGCTACGTGTTCGCGATGCCGCCCACATGGACCGATGAACTCGCGCGCTACGCGATGATCTGGGGCGCCATGCCGGGGGCCGCCATGTCCTACGCGCGCGGCGTCGATCCCGTACTGAAGCGCCCGGATTGCACCGGCCGGCCGGGGCTCGCGCTCGCGATCCAGGCCATCGAGGGCACCGCGATGTTCGCCTTCATCCTGCCCGTGCTCTGGTACATGCCGGGGTTCCTCGAGCGCCACGCGCACCGCATCACCGAATCGCTCGAGATCAACAGCGCCGTGGTGGTCGCCATAGTCCCGGCGAGCCTCGTCGTCGTGCTGGTGCACATGCTATCGCGCCTCGCGAAGTGCGTGCTCGCCTGCCAGGAATTGAAAGCCCGGGAGTCGAAGGTATGACGCGTCGCGGGTGGACTCTTCCCGTACTGCTTGCGCTGTCCCTCGGTGCGCTGCTGCTCACGTTGCGCAGCATCGATCGCGCGCCGGCGGAAGTGGTGCCCGCGTCCGACCGGGCGGCCTTCTCCGCCGAGCGCGCCTACGCGCAGCTCACGGCGCTGATCAGGGAGAACCGCCCGCATCCCGCGGGCAGCGCCGCCAATCGCGTAATCGAAGAGCGCATCGTGGCGCGGCTGCGGCAACTCGGCTACCAGCCCGAGGTCCAGGCCGGCCTCAAGTGCTCGACCCTCGCAAGCGGCTGCAGCGCGGTGCGCAACATCGTCGCGGTGCGCGCTGGGCGCGGGCACGGGGAGGCCGTGATGCTCACGGCGCACTACGACAGCGTGCCGGGCTCGGCGGCCGCGGCGGACGACGGCGCGGGCGTGGCCGCCCTGCTCGAAATGGCCGGATTGCTGTCGCAGCGCGCGCCTTCACTGCACGACATCGTGTTCCTGTTCGCGGATGCGGAAGAGAGCGGCCTGCGCGGGGCGATGCTGTTCGCCGATGCGCATCCACTGATGGCGCGCGTGGGCCTCGTCATCAACCTCGAGGCGCGCGGTGTGAGCGGCCCGAGCGCGATGTTCGAGACGAGCCCGAACAACGCCGCGCTGGTCGGCCTGTATGCGGCTGCGGTGGCGCGGCCGGTCGCCAACTCCCTCCTGTACGAAGTCTATCGGCGCATGCCGAACGACACCGACTATTCCGTCTACAAGCGGAAGGGAAAGCGCGGGCTCAATTTCGCCTTCACGCGCGGGGCCTCGCTTTATCACTCGGCGCGCGACGACCTGGCGCACCTCGACCTCGCGTCGCTGCAGCACCAGGGGGAAAGCGCCTATGCCGTGCTGCTGCGCGCCGCCGATACGCCGCTGGCGGACCTCGATGCCGCGGGTGACGCGAGCTACATCGACCTCGGCGCCCGCGGGCTGCTCGACTGGCCATCGGCCTGGAACCTGCCGCTCGCCTGCGTGGCGCTCCTCGCCGTGCTGGCGCTCGCCTGGCGTCGTGCGCCGGTGCGGCTGCGCACCGGGGCCTGGGCGGCGCTCGCCCTGTTGCTGACGCTGGTGCTGGCGCCGGCGATCGGCTGGCTGCTGTCATGGCCGCTCGGCCAGTGGCCCGATGCGCACCCGCTCGATCATCCATACCCGTGGCCCGGGCGCATTGCACTGATCGCGGCTGCGGTGCTGGCGACGTTGCTCGCTGCGCAATGGGCCGGGCGGCGCGCAGGCGCGACAGCACTCACGGGCTTCATCTGGATCGTGCAGGCGCTGCTCGCGGTACTCGTGGCCGTCGCGGTGCCGGGCGCGGCCTATCTTTACCTGTTGCCCGTCGGCGTGTTCGTGATCGTCGCGCCCATCGAGTCATTTGCAGCGCGCGACCGGGAGGGGCTGCAAGTGGCGGCCGCAGCAGGCTTCCTCGCTGCCGCATGGCTCGGCCTGTACCACTTCAGCCTCGCGGAAGCGGTGTTCGGCTTCAAGCTTGCCCATCTGCAGATGCTGGCGCTGCTGCTCCTCAGCGTGCCCTTGCTGCCGCTCGCTGCGGGGCCTGCGGCGCGGCGCGGCGCCTGGTTCGGGATCGGCAGCGTCGTGCTGGTCGTCGTCGCGGCCGCGATCATTGGCTGGCGCGTGCCTGCGCATACGCCGGATCGACCACGCGCCGTCAACCTCGTGTACGTCGAGGACAGCGGGGCCGCCGCGCCGCAGTGGCAGATCGAGACCTTCGGTGGTGCAGGCGGGGACGTGCTGGAAGCCATGGGCTTCACGGCAGGCGAGCAGGACGTGCAGCGCTACGGCGTGCTGCCGTATCGCTCGCCCGTGCGCCCCGCGAAGTCCATGGCATTGCCCATGCCGGTGCTCGCCATCGAAGAAGATCGCGTCGAGGGCGGCCGCCGCATCCTGCGCGGCAGTGTCAGGAGCCAGCGCGCGAGCTTCTCGCTGGGCCTGTCATTCCCTGCAGCCTCTCCGGTGCTTGCGATGAGCATCGAGGGCCAGCCGGTGCTCGATTCGCCCATGGACAAGCTGCGGGTCGTGCAGCTGATCGGCGTCGGCGACGCGACCGTCCGGTTCGAGATCGTCGCGCGGCCCGCCATGCCGCTGCCCATCAATGCTTTCGATGTCGGCACGCTCGAGCCGGTGGGCGAGGCGGGCGCGATCCTCGCGCGTCGCCCCGCCCTTGCCGCCCCAATCCAGTCCGGAAACCAGACCTTGGCCATCCATCGATTCGGATTCTGACATGCCCTTCACCAGCGAACGCCCGCCCTACGATCTCAATACGAACCTGAAGTCGCGCTCGATTTCCTTCGAGAACCCGACCGGCGCGCCGGGCGCGGGCGGGCGCGCGGCGAGCCCGCTCGGCGCGGGCCGCAAGGGCTCTGCGGTGCGCCTCGTGTACCCGGGCGAGAGCGTGGAACTCGCGGACATCGCCGGCCCCGGCACGATCCGCCACATCTGGCTCACGACGCACGCGAAGCAGGAGATCCTCCGGGGCTGCGTGATCCGTGCCTACTGGGAAGGCCAGTCGCATCCCGCCATCGAAGCGCCGCTCGGGGATTTTTTCGGTTTCGCGCACGGCTGCACGCCGGCCTTCCAGAGCTGCGCGCACTCGGTCGGCGGTGCGCTCGGCATGAACATCTGGCTGCCGATGCCCTTCGTGCGCCGCGCGCGCCTCGTGCTGACGAACGAGGGGCCGGTGCGCATGCCGCTCTTCTACCAGATCGACTACACCGCGGGCGATGCGCACCGCGAGGACGTCGGGCGCCTGCACGTGCTCTTCCGCCGCGAGAATCCCACGACGCCGGGCGCGGACTTCGAGCTCCTGCCGCGCCGCGAAGGACGCATCCGCTTCCTCGGCACCGTGATCGGGGTGCGGCCGCTCGATCCGCGCTGGTGGGGCGAGGGCGAGATGAAGGCCTGGATCGACGGCGACGAGGCCCATGCCACGATCGTCGGCACGGGCACCGAAGACTATGTCGGCCTTTCCTGGGGCATCCAGGCGAATGCCTTCCTCTATCACGGCGCGAACTGGCGCGAGCACGACGATCCGACGACGACGGGCGCGGTGTCGATCTACCGCTGGCACCTGCCCGATCCGGTTGTCGCGGAGCGCAGCCTGCGCGTGACGATCCAGCAGATCGGGCATTCGCCGCGCGGCAACGCGCAGACGATCGACGACTACCTGTCCGAGTTGTATGAACGATCCGACGACTGGTCGTGCGCGAGCTTCTGGTATGAGGCGGCGCCCAGCGCGCCGCTGCCGCCGATGCCCGATGCCGCCGCGCGGCTGCGCGACCTGCCAGCGCCACCGGAGAAGGTGAAGTAGCCATGAGCGACACGATCCACATCTACCTGCCGGGTGACTACCGGCCCAAGCCGAACGAACTCGCGATGCCGCTGGTCGAGGAATCGACGCGCCAGCTCGAGCGCGCGCTCGATCGCCTCGGGCGGCGCCACAAGCGGATCGAAGGCCTGCTGACCCGGCCCGACGAATCGATCGAACGCCTCGGCCCCATCGACGATCCACTGATCGGCGTCTACGCGCACTGGGTGTATGGGCCGCATACCACCGACGGCGTGGTGGGCAAGGACTCCCCGCTGCTCCTCGCGAGCAATTTCTCCGGTACCTGGCCGGGCCTCGTGGGGCTGCTGAACACCGCCGCCTGCCTCGAGAGCGTGGGCCGGCGCGCGAGCCGCATCTGGACCGACGCGACCGACTGGAGCGCCGACGAGGCTTTCATGGCGCGGCTCGACGCCTGGTGCCGGGACGGCGCCGTGAGCTATGCGACAGACGCCCTGCACCAGCCGCCGCCGACGCCGGCTGCGGCCGCGCAGCGCGCGGCCGGGGTGCACGGCGAGTTCAAGCGCCGTCGCGCGCTCGCCCTCATGCTCGGCGACACCTCGATGGGCATGATCAACGGCTACTTCGGCCCGCGCTGGCTCAACCGCGTCGGTTTCGCCGAGCACAAGGTCGACCAGGCCTGGATCATCGAGCGCGGGCGCAGCGTCACGGAGAAGCGCATCGACGACGCGCTCGCCTTCGTGCGCGACCGCGGCGTCACGTTCCACTACGGCGAGGCCGGTGCCGCCGACTACGACGTAAACGCGACGCGCGAACAATTGCGCGATTACCTCGCCGTGCTCGACCTCGTGAACGAGTTCCGCGCCGACTGCATCGGCTGGCAGTACCAGCTGGGTCTCATCCGGCTGCGCCCGCCGTCGGATTTCGCCGAGGGCCTGTTCAACTCGGCCTGCCGCCCCGAATCGAACGGCGACACGATCGTCGATGCGACCGAAGCCGACCAGGGCAACGTGCTGCCGATGGAAATGATGAAACGCCTGCTGCGTGCAAAGGGCCTGCACCAGGCGGTCTTCTTCCACGACATCCGCTGGGGCGCGGAGCACGACGGGCGCTTCCTCTGGGTGCTGCTCAACTCGGGTTCGAGCGGCGCCTATGCCTTCAACCACGACCCCGACAGCTTGCGCGGCGTGCACAGCTATCGCCAGCCGGCGGCCTATTTCCCGGTGCCCGGCGGCACCTTCGCGGGCGAGAGCCTGCCGGGCGCGATCACCTGGGCGCGCGCCTACCTCGCGGGCGAAGAGCTGTGGATGGATATCGGCCGCGGCAGCGTCGAGAAGCTGCCACCGGCCGTGCGCGATGCCTGGTGGAACGGCACGACGCGCCAGTGGCCCTTCATGGCAGCGGACCTCGGCATCGGCCGCGACACGCTCATGGCGCACTACCTGAGCAACCACATCGCCGTGGCCTACGGCGACATCTTCCACGAGATGATCGCGCTCTCGAAGGCCATGGGGTATCGCGTCCGCGTCCTGGCCGAGGCGCGCTGAGATGGAGGGACGCTATGTGCTGGGTGTCGATGGCGGCACCGAGGGATTGCGCGCGGGCCTCTTCGACCTCGCGGGCACGCCGCTCGCGTTCGCCGCGACGCCGTACGAGACGCGCTTTCCCCAGCCGGGCTGGGCCGAGCAGCAGCCGCAGGACTGGTGGGTCGCGCTCGGCGAGTCGGTCCGCAAGTGCGTGCAGGCCGCAGGGGTCGACGCGGGTTCGATCGCGGCGCTCGCGCTCGATACGACCTGCTGCTCCGTGGTGATGCTCGACGCGCAGGGCGAGGCGCTGCGCCCTTCGCTCATCTGGATGGACGTGCGCGCGCAGGAGCAGGCGCAGCGCGTCGCGGCGACGGGCGATGCGGCGCTGCGCGTCAACAGCGACGGGCGCGGCCCGGTGTCGGCGGAATGGATGATCCCGAAGGCGTTGTGGCTCAAGGAACATGAGCTGCGGGCCTTCGATGCGGCCCACACGGTGTGCGAGTACCAGGATTACCTCAACCTGCGGCTGACCGGCCGGCGGGTCGCGAGCCTGAACAACGTGTCCGTGCGCTGGCACTTCCGCTCGCAGCAGGGCGGCTGGGCCCGCGGCCTGATCGAGCGAGCCGGCATACCCGAACTGGCCGACAAGTGGCCGCGCGAGGCACTCGCGCCCGGCACGCTGATCGGTCCGTTGCTCGACGATGCGGCTGCGCACCTCGGCCTCGCCGTTGGCACGCCGGTGGTGCAGGGCGGCTCGGATGCGTCGATGGCGGTGATCGGCCTCGGCGTGGTCGATGCCGGCGCCATGGCGCTCGTCACGGGATCGTCGCACCTGCAGCTCGGGCTCAGCGCGCGCGCCCTGCACGGCTCCGGCATCTGGGGCTCCTACGCCGACGCCATCCTGCCGGGACTGCATCTCGTCGAAGGGGGCCAGACGTCCACCGGATCGATCGTCAACTGGTTCCGCAAGCTCGCCGGCCGCGATGTGCCGTATGAAGCGCTCGACGCCGAAGCGGCGGCGGTGGCCATTGGCTCCGAGGGCGTGCTGGTGCAGGACCATTTCCAGGGCAACCGCACCCCGCACACCGACCCGCTGTCGCGTGGCGCGATCGTGGGGTTGAGCCTCAAGCACGACAGGGGCCACATCCTGCGCGCCATGATGGAATCGGTGGCCTACGGGACGCGCCTGATCCTCGAGAACATGGCGGCCAATGGATTCGCCGTGCGCGAGCTCACGCTGGCGGGCGGGGTGGCGAAGTCGCCGCTCTGGCTGCAGATCCATGCCGACGTGGTCGGCCTGCCGCTCAAGCTCACGCAGACGAGCGAGGCCGCCTGCCTCGGCAGCGCGGTACTCGCCGCCGTCGGTGCGGGCAGCTTCGGCTCGGTTGCCGAGGGCGCGCGCGCCATGACCCGGGTGACCCGGGTCGTCGAGCCCGACCCGCGCGCGCACGCGGCCTACGCCCGCCACTACGGGCGCTACCGCGCGCTCTACCCGGTCCTCGGCCCGCTCACCGCCTGATTCTCGCCGCCGAAAACCGGGCGCTTGCCGTTGCGGGGGCGCCACGATTGCGCCCGGGCCGCGAGCCTGCAATTGGCGATTGACAAACAGGCGCATTGTGATATTTCTAGTCGGAGAAATTTTCTAGGCAGAAAAATGCCATACAACACCAGGAGAGGTCCCGTGCCAAAGTCTTCGTTCATTGGGGGCGGCAAGTGGTTGATGGCCGGCGGTGCGCTGGCGGCTTGCGGCGCGGGCCTGCCGGCCGTAACCGCGGCGCAGGACAAGGGCTCCGCGCAGCAGATCGAAGAGGTCATCGTCACGGCCTCCCGCCGCAGTGAAACGCTGCAGGACACGCCGCTGTCCGTCACCACCTTCGACCCGGGCCAGCTCGCGGTCGGCGGCCTCACCAAGCTGTCGGACGTCCTCGACTACACGCCGGGCGTCTATTTCAGCGGCGGCAGCGCCCCGACCCACAACACGATCAGCATGCGCGGCGTGTCCACTTTCACGTCGGCGCCCACGGTCGGCACCTACATTGACGATATCCCCCTCGGATCGAGCAGCGGCAAGGCGGATGGCGCAGGCCTCGTGCTCGACGCCATGAAGGCGGGCATCGAGCGGGTCGAGATCGTCAAGGGACCGCAGGGCACGTTGTATGGCGCCTCCTCGATGGGCGGCATCGTGCGCTACGTCACGGCCGACCCCTCGAAGGAGGATTTCAGTGCTTCGATCGGCACGGACATGTCGGTGACCGACCACGGCCGGTCCAACCAGCAGTACACGGGCCGGCTGAGCGTGCCGCTCATGAAGGACCGGGTCGGCTTCACGTTCTCCGGGTATTACGAGGAGATCGGCGGCTTCATCGACCGCATCCCGCAGTCGGCCAGCGGCGCCGCCAGGGACGTCGATGGTTCGGAGAACTACGGTGGCCTCGCCAAGCTCGGCGTGAACTTCACCGACCGCTTCAGCGGCTCGCTGCTCGCGATGCACGACAAGGTCACCTTCAACGGGCGCAACATCGTGGCGCTCGACGGCGGCCCGCCGTTCGTGCCCGCAAATGGCCCCTATGACACCGACACGGCCCACTCGGACGACGAAAGCACTTTCGACCTGGTGGGCGCCACGCTCAACTACGAGTTCGATTTCGCGAACCTGATTTCCTCGACCAGCTACCAGGAACGCGAGGTCCTCTCGACCACCGACCTGGTGGCGGACTTCGGCCCTCTGGTGGCGCTGTTCTGCGGCTGCACGGTCAACAATGCGCCGTTCACCGGATCGACGACCACCGATCGCTTCGTGCAGGAAGTGCGCCTCGTGTCGAAGGCGGCCGATAAGGCCGCGGGCAACATGGAATGGACCGTCGGCGCAATCTATTCGAAGGAGAAAAGCGGCAACGGCCAGCGCCTTGCGGGACTGCCCTCGAACTTCCTGCTGCTCGACGTCAACATTCCCTCGACGGTCGAGGAGACCGCGGCATTCGCCAACTTCACCTACTACCTGACGCCCGACTTCGACCTGACGGTCGGTGCGCGCATCGCGGACGTCAAGGCCTCGGTGGAGGTCGTCGACGGGCCGCAGATCCTGCTGAACAACGTGCCGCCGACCAAGGTCAGCGATACGGTGGATACCTACAGCTTCTCGGCGCGGTACCGCCCGACCGACTCGCTGTCGCTCTATGGGCGCATCGCGAGCGGCTACCGGCCGGCCTCGGCCAACCTGCCGCTGATCCAGAACGGCCAGAACGCCGCGCCCGCGATCGTCAAGTCCGACACGTTGTGGAGCTATGAACTCGGCGCCAAGGGTTACGCGGCCGGCGGCATGCTCTCGTATGACGTCGCCGCCTGGTACATCAAGTGGAAGGACCTGCAGTCCACCATCTATGTCAACGGCGCGCAGACCGGTGGCAACGCCAGCAGCAACGTGACGGCCTACGGATTCGAAGGCGCGCTCACGATGGCGCCCAGTGACGAGTTCCGGGTGATCGCGAGCCTCGCGTATGCCGACAGCACGCTCGATAGCGACGAGACACGCTCGTTCGGTGCCGTCGCGGGCGAGAACATGCCGGGCATCCCGGCGTGGACGTATGCCCTGCGGGCCAGCCGCGACTTCAAGTTCGGCGAGAAAGTCGATGCGACCATCAATGCCGGCCTGCGCTACATGGATGATCGCGATACGGGCTTCGAGGGGGGCATTGGCGAGAACGGCCAGACCATCACTCCGCGCATCTACAACTTCGTGGCGGAGGACCATGTCGTTGCCGACCTGAGCCTCGCGCTCACGCGCGGCAAGTTGAGCGGCTCGCTGTACGCGACCAACCTGTTCGACAAGTACGCGTACTCGGGCGGCTCGGCGCGCCCGGCGGCGGGCTTCATCCGCGCGACGGCCAACGTGATACAGCCGCGCACAGTGGGATTCACGCTCAACTACAAGTTCTGATCGGGAAGGGGCCGATGAAGCCGGCGCTCGTCGCATGGATGGCGGCGGGCGCCGGCTTGTTCCTTGGGGCCGCTGCGCCGGCGGGCCCTGCGCCGGCGGGCGTTGGGGCCGGGCGCTTCGACCCGGTCACTCCATGCCCGTTCGTGGCGCCGGGCAGTCCGCTGGCGGCCCGCGTCACGTGCGGCTACCTCGATATCCCGCAGGACTACGCGGCGCCGCAGTCTGCCCGCATGCGCCTGCCGGTCGCGATCATTCGTGCCTCCGGAACGGTTCGTAAGGCCGATCCCGTCGTTTTCCTGCACGGCGGGCCCGGCGGCGGACCGCTCGAATCGCCGCGCTCGCTCGAGCGCTTTGCGATGCATCCCTTCGCGGCGAGCCGCGACATCATCCTCTTCAGCCAGCGCGGCTCTGCCGGCACCGGACCCGCGCTCACCTGCGATGCGCTGCGTGGCGGCCGCGCGGAGATCTACGCCGCCGACATCACGCTGGCGGTGCGCGATGAGCGCATCGCCGACGCCGCCATCGCCTGCCTGCGCGAGCTGGCTGGGCAGGGGCGGGACCTCGCGGCGTACGGCGCGCTCGACAGCGCGCGCGACCTGCGGGCGCTGCGCGTGGCGCTCGGCATCCGCGAGTGGAACGTGCTGGCCGTGTCTTACGGCACCCTCATCGCGCTCGACGCCGCGCGCATCGACCGTGGCGGCGTGCGGAGTCTCATCCTCGATTCGATCGTCTCGCCGGCGAGCGACGTCTTCCTCGCGGATGCGTCGCGCAACTTTTCCGGGGGCCTCGACAGGCTGCTCGCGGCCTGCGCGGCGGATGAGGCGTGTGGCCGAGCCTTCCCCGATCTGTCCCGCCGCCTGCGGGACCTGGTCGGATCCCTCGACGCGAAACCCGTCACGGTGACTGTGGCTGGTGCGGCGAGCGAGGCACCGATCGACCTTGTCGTGAACTGGCACGACTTCCTCGGCCTGCTGCACTGGATGCTCTACAACGCGCGCACGCTGCCCCTCGTGCCGGTATTGATCAATGCGACCGCCGGCGGCGACCTGCGCCTGCTCACCCAACTGATGGATCGGATCTTTCCGGCGCCCCGCAATGGCCCGCAGGGTGCCGCACCCGTGTTCTTCGCGACCGCGTGCCGTGACCAGTACAGCCCGCGGCATCCGCGCCCCTTGCGGCCCGGCAATCCCGCCTATCGGGACTTCTCGATCGTCAGTTTCATGGACAGGGTCTGCGCAGCCACGGCGCCCGTGCCGCGCATTGCGCGCCCGGCGCCGCTGCGTTCGCGCGTGCCGGCCTTGCTGCTCTCGGGCGCCTTCGATCCGATGACGCCGCGGCAGTACGCGCACGACGTGGCGCGCACGCTGCCCAACGCGTTGCATGTGGTGATTGCGGATGCGGGCCATTCGACGCTGAGCGACTTCGAGGCGTGCCAGACGCGCCTCGCCGTGACTTTCCTCGATGACCCCGGGGCTGCACACGCTGAAGCAGCGCGCGCCGATGCCTGCAGCAAGGGCTCCGGGCCGCGCTTCGCGACCAGGCTGGAGGACGTGCTGGCGGCGCTCGCGAAGTAGCCGCCTGCGCTCGTGGTTTGCTACGGGCGGTGCGCCAGCGCGAAGTCGAGCCCCGCGCAGGCCGCCGCGACCTGCGCGGCATTGCATTGCTGCGGGGTGGCCCGTGGACTGTCGGGATAGACCTCGGTCGTGGTCGTGTACCGCGCACCCGTGATCGATGCGCACAGGCCGAGGGGCCGCAGCGCGTAGCGGATGACGCCCGGCGCCACGACGTCCGAACCGATGATCTGGCCCTTCGCGTCCGCCGGCGCGATGTGCGTGACTTTCGCCACGGCATCGATCATCGCCTGCTGGAAGGCCGGTTGCGGGTTCTCGCTGTCGTCGACGAGGTAGAAGCCGTCCGGAATCAGGTCCGGCTCGAAAGCCTTGCCGTCGCGCGCGGCGAGCGCCGGCCGGAACTCGGTCTCGTCGGTGTCGGTCGTCTCGTGCAGGTCGATGTGCACGAGGAAGCGCCCGCGCAGCGGCGCCACGAGGCGCAGCAGCGCGGCGGATTCCTCCGCGGGGCCGCCTTCGCGAAAGGAGCGGTTTGGATCGACGGCGTTTGCGTTCCAGCGGTGGATGCGCTCGTAGGCCCAGGGGCTCACGCACGGCGCCACGATCAGGTTGCAGCGCGCGGGGTAGTCCGCGGCATGGCGATCGAGGAACTGCAGCGCGCCGTGCACGCCACTCGTCTCGTAGCCATGCACGCCGCCCGTGACCAGCGCCACGGGCAAGTCCTCGCGCCACGGGCGCGTGCGCACGGCGAACAGGCGGTAGTGGTCCGGCGGGTAGTCGAGCCGGCCGTACTCCTCGACATCGAAGCGCGCGGCGAGGCGCTCGATCGCACGCTGTACGTCGTCCTCGTAGCTGCGGCGTTGCACTTGGCGGGATCGCCACTGCGCGCGCTCGGCGTCGCCCCAGGGTACGCCGGGTGTGCCAATCGGGTATGGCGTGGCGGCATGCGTGGTCATCCGGCCAGTCTATCCCAGGCACGCCGCGAGGGCGCTGCGGCATTCAGCATCGAATCGCGAGGGGAGCCACCCCACCTTCTCTGCCATGCACGGCGCAACTGCAGGCCGGAGGAGAAGCCGGCGCTTTCCGCGGCCGCGGTGACGCTCGATCCGTGCTCCAGCGCCTGGCGCGCACGCTCGAGGCGAATGCCTGCCAGGTAGTGCAGCGGCGACACGCCCGCATGCTGCATGAACAATCGCAGCAGATGACGTTCGGTGACATGGGCCAGTGCCGCGAGGCTTGACATGTTCCACTCGCGTGCCGGCGCCGCACCGAGCGCATCCTGCACGCGATGGATGGCCGCGTGGGTGTGGCGCCGATGGGCAAGGAACGGAGACAGTTCCGGGTCGAGCGCCGAGCGCCGCAGGTAGACCACCATATCCTCGGCCACGCTGGCCGCCAGCGAATCGCCGCATTCATCCGCGATGAGGTGCAATGCCAGGTCGATGCCCGCGGTGACGCCTGCGCTCGACGCCAGCGGCCCGTCGACGAGGAATACCCGGTTCTCCACCACGCGCGCGCGGGGTGCCAGATCCCTCAGCAGGCGGATCAGGTCGTGATGCGTGGTGCACTGGCGGCCGTCCAGCAAGCCTGCCCGTGCGGCGAGCACCGTTCCGGAACAGATCGTGACCAGGCGATGAGGCGAATGCTGGGCATGCAAGTGCTCGCGCATCAAGCGCGAGAGCGCGAGGGCGACGTCCCGGGTAGTGGCCGGATTCCTGTGCGCATCCGCGGTGGGCTGGCCCACCACGACCACCCAGGTGGGTGCCTGCAGCGTCTTCGGCAGCGGCTCGAGGCGCGCAAGGGGCAAACCAACCGAAGTCACCGTGGTCGCCGCTGTACCGGCGAATCGCAGCCTGAACTTCGGCGGCAGCCCGCGCGCGGCGCGATGCAGGTTGGCGAGGCGGAACGCCTCCGCCGGCCCGGCGATGTCGAGCAGCAGGGACTGCGGTGCGATGACGAACAGCGCGTCGATCGAAGAAAATGAAGCACGCATATAACGACATCCTCCGGGGATGCAATATACGACGGGAATGGCCGATGTGGCGAAACCGCCAGCGCCTTGATGTCCGGATTTGATGCATATCTGGCGTGCCCCGCGGCGCCGCCAGCGTGTGCCACGCCCACAATGCCGGCCGACTCCTGCTTTGGTCCGCCTGCATGTTCATATTCCGACGCTCACCCGTTCCACCGCTGCTGGCGATCCTGCTGCTCCTGTCGGGCCTATGGATCGCCCAGATGCGCACGGCTGGCGAAAGGGCGCCACACGACAGCCGGTGCGTCGTTGCGCCACATGCGCTGAAGGAGCCGCGCCCAAGGTTGAGGTCTCTCGTGTGGCTGGAGGCGCCGGAAGGCGCGCGAGGAAAGTCGTTGAGGGCTTGATCGGCTCGGGTCGGCGTGGCGGCAGTGGTCACTCGGCCGCCATGGCGATGAGTGGCGTCCCACTTGAGCCGTCCTGCGGCGAACTCTTTGGCCTGTGCGGCAGGAATAAGGGCTGCGCAGACCTGGTCGGGGTGAGGCGGTATGTGCTCTATCTGCGACCCCATGGCGCGTGCGTTTCAAGTAGCTCCAACGCCCCAGACACGGGCGAGCGGAACAAGGAAGTTTGGCAAGGTCTCGCGCTCGTCCCCCAACTCGTCCCCAATGCGCTTCTTGCCGTCCTGCTCAATCACTCGATATCGCTTCGACAGGTAGCGCCCATCCTGATGAAACCCCACGATATGAAGTCCTTCGCCAGTGATCTCGAGTTCCGAAATGGACTTTACGGGATGACCTGCGATGTTTCGCATCCACGACGTCCCCCCGCTTTTGAGTAGCGCGGAGGTTTAGAGTCTGACCCCGGATCGGAGGTTGGACGTGAAGAAGCGGTTTTCAGAAGAACAGATCATCGGGTTCCTGCGGGAGGCGGAGAGAGGCGTGCCGACGAAGGAGTTGTGCCGCAAGCACGGCTTCTCCGAGGCGAGCTTCTATCTCTGGCGCAGCAAGTTCGGGGGCATGGACGTCTCCGACGCCAAGCGACTGAAGTCGCTTGAAGCGGAGAACGCGAAGCTGAAGAAGCTGCTGGCCGAGTCGATGCTCGAGAACGAAGTGATCAAGGAAGCACTTCGAAAAAAATGGTAGCCGCGCCGGTGCGTCGCGAACTGGTGCGGTGGATGCAAGCGCGAGGGATGACGGAACGACGCGGCCTGGCAGCCGTGGGCATGAGCGCGAGTTCATTGCGCTACCAGCCTCGGCCGGATCGCAACACAGCGCTACGAGCTCGTATCGTCGCCTTGGCGCAGCGTCATCGACGCTACGGCGTCGGGGTGATCCACCTGAAGCTTCAGCAGTCCGGGGAGCACGTGAACTACAAACGGGTCGAGCGGCTGTACGCGCTCGAGAAGCTGCATATCCGACGCCGGCGGCGCAAGAAGATCCCGGTGGCCGATCGGCAGCCGCTGGTGCGGCCGGGTCAGGCGAACGAAGTCTGGTCGATGGATTTTGTATTCGATCGGGCGGCCTCGGGTCGCACGATCAAGAGTCTGGTGATCGTGGACGACGCGACGCACGAGTCCGTGGCGATCGTGCCGGAACACACGATTGGCGGCGATCACCTGACGCGCATCCTCGACGGGATCAGTTCGCAGCGCGGCACGCCGGCCGTCATCCGCACCGACAACGGACCGGAGTTCACCAGCAAGGCCATGCTGACGTGGGCACATCGCAAGGGGGTTGGGCTGCGACTGATCGAGCCCGGCAAGCCGAACCAGAACGCCTACGTCGAATCGTTCAACGGACGATTCCGGGACGAATGTCTGAACGAGCACTGGTTCGTCTCACTCGCTCACGCGCGCACGGTGATCGAAGCCTGGCGGCTGGAATACAACAACGAGAGACCGAAGAGATCACTGGGCGGGCGGACGCCCGCGCAGTATGCGAAGCAACTGGCCGCAAGGCCATTTACAATGCCGGAAAACTCTAAATCATCCCGCTACTGAAAGCGGGGGGACGTCGCGTGCACGCCCGGGAAATCAAAAATCAAGCAACGAACTATTGGAGGCAGGCCGCAATGTCAAACGGCTGGACATTCGAGCGCAGACAGCGACAAGCCTTGGCGATTCGGCGCTGGCAACCATGGGCGAGGTCCACGGGGCCGAGATCAGCCAACGGCAAAGCAAAGGCGGCCGGAAATAGCTTCAAGCATGGCGCGTATAGCCGCGTGTCGATGATCATTGCGCGAGAGTTTCGGAACCTCGGGCAAAAAATCATGCTGGAAGGCTAGCGGACGTCCAACAGGAACTTATGCTGTTCTGTGCCTAGGTCCACGGTCAGCGCGATGGTGCTGCCCTTTGCCATAGAGTCATCCAATACCACGCCGCCCCCCGCAAACTTTCCGGGTAGTACGGTGGTTCTACGAAGCAGGGATGCGGTCCCCGCCAATTGAGCATCCGTAGCCGCCGCAATGGCCGTCATCTGCGCCTGACTTGACGCATTAATGCTTGCTTGCGCAGCGGCGGTTGCCGCCGGATCGTATGTAGTCGTCACGCCGCTGTAAGTGCCATAGGCAGATCCGCCCGTCCCATACGCATACGCGCTTCCAGACGTGTAGCTCGTAGACGCTGCAGCGGCGTTGTAGGACTTAGCCGCGGCATCCAGCCCGGTAGCGATTGCGGCCCACATCGCATCACGTTTGATTTTTGCTTCGACCTGTTCGGCGGAGTAAACCGTCAATTCGCGGCCGTCGTCAGTGGCCGTAATGTTGGCCGTCGTAAAGTCAATTGGTTCGGCGGTTCCATTCGAGACTCCCACAAATACTGTAGGTGCAATCTCGGAGTCGAACTGCGGCGTCAACACTCGGACAACCACAGTATTTGTCTTTGTGGACTCCAATATCGCTTGCCCATTCTCATAGATGGGCGTGGCGCTGTTTGCGGGGGAAGCTTGCAAGAGGCGTGGATTGGTGCACGCAGTAATGCTCAGCGCGGCAGCAACTACAAGAAACTGAATGAGGGTTTTCATGGCTCGTCTTCCTGGATATTTGCTTTGTTCGAGCGGGATAGGACGAACAGCCAAATGATACGTGATTCCAAACGAGACCCGTGGCGGTTGCGCTGCAATGTGAACGAATCCTCAGGATGTCGTTATGTGCCACGTGGGGCACACATTGGGCGTGCCCCTTTCCTCAATCCATCAACGGCACCAGTAGCACTCCTGAGCGCAAGATTTGCTTCGACAAAGGGCGGGACACGCGCCGCTACCTTCAAGCGACATGAAATTCCAAACACGGGGAAGGCCGGAAGGCGAATCAACTCCGGGCAGCGCCAATGCGCCAGCAAGTGACCCTATGTTGACCCTGAAGAAACTTGAGCGCCATCTTGCGTTCTAGCTTCCATCTAACCTGTTGATTAGATTGGTCGGGGTGACAGGATTTGAACCTGCGACACCTACGTCCCGAACGTAGTGCTCTACCAGGCTGAGCTACACCCCGAAGCAGCGAGCCGCGCAGTCTACTGAACCGCGCGGCCGCATTCAAACGGCGTTATCCACGGGTCGGCCTGTCGCGCGCAAGCCACGCCTGGGCGCCCGTCGAATACGCGTCTCCAGCTCGCATATTGCGTCCGCGCCACGCCGGCGAGACACTCCTCGCGCACTCGCTATTCCGAACGGAATAGAAGGGAGAGGCCATGCGCATTTTCTGGATCGCGGCATCCGCGGTTGTCTTTGCCCCGGGTGTCCTCCTGGCCCAGGGCCGAACCGGTGACGCCGACGAGGACACGTTGAGCGAGGTCGTCGTGACCGGCACGCGCGTGCAGGAGCGTTCCCGGCTCGACACGCTCGCACCCGTCGACGTGGTATCGAGCAAGGCGCTCACCTCGCAAGGTTCGACGGAGCTCGCGCAGGCGCTGTCGGTCGCCGCGCCGTCTCTCAATTTCCCGCGGCCCTCCATCACCGACGGCACCGATCATGTTCGCCCGGCCGCCCTGCGCGGCCTTGCGCCCGACCAGACGCTGGTGCTCGTCAATTCCAAGCGCCGCCATCCGTCCGCGCTCGTCAACGTGAACGGTTCGATCGGCCGCGGCTCCTCCGCCGTCGACCTCAACGCGATTCCGCTCGCCGCGATCGAGCGCGTCGAGGTGCTGCGCGACGGTGCCTCGGCGCAGTACGGCTCCGACGCCATCGCCGGGGTCATCAACCTGCAGTTGCGCCGCGCGAGTTCGGGGGGCGGCGCGTCGGTCACTCTTGGCCAGTACGACACCGACGTGGATACCGCGCGCGGCTCGCGCTCCGCGAGCGACGGCGGTACGGTGACCGCCTCGGTGTGGGCCGGGCTGCCGCTGGGCGCGGACGGCTTCCTGACGCTCACTGGCGAGTATCGCGACCGCGATCCAACGAGCCGCGGTGACTTCGACCCGCGCGTCACGACGCTCGTGCCGCCCGAGCCGCTGCGCGTCACCTCGCGCTACGGCGATCCCCAGGTTCGGGATGCAACCTTCTATGCCAACGCCGGCCTGCCGCTCGCCAATGACTGGGAGCTCTACGGCTGGGCGGGCTACCAGAAGCGCGAGGGTGAATCGGCTGCCTTTCCGCGCCTGCGCAACAACGTCAACAATGACCCCGCGGTCTACCCGAACGGGTTCCTGCCGATCATCGCGAGCGACGTGGAGGACATCGCGCTCGGCATTGGCATGAAAGGCGCCCTCGGCGCCTGGTCGTCGGATTTCAGCCTCGTGTACGGCTATGACGAGCTGATGTACCGCACCGAGCGCAGCATCAACGGCACGCTCGTCCCGAACTCGCCCACGAGTTTCGACTCGGGCGGCTTCGACTATGACCAACTGGTCGCGAACATCGACCTGTCGCGCCCGGTGGGCTGGTTCGGCAATCGCGATTCGCACCTTGCGCTCGGCCTCGAGGCGCGGCGCGAGGGCTACGGCATCACGGCGGGCGAGCCCGCGTCCTACCTGACGGGCCCGCGCACCGGGCCCGCCTTCGGCAACCCCGCCCCGGGCGCGCAGGGTTTCCCGGGCTTCCAGCCGTCGAACGTGGTCGACAAGGACCGCAACAATGTAGCGCTCTACGCCGAGGTCGAGTCGCAGCTGACCGATCGGTTCCTCGCTTCCGTCGCGGCGCGGGCGGAGGACTATTCGGACTTCGGCTCGCAGGTCACCGGCAAGATTTCGCTGCGCTACGATTTCACCGACAGCTTCGCGCTGCGCGGCACGGCCTCCACGGGCTTTCGCGCCCCTGGCCTGCAGCAGAGCTTTTTCACTTCCACCGCGACGAACTTCATCGGCGGCGTGCCGTTCGAGGTCGGCACTTTCCCGCCGACGTCGCCGGTCGCGCGCGCGCTCGGCGCAAAGCCGCTCGAGCCCGAGGAGTCGGAGAATTTTTCCATCGGTGCGGTGGTCCGGCGCGGCGCCTTCGATGCCACCCTCGACATCTACCAGATCAACATCGACGATCGCATCGTGCTGTCGGAGAACCTCGGCGGCACGCCGGCCATCGATGCCCTGCTGCAGCCCTTCGGCATCGGCCGCGCGCGCTTCTTCATCAACGGCGTGAACACCGAGACCCGGGGCGTCGACGCCGTGCTGCATTACCTGCTGGACAGCCCGGCGGCGGGGCGCTGGGATTTCACCCTGTCGGCGAACTGGAATTCGACCGACGTGAAGAAGCTGCCGGCGACCAACGTGATCCCGCAGGGCGGGGTGCTGTTCGGCCGCATCAATGTGCTCACCTTCGAGGAGGGGACGCCCGACAACAAGCAGGCGCTCGCGGTCGACTGGAGCCTGCCGGTCGTCTACGGTTCGGTCGGCGTGACCCTCAAGGCGACGAATTACGGCGAGGTCACCGAGCCTCAGCCGACTGCGCCGCTCGATGTGCACCTCGGCGCCGCAACGCTCGTCGATCTCGAGGTCCGCTCGAATTTCCACGGGTTCACCCTTGCGATCGGCGCGGATGACTTGCTCGACAAGTACCCCACCCCGACGCAGCCCGCCGCCAATACCACCGGTGCGCTCGGCTTCTCGCGCTATTCGCCTTTCGGCTTCAGCGGCCGCTTCCTGTACGGGCGGCTCGGCTATCGCTGGTAGGCCGGGCGGGTTTTGCCATGGAAATAAATTGGCGGTATTATTTCAAGTGAAATGAGCGCCGCCGGCCAGCGAAAACGGGAAGCGGTGCCCTCCGCGGGCGCCGTGCTCGCGCGCGCGGCCTTCCGGGCCGCAGGCTTCCTCGGGATCTCGCAGGCCGACCTTGCCGCGATCATCGGCGTGAGCGGCGCCACGGCCTCGCGGCTCGCAAACGGCGGCAAGGCGTTGGAAGAGGGCAGCAAGCCGTGGCAGCTCGCGGCACTGTTCGTGCGCTCGTTCCGCTCCCTCGATGCGATCGTCGGTTCGGACGACACCGCCGCCCGCGCGTGGATGCGTGGTGCGAATGCGGCCCTCGGCGGCGTGCCGCTCGAACTGATGCGCGAGCCGGCCGGGCTCGCCCGCACCGTTGACTACCTGGACGCCGCCCGCGCTCGCCTCTAGCGCGCGCCGCTACGAGCGCGCGCTATGGCGGGTGGTGGAGGCGCAGCACACGGCGTCCACCATGCGCCTCGCCGACGCGCTGCCCGAGCAGGCGCTGCTCGAGGCGATCCTCGAGGCGAGCAAGCCGCCATTGCCTGCGGGCGCGGGGAAGTTGCACTACCTCCTCGCCACTCCGTTCCGCTACCGGCCGCGCGCGGGCTCGCGCTTTCGCGCGCCGTTCGAGGCAGGCGTGTGGTACGGGGCGGAGCACTTGCGCTCGGCGCTCGCCGAGAAGGGCTATTGGCGCCTGCGTTTCCTGCTCGACTCGCCCGCAACGCCCGATCTCAAGCCGGTGCCGCACACCGCCTTCAATGTATCCGTCCGTGGCAAGGCGCTCGACCTGACGGCGCCGCCGCTAGCGAGGGACCGCGAGAAGTGGGTGAGCCGCACCGACTACGGCGCCACCCAGGCGCTCGCCGCCGCCGCGCGCGCCGCGGATATCGAACTGATCCGATATGCATCGGTGCGCGATCCGCAACACGCTGCCTGCGTGGCCGCCCTCGAGCCGGCCGTCTTCGGGCGCGCGAAGCCGAAGGGCATCGAGACGTGGTTCATCGCCGCCTCGCGGGAGCGGGTCCGCTGCGTTCGGGATGCGCGGGGCGATGAAACCTGGGAGTTCGCGGCCGCGGCGCTCCTGTAGCGCCGTCGTGCACTGGCGCGGCGCGGCCGGCGCGGCGCGGTCGCTCAGGTCTGGTGTGCGACCGCAAATGCCGCGAGCGCGGCCAGCGCCTCGCGGTGGGGCGAGGGTGGCACGGCCTGCAGGGCGAGGATCGCCTGTTCCGCCTCGCGCTGCGCGAGGTCTTCGGCGTAGGCGAGGCCGCCGGTCGCTTCGATCGCCGCGATGATCGCGTCGAGGTGTTCGAGGCCGCCGTGTTCGATCGCCGTGCGGATCTGCGCCTGTTGCGCCTCGTTGCCCATGCGCAGCGCGTGGAT
>CAUJHJ010000015.1 GCA_963204835.1 Pseudomonadota bacterium
AGCAGTTCATGAAGATCATTTCGCTCGCACCCGAAGTGATCTGAGGAGGGACGCGGTGAGCAAGATTCGCATGAAGGATCACGTGGTCGTGCTGTCCGGCAAGGACAAGGGCCGGCGCGGCGCGATCGTCAAGGTGCTCGACGACGACACGGTCGTGGTCGAGGGTGTCAACATGGTGAAGAAGCACCAGAAGCCCCGCAATTCCGCGGCCGGCCCGCAGCCGGGCGGCATCGTGGAGCGCGAGGCGCCGTTGCCGGTGTCGAAGGTGGCGATCTGGAATCCCGCCTCGAAAAAGGGCGACCGGGTCGGCTACAAGCGGCTCGCGGACGGGCGCAAGGTGCGTGTCTTCAAGTCGAACGGCGAACAGATCGACGCTTGATGCGTCGGCAACGGTAGGGCGTATGGCCAGGCTACAGGAAATTTACCGCAAGACGATCGTGCCGCAGCTGCAGCGCGACCTCGGCGTCGACAACCCGATGCAGGTGCCGAAGATCACCAAGATCACGGTCAACATGGGCGTCGGCGAAGCCGTCGCGGACCGCAAGGTCCTCGATGCCGCGATCGGCGACCTGACGAAGATCACCGGCCAGAAGCCGGTGGCCTGCATCGCGAAGAAGTCGGTCGCCTCGTTCAAGGTGCGCGAGAACCTGGCGATCGGCTGCAAGGTCACGCTGCGCGGCGCGCAGATGTACGAGTTCCTCGACCGGCTGATCAGCATCGCGATGCCGCGCATCCGCGACTTCCGCGGCGTGCCTTCGCGCTCGTTCGACGGGCGCGGCAACTACACGCTCGGCGTCAAGGAACAGATCATTTTCCCCGAGATCCAGTACGACCAGATCGACCAGCTGCGGGGCATGGACATCACCATCACGACGACGGCGAAGGACGACAAGGCGGGCAAGGCATTGCTCGACGCCTTCAACTTCCCGTTCCGCAAGTAAAGCGAGAGAGACCGGCATGGCCAAGACGAACATGGTGGAACGCGAGAAGCGGCGCGCCAAGACCGTGCAGAAGTACGCGGCGAAGCGCGCGGAGCTGAAGGAAATCATCCGCAGCCCGAAGTCCTCGCCCGAAGCGAAGGCCGAGGCGCAGGCGAAGCTGCAGGCGCAGCCGCGCGACGCGAGCGCCTCGCGCTTGCGCATGCGCTGCGCGATCACGGGCCGCTCGCGCGGCGTGTACCGCAAGTTCGGACTGGCGCGCGTCAAGGTGCGCGAGGTCGCGAATCGCGGCGAGATCCCCGGCCTCGGCAAGGCGAGCTGGTAAGGAGCGCATGGCATGAGCATGACCGATCCCATCGCCGATCTGCTGACCCGCATCAGGAATGCGCAGACCGCCCGCAAGACGGAAGTCACGCTGGCGAGTTCGCGCGTCAAGCGCGCGATCGTCAAGGTGCTGAAGGACGAGGGTTACGTGGGCGACTTCCGCGTCGGCGACGACGCCGGCAAGTCCACCCTGACCATCGAGCTCAAGTACTACGAGGGCCGCCCGGTGATCGACCGCCTCGAGCGCGTCAGCCGTCCGGGCCTGCGCATCTATCGCGGCAAGAACGAGCTGCCGAAGGTGCTCGGCGGCCTCGGTACCGTGATCGTCTCGACGCCGAAGGGCGTGATGACCGATCGCGAGGCGCGCGCGACCGGCCAGGGCGGCGAAGTGCTCTGCATCGTCGCCTGACGGAGAGGGAATCATGTCGAGAGTTGCCAATCGTTCCGTTCCGTTGCCGCAGGGCGTGACCGTGCAGGTCGGCGGCGACGTCGTCACCGTCAAGGGCGCCAAGGGCTCGCTGTCGCTGCCATTGGCGCACGGCGTGAAGGTCGAGCAGCAGGACAAGGCGCTGGCGGTGAAGTTCGGCGACGCGGCCTCCCGCGTGCATGCCGGCTCGACGCGTGCGCACCTCGCCAACATGGTGCTCGGTGTGTCGAAGGGCTACGAGAAGAAGCTCGAGCTCGTCGGTGTCGGCTTTCGTGCCGCGGTCCAGGGCAAGGCCCTGAACCTGACGCTCGGCTTTTCGCACGCGGTGGCCTTCCCGATCCCGGAAGGCATCACGATCGAGACGCCGAGCCAGACCGAGATTCTCGTCAAGGGTACCGACCGTCAGCAGGTCGGGCAGGTGTCGGCGAAGATCCGCGGCATCCGTCCCCCCGAACCCTACAAGGGCAAGGGCGTGCGCTATTCCGATGAGCGCATCGTGCTGAAGGAAGGCAAGAAGAAGTAGCAGGTGCGGCGATGAACATTACCAAGAAGGAGCGGCGCCAGCGCCGCGCAACAAAGACCCGGGCGAAGATCCGCGAGCTGGGCGTGGCCCGCCTCACGGTGCATCGCACGCCGCGCCACATGTACGCGCAGTTGTTCGACGCCTCGGGCGGCAAGGTGCTCGCCGCGGCGTCGACGGTGCAGGACGCCGTTGCCAAGGACCTCAAGGGCACCGGCAATGTCGAGGCCGCCAAGGCGGTGGGCCGCGCGATCGCCGAAAGGGCGAAGGCCGCGGGCGTCACCCGGGTGGCGTTCGACCGTTCCGGTTTTCAGTATCACGGCCGCGTGAAGGCGCTGGCCGATGCCGCGCGCGAAGCCGGCCTGGAGTTCTGACGTGGAAAGATCACGCATGGGCGGACGAGACAAGCAGCAGCCGGCCGACGAGTTCATGGAGAAGCTCGTCGCCGTCAACCGCACGGCGAAGGTCGTCAAGGGCGGCCGCCAGTTCGGCTTCACCGCGCTGACCGTGGTGGGCGACGGCGCGGGGCGCGTCGGCTTCGGGTTCGGCAAGGCGCGCGAAGTGCCGGTCGCGATCTCGAAGGCGATGGCGCAGGCGCGCAAGAACATGGTCAACGTGAGCCTGCGCAAGGACACGCTGCACTACACGGTCAAGGGCTCCCACGGCGCCACCACGGTGCTGATGCAGCCCGCGTCCGATGGTACCGGCGTCATCGCGGGCGGCGGCATGCGCGCGGTGCTCGAGTGCGCCGGCATCAGGAACGTGCTCGCCAAGAGCTACGGCTCGCGCAACCCGATCAACGTGGTGCGCGCGACCATCAAGGCGCTTGGCGCCGTCCGTTCACCCGACGATTTCGCCGCCAAGCGCGGCAAGAGCGTCGAAGAAATCCTCGGAGCCTGAGCATGGCCGCGAGCAAGAAGGGTGCGGTCCGCGTGACGCTCGAGAAGAGCGTCGCCGGCCAGCTGAAATCGATCGCCGCATCGGTGCGTGGCCTCGGCCTGCGCCGGCGCCACCAGTCCGTGACCGTCGCCGACACCGCGGAGAACCGCGGCATGATCCGCGCGGCGCGCCACCTCGTGAAAGTGGAGAACGCCTGATGCGCCTCAATACCCTGAAGCCCGCCGCGGGCTCCAAGCGCCCGCGCCTGCGCGTCGGTCGCGGTGCGTCCGCCGGCCAGGGCAAGACCAGCGGCCGCGGCGTCAAGGGCCAGCGCGCGCGCAAGGGCGGCTACCACAAGGTCGGCTTCGAGGGCGGCCAGATGCCGCTGCAGCGTCGCATGCCCAAGGTGGGCTTCCGCTCGAAGATCAAGGCGAGCCGCGCCGAAGTGCGCCTGTCCGAGCTCGCCAAGGTCGACGCCGCCGTGATCGACCTCGAGTCGCTGAAGAAGGCGAACGTCGTGCCGGCGTTCGCCGAGCAGGCGAAGGTCGTGCTGTCCGGCGAGATCACGAAGGCGGTGACGCTCAAGGGCGTCGGCGCGACCAAGGGCGCCCGCGCGGCGATCGAGGCCGCGGGCGGGAAGATCGAGGCATAAGCGTGGCAACAGCGACCAGCAACCCGACGGCAGGACTTGGCGATGCGGCTCGCGTGGGCGAGATCCGCAGCCGCGTCCTGTTCCTGGTCGGCGCCCTGATCGTTTACCGCATCGGGACCTTCATCCCGGTGCCGGGCATCGATCCGGGGGCGGTCGCGCGCTTCTTCGACGACAAATCGAGCACGATCCTCGGCATCGTCAACATGTTCTCGGGCGGCGCGCTCGAGCGCCTGTCGATCTTCGCGATGGGCGTGATGCCGTACATCTCGGCCTCGATCATCGTGCAGATGATGTCGATGGTGCTGCCGTCGTTCGTCGAGATCAGGAAGGAAGGCGAATCGGGTCGCCGCCGCCTGTCGCAGATCACGCGCTACGGCACGCTCGCGCTCGGCATCGTGCAGTCGTTCGCCGCGGCGATGGCGCTGCAGAACGGCGGCATGGCGCTCGGCGGCGGGGGCTGGCAGTTCCTGTTCACAGCCACCGTCACGATGACGACCGGCACGATGTTCCTGATGTGGCTCGGCGAGCAGATGACCGAGCGCGGCGTCGGCAACGGCATTTCGATGCTGATCCTCGCCGGCATCGTCGCGGGCCTGCCGGGCGCGGTCGGCCGCACCGTCGAAGCGGTCAACACCGGCGAAATGTCGGGACCGTTCGCGCTGCTGCTCGTGATCCTGATCGTCGGCGTCACCGCCTTCTGCGTCTATTTCGAGCGCGCGCAGCGCCGCATCACGGTCAATTACGCCAAGCGCCAGGTCGGGCGGCGCATGTATGCCGGCCAGAGCACGCACCTGCCGTTCAAGCTGAACATGTCGGGCGTGATCCCGCCGATCTTCGCCTCGAGCCTGCTGCTGTTCCCGGCGACCGTGGCGAGCTTCGCCGGCACCGGCGATTCGGCCGCGGCCTCGGTGCTGCAGCGGGTGGCGGCGGCGCTCGGCTACGGGCAGCCGCTGCACTTCGTGCTGTACGGCGGCCTGATCCTCTTCTTCTGCTTCTTCTACACGGCGCTCGTGTTCAATGCGCGCGACACCGCCGACAACCTGAAGAAGCAGGGCGCCTTCATTCCGGGCATCCGCCCTGGGCAGCAGACCGGCGAGTACATCGACAAGGTGCTCACCCGCCTGACGCTGTGGGGCGCGCTCTACATCGCTGGCGTGTGCCTCCTGCCCGAGGTCCTGATCTCGTCGCAGGGCGTGCCGTTTCAGTTCGGCGGCACCTCGCTGCTGATCGTCGTGGTCGTGGTCATGGACTTCATCGCGCAGCTGCAGGCGCACATGATGTCGCACCACTATCCGGGCCTTCTGAAGAAGGCGAACTTGTTGGGATACGGGCGCAGCGGCGCGCCACAGGGTTAAGTCATGAAAGTCAGGCCTTCGGTCAAGAAG
>CAUJHJ010000016.1 GCA_963204835.1 Pseudomonadota bacterium
GGAGCAGTCGGCGGGGATCGAGCAGGTGAACAAGGCGGTGATGCAGCTCGATGAGCTGACGCAGCAGAACGCGGCGCTGGTGGAGGAAGCCGCGGCGGCGAGCGAGTCGATGGCCGACCAGGCGCGCGGGCTCGGCACGACCATCGGGCGCTACCAGGTGGTGGGTGGGGTGCAAGCGTCGCCCGTGGCGGCAGCGAAGGCCGCCGCGGCTCCGGTCGAGCGGCGCGGTGCCAGCCGCCCGTGGTCGGGCGGGGCCAAGGCGGGTGCGGCGCCGGCCAGGCCCGTGGCCAGGCCGGCGCCCGCCAAGCCCGCGGCCAAGTCGGCCGGCGCAGCGGACGCCGAGTGGGCCGAGTTCTGATCGGACAGGGGAAGGACCATGGCGAGGATACTGGCAGTCGATGACTCGGCCGCGATGCGGCAGATGGTCGGCGTGACGCTCAAGGCGGCCGGGCACGACGTGCTCGACGCCAGCGACGGGGACGAAGCGCTCGAGCTCGCACGCAAGTTCCCGGCGGATCTCGTGATCACCGACGTCAACATGCCGAACATGGACGGGCTTTCGCTGGTACGCGCGCTGCGGCAGATGCCGCAGTACCGGCTGACGCCGATCCTCGTGCTGACGACCGAGGCCGGCCCCGAGAAGAAGAGCGAGGGCAAGGCGGCCGGCGCCACGGGCTGGGTGGTCAAGCCCTTCAACCCGGAGCGGCTGGTGGCCGCCGTTGGCAAGTGCCTCGGCTGATCCTGGAGCGGAACTTCGGAGGCATCATGTTGAACAATGCAGGCGAAGCAGCCCTCGACTGCGATCGTTATGCAAGGACGCTCGAGAAGTGCACGGAACTGGCGGTCTGGCAGATATCGCTCGCGATGCGCGAGTCCGATGGGGCGGTGGAACGCCTCGGAAGCGCCATCGAACGCATGAGCGCCACGCAGCCCGCGATCGAGGCGATGCGGGCGCGCCTTGCGCAATCGGGGGCCGACCCGCTGATGGTCGCCGACATCGACGGCTGCATGCGGCGCATGCTCGAGGACCTCGCGGCATGCGTCGAGAACATCCAGTTCTACGACCGGATGGTGCAGCACCTCGGACACCTGAAGCACTACCTCGCGAGCGTCTCGGGCGTTTACGCCGCCCCCGGCACGTCGCGCGCCGAGGTCGCAGTGCTGGAACATGCCAATGCGCGATTCCGGCGCCGGCTGCTGTCCGACGCACAGCGCAGTGTCTTCGATCACGTGTTCCGCCCGGACAACAGGGACGACCTCGAATCGCTCGCGGAGCGCGCCGCACGCGCGCACAATGCGGCCGAAGGCACCATCGAGTTCTTCTGATGGAAGCCGCCCTCACGAGCAGCACGGGACGCACGCGTGAATTCGCCTTCACGGACGCCGACTTCGAGGGCCTGCGTACGCTGGTGCGGGCGGCGACCGGGATCAACCTCGCCGACTCCAAGCGCGAGCTGGTCTACGGCCGCATTGCACGGCGCCTGCGCGCCCTCGAGATCGACAGTTTCAAGGCCTACCGCGAGCTGCTCGCCGACGGGGACCCGCAGGAGCTCGTCGAGTTCTGCAATGCCATCACGACCAACCTGACTTCGTTCTTCCGCGAGTCACATCACTTCGACCACCTGCGCGACTCCGTGCTCAAGCCCTGGGCCGAGGCCGGCCCGGGACGGCGCATGCGCATCTGGTCGGCGGGCTGCTCAACGGGCGAGGAGCCGTACTCGATCGCCATGACGATCGCGGAGAGCGTGCCGCGCTGGCAGTCCCGCGACATCCGCATCCTGGCCACCGACATCGACTCACAGGTGCTGGCGCACGGGCGTGCGGGCCTGTACACCGCCGAACGGGTGGCGGGCATGGGCGCGCGGCGGACCGCGGCGTGCTTCGAGGAGGGGGCTGATGGAGGGCGGCGCACGTTCAAGGTGCGCGACGAACTCGCGTCGCTGATCGCGTTCAAGCAGCTGAACCTGATGCACGACCTGCCGATGCCGGGGCCGATCGACGCGATCTTCTGCCGCAACGTCGTGATCTACTTCGACAAGGACACGCAGCGGCAGCTCTTCGCACGCATCGCGCGCCTGCAGCGGCCCGGGCAGCTGCTGTTCCTCGGCCACTCGGAGACCCTTTTCAGGGTCAGCGACGACTACACCCTCATCGGCAAGACCATCTACCGGCGCAACTGAGCATGGCGACCGTGCTCAACCGGCTGGCAACCCTGGGGCGCCCGGCGCCGTTGCCCGGGTTCGAACGCATCCAGCGCTCCTGGGAACCCGAGCACGAGCGCTGGTCGGCGCGCATCCTGCCGGGGGAGTACTTCGTCACGCGCAGCGACGAAGTCGTCACCACGGTGCTCGGCTCGTGCATCTCGGCCTGCGTGCGCGACCCCACGGTGCGTGTCGGCGGCATGAACCACTTCATGCTGCCAGAGGACACGACGAGCGGTCGCAGCAGCTGGCTCGACCCGCAGGCGGGCCTCGCCACGCGCTACGGGTCGTTCGCGATGGAGAGCCTCATCAACGACCTGCTCAAGTGCGGTGCACGCAAGGAGCGGCTCGAAGTGAAGCTCTTCGGTGGAGGCAACATCCTTTCGGCGCTCACCGACATCGGTGCGCGCAACATCGAGTTCGCGCGCTCGTTCCTGCGCCTCGAGCGCCTCGCGGTGAGCGCCGAGGACGTGGGCGACGTCTTCCCGCGCCGGGTGGTGTACTTCCCCGCGTCGGGCCGCGTGCTCGTCAGGCGCCTCAAGTCGCTCGACCGGCAGGAGATCGTCAACGAGGAGCGGCGGCACATGGCGAAGATGGGCGAGCGCCCGGCCGGCAACGACGTGGAATTGTTCGATTGAACACAGGCAAGCGGATCCGCGTACTGATCGTGGACGACTCGGCGCTCGTGCGAAGGGTGCTGACCGAAGTCCTGCGCGGCCATGCGGCCATCGAGGTCGTGGGCGCCGCGAGCGATGCGCACATGGCGCGCGAGAAGATCAAGCAGCTGAATCCGGACGTGCTGACGCTCGATGTCGAGATGCCGAAGATGGACGGGCTCACTTTCCTGCGCAACATCATGCGCCTGCGGCCGATGCCGGTGATCATGGTGTCCTCGCTCACGGAGCACGGCGCGGACGTCACGCTCGATGCGCTCGAAGTGGGTGCCGTCGACTACCTGCCGAAGCCGAAGGTGGACCTCGCCGCCACGCTCGCGGACTACGGGGATGAGTTGGCGGGGAAGATCAAGGCCGCGGCGGCTGCGCGCCTGCAGCCGGTCGCGAGGCGCGCTGCAAATCCTCCGCCGGCGGCTGGCAGTACCCTGCCGGGCGGCACGGTCCCGCGCTACAACACCGATGCGGTGCTCGCGAAGGCGGCCGCGCCGCGGCACTTTCGCACGACCGACCGCATCATCGCGATCGGCGCCTCGACGGGCGGGACCGAGGCGATCAAGGACGTGCTGGCCGGGTTGCCGCCCGACACGCCGGGCATCGTGATCGCGCAGCACATCCCGAAGGCCTTCAGCACGGCGTTTGCCCGCCGCATGAACGGCTGCAGCCCGATGACGGTGTGCGAGGCGGAGGACGGCCAGCAGGTCCTGCCCGGCCATGTCTACATTGCGCCGGGCGATCGCCACCTGATCCTCATTCGTGACGGGGCGCGCTACGTCTGCCGGCTCGATGACGGCCTGCCGGTCAATCGTCACAAGCCCTCCGTCGACGTGCTGTTCCGCTCGGTCGCCCAGGCCGCGGGCCGCAACGCGATCGGCGCCATCCTCACGGGCATGGGCAAGGATGGCGCGCAGGGCCTGCGGGAGATGCGCGAGGCCGGCAGCACGACCATCGCCCAGGACGAGGCCAGCAGCGTCGTCTGGGGCATGCCGGGCGAGGCGGTGGCGGTCGGTGGCGCGACACTCGTGCTGCCATTGCGCGAGATCGCCGGCAAGCTGCTGCAGCTCGCCGGCGAGCTCGACATCACCCGCCAGCGCCAGGTGTCGTGACGGCGGGCGCTCAAGAAGCGCGTCGTCCTGCCGATACCCGCGTGAGCCCCGGGCCGGATTGCCTGGAAAAGGACTTTATGGTCAATACAGACGCAGCGCAGGCCACGAGGACGGGCGAAGCGCAATCGGTGTTCGCGCTCTCGCTGGCCCGGACGCTGGCACAGGAGCTGGCCGAGGGGCGGGTCGAGCTGCCGGGGTTTCCGGAGGTCGCGACCCAAGTGCAGAGGGTGCTCGCGGACGAGAACGTGACGCCGCTGCGCGTCGTGCGCGCGGTCGGTGCGGAGCCGGTGCTGGCCGGCCGCATCGTCCAGTGCGCCAATTCGGTGATCTTCAATCCGGGCGGCCGGCCGGTGCTCGAGCTGCGCTCTGCCATCGCGCGCGTGGGCCTCGACTTCGTGCGTACCCTGACCATTTCGTTCGCGGTCAAGCAGCTCAAGGCGGCGCACTCGCTGCGCGACATCGCCCCGCAGCTCAATGAGCTGTGGCTGCGCTCGGTGGCGGTCTCCACGCTGTGCTTCGTCATCGCGAGGCGCCTGTCGCGCGTCAACGCGGACGCGGCGCTGCTGGCGGGCCTGCTGCATGGTGTCGGCGCCCTCTACATCCGCACCCGGGCGGCGGAGCATCCCGGGATCCACTGGAGCCCGGAGGCTTACGAGAAGGTGGAGCGCGAGTGGGAAGGGAGCATCGGCCGCGCGCTGCTCGAGAACTGGCGGGTGTCGGAGTCGATCGTCGCGGCGATCGGCGCGCTTGCCCTGCCGGACCAGGATGGCCATGGCCCGGCCGGCCTGGCCGAAATCCTTCGCGCGGGCGTGGTCCTCGACCGGGCCCAGCGCAAGGGGCGCAATCTCGAGGTGGCGATCGCGGCGAGCCCCGCCTGTGCGCGGCTCGGGCTTACGAGCGTGATCTACCAGTCGATCATCCTGGAGTCCGAGGCCGAGGTCGCCGCGTTGCGCAGCGTACTCGGATCGTGACAGGGGCAGTCTTGCAGAGGAGAGTACATTGAGCACGGCGACGCAGAACGCAGAAGCTGCTCACAGGGAAGGTGGGGCATTCGAATTCGTACAGGCACTCGCCAGGGAATTGTCGAGCGGCCGGATCGAGCTGCCGAGCTTTCCCGATGTTGCGATCCGCGTGCAGCGGGCGCTCGCCGACGAGAATGTGCGGCCCGACACCATCGTGCGCCTGATCGGCTCGGAGCCGGCGCTCGCCGCCTGGGTGCTGCGCATGTCGAACTCCGCCGCGATGAATGTCTCGGGACGCCAGGTCAACGACCTGCGCACCGCGATCACGCGCCTCGGCTTCAACGTGGTGCGCAGCGCCGCCGTGTCGTTCGCGATGTCGCAGCTGACCCGCGCCGCCGAGCTGAAGGGGCTCGAGCAGCCGCTCAACCAGCTCTGGCGTCGCAGTACGCTCGTCGCCGCGATGTCGAACGTGGTGGCCAGGAAGTTCGCCCAGGTCAACCCGGACACGGCGCTGCTGGCGGGCCTGTTGCACGGCATCGGCAAGCTCTACCTGATGACCCGCGCGCGCAATTTTCCGGCGCTGTTCTCCGACAAGGCGGCCTATGGCCAGATCGTCAGCGACTGGCATACGAACGTTGCGAAGGCGATCCTCGAGAACTGGGAAGTGTCGGAGGAGATCGTCGCCGCCGTGCACGAGCATGAGCACGTCTACCGTGAACACGGGGGCAACGCGGACCTGACGGACGTTCTGCTGGTGGGCGACCTGCTCGCCTCGTTCCACGAATGGCCTGACTCGCTCGAGCTCAACCTGCAGGGCGTGCACGCGGTCACGCGCCTCGACCTCGATCGCGAGCGCCTCGAGCGCGTGATCGCGGAGTCGGCGTCGGAGATCGCGGCCTTGCGCCAGGCGCTGGGGAACTGACGCCGCACCAGGCCTCGACGGACGGGTGCACCGGGCTCCACCTATAATGGTGGAATCATGAACGTCCTTTTCGTCTGCCTCGGCAATATCTGCCGGTCACCTACCGCGGAAGGCGTTTTTCTCGCAATCGCAGGCCGCGAAGCGCCGCACCTGACGGTGCAGGCGGATTCGGCGGGCACGGCGAGCTACCACATTGGCGCGCCGCCGGACCGGCGCTCGCAACGGGCGGCCCGCGATCGCGGCTACGACCTGTCGGCCCTGCGCGCGCGCCAGGTGGAGACCGGCGACTTCGAGCGCTTCGACCTGCTGCTGGCGATGGATGAGGCCAATCTCGCGGACCTGCGGGCTCGTGCGCCGGGCATCGCCCGCGAGCGCGTGAAGCTGTTCCTCGAATACGCGCCGGAAACGGGACGCAGGGAAGTACCCGATCCCTACCATGGCAGCGCGCGCGATTTCGACCTCGTCGTCGATCTCGCCGAGCAGGGTGCGCGCGGACTCCTCAAGGCACTCGCGCGCTGAAAGTCAAAGGGCCGGGCGGCTTGCGCCGCCCGGCCCGGTCATTCCGTCAGTGACGGCTTCCGTCAATGACGCGCACGTCGCCGTGCCGTGCTCACTCGTCCCGCCCAGGCCCGGATGATGCGTCGGCCGGCGACGACGTGAAGCTCGCGGGCTTCGACGACCACACGACATAGGGCTTCGATTCCGGAGGTGCCGCCGCAGGCGGCGCGGCCCCTGCGGGCGGCTGCGGCGTATCGTGCCGCGACTCCGCAGCCGAGAAGTCGAACTGACGCGTGTGTTCACCGCCCGCCTGCGGCGACTCACCACCGGCCGGCGCGTCGTCGCCCCCCGCGGTCGTTGCCGATGCCTCGCGATCGCCGCGATCCCGGCCGCCCCGGCGCCCGCGACGTCCGCGACGGCGGGGCCGGCGCTCGCCCGGTTCCCCGTCCTGCGGTCCCGCGCCGGGTTGTGACTGCTCAGGACCGGCACTGCTGTCGGCAGGCGCATCCACCAGCTCGGTTTCGGGCGAGGCCGCCGCACGCTCTCGCTGCGCCTGCCGCTCACGCTGCGCCTCGCGTTCCCGCTGGCGCTGCGCATCACGTTGCGCGTCCCGCTGCGGATCGCGTTGTGCGTCCCGCTGACCCTCACGCTGACCGTCGCGCTGGCCATCACGCGAGCGCTGGCGATCGCGCCCGTCGCGTCCGTCCCTTCCGTCGCGTCGTCCACCATCACCGTGGCGGCCGCGCTGTTGCGAACCGTCGCGCTCGCCATGGCCATGGCGTGAACGATCGCCACCGCGATCGCCGCGCTCGCCACGATCGCCACGCTCACCGCGACGATGCCGGTCGCGGCCGCGATCGCCGCCGCGCGGGTCGCGGCGTGAGTCGCGATGGCGCTCGCCACCGCCCGTGCGCGATTCATTCGCGGGCGCCGCACCCGCGCTGGAGCCTCCGCTGAGCCATTGCTTCAGCCTTCCCCAGAAGCCGGTGGCGGGCGCTTCGCGCTCCAGGGCTTCGGCGGGCGCCGGCGCTGCGGCCGGCGGTGCGACGACGGGCGCCGTCGTCGCCGGCTGGAAAGTCGGCACCGCCGCGGCTTCCTGCGGCTTCTGCCGCCCGGTGGTCGGGTCCGGCACGGCCGGCGGCGTCGGCATCTTGTAGGAGGCGCGACGGAACTCCGGCTGCTCCACTTCGTCGTGGCGCAGGCGGCGGATCGAGTACTCGGGCGTCTCGATGTTGTTGTTCGGCACCAGCACGAGCTCGACGTCGCTCTTGTCTTCGAGCGTGCGCAGCCAGTCGCGCTTTTCGTTGATCAGGTAGGTCGCGACATCGACCGGCACCTCGGCGATCACGCGCGCAGTGCGGTCCTTGCGCATCTCCTCGCCGATGAGGCGCAGGATCGCAAGCGTCATCGACTCGACGCTCCTGATGCTGCCGATGCCGGTGCAGCGCGGGCAGGCGATGTGGCTCGACTCGTCGAGCGAGGGCCGCAGGCGCTGGCGCGACATCTCGAGGAGGCCAAAGCGCGACAGGTGGCCGATCTGGATGCGCGCACGGTCCATGCGCACCGCGTCGCGCAGCCGCTGCTCGACCTCGCGCTGGTTCTTCTGCGACTCCATGTCGATGAAGTCGAT
>CAUJHJ010000017.1 GCA_963204835.1 Pseudomonadota bacterium
CAGGTCGACCCCACCCCGCACGAGCGCGCGGGTGGCATCACCGTAGGTCGCAGCGAGATCGTCAAAGGTGACGTTGCGAAAGCCGGGATCGTTGACGTCGGGCGATAGCGATGCGGTGCGCGTCGTCGGTCCGATCGCGCCGGCGACGAAGCGCGGCTCGCCGCTCCTTGCGGCGATCTCGTCCGCGATGCCGCGCGCGAGCCGCGCGGAGGCGTAGTTCAGTTCGGGCACGAGCGCCGCCATGCCGTAGTCCGCCTGCGAGACGGCGTTGGCGCTGAACGTGTTGGTCTCGATGATGTCGGCGCCGGCCTCGAGGTACTCGCGGTGGATCGCCGCAATCATCGCCGGCTGCGTCAGCGACAGCACTTCGTTGTTGCCGCGCAGGTCCCGGCCGAAAGCGGCAAAGCGCTCGCCGCGGTAGGTGGCTTCGTCGGGCTTGCGCCGTTGCACCATCGTGCCCATCGCGCCGTCGAGGAACACGATGCGGGTCTCGAGCAGGCGGCGCAGCTTGCGGATGCGCTCGCTGCGTGCCGCTTCGTCGACGGGCTCCACCGCGTACGGCAGCGCCGCGGCGTGCGCACCCGCCGCCGCGGCCGGCGTCCGCGCAGGCTGCATCGCGCGCGCATCGCGACCGTCGTCGGGGCCGAGGCCGTGTGCGTAGCCGTGGCCGCAGGCCGTACTCATGAAGCCGCTCCTGCGGCAGCCGCCACCGTGGGCTGCGCTGCCGGGCGCACGCCGAGGGCATGGCAGATCGCGTAGGTGAGCTCGGCGCGGTTCAGCGTGTAGAAGTGGAAATCGCCCACGCCATGCTCGCGCAGCCGCTCGACCTGCTCGATCGCGACGCTCGCGGCGATCAGCTTGCGGGTGCCGGGATCGTCATCGAGCCCGGCGAAGCGCTCGCGCAAGCGCGCGGGGATCGTGGCCCCGCAGCGCTCGGCGAAGCGCAGCACCTGCGGGAAGCGCGTGATCGGCAGGATGCCGGGCACGACCGGCACCCGGATGCCCGCCTGCGCGCAGCGGTCGCGAAAGCGCAGGAAGGCGTCGGTGTCATAGAAGAACTGCGTGATCGCGCGGCTCGCGCCGGCGTCGACCTTGCGCTTGAGATTGACGAGGTCGGCTTCGGCGGACGGCGCTTCCGGGTGCACTTCCGGATAAGCCGCGACCGAGATCTCGAAATCGGCGACCGATTTCAGGCCCGCGACGAGATCGGCCGCGTAGGCAAAGCCGCCCGGATGCGGCTCGTAGCGGCTCGCGCCCTGCGGCGGATCGCCGCGCAGCGCGACGATGTGCCGGATGCCCTGCGCCCGGTAGGCGCGCGCAATCTCGAGGATTTCCGCGCGCGGCGCGCCGACGCAGGTGAGGTGCGGCGCACCGGTGAGCGGCGTTTCACGCCCGATGCGCGTGACGATCTGGTGCGTGCGCGTACGCGTGGAGCCGTCGGCACCATAGGTCACCGATACGAAGCGCGGCGCGAGCGGCGCGAGGCGCTGCACCGATTGCCACAGGGTCGCCTCCATCGCGGCATCGCCAGGCGGGAAGAACTCGAAGGAAACGGCGATTGCTCGCGATGCGGCGTTCGTCATGCTGCGTTCTCGGTCGAAGCCCGGTGCCGGGCGTGGGCGACGAGCACGTGGGCGTCCTCGTCGATGGGTTTCAGTCGTTCGGTGCCGAAGCCGCCCGCGGCGAGCAGCCGCCGCAGTTCGGTGATGGGGTGCGCGACCACATTGCCGCGCGAATACTCGAGGAACTCGTAGGGCAGCACGATCCACAGCGGCGCCGACGGCGCGAGCCGGGCATGCAGCTCGCGCAACGCCGGCTCCACGGCGTCCCCGCCGCGCGCCGCGCTGAAGTCCGCGATGGCAGCCGACCAGGCCGGCGACGCGGCCGGCAGCCGCACGCGCAGTTCACCCTCGATGTTGTGGCGATCGCAATGCTCGCGCAGCGCCTCGCGGGCCCCGGCGCACGTGGCGACGATGTCCACCCGGCGCGCGAGCGATGCCGCCACATCGACCAGTTCGAAGTGCATGGGCTCGAGCAGCAGCAGGCGCGACGCGGGAACTCCAGGGGCGCCTTCGGTGATGAATCCGGCGATCGCCCTCCCGAGCTTCGATGCGCGCGGCATGGCCGGCCGCAACCCGCGCGCGCCGGCGAAAGCGCGCTGCGCATCGCGGCGCCGGACTGCATCGGCGCTATCCATCCGCGACAGCAGTACGCCCGCGAGTGCGGCGGCCTCGCCTTCCCTGGCCGCTTCGTAGCACACCCACTGTCCGCGGCGGGCACGCCGCAGGAGCCCCGCGTCGCAGAGGATCTTCAGGTGCCGCGAAACGCGTGGCTCGCTCTGGCCGATGCTGGCGGAGAGCTCCGTCACGCTCCACTCACGCAAGGCGCATAGCGCCAGCAGCCGCAGGCGCGTCGATTCGCCGGCAGCCCGCAGGATGCGAGTGGCCTCAGTCAGCTTCAACATGATTTAAAGATATATTTAATTCCTTAATACTGATTGTAACGCCTTGGGCGGGCACGAACCAGCCCTGAAGTTTCAGTTGATGCGGTCGGGGGCGGGCACGCCTGGCGGCCCGAAAGCCTGGGCGACGTCGATGGCGTCGAACACGTAGGGCCGGTGGCAGAAATCGCAGGTCACCGTGACCTTGCCCTGCTCATGCAGCACCTGCTGCACCTCCTGTTCGCCAAGCGAGCGCAACACGCCGAGGACGCGATCCCGGCTGCAGCGGCATTCAAAGGTCACGGCGGAACCCGAGAACAGCCGCACATCGTCGATGGAGGCGCAGCGCTGCACCAGCGCCTCGGGCGCGGCGTAGAGGAGATCGTGCGCATCGACGCTGGCGGAGTGCCCGCACAACCGCTCCCACGCGGCATTCGCCTCGACACCGGGCAATTGCTGCACGAGCAGGCCACCGGCCCGCTGGGCATCGGCCGCGAGGCGCACCCGGGTCGGCAGCTGCTCCGAGGTTGCAAAGTAACTGTCGATGCACTCGGAGAGCGAGCCGCCGGCGAGCGGCACGATGCCCTGGTAGGGCGCGCCCCGTCCGGCCGATTCCACCGTCACCATGATGCGGCCGCTGCCGGCGAGCTGCGCAAAATCGGCCGCGACGCGCGCCGCGTCGAAATGCGCGACCGCGCGGATCCGGAAGTCATGGGTGCATTGCGCGACGAGCAGGCGGACGGCGCCATCGCCCTGCATCTGCAGGGTGAGGCTGCCTTCGAACTTCAGCGTCGAGGCGAGCAGCACCGCGGCGGCGGTTGCCTCGCCGAGCAGGTCGCGCACGGGCGCGGGATAGGCCGCATGCTCGCGCAACGCCGCCCAACACGCCTCGAGCTGCACGAGCTGCCCGCGCACCGGGTGCTCCTCGAGCAGGAAGCGGCGCACGCGATCGGTGCCGGATCCCCCGCTCACGGCCCCGCGAGCTTCCTCTTCAGCAGGTCGTTGAGCTGCGCCGGGTTCGCCTTGCCCTGCGTCGCCTTCATGGCCTGACCGACGAAAAAGCCGAAGAGCTTGTCCTTGCCGGCGCGATATTCGGCGAGCTGGCCGGGATTCCTCGCCATGACCTCGTCGATCGCGCGCTCGATCGCGCCGCTATCGGTGATCTGCCGCAGGCCCTTCCCTTCGATGATCGCGTCGGCATCGTGGCCGCTCGCCCACATGGCCTCGAACACGTCCTTTGCGATCTTGCCCGAGATCGTCTGGTCGGCGATGCGCCCGACGAGGCCCGCCAGCTGCGCCGCGCCGACGCGGCTGTCGCCGATCTCGAGGCTGTCGCGATTGAGGAACGCCGCCAGGTCGCCCGTAACCCAGTTCGCCGCGAGCTTCGGCTCGCCGCCGAGGCGCTGCACCACTTCTTCATAGTAGGCGGCCAGCTCGCGGCTCGCGGTCAACACGCCGGCGTCGTACTCCGACAGGCCGTAGTGCGCGACGAAGCGCGCCGCCTTGGCATCGGGCAGCTCGGGCAGCGCCGCGCGCACCGCCGCAAGGAAGGCCGCGTCGATCTCGAGCGGCAGCAGGTCGGGATCCGGGAAATAGCGGTAGTCGTTCGCCTCTTCCTTCGAGCGCATCGAGCGCGTCTCGCCCTTGTCGGGATCGTAGAGGCGCGTTTCCTGCACCACCTTGCCGCCGCCCTCGAGCAGCTCGATCTGGCGGGCGACTTCGTAGTTGATCGCCTTCTCGACGAAGCGGAACGAGTTCAGGTTCTTGATCTCGGCGCGCGTGCCGAACCTGTCGCTGCCCTGCGGGCGCACCGAAACATTCGCATCGCAGCGGAAAGAGCCTTCCTGCATGTTGCCGTCGCAGATGCCGAGGTAGCGCACCAGCGTGTGCACCTTCTTCATGTAGGCGACGGCTTCCTTCGCCGAGCGCATGTCGGGCTCCGAGACGATCTCGACGAGCGGCGTGCCGGCCCGGTTCAGGTCGATCGCCGAGGCGCCCGCGAGCCCCTCGTGCATGGACTTGCCCGCGTCTTCCTCGAGGTGCGCGCGCGTGATGCCGATGCGCTTCCTCGTGCCGTCCTCGAGCACGATGTCGAGCGCACCCTTGCCGACCACCGGCAGCTCGTACTGGCTGATCTGGTAGCCCTTCGGCAGGTCGGGGTAGAAGTAGTTCTTGCGGGCGAACACCGAGCGCGGGGCGATCTCGGCCTGCACCGCGAGCCCGAAGCTCACCGCCATGCGCACCGCCTCGCCGTTCAGAACCGGCAACACGCCGGGGTAGCCGAGGTCGACGAGGTTCGCCTGCGCATTGGGCGCGGCCCCGTAGGCGGTGGCCGAACCCGAGAAGATTTTCGACTTCGTCGAGAGCTGGGCGTGGATCTCGAGGCCGATGACTGTTTCCCAGTTCATTGCCACACCTTGGGGATGCGCGTGTGCCAGTCGGTTGCCTGCTGGAAGGCATGGGCGGCGGCGAGCAGCTTGCCTTCCGAGAAGTGAGGGCCGATGAGCTGCAGGCCGACCGGCAGGTCGTCCACGAAGCCGCAGGGCACCGACAGGGCCGGCACGCCGGCGAGGTTGGCGCCGATCGTGTAGATGTCGTTCAGGTACATCGTGACCGGATCGGCGGTCTTGGCGCCGAGCTCGAAGGCGGGCGTCGGGCTGGTCGGCCCCATGAGCACGTCGACGCGCTCGAACGCACGCGAGAAATCTGCGCTGATCAGTTGCCGCACGCGCTGCGCCTTGAGGTAGTAGGCGTCATAGTAGCCCGCCGACAGCACATAGGTGCCCGTCATGATGCGGCGCTTCACCTCCGCACCGAAACCCTCGCCGCGCGAGCGCTTGTACAGGTCGAGGAGGTCCTTCGGGTCCTCGCAGCGGTGGCCGAAGCGCACGCCGTCGAAGCGCGCGAGGTTCGAGGAGCACTCGGCGGGCGCCACCACGTAGTAGGTGGGCACCGACAGCCCCACGTTCGGCAGGCTGACATCGACGAGCGTCGCGCCAAGCTTCTCGAACTCGGCGAACGCGGCGCGCAGCCGCTCCCCGTTCTGCGCATCGAGGCCCTTATCGAAGAACTCCTTCACGATGCCGATGCGCAGGCCCTTCACGCCCGTGGCCAGCGCGGCCGTGTAGTCCGGCACTGGCGCATCGACGCTCGTCGAGTCGCGGGGGTCGAAGCCCGCCATGGCACCGAGCAGCATCGCGCAGTCCTCGGCCGATGGCGCGATCACGCCCGCCTGGTCGAGGCTCGAGGCGAAGGCGATCATGCCGTAGCGCGACACGCGCCCGTAGGTGGGCTTCAGGCCCGTGACGCCGGTGAGCGCCGCGGGCTGGCGGATCGAACCGCCGGTATCGGTCGCGGTGGCCGCGGGCGCAAGGCGTGCGCCCACCACCGCCGCGGAGCCGCCCGACGAGCCGCCCGGCACCATCGCGGGATTCCAGGGATTCTTCACCGGCCCGAACCAGCTCGTCTCGTTCGACGAGCCCATCGCGAACTCGTCCATGTTCGCCTTGCCGAGCATCACGGTACCGGCCGCCTTGAGATTCGCCACCACCGTGGCGTCGTAGGGCGACACGAAGCTGTCGAGCATGCGCGACCCACAGGTCGTGCGCACGCCCTCGGTGCAGAAGATGTCCTTGTGCACGATCGGCAGGCCGGTCAGCGGACCCGCCTTGCCGCTGGCGAGCGCCCCGTCGGCGCGCGCGGCCGCGGCGAGCGCCGCCTCGCCGGTGATCGAGACCATGGCATTCAGCTGCGGCTGCGCGGCCTCGAGCCGCCCGAGCAGGTGGCGGGTCAGCTCGACGCTCGAGAACTCGCGCTTCGCGAGCCCAGCGGCGAGCGCGGCGAGGCCGCGGGCATGCAGCGGCGCGCTCATTCGATCACCCGCGGCACGATGTAGAGGCCGGCCTCGACCCGCGGGGCATTCTGCTGGTAGAGCCCGTGGCGGTCGGCCTCCGTGACCTCATCGGCACGCAAGCGCTGCGCGAGCCCGGCGAGGGGGTGCGCCATCGGCTCGATCCCGCCGGTCTCGGCACGGTCGAGCTGGCCGACCATGTCGAGGATGTTGCCGAGGGTCTCGACGTAGCCGGCGACCTCCTCCTCCCGCAGCGACAGCCGCGCGAGGTGGGCGATGTTCTCGATGTCCTTGCGGTTCACGCTCATGAGACGAAATTCACGAAAAAAACAGCGCGAAATCATACACCTCGTATTGTGGAAAATGTTGTCGGTTGCTAGATTACCGGCCACTTTTACGGGGTATCCCCGAAGGTCCGGTCGCTTTCATGCTCAAACGCCTGCGGGGTTACTTTTCCAGCGATCTCTCGATCGACCTGGGCACGGCCAACACGCTCATCTACGTGCGCGATCGCGGCATCGTGCTGAACGAGCCGTCGGTCGTCGCCGTGCAGGACGAGCCGAACCGCGGCGGCAAGGTCATCGTGGCGGTCGGCGCCGATGCCAAGAGCATGCTCGGCCGCACGCCGGGCCACATCACGGCGGTGCGTCCGATGAAGGACGGCGTGATCGCCGACTTCACCTACACCGAGAAGATGCTGCAGTACTTCATCAACAAGGTGCACGGCAACCGGATGCTGAAGCCGTCGCCTCGCGTGCTGGTGTGCGTGCCGATCGGCTCGACCCAGGTGGAGCGCCGCGCGATCAAGGAGTCGGCGGAAGGCGCGGGCGCGCGCAGCGTCGGCATCGTCAGCGAACCGATGGCCGCGGCGGTCGGCGCGGGCCTGCCGGTGCACGAGGCGCGCGGCTCGATGGTGCTCGACATCGGCGGCGGCACCTCCGAGGTCGCGGTGCTCTCGCTGAACGGCATCGTCTACGCCGCCTCGGCACGTGTCGGCGGCGACCGCTTCGACGAATCGATCATGAACTACGTGCGCAGGAACTACGGCATCCTGATCGGCGAGGCGACCGCCGAGCGCATCAAGATCGAGATCGGCTCGGCCTATCCCGGCCAGCAGGTGCGCGAGCTGTCGGTCAAGGGCCGCAACCTCTCGGAAGGCGTGCCGCGCGCCTTCACGCTCAACAGCAATGAAATCCTCGAGGCACTGCAGGAGCCGCTGCAGGGCATCGTCAGCGCGGTAAAGCAGGCGCTCGAGCAGACGCCGCCCGAGCTCGGCGCCGACGTCGCCGAGCGCGGCATCGTGCTCACGGGCGGCGGCGCGCTGCTGCGCGACATCGACAAGCTGCTGATGGAAGAGACCGGCCTCCCGGTCGTGATCGCCGACGATCCGCTCACCTGCGTGGCGCGGGGCGGCGGGCGCATCCTCGAGTTGATGGACGAAATGGGCCCGGGCCACTTCGGGCTGGAATAGGCGTGGCCCGCGGCAAGGCGTAGCCGGTCGTGGTCGCGTTCGGGGGATCGAGCCGTCCCGTTCCGAGCCGCGTCGCGGCGACGGGGCTGTCCTTCACGTTCTACGCCACCTTCGCGATCGTGCTGATGTTCCTCGACCAGCGCGGCAACTGGCTCGAGTACGCCCGTTACGGACTGTCCGCGGCCGCCTACCCCGTGCAGCTCGCCGTGAATTCGCCGACAGCGGCCTGGGACTGGCTGCGCGACAGCTTTGCGACCCGCGAAACACTGCGCGCGCAGAACGCGGCGCTGCAGGCGGAGAATCGCGCGCTCGAACTGCGCACGCTGCGCATGGAGGCACTGCAGGTCGAGAACGCGCAGTTGCGCGCGCTGCGCGCGGCCTTGCCGGAAGTCGTCGTGAAGTGGCTGCCGGCCGAGGTCATGAACATCGAGTTGTCGACGCTGCGCCAGCGCGTGGTCGTGAACAAGGGCGCCTCCGCGGGCGTCTTCAAGGGCCAGGCGGTGCTCGCGAGCGGCGGCCTCATCGGCCAGGTGCTGCGCGCGGGCCCGTGGTCCGCGGAAGTCATCCTCATCACCGACCCCGAGCATGCGGTCCCGGTGCAGGTACTGCGCAGCGGCCTGCGCACGATCGCCGTCGGCCAGGGCAACGCGGGCGTGATGACCCTGCCGTTCCTGCCGGTGAATTCCGACATCAAGGTCGACGACCTGCTCGTGACGTCGGGGCTCGGCGGCGTGTTCCCGGCCGGCTATCCGGTCGCGCGCGTGACCGAGGTGGGGCGTGACCCCGGCCAGCCGCTCGCCCAGGTGCGCGCACAGCCGCTCGCTGCGATCGACCGCGACCGCGAAGTGACCTTCGTCTGGTTCAGGCCCGGCCATCCGGCCGCGCCCGTGCCGCTCGCCGAGAGCGCGCCGCCGCCCGGTCTCGCGGGCGCCCCGCAGGACGCCCCGCCGCGCCCGGCGGTTGCCCCATGAACGCGCGGGTGCACGAGCCGCGCGGCGCGATGCTGCTCGCTGCGTTCATTGCGCTCATCTTCCAGGTCGTGCCCTTGCCCGACTGGCTCGCGCTCGTGCGCCCGGCCTTCCTCGTGATCGTCGTGCTCTACTGGTCGATCTCGGCACCGCGCGCCGGCGGGCTTTTCTTCCCGTTCCTCTGCGGCCTCGCGCTCGACGTCTTCCGCGGCGCCGTGCTCGGCGAGCACGCGCTCGCGCTCGTGATCGTCGCCTTCCTCGCGATCCGCATGCACCTGCTGATCCGCAACAAGCCGCTCTTCGAGCAGGCGCTGATCGCCTTCGCGGCGCTCGCGCTCTACGAGTTCGTCGTCTGGTGCATCGACGGCTTCAGCGGCCACACGCTGAACTCGGGCCTGCGCTGGCTGCACCCGATCACCGGCGGCCTGCTCTGGCCGGTTGTCTGCGGGCTGCTGTCGCGCACCCACCGGCCGCGCTGACGCGCATGGCCGCCAACGTCCGCATCAAGGACCAGTGGAAGGAGCAGCGCCTCTTCGAGCAGCGCTCCCTTGCGGCTGGCGCAATCATCGCGGCGCTGTCCGTGCTGCTGCTCGCGCGGCTCGTCACGCTGCAGGTCGTGCGGCACGATTACTACACCGATCTCTCGCAGGGCAACCGGGTGCGCATCGAGCCGCTGCCGGCGCCGCGCGGCCTGATCGTCGATCGCAACGGCACCGTGGTCGCCGAGAACCGCCCGGCGTACCAGCTCGAGCTGGTTCGCGAGGAAGTGCCCGACCTCGCCGACACGCTCAAGCGGCTCGCCACGATCGGGCTGATCCCCGCCGAGGACATCGACGACGCGCGCAAGCTCGTGATGTCCCACCGCAGCTTCGACAGCGTGCCGATACGGCTGCGGCTCGACGACGAGGAAATCGCCACCTTCGCCGTGCACCGCTTCGAATTCCCCGGCGTCGACATCCGCACGCGCCTCGCGCGTTCCTATCCGTTCGGCGAGCTCGCGGTGCACGCGCTCGGCTACGTGGGCGCCATCAGCGAGCAGGACCTCGGCAGGATCGACCGTGCGGCCTATTCCGGCACGACCCTGATCGGCAAGCTCGGCGTCGAGTCCGCCTACGAGAAGGAACTGCATGGCCAGAACGGTTCGCGCGAAATCCTCGTCAATGCGCAAGGTCGCTCGGTGCAGCGCCAGGGCGCGTTCGTGCCGAACCTGCGCACCGTGGCGCCCGTGGCGGGCGACGACCTGCTGCTCGCGATGGACCTCGACGTGCAGAAGACGGCCGAGGAGGCGCTCGGCGACCGGCGCGGCGCTGTCATCGCGATCGACCCCGCCAACGGCGACGTGATCGCCCTCGCGAGCCGGCCGGGCTTCGACCCGAATACCTTCGGGCGCGGCATCACCCGCGTGGAGTACAAAGCCCTGCTCGATGACATCGACCGGCCGCTGTTCGACCGTGCATTGCGCGGCACCTACCCCTCGGGTTCGACCATCAAGCCCGCGATCGCGCTCGCGGGACTCGTCTACAAGGATGTGACGCCGGACGACCACCGCTTCTGCGCCGGTGTCTATCGCCTGCCCGGCAGCAGCCGCATGTTCCGCGAGGGCCGCAGCGGCCGGCACGGGTCGGTGGGCCTCGTCGATGCGATCGCGCGCTCCTGTGACGTCTACTTCTACGACCTCGCCAACCGCATCGGCGTCGATCACATCAGCACCTTCCTTGCCGAATTCGGCTTCGGCAGCGTGACGGGCATCGATATCGGCGGCGAGAAGTCCGGCCTGCTGCCGTCGCGCGAATGGAAGCGCAAGGCCTTCTCGCGCCCCCAGGACCAGGTATGGTTCCCCGGCGAGACGGTGAACTTCGGCATCGGGCAGGGCTATTTCCTCGTGACGCCGCTGCAGCTCGCCTACTACACCTCGATCCTCGCGAACCGGGGCACGGCATACCGGCCGCGGCTCGTCAACGGCGTGCGCGACCCGGCCAGCGGCGAAGTGCGCCGCTTCCCGCCGAAGAAGGAACTGCGGGTCGAGGCGACCGCGGAACAGTGGCAGGTCGTGATGGAAGGCATGGAAGGCGCGCTGCGCGGCCGCGGCACCGCCGCCGCCACCGCCGGGCGCAACATGACCTACGAGATCGCCGGCAAGACCGGCACGGCGCAGGTGTTCTCGGTGGGCCAGAACGAGAAATACAACGAGCACATGGTGCCCGAGCGCCTGCGCGACCACTCCTGGTTCATCGCCTTCGCCCCGGCCGAGGCGCCGCGCATCGCGGTGGCCGTGCTGGTCGAGAACGGCGGCTTCGGCTCCACGGGCGCGGCCCCGATCGCGCGCAAGGTCATGGACGCCTGGATCCTGAAGGGAGGTGGCGCATGACCTTCGGCAGCATCGACAGCTCCTACACCCGTCGCACGCTGACCCGTTCGGCGCGCACCCTCGCGAGCCTGCGGGTCGACGGCCCGCTGCTCGTGGGCCTCGCGCTGATCGCGCTGTTCGGCCTCATCGTGATGTACAGCGCATCGGGACGCGACCTCGGGTCCGTGCTGAAGTCCGCCACGCGCCTCGGCATCGGCGCGGTCATCATGCTCGCGCTCGCGCGCGTCAAGCCGGGATTCCTGCGCCGCGCAGCGCCCGTGATCTACGCCCTCGGCATCGTGCTGCTGATCGTCGTCGATGTCGTCGGTTACATCGGCAAGGGTGCGCAACGCTGGCTCGACCTCGGCCTGTTCCGCTTCCAGCCCTCCGAGATCATGAAACTCGCCGTGCCGATGATGTGCGCCTGGTACTTGCACGAGCGCCCCCTGCCGCCGTCGGCCGGCAGCCTGATGGCGGCCGCCACGATCATCTTCGTGCCGGTCGCCCTCACCATCGCCCAGCCGGACCTCGGCACCGGCATGCTCATCGCGATCGCTGGCGTGCTCGTCGTGCTGCTCGCCGGCCTGCAACTGCGCATCATCCTTGCGCTCGCGGGCATCGCGGCGCTTGGCGCCTGGTTCGGCTGGAGCTTCCTGCACGACTACCAGCAAAAGCGCGTGCTGATGTTCCTCGACCCGCAATCCGACCCGCTGGGCGCCGGCTACCACATCATCCAGTCGCAGATCGCGATCGGCTCGGGCGGCATCTTCGGCAAGGGCTGGATGAACGGCAGCCAGGGCCAGCTGGAGTTCCTGCCCGAACGCTCCACCGACTTCATCTTCGCGGTGATCGGCGAGGAGTTCGGGCTCGTCGGGCTTGCGCTGCTGATCTTCCTGTATCTCTTCGTCGTGGGCCGCGCGATCTACCTCGCCATGCAGACGCAGGAGACCTTCGCGCGCCTGCTCTCCGGCAGCCTCGCGATGACCTTCTTCGTCTACGTGTTCATCAACGCGGGCATGGTGAGCGGGCTGCTGCCGGTCGTCGGCGTGCCGCTGCCGCTCGTCAGCTACGGCGGCACGTCAATGGTGACCCTGCTGGCCGGGTTCGGTATTCTGATGTCGCTCTACTCGCATCGGAAACTGATCCGCTCTTGAGGACCTTCGCCGCCGCAATCGCCACCGCCTGCCTCGCCCTGCCCGCCGCCCATGGCGAGGGCACCTTCGGCGGTACGGACCGATTCGACCTCGGTCGCGCCGAGGTCCGCCAATTCGTCGAGAAGGCGGCAGCCGACGAGGGGCTCGCGCCGGACGACCTCTATCACCTGCTCGCCAAGGCCGAGCCGCAACCCAGGATCATCGAGGCCATGCAACGGCCCGCCGAGAAAGTCCTGCCCTGGTGGGACTACCGGCGCCGCTTCCTCACGCCGCGGCGCATCCGCGAGGGCATGGAATTCTGGCAGGAACACCGCGAACTGCTGGAGCGGGTCGCGGGCGAGCGCGGCGTGGCGCCCGAGTACATCGTCGCGATCCTCGGCGTCGAGACCTTCTACGGGCGCATCACCGGCAACTACCGCGTGCTCGATGCACTCGCGACGCTCGCCTTCGACTACCCGCCAAGGGCCACCTTCTTCGGCAAGGAACTCGCCAGCTTCCTGAAGTTGTCGCGCGAAGAGGCCATCGACCCGTTCGCGGCGCGCGGCTCCTATGCCGGGGCAATGGGTGCACCGCAATTCATGCCCTCGAGTTACCGCCGCTACGCCGTCGACGGCAATGGCGACGGCCGGCGGGACCTTTTCACCACCTGGGACGACGTGGTCGCGAGCGTCGCCAACTATTTCCGTGAGCACGGCTGGCAGCCCGGTGCGCCGGTGCTGATCGAAGCGCAGGTCAACGGCAGCGCGCCGCCCGCGCTCGACCCGGGCAACCTCGAGCTGAACGAAACCCTCGATTCCGCGCGCGCCCGTGGCCTTTCCTTTGAATCCACGCTGCCCGGCGACACGCCCGTGATCCTGATCCCGGCGGAGGGCGAGCACGCGCCGGGCGTACGCATCGGCTTCGCCAATTTCACGACGATCACGCGCTACAACCGCAGCGTCCGCTACGCAATGGCCGTGCACGATCTCGCACAGGCGCTGCTCGCGGGCGTCAGCGAAGCGGGGAAATGAGGTTGCGCCGGCCCATGGGCCGGGCGGCGGCCTGCGCCGCGGCGGCCGCCCTGCTCGTCGTGGGTTGTGCGGGCGCCGATCGCAAGCCGGCAGGCGCGCCAACGCCCGCTCCGGTGCCCGCGATGCCGCCGCCCCCCGCGGACGTTGCCGCCATACCGGATGCCGTGCCGCGCACGGAACCGCGCAGCCTGCGCGGCAATCCACCGTCCTACGAAGTCTTCGGCAAGCGTTACTTCGTGCTGCCAGCGGCCGAGGGCTTCGTCGAGCGCGGAGTCGCGTCCTGGTATGGCCCGGGCTTCCACGCGGCGCAGACCTCGACCGGTGAGCCGTACGACATGTACGCGATGACCGCCGCCCACAAATCGCTGCCCCTGCCCTGCTATGTGCGGGTCACGAACCTCGCCAATGGCCGCAGTGTCGTCGTGCGCGTGAACGACCGCGGACCGTTCGTCGCGGGCCGCATCGTCGACCTGTCCTACACCGCCGCGGCGAAGCTCGACATGCTGCGGGAGGGCACCGCCTTCGTCGAGTTGCGGGTCCTCACGCCGGGCACACCGGCCGCGGTAGCTCCGGCACCGCTCGCTCCACCGCCCACCCTCGCCGGCGGACCCGGGCCCGGGCTTTTCGTGCAGACGGGCGCGTTTGCCGACATGGCCAATGCGCGCCGGCAGGTCGGGCAGTTGCGCGCCGCGGGCTTCGACGACGTGCGCCTGCTGCCCGCCCCGGATGGTGAGCGACGGCTCTATCGCGTGCGCATCGGCCCGGTCGACAGCGTCGCGGCATTCGATGCGCTTGCGGCACGACTGGCTCGCATCGGCATCGTGGATGCCCGCCTCGCGTCCGACTGACATAGAATCCCCACCTGACCCACCTGCGCGCACGGAGATGCCGGATGCAGCACCGCCGACGGCTTGCCTTTTGCCTTCTTTCGACCATCGCCCTCGCCGCGGCGCATGCCGCCGTGCCGATCCCGAAGCCGCCGGCGATCAGCGCGCGCGCGCACATCCTCGTCGACTACGACAGCGGCCGGGTGCTCGCGGAACAGAACGCCGATGAACGCATGGAGCCGGCGAGCCTCACGAAGGTGATGACGGCGTACATCGCCTTCGACGCCCTGAAGCAGGGGCGCCTCAAGCCCGACGAGCAGGTCCCGATCAGCGAGCACGCCTGGCGCAGCGAGGGTTCGCGCTCGTTCGTGCAGGTCGGCACGCGCATCCCCGCCGAAGTGCTGATCAAGGGCATGATCGTTCAGTCGGGCAACGACGCGACGATCGCGATCGCCGAGCGCCTCGGCGGCACCGAGGACGCGTTCGCGCAGATGATGAACGCCTACGCGCAGAAGCTCGGCATGAAGAACACCCACTTCGACAACAGCACGGGCCTGCCGGGCGCCACCCACTACACGACCGCGCGGGACATGTCGCTGCTCGCGCGCGCCGTGATCCGCGATTTCCCGCGCCAGTACGGCCTGTACTCGCTGCGCGAGTTCGTCTGGAACAACATCCGCCAGCAGAACCGCAACGGCCTCCTGGAGCGCGACCCGAGCGTCGACGGCATCAAGACCGGCCACACCCAGTCCGCCGGCTACTGCCTCGCGACCTCGGCGAAGCGCGACGGCATGCGCCTCGTCTCGATCGTGTTCGGCACCGCGTCGATGCGGGCGCGCGAGGACGCGAGCGCGGCGCTGCTGAACTACGGCTTCACCTTCTACGAGACCGTCAAGGTCAAGGGCCACGGGGAGACCGTGCTCGCGCCGCGCGTCTACAAGGGCGCCGAGGACCACGTCGCGATCGCGCCGCGCGGCGACGTGTTCGTCACTGTCGGTCGCGGCGACGCCGCCCAGGTCAAGACCGGCGCCACCGCGAAGGAACCGCTGGTCGCGCCGCTCGCGCTGGACGCCGCGCTCGGCGAGATGACCGTGAACGTCGGCGCCGAAACCGTCGCCCGCGTGCCGCTCTACCCCGTGAAGGCCGTGCCGGAGGGTGGCTGGTGGACGAGGATGATCGACGGCGCAGCGCTGATGTGGCGCTGAGCCGGGGAGAACCGCGATGGCCGAACCGCTTCCAGTCGCCTACCTCAACGGCGAATTCCTGCCGCTGCGCGAGGCGCGCATCTCGCCGCTCGACCGCGGCTTCCTTTTCGCCGATGGCGCCTACGAAGTCATACCGGTGTTCGGCGGGCGTCCGTTCCGCTTCGGCCCGCATTTCGCCCGCCTCGCGCGCAGCCTCGAGGCGCTGCGGATGCGCGACCCGCTCGAACTCGATGCCTGGCGCGCACTGTGCGGCGAACTGGTGGCCAGGAACGGCGGCGGTGACCAGTACATCTACGTGCAGGTGACGCGCGGCGCGGAATACGGCCGCAACCATGCGCCGCTGCCGGAGATCGAACGCACGGTGTTCGCCTACTGCGCGCCCTTGCCGCGGCCGAGTGCCGCGCAACTGGCGCAAGGCGCGGCCTGCATCACCGCCGCCGACACCCGCTGGGCGCGCTGTGACATCAAGTCGGTCGCCTTGCTGCCGAACGTGCTGCTGCGCCAGCTCTCGATCGACGCGGGCGCCTCGGAAACGATCCTGCTGCGCGACGGCTGGCTGATGGAGGCGAGCTCGTCCACCGTGCACGTCGTCGTCGATGGCGAGGTGCTGACGCCGCCGAATTCGAACCTGATCCTGCCCGGCACCACGCGCAGCGTCGTCGAGGAGCTGCTGCTCGAGCTCGGCATCCCGCATCGCACGACGCCGGTTGCGGAAGCGACCTTGCGGGCGGCCGACGAAATCTGGCTGGCCGCCGCCACGCGCGAGATCACGTCGGTCACCCGGCTCGACGGCCAGCCAGTCGGCAGCGGCGCACCGGGGCCTGTCTGGCAGCGCACCTGGCGGGCTTTCCAGGACCTGATCAGGCGGCTGGCCGGCACGCCATGGTGACCGAGCTCAAGCTGCTCGTTTTTCCCGTCGACTACCCGATCAAGGTGGTCGGCCGCGCCGGGAACATGCTGCGAGCTGACATCGACGCCGTCATGCTGCGCCACGCGCCCGACCTCGAGGTCGCGCGCACCAGCGAGCGCCTCTCGGAAAACGGCAACTACCTGTCCATCTCCTATACGATCGTCGCGCGCAGCGAAGCGCAGGTGACCGCGCTCGCCGCGGAACTGGCGGCGCAGCCGCACGTAATCATGGTGATCTGAGCGGCAAATCCACCACGCAGGAGGCAACCATGTCGACATGGCGGACAATGATGCTGGCACTCGGCGCTTCACTCATGCTCTCCGCTTGCGGGCTGGCGGAAACGGCCGGTGGGGCGGCGGCGGCCGGTGCCTCCGCTGCCGAGCAGGCGAAGCAGGCCAAGGAGATGGAGGCCAAGGTGCAGCAGCAGCTCGAGGACGCGCAGGCCGAAGCGAAGCGCCAGCGGGATGCGGCGGAGGCGGCGGCGAACTGACGGCGGGCTACGTGCGCGCTGGTTACATGCGGCACGTAGCCCACGAAGTCTCGCTGAGGCAGGACACGAAAACCCTGCCACCTGACTTCGGGCTCCTGACCAAGGGCGGCACCCCGCGTGCCCGCCGCACACCTACCTTAGCAAGCACCCCGTGGCCCAGACCCCCGCAGATGCGTGAGGAACCACGGCGCATACGCATCCGCGACATCGCGCACGCTGTCCGGCCCGCCGAGCCCGGCGAGCTGCGTCATCTCGAGCCCCTGGTAACCACATGGATTGATACGCTTGAAAGGCGACAGGTCGAGGTTCACGTTGAGCGCAAGGCCGTGGTAGCTCGCGCCGCGGCGCACGCGGATGCCGATGCTCGCGAGTTTCGCACCGTGCACGTACACGCCCGGCGCGCGCGGCTTCGTTTCCGCGTAGATGTCGAGCGTGCCGGCGTAGGCGATCACCGATTTCTCGAGCGCGCACACGAGGTCGCGCACGCCGAGCCCGGCGCGCCGCAGGTCGATGAGCGGATACACGACGAGCTGGCCGGGACCGTGGTAGGTCACCTGCCCACCACGATCGATCTGCACCACGGGTATGTCGCCCGGCGCGAGGAGGTGCGCGCGATCGGCATTCATGCCGAGCGTGAAGACGGGTGGGTGCTCGAGCAGCCACACTTCGTCGGGCGTTTCGGGGCCGCGCTCGTCCGTGAAGCGCTGCATCGCGCGCCACGTCGGCTCGTAATCGACGCGGCCCAGCCACTTGACGGCCGGTTCGCCGCCCGCGGCGGCCTCGCCGTCAGTCTCGGCGGGAAACGGCAGCATGATCCGGCAGGCCGACGTTGTTGCCGTTGAGCGCCTGTTCCGCGCGATAACTCGAGCGCACGAGCGGCCCGGAAACGCATTCGCGAAAGCCGCGCGCGAGGCCCCATTCGCGATAGCGCGCGAACTCCGCGGGCGTCACGTAGCGCTCGACCGGCAGGTGATTGAGTGTCGGGCGCAGGTACTGCCCGAGCGTGAGGATGTCGACGCCGATGGCGCGCAGGTCGTCCATCGTGGCGGCGATCTCCTCGTCGGTCTCGCCGAGCCCGAGCATCAGGCTCGTCTTGGTGAGCACGCCCGGCCGGTGGCGCCTGGCGTGCCCGAGAACCGCAAGCGTCTGGTCGTAGCCCGCGCGCGGGTCGCGCACCGGATGCGTGAGGCGCCGCACCGTTTCGACGTTCTGCGCGAACACTTCGAGCCCCGAATCGACCACCGTCTCGACATCGCGCAACACGCCGCTGAAGTCGGGCGTGAGCGCTTCGACGGCGGTGGCGGGATTCTCCGCCTTGATCGCGCGGATGCATGCCGCGTAGTGCGCGGCACCGCCGTCCGGCAGGTCGTCGCGATCGACCGAGGTGAGCACGACGTAGCGCAGCTTCATCAGCGCGACGGTGCGCGCGGCATGCTGCGGCTCTTCCTGGTCGAGCCATCCGCGCGGGTTGCCCGTGTCGACCGAACAGAACCGGCAGGCGCGCGTGCAGACCTTGCCCATCAGCATGATCGTGGCGGTGCCGGCGTTCCAGCACTCGCCGATATTGGGGCACTTGGCTTCTTCACAGACGGTCGCGAGCGCATGGTCGCGCACCGCGCGGCGCACGCTGTCGTAGCCCGCGCCGGCGGCGAGCGGCGCCTTGAGCCAGCGCGGCTTGCCGAGGAGCCCGCGGCGGTCCACGTCGCCCTGGGTCTTGATGCCGTCCTTGATGGCCGTAAAGCCCTGTGGCGTCTGGTATTTCTCCCCGCTGCGGGCGGCGGCAGGCGCGCTTTCGCGCACGACGGGAATACCTTTGAGCTCGGACATGCGGCTATTTTACCGGAAGCCCGGCATTGATCGCCGCGAGGCGCTCCGGCGTGCCGATGTCCTGCCAGCGGCCCGCATACAGGTGCCCCGCGAGGCGCCCGGCAGCGATCGCACGGCGAAGCAGCGGCAAGAGCGGAAATCGCCCCGGCTCGCAGCCCGCGAAGAACTCCGGCCGGTACTTGCCGATGCCCGAGTAGGTGAAACGCTGCGCCCCGGGCGCCGCCTCCTCGCCGATGCGCCCGGCCGCGAGCGTGAAATCCCCGCGCGGGTGCTGCGGCGGATTCGGCACCAGCACGAGGTGCGCGTCCGCATCCGCCTCGAGCGCGAGCTGGCCGAAATCGAAATCGGTCCACACGTCGCCGTTGACGACGAGGAACGGCGCACATCCGAGGAGCGGCAGCGCACGATGGATGCCGCCGCCGGTTTCAAAGGCCGCATCGCCCTCCTCGCTGTACGCGATCCGCAGGCCCCAGTCGCCGCCGTCACCGAGCGCCGCACGGATGCGTGCACCGAGCCAGGCGATGTTGATCACCACGTCGCGCACGCCGGCGCGAGCGAGCGCCTCGAGGTGATGCACGATCAGCGGCTTGCCCTGCACCACGAGCAGCGGCTTCGGCAGCGCATCGGTCAACGGGCGCATGCGCTCGCCGCGCCCGGCCGCGAGGATCATCGCCTTCATCGCAGCGAGAGTTCCCGGGCGTTGGCGGCGGGCAGCGCCGGCACGATGCGCGCCTCGATCCAGTGCGCGAAGGCCTGCAGTTCGCCGTAGCGCGCGCAGGCGTCGCGCACGTAGTCGAGCGTCAGCACGAGGTCCGCGAGGTAACCGCGCTTGCCGTCGCGGTACCAGAGCCGCGCGAAGATGCCGAGCACCTTGAGGTGGCGCTGGATGCCCGCGAGGTCGAACCAGCGCAGGAACTCGCGCTCGCTCGTGCCCGCGGCGAGGCCCTCGCGTGCGATGCGCCGGCGGTACTCGCGCAGCCAGCCCTCCACGCGCGCGCGCGGCCAGCTGATGTAGCAGTCCTTCAGCAGCGAGACGAGGTCGTAGCCGATCGGGCCTTCGAGCGCATCCTGGAAGTCGATGATGCCGGGATTGCGGTCGTCGATCAGCATCAGGTTGCGCGAGTGATAGTCCCGGTGCACGAACACGCGCGGCTGCGCGAGCGCCTCCGCGGTGAGGAAATCGAAGCTGCGCACGAGCAGCGCGAGCTCCGCGTCATCGAGCGCGAGGCGCAGGTGGCGCGCGCAGACCCACTCGGGCATCAGCTCGAGCTCGCGCTGCATGGCGCGGCTGTCGTAGGGAGGCAGCTCGCGCGCCGCCTCGCGCCCGCGCACCTGGATCGCGGCGAGCGCCGTCAGCGCATCGCCGTAGAGCCGGTCCACATCCTCGCCACGCGCGAGGCGCACGAGGTAGGGCGTATTGCCGAGGTCCTCGAGCAGCACGAAGCCCTGCTCGATGTCGCTCGCGTGCACGTGGGGCACGTGCACTCCCGTGCCCTCGAGCAGCCGCGAGACCTTGAGGTAGGGCCGCACGTCCTCGTGCCCCGGCGGCGCATCCATCACGATCCAGCTGGCGTCGCCCTCGTGCGCGCGAAAGTAGCGCCGGAAGCTCGCGTCCCCCGCCGCGAGCGTCAGCCGGTCGACGGACCGGCCGAGCCCGGCGGTGAGCCAGTCGCGTAGCTGCGTCACGCGCGCGTCGTATTCACTCATCGGCTCATTATAATGGCACCGCACATGCTCCTCCCCCGCCTCGATCGCCTGGTCGTGCTCGCGCTCGGCGCCCTGCTGCTGCCACCCGGCCTGCGGGCGGCCGACCCGCAGGCGCCGCTGTGCTTCGGCACGCTCGAGGACAACGGCCGTCTGCCGCCATCGGTCGTGCCGGTGCGCAGCGCCGCCGACGCGGCCCAGGCACCGATCGAGATCTCGAGCGACGACGCTTCCCTCGGTGTCAACGGCGACGCCGTGCTGTCGGGCAATGTGCAGGTCAGGCAGGGCGATCGCCAGGTCCGCGCCGATCGCGTTCAGTATGAGGCGCGCGAGGGCAAGCTGGCCGTCGACGGCAACGTCGAATACCGCGACCCGCTGCTGATCGTCCATGGGCACTCGGGGCGCTACTCGACGACGGGCGGTGCGCAGTTCGAGGGCGCGCAGTTCGAGCTGCCCTCGCGCCCCGCGCGCGGCACCGCGCGGTCCATGTCGGTCGATGCGCAGGGCAACGCCACGCTCGAGGCCGTCACCTTCACCACCTGCCCGCTGACCGATCCGGCGTGGCGGCTGCGGGCCGACCGGATCGACCTCGACACCGCGAAACGCAATGGGTCGGGCCGCGGCACGAGCGTCGAGTTCAAGGGCGTGCCGATTTTCTATTCGCCCTGGATCTCCTTCCCGCTCGGCACCGCGCGCAAGAGCGGCTTCCTGTTCCCGGGCGCCGGCTATTCGACGCGCAGTGGCGCACAGCTCTCGGTGCCTTACTACTGGAACATCGCGCCCAACTACGACCTGACCTTCGAACCGGTGGTGTTCGCGCGGCGCGGCGCCGACCTCGCGGGCGATTTCCGCTGGCTCACCCGCAGCAGCCGCGGCAAGCTCGACCTCTCGTACCTGCCGGACGACAGCCTCTTCAGGGAGGACCGCAGTTTCGCGCACCTCGTCAACCGCAGCGCCCTGCCCGCGGGCTGGCGCTTCTCGGTCGATGCGGCGAACGTCAGCGACACGCAGTATTTCGAGGACTTCGGCCAGGGGCCCGAGGGCACGAGCGTCGCGTTCGTCGGGCGCATGGCCGAACTCACCTATCGCGACGCGCACTGGCGGGTGCGCGGCGCGTTCCAGGACTACCAGACGATCGATACCGACCTCGCGGAGGCCGATCGTCCCTATTCGATGCTGCCGCAGGTCTACGCGAGCGGCGATTTCGGCGTCGGGCGCAGCCTGCAGCTGCGCTATGGCTTCGACGCCGAAGTGGTCAATTTCGACCGCAATGTCGGCGTCACGGGCTGGCGATACGACGCCGCGCCGCATGTCGGGCTCGACTGGCAGGGGGCCGGCTATTTCGCGCGTGCGGGCTTCAGCTGGCGCGCAACCGCCTACTCGCTCGCGGACACGGCGGGCGGTGCCGATGACTCGCCGCACCGCAGCCTGCCGACTGCCACGCTCGATGCGGGCCTCATTTTCGAAGGCCCGCTCGGCTCTCGCGGCCAGCGGCGCCTCACGCTCGAGCCGCGGACGCTCTACGTCTACACGCCCTATCGCAACCAGGACAGCCTGCCGGTCTTCGATACCGCGATTCCCGACCTCAACCTCGTGCAGCTCTTCCGCGCCAACCGTTACGTCGGCGGCGATCGCGTCGGCGATGCGAACCAGGCGAGCTTCGGCGTGACGAGCCGCATCCTCGACGAGGGCAGCGGCCGGCAGCTCCTCGCCGCGACCATCGGCCAGACCGTGTACTTCGACAGCCCGCGCGTCGCTCTGCCGGGTGAGTCGATCAGCAACCGGGACAGCTCCGACCTGATTGCGCAGGTCGCGCTCACGGCGCTGCGCGACTGGACCGCCGACCTCGGGGTGCAATGGAATCCCGAGGCCTCGGAGCGCGAGCGAATGCAAGTGCAGCTGCAGTACCGGCCCGCGGCCACGAGCGTGATGAACCTCGGCTATCGCTACCAGCGCGACCGCATCGACCAGGCCGAGGCCTCGTTCGCCTGGCCGGTCGCGGACCGCTGGAGTCTCTTCGGCCGCTATGTCTATTCGCTGCACGATGACGAGACACTCGACCAGTTCGCCGGCTTCGAGTACCGCTCCTGCTGCTGGCGGTTCCGCGCGGTCGGCCGCCGCTTCGTGAGCAGCCGCACCGGCGAGCGCGATACGGGCATCTACCTGCAACTGGAACTCAGCGGCCTCGCAAGTGTCGGATCTTCGGCCGTGGCTTTCCTCGAGGACGCAATTCGGGGATACTCACCGACCGGCCCAAGCCTTTGAAGCATCACGGAAATTCCATGTCACGAACGATCCTCGCGGCGCTGCTCGCGCTGTGCGCTGCCGGCGCTGCCCATGCCCAGACCCGCGAACTGTCCGCGGGCGGCGAGCTGCTCGATCGCGTGGCCGCGATCGTCAACGACGGCGTCGTCCTGAAAAGCGACCTCGACGAGCAGATGCAGCTCATCAGCTCCCGCCTGCGCCAGCAGGGCCTCGAACTGCCGCCCGAGAACGTGCTGCGCCAGCAGGTGCTCGAGCGGCTCGTCACGCAGGAAGTGCAGATGCAGCGCGCGAGCCGCGCCGGCCTCAAGGTCACTGACGAGATGGTGAACGGCGCGCTGCAGGACGTCGCGCGCAGGAACGGCATCCCGCTCGCGCAATTGCCGCAGGCGCTCGCGTCCCAGGGCATCGACTACGCGGGCTATCGCGACAACCTGCGCAAGGAGATCACGCTCTCCATGCTGCGCCAACGCGATGTCGTCGCGCGCATCAACATCTCGCCGCGCGAGCTCGACCAGTACCTCGAGCGGCAGAAGAATGCGCCGTCCGAGGGCACGTCCTACAACCTCTCGCACATCCTGATCGCGGTCCCGCTCGCCGCGACGGCCGAGCAGCTCGCCGCCGCGGAAGCCCGCGCCGAGGACGTGCACCGGCGCGCGCTCGCGGGCGAGGAATTCGCCAAGCTCGCCGTCGCCTATTCGAACAGCCAGACCGCGCTCGAAGGCGGCGCACTCGGCTGGCGCAAGGGCACCGAACTGCCGACCGTACTGGCCGACGCGGTGGTGAAGCTCAAGGCGGGCGAAGTGAGCGACATCATCCGCACGCCGACGGGCTACCATCTCGTGCGCGTAAACGAGGTGAGGAGCGACGACGGTCCCGCGATCGTGCAGCAGGTGCATGCGCGGCACATCCTCATCAAGCCGAACGAACTGCAGGACGACGCCACCGTCGAGCAGCGGCTCGAGGCCGTTCGCGCGCGCATCGAGAAGGGGGAGGATTTCGCCGGCCTCGCCTCGACCCTGTCCGAGGATCCGGGCTCGGCCACGGAAGGCGGCGACCTCGGCTGGACGAACCCGGGCACTTTCGTGCCGGAATTCGAGGCACAGCTCGCCGCGCTCAAGGAGGGCGAGATCAGCCAGCCCTTCCGCACGCAGTTCGGCTGGCACATCGTGCAACTGCTCGGCCACCGCGAGATCGACAACAGCGCGGAAATGAAGCGCCAGCGGGCCTACTCGGCGCTGCGCGACAGCAAGGCCGAAGAGGAGACCGAGCTGTGGCTGCGCCGCCTGCGCGACGAAGCCTTCGTCGAATACAAGATGTAGCCGCGTGACGCGCCTGCCCCGCATCGCCCTCACGTCCGGGGAGCCCGCGGGTATCGGCCCCGAGCTGTGCGCCATCGTGGCGCGCGGCGCCTGGCCCTGTGAACTCGTTTGCCTCGGCGATCGCGCGCTGCTCGCCGAACGCGCCGCGGCGACCGGCGGCGGGCTCATCCTGCACGACTACCGGCGCGCCGAGACCCGCGCGCACGTGCCGGGGGAGTTGCGCGTGGCGCATGCACCGCTCGCCGTCGCGGCCGACCCGGGGCGGCTCGATTCCCGCAACGCCTCTTACGTGCTTTCGCTGCTCGACGCGGCGATGAGCGGCGCCGTCACCCATGAGTTCGATGCCATCGTCACCGCGCCGGTTCAGAAGAGCGTCATCAACGAGGCCGGCATCGCCTTCACCGGCCACACCGAGTATCTCGCGGCCCACAGCGGCGTCGCGCGGCCGGTGATGCTGCTCGTAGCGGGCGACCTGCGCGTGGCGCTCGCCACGACCCACCTGCCGCTGCGTGCCGTGAGCGCGGCGATCACGCACTCGCTGCTGCGCGAAGTGATTGACGTGCTGGCGACCGACCTCGCGCGGCTCTTCGGTCTCGCGCGCCCGCGCATCCTCGTCTGCGGCGTCAATCCGCACGCGGGCGAATCGGGCCATCTCGGCCACGAGGAAATCGACGTGATCGCGCCGGCGCTCGAGGACGCGCGCGCGCGCGGCATTGATGTCACCGGCCCGCTGCCGGCCGACACCGCATTCGTGCCGGCACGCCTCGCCGGCTGCGATGCCGTGCTCGCCATGTACCACGACCAGGGCCTGCCGGTGCTCAAGCATGCGGGCTTCGGCCGCGCGGTCAACGTGACGCTCGGCCTGCCCTTCATCCGCACCTCGGTGGATCACGGCACTGCGCTCGAGCTCGCCGGCACCGGCCGTGCCGACGCCGGCAGCCTCGAAGCGGCGCTTGCGCTCGCGATCGAGATCGCCGGCCGGCGGCATTGATGGCGCCGCTCGCGCGCAAGCGCTTCGGCCAGCATTTCCTGCACGACCCGGCGGTCGTCGAACGCATCGTCCAGGCGATCGCCCCGCGGCCGGGGGAAGCGATCGTGGAGATCGGCCCTGGCCGCGGCGTACTCACCCGCGCCCTGCTGGCGGCCGCAGGCCGGCTCGATGCCGTCGAGATCGATCGCGACCTCGCCGCGCGACTCGCGGAAGAGTTTCCACCGGGCTCGGGGCTCGCGCTGCACCCGGGCGATGCGCTCGCCTTCGACTTCGCCGCCCTGGCGGCGGCGCGCGGCGCGCGGCTGCGCATCGTCGGCAACCTGCCCTACAACATTTCGACGCCGCTCCTCTTCCACCTGCTGGCCACGCCCTCGGCGCTGACGGACCTGCACGTCATGCTGCAGCGGGAAGTCATCGAGCGCATGGCGGCGGCGCCCGGCAGCAAGGCGTACGGACGGCTCAGCGTCATGCTCGCGCCCTGGGCGCGCGTCGAGAAGCTGTTCGACGTCGGGCCTGGCGCCTTCCAGCCGCCGCCGAAGGTCTGGTCGTCGGTGGCCCGGCTGATCCTGCGCGCCGAGCCCGCCTTCGACATTCCGCGGGGATTTGCGGCCCTCGTGGCGAGTGCCTTTTCCCAGCGGCGCAAGACCCTGCGCAACGCCCTGAAATCCCTGCTTTCCGCCGCCGAGATCGAATCCGCCGGCGTCGACCCCGGCGCGCGCCCGGAAGTGGTTTCCCCCGGGCAATTTGCCGCCCTTGCGCGCGCCGCGGAGCGGGGATAGCGTGGTCGCATGTCCACGTATCGCCGCATCCTGGTTCCGGTCGACCTGACCGACGACAGCGTCCCCGTCGGGGAGCGCGCCCGCGCGGTCGCCGCGGCTTTTGGCGCCGCGGTCGAGCTGCTGCACGTCGTGGAATATTCGCCCGTCGAACCGATGGGCGAATCGCTGATGCCGGCCGTGGCGATCGAAGAGGAACTCGTGCAGCGGGCGCGCCAGCGACTCGCGGCCCTGGCGGACAGGCTCGGCTTCGCGGGTGCGCCCGTGCACGTCGAGGCGGGCAACGTGAAAGCCGAGATCATCCGCCTCGCGCGCGATCGCGGCATCGACCTGATCGTGCTCGGCAGCCGCGAGCGCCACGGCCTCTCGATCCTCGTGAACCTCACGGAAGACACCGTGCTCCACGGCGCCCCCTGCGACGTCCTCGCGGTGCGCGTCGGCGGGCGCACGCCCGCCGCATGAGCCGCGCGTCGCACAGCATCCGCGTCGAGGTCGAGACCAGTTACCTCGACGAGCAGTCGGATCCGCGCGAGCACCGCTATGTGTTCGCCTACACGATCACGATCCGCAACGACGGCGCGAGTCCCGCGCGCCTCCTGACCCGCCACTGGGTCATCACCGACGCGAACGGCAAGGTGCAGGAAGTGCGCGGCGACGGCGTCGTCGGCGAGCAGCCTTACCTCAAGCCGGGCCAGGGCTTCCGCTACTCGAGCGGTGCGGTGATCGAGACGCCCGTGGGCGCCATGCAGGGTTCCTACCAGATGGTGGCCGACGACGGCGCCGCCTTCGATGCGCCCATCGCGCCGTTTCGCCTCGCGATTCCCGGCGTCCTGCACTAGCGGCGGGACTGCGGTTGTCTCGCTACGCCATCGGCGACGTGCAGGGTTGCCACGACGAGTTGCTTGCCCTGCTGCGCGCGCTGCGCTTTTCAGCCGATCGGGACCAGCTCTGGTTCGTCGGCGACCTCGTCAACCGCGGCCCGCAGTCGCTCGAAGTGCTGCGCTTCGTGCGCGACATCGGGGCGAATGCCGTCACGGTGCTCGGCAACCATGACCTGCACCTGCTCGCGGTGGCCCTGGGTGGCGGCGCGCGGAAAGCGAAACACGGCGACACCCTCGAGGAAGTCCTCGCGGCACCCGACCGCGATCGCCTGCTTGAATGGCTGCTCGCGCGTCCACTTGCGCACCTCGACGCCGCGCGGGGCGACCTGCTGGTGCACGCGGGACTCGTGCCGCAATGGCGGGCAATCGACGCGGCACGCCTTGCCGCCGAAGTGGGCGCGGCGCTCGCGCGGGACGCTCCCGCGGTATTCGCGCAGATGTACGGCAACGAGCCCGACACCTGGAGCGACGCACTCAGCGGCCCCGCGCGCCATCGCTTCGTGATCAACGCGCTCACCCGGCTGCGCTACTGCACGGCCGAAGGGCGCATGGACCTGAAGGAAAAAGGACCGCCCGGGGAGGTAGCCCCGCCGCTCGCGCCGTGGTTCAGCTTCGGCGATGCCCGCTCTCGCGGCGCGCGCGTGATCTGCGGCCACTGGTCGGCACTCGGCTACTCCGACCGCAACGGCGTGGCCGCGATCGACACCGGCTGCGTGTGGGGCGGGGCGCTCACCGCACTGCCCCTCGACGATCCCGACGCGCGGCCGGTCGGGATTGCCTGTCGCGGCCATCGGCGGCCCTAGCGCGTCCTCACGCCACCCAGCTCGACGGCGAGCTCGTGGATGTGGTCAAGCCCCTGGTAGAACGAGACGACCGGCAGCCGTTCATTGAGGCCGTGGGCGAACATCTCGTTCGCCTTCGAGAACAGCCCCGAGCTCGCGAAGGTCGGGATGCCGGCCTTGCGATACCACTTGCCGTCCGTACCGCCGGACTCGAGATACGGAACCACCGCGACGCCCGGATACTCGGCATGCACGGAGCGGGTGATCGCCGCCATCACATCCGGGCGCATGTCCGAGACCGGGCTGCCCTGCGCATTGCCGCGCGTTGCGACTTCAACGCCGGGATCGGCGATCACCGACAGGAGTTCCTGGCGCACGGCCTCGACCTCGACGCCGGGGAAGATGCGGCAATTGACCGCCGCCTTGGCGGTCTGCGGCAGGGCATTCTCGGCGTGCCCCGCCTCGAGCATCGTCGCGACGCAGGTGGTGCGCGTCGTGCCTACGAACTCCGGCGACTGCGCGAGCGTATCGGCCGCCGCGCTGTCCTGCGGATTGGCGGAGAAGCGGCGCAGCGCCTCGCCGACCGGCCCCGACTGCGCCTTGCCGACGGCACCGAGATAGGCCCGGGTCAGGTCGTTCGCCATGACCGGGAACCGATGCGCCTCGATCCGCACGAGCGCATGGGCGAGTTGGTAGATCGCGTTGTCGGCGCGGGGCCGGGAGCTGTGCCCGCCGGGGTTGCGCACCGTGAGGTCGAAGGTCGCGAAGGTCTTCTCCGCGCCCTGCACGAGGTAGATGAGCGGCTTGCCGGTCGCGTCGTCGAGCAGGCCGCCGCCGGCGTCGGTATTGATCGCGTATTCGGCATCCTTGACCCAAGGGTGCGCGGCGATGGCCCGCGTGGTCTCCATGCCGGACTCCTCGTCGCCTACGAAGGCAAAGACGAGTTCGCGCGCGGGCTGCTGACGGTCGGCCTTCAACCGGAGGATCGTCGAGGCGAGCGCGGCGACCCCGGCCTTGTTGTCCATCGTGCCGCGCCCGTAAAAGCGGCCGTTCTCCTCGATGAGCTTGAACGGGTCGCGCTCCCAGTCCTCCGGGCGCGCATCCACCACGTCCATGTGCGCAGAGAAGAGGATCGGCCGGCCGGCCTTGCGGCCCGGCAGGCGCACGATCATCGCGCTCTGCCCGGCGGCTTCGATCATCGCCACGTCGGAGTCGGGCACGCCGCCCGAGCGCAGCACATCGGCGAGGTAGGCCCGCATCGCGGGAACCTTGCCTTGGCCGGCGGCCGTGCGGAACGACACGATGTGCGCATAGATGTCGCGCGCCTGCACCTGGTACGCAGCCGTCTGCGCGCGGGCGGGAAGGCATAGCACGGCCGCGACTGCCGTGAAGGCCCAGAGGTATTTCTTCATCCCGCCATGTTGCCCGAGACTACGGGCGGAATCACGCCTGCGGGCGGGACCCGCTCGCCGGCCCCTCGGCCGGTACCGGGCTGGGAGCCTGCGGAAACACCACCGCGGGCGCAATCGACACACCCCAGCTCAACACGAGCTCCCGCGTGCCCGGCGGATGAACCCCGGGTGGAACCTGCAGCTCGACGAATCCCGTGCCTTCGGTCGTGAGCGGCAGCACCGCCCGCTGCGCACCCCGCACCTCGAGCGCCCCGAAACGGCCCGGCACGGTCCGTACGGCGAGGCGCATCGGCCAGCCGCGCGGGTAGGTCGGCGTCGCGACAACGCTGCCCTGCGCCGGCACCGCGGTCATGTCGAGCACCAGGGTGTTGCCCTGCCAGTACTGCGCGATCGTGGGCAGGGCCGTGCCCGCGAGGCTCAGCTCATCGACCGGCGCGGGCGCCGCCGGCGGCGGCTTCGACCACGGCCACGGTATGCGCGGCAGGCTGCCGCAACCCGCCGTCAGCGCGGCCGCGAGCAGCATCGTCAGCAGGGTTCTCATGCGCGTTGTGTACCATTGGGACATGAAGCAGCTCAAGGCCTTTGCCCTCAAGGCGTGGATCGATGCACATCGCGCCGAGCTGAAGCCGCCCGTCGGCAATCGGCGACTCTTTCGCGACGGCGACTTCATCGTCATGGTGGTCGGCGGGCCGAATCGCCGCAAGGATTTCCACCTCGGTCCCGGCGAGGAGTTCTTCTACCAGCTCGAAGGCGACATGCTGCTCAAGGTCTTCGACGAGGGACGCGTCGTCGATGTGCCGATCCGCGAAGGCGAGGTCTTCCTGCTGCCGGCGAACACGCCGCACAGTCCGCAGCGCTACGCCCATACCGTGGGGCTCGTGGTCGAACGCCAGCGCCGTGCGGGTGAGCGCGATGGGCTCGCGTGGTATTGCGAGGCCTGCCACGCAGAACTCTACCGCGAGGAGTTCGAGCTGACCGACATCGAGACGCAGTTTCCGCCGGTGTTCGACCGCTTCTATTCGAGCCTCGATCACCGCACCTGCCGGCGCTGCGGCACCGTGCAGGAACCGCCCGGCGGCCCGTCACCCCCGTGAAAGCGGGCATTTCCGCGCAGGGACGCGAATGGCGGATCGACCTGGATCGCCCCGTCGAGCTGTCGCTCCCGATCGAATTCGGCGCGTCGGCGCTGCGGCATTTCGGCGCGCCCGCGCCGTTCGCCGCGCCGTTTGCGACCGGTGATTTCTCGGGTTCGGTCGCCACGGGCGCGAGCTGCAACTGCCGCACGATCACGCTCACGCCCCATTGCAACGGCACCCATACCGAATGCGCCGCGCACCTCACGCTCGAGCCGCTCGACGCCTGGCGGCTGGTGCCCGCGGGGCCGGTACCGGCACTCGTGGTGACGGCCCGGCCCGCGCAGGAGGACCAGGACCTCGTCATCACGCGAGCCGTGCTCGAAGCCGCGTGGCCGCGAGGACGGGCGGGCCCCGAGCCCCTCGCGCTCGCCTTGCGCACGAAGGCCGGCGACGAACGCCCTGCCGGCGAGGCCGCTGCCTACGTCGCTGCCGATGCGGCGGGGTTCATCGTCTCGCAAGGCATCGTGCACCTCGCGATCGACCAGCCTTCCCTCGATCGCACGCATGACGCGGGCCGGCTGGCCGCGCATCGAGTGTTCTTCGGCCTGCCCCCGGGCAGCCGCCGCCTTGCGGATGCGGCCCGGCCGCACGCGACCCTGACCGAGTATGCGTCCGTACCCGTGGCACTGCCCGACGGTCCCTGCGCCCTCGCCTGGCAGGTTCCCGCCATCGCGGGCGACGCGGTGCCGAGCCGCCTGCTCGCCTACCGGTACGAACCATGACTGACGATCGCGACGATCCGCTGCAAGGGTTCCGCCCGCGCTTCGCGCTGCCGCGCGACGCTTCGGGCCAGCCGCTGGTTTATCTCTGCGGCCATTCGCTCGGCCTGATGCCGCTCGCCGCGCGGCAGCTCGTCGACGAGGAACTCGACAGTTGGGCGCAGCGCGGCATCGATGGCCAGTTCTCGGGGCGCCGGCCCTGGATCGACTATGCGGGGCTCCTGAACGAAGGCCTCGCGAACCTTGCCGGGGCGCAGCCGCACGAAGTCGTCGCGATGAATTCGCTCACCGTGAACCTGCACGTCCTGATGGCGTCCTTCTATCGCCCGCAAGGCGCGCGGCGGCGCATCCTGATCGAGGCAGGCGCGTTCCCCTCCGACCGCTACGCCGTCGCGGGCCAGATCGGCTGGCACGGCCTCGATCCCGCCGATTGCCTGGTCGAACTGGCGCCGCGCGCTGGCGAGGACCTGCTGCGTGCGGAAGACATCGACGAGGCGATCGGACATGCGGGCGAAACACTCGCGCTCGTGCTGTGGCCGGGCGTGCAGTACCTCACCGGACAGTCCTTCGACCTCGCGCGCATCGTGCGCGCGGCACGACGCGCCGGCGCGGCCGTCGGCTTCGACCTCGCGCACGCCATGGGCAACGTGCCACTCGCGCTGCACGATAGCGGCGCCGACTTCGCGGCCTGGTGCAGCTACAAGTACCTGAACGCCGGGCCGGGGGCGATCGGCGGTGCCTTCGTGCACGAGCGGCACCAGCGCCGCACCGACCTGCCGCGGCTCGCCGGCTGGTGGGGCAACGACCCCGCCACGCGCTTTGGCATGGCCGCCGGGTTCGACTGCGCGGGCGGCGCCGCGGGCTGGCAGACGAGCAATCCGCCGATCCTGTCGGCCGCGCCGCTGCTCGCTTCGCTCGAGGCCTTCACGGCGGCGGGGATGCCACGGCTGCGCGCGAAGTCGCTTGCGCTGACGCGGGCGCTCGAGGCCTGCATCGATGCGCTGCCGGCGGGCGAGGCCAGGATCCTCTCGCCGCGCGATCCCGCTGAACGGGGCGCGCAGCTCTCCGTGCGGGTCAAGGGCGGTCGCGAACGCAGCCGGCGGATCTTTGCCGCGCTCGAGGCGCGGGGCATCGTCTGCGATTGGCGCGAGCCTGATGTCCTGCGCATCGCGCCGGTGCCCCTGTACAACCGCTTCGATGAAGTCCACGCCTGCGGACGCGCGCTGCGCGAAGCGCTCGCGCAAGAGCCGTGAAGCCCGCAGCCGGCACGGTCAGCATCGTCGGGGCCGGCCTCGCGGGCACGCTGCTCGCGATCGTACTCGCGCGGCGCGGCCTGCGCGTCGAAGTCTTCGAGCGGCGGGGCGACCCGCGCGTCCGGGGTGCCGAACGCGGCCGATCGATCAACCTCGCGCTGGCGGCGCGCGGCCTGCGTGCCCTCGAGCGGGCCGGCGTCGCGGCGCGCATCGCACCGCTGCTCATGCCGATGCGGGGCCGCTTCGTGCATCCGCACGAGGGCGCGGGGAGCCTGCTGCCCTACGGGCAGGACGCCGCCGAAGTCATCCATTCCGTCTCGCGCGCCGCCCTTGGGCGGGCCCTGGTCGAGGCCGCGGCGGCGGAACCCGGCGTCGCGCTGCATTTCGGCGAGCATTGCGTCGGCGTCGACCTCGCGCGCGATGCGCTCCTCTTCGGCGATGCCCGGCATGTGCGGCGACGGGTGCCGCTCGTGCCGACGATCGCCACGGACGGAGCCGGCTCGGCCGTGCGAGCGGCGCTCGCGGCCGCCGGCGCCCTGCAGGTACGCGAGGAGATGCTCGCGCACGACTACCGCGAGCTGACGATCCCGGCGAGCCTTGCCGGGTCCCTCGAGCGCAATGCCCTGCATATCTGGCCGCGCGGCAGCTTCATGCTGATCGCGCTGCCGAACACCGACGGCAGCTTCACCGCGACACTCTTCCTCGCGCGCGAGGGGTCGCCTTCATTTGCGGAGCTGGGCGATGACGCCGCGATCCGCGAATTCTTCCGGCGCGAATTTCCGTCGGCCCTGCCGTTGCTGCCACAACTCACCGCGGACTTCCGCGCGGTTCAGGGGCACCTCGGCACGGTGTATTGCGATCCCTGGAACGTCGGCGGGAAGGTCCTGCTGCTCGGCGATGCCGCGCATGCGATCGTCCCGTTCCACGGCCAGGGCATGAACTGCGCGTTCGAGGACGTCGCGGTGCTCGACTCACTGTGCGATGCGCACGCCGATCCGGCCGAGCTCTTCGCCGCCTTCGCGCAGGCGCGACGGCCCGACACTGACGCCATCGCGCAGATGGCGCTCGAGAACTACCTCGAGATGCGCGACTCCGTGCTGGACCCGGCCTTCCAGCGCCGCAAGCTGCTCGCCGCGCGGCTCGAACGGGAATTCCCCGGCCGGTTCATCCCGCGCTACTCGATGGTGATGTTCCACCCCGAGATCGGCTACGCCGAGGCCCTGCGGCGCGGCGCCGTGCAGGAAGGGATACTCGCCGATCTCGACGCCGGCCACGGCGACGCCCGCGCGCTGATCGAGGCGCGCCTGCCGCCGCTCAGTGGCCCGCGCGGCGCTCGAGCGTGATGAAGTCCATCGCGCAGGCGTGCCGCTCGTCGGCCGGGTGGTGCTCGCGTGCGGTCTCGCGCCAGGCGCCCGCATCGAAGGCCGGCAGGCGAGCATCTCCTTCGACGTCCGCAACGACGGCCGTGAGGTGCACGCGATCCGCGTGCGGGATCGCAAGCGCATAGATTTCGGCGCCGCCGATCACCATCAGCTCGTCCTGCGCCAGCGCCAGCGCTTCATCGAGCGAGTGCACCACGATGGCGCCCTCAGCCCGGAATGACGGGTCGCGGGTCATCACGAGGTTGCTGCGGCCGGGCAGCGGCCTGCCGATCGACTCCCAGGTGCGCCGGCCCATCAGGATCGGCTTGCCCATCGTGAGCGCCTTGAAGCGCCGCAGGTCGTCGGGCAGGCGCCACGGCAGGGCGCCGTCGCGGCCGATCACGCCGTTGCGCGCCATCGCGACGACCAGCGTGATCGCCGGTCGCCCGCTCACCTTCCGGCGCGCCGACCGGGCTTCTTCGCCGCGCCCTGCTTCGCCACGCGCTTCCTCGCCGGCTTCTTGAGCCGCTTCTTTGGCCGCTTCGCGGGCCACAGCATGGTACCGCGGCAGCTGCCCGCGCCGCAGCGGCAGGCGAACACCTCGTCGACATTCTCCGGATCGTCGTCGTCGCGGCCGATCTGGTAGTCGTACTTCAGCTCCTCACCCGGCTGGATCGTGCGGATCGCCTCGATGAACACGCGCCGGTCCTCGATCACCGACTCGCAGTTCGGGTCGCAGCCGTGGTTGATGAAGCGGGCCTCGTTGCCGTCCACACCCGCATCGATCACGACGCCGCGATCGACGATGAAGAGGAAGGTATGGCCGTCATCCGCGTCCTTCAGCTCGTAGCGGTCATCGGCCACCTTGTGCGAGATGCGCTCGCCGAGGTATTCGACGACGCGCGTGCCCTTGCGGATCCTGCGCTTCGCGAACACGCCGAGCCCGTGCACCTTCGAGCGGCGCACCGTATAGAGGGAGGACTTGCGGACGACTGCCATGGACTTCCTTCAGACTGCGACCGGCGCCTTGATGGCCGGATGGTGGTGGTAGTTGCGGAACTCGAAGTCCTCGAACTCATAGCTGAAGATCGAGGGCGGGCGGCGCCGGATCGCGAGCGTCGGCGGCGCGAGCGGCGCGCGCGCGAGCTGCTCTTGCGCCTGATCGAGGTGGTTGAGGTACAGGTGCGTGTCACCACCCGTCCAGATGAACTCGCCCACGCCGAGGTCGCACTGCTGCGCGACCATGTGGGTGAGGAGCGCATAGGAGGCGATGTTGAACGGCACGCCGAGGAACAGGTCGGCGCTGCGCTGGTAAAGCTGGCAGGAAAGGCGGCCGTTCGCGACATAGAACTGGAACAGCGCATGGCAGGGCAGCAGCGCCATGTGATCGAGTTCGCCGACATTCCAGGCACTCACGAGGATGCGGCGCGAGTCGGGGTTCGTGCGCAGGTCGTCGATCACGCGCGCAATCTGGTCGACATGCCCGCCCCCCGGCGCAGGCCACGAGCGCCACTGCTTGCCGTACACCGGGCCGAGCTCGCCGGCCGCATCGGCCCATTCGTCCCAGATGGTGACGCCGTGCTCGCGCAGCCACGCCACGTTCGTATCGCCGCGCAGGAACCACAGCAGCTCGTACACGACCGATTTCAGGTGCACGCGCTTCGTGGTCACGAGCGGAAAGCCGCGCGCGAGGTCGAAGCGCATCTGGCAGCCGAAGAGCGAACGCGTGCCCGTCCCCGTGCGGTCGGACTTCAGCGCCCCTTCGTCGCGGACGCGCCGCAGCAACTCGAGATAGGCAAGCATGTGAAGGGTTGATTATAGCCGGGCGCGAGACATAATCGCGCCGGCGGCCCGTTGAGCCCCCGTTCAGGTTGTACCGCCTAGAATCTCCCCGACCTTTTCCAGCAGGACATTTCCGATGCTCAAGCACCGTTCTCCGTTCCAGTTCGCCGCCCTCTTCCTCGCAGGCGCAAGCCTCGCCGCACTCACGGCCTGCGGCGGCTCCGCGCCGGCGCCCGCCACCGACGCCGCCGCGCCACCAGCCGCCACCGGCCCGACGGAGGCTGAGCGCGCCGCGGAACTCGCCGCCCGCGAACAGGACCTGGCGACGCGCGAGAACGATCTCGCGAAGAAGGAACTCGAGCAGAAGGAACAGGACCTCGCCCGCCAGCAGGCGGAGCTCGCCGCTCAGCAGGAAGCGCTCGCGAAGCAGGTTGCAGCGGCCAAGGCCGCGGCGGCGAAGTCGGCCGCTGCCAAGGCGGCCGCTGCCAAGGCCACGACGACGAAGAAGCCGTCCCAGCAGGCGGCGAAGCCGGCCCCGGTCAAGCTCCTCGTCCCCAGTGGCACGAACCTGACGCTGGCGCTGTCGTCGGCCGTCTCGACCAAGACCGCGAAGCCGGGAGACACGATCGGCGCCATCGTGGTGTCCGATGTCCTGGTCGGCGGCAAGGTCGCGATTCCCGCGGGCTCACGCGCCTGGGGCGGCGTGACGAACGTGGTATCGGGCAGCAACAAGATCGGCGGCGTGCCGGTCCTCGGGCTGCACTTCGACATGCTCGAGCTGCCGGACGGCCAGCAGTTCGCCGTGAACGGCGACTTCCAGCAGCAGGGCCGCAGCGACACGGGCCGTGACACCGCCAAGATCCTCGGCGGAGCGGCGGCCGGCGCGGTGATCGGCCATCAGGTCGACAACAGCGACAAGGGCAAGGTCATCGGCGGCCTGATCGGCGGCGCGGCGGGCGCACTCGCGGCGAAGAAGACCGGCGCCGAAGTGGAACTGCCGCAGGACGCGACGCTCGTGATCGCGACCGGCGCGCCGATCGAGGTGGTTCGCTAAGCGGCGGCGCGGTTGCCCGAAGGCTCGCCGCGCCGGTAGGCGTACGCGAGCATGGCCCCTCCGGCCAGCAGCATCGGCAGCGAAAGCAACTGGCCCATCGTGAGCCAGTGGTCCGCGAAATAGCCGATCTGCTGGTCGGGGATGCGCCAGAACTCGACCAGCATGCGCGCGAGGCTGTAGACCACGAGGAAGAGGCCCGAGGGCGCGAGCCGCGGCCGTGGCTTCGCCGTGAACCACCACAGGATCGCGAACAGCAGCAGCCCTTCGAGCGCGGCCTCATAGAGCTGGGTCGCATGGCGCACGACGCCGTCAACCTCGAATCCCCAGGGCACGGTCGTCACGCTGCCCCAGAGCTCGCCATTGATGAAATTGCCGATGCGCCCGGCGCACAGGCCGATGCCCGGCAGCGGCGCCATGAAGTCGAATACGTCGGCGACCCGGCGCCTGCGCCGCCACGCGAAGATCGCGACCGCGACCAGCACGCCGATCAAGCCGCCATGGAATGACATCCCGCCCTGCGTGATCTTGAGCGGGTAGAAGGGGTCTTCCGCCCAGTAGCCGAGCCCGTAAAAGAACACATAGCCGATGCGCCCGCCGAGGATTACGCCGAGCATGGCGAAGAAGATCACGTCGTCGACGTCCTGCGCCACCCAGGTCGAACCCGGTCGCGCCGCCCGGCGGCGCGCAAGCCACCAGGCCGCAGCGAAGCCGATGAGATACATGATGCCGTACCAGCGCACGGCGAGCGGGCCGACCTGGAAGGCGATGGGATCGAAGCCGGGATAGTGCAGCATGCGGCGAGTTTAGGCCGTATTCACGCTAGGCGGCGAGCACGCGGCAGAAGATGGCCTTCAGGTAGCGTGTTTCCGGAATCGCGGGGTGGACCGGATGATCGGCCGCCTGGCCACCGACCGCGACCACCTGCACGAAGCGCGATACCTGGCGCGCGGCGGACTGGATCGCCGTGAGCAGGTCGCCCTCGGCGAGATGCCAGGAGCAGGAACAGGACACGAGCAGGCCGTCGTCGTCGAGGAGGCGCAGCGCGAGCTGGTTCAGCTTGCGGTAGGCCGCCTGCGCCTTCGGCAGGTCCTTGCGCCGCTTTGCGAACGCGGGCGGGTCGAGCACTATGGCGTCGAAACGGCGCCCCGCCGCGACGAGCGACTCCAGGACCTCGAACGCATCGCCCTTGAGCGCCTCGAGCGCGAGGCCGTGCCGCTCGGCGTTGCGGCTCGCCGCCGCGAGCGCACTGGCCGAGGCGTCCACGCAGGCTGCCTCCCGCGCGCCGTGTTTCAGGGCGGTCACGGCCCACGCTCCCGCGTAGGAACAGACGTCGAGCACGCGCGCATCGCGCGGCAACAGTTCGCGAAAGCGCGCACGATTGGCGGCCTGGTCGTAGAACCAGCCCGTCTTCTGGCCCTGGCCGAGCGGTGCCGTGAACTCGATGCCATTCTCGACGAGCTCGAGTTCCTCCGGCTGCCTGCCGAACGCGACCGTGAGCTCCTTCGGCAGCTGCTCGAGGTCGCGCGCTCCCGTGTCGTTCTTCCATACGAACGCCTGCGGCGCGACAACCTCGCGGATCCCAGCCTCGATATCGGCCTTGCGCGCCTCCATGCCCGCGGTCGCGATCTGCCCGACCGCCACGTCGCCGTAGCGATCGACGATCAGGCCGGGCAGCTCGTCGGATTCGCCGAAGACGAGCCGGTAATGCGGCGTCGGATGCAGGCGTGCCCGCAGGCGCTGCGCGCGCTCGATGCGCGAGGCGAGGAAGGCGGCATCCGGCGCGCGCCGCTCGTCGCGCGACAGCAATCGCGCGCTGATCAGTGCGTGCGGATTGACGTAGGCGTAGCCGAGGAAGACATCGCGATCGGACACGACGCGCGCGGTGAGGCCAGGCGTGAACGCGGCCAGCGGCGTGCTGGCGGTGTCCACCTCGTTGCTGAACACCCACGCGTGGCCGGCGCGAAGCCGGCGGTCTTCGCCTTTTTTCAAGCGCAACAGCATTCACGTATTCTACCCGACATGACGAACGCGCTGTCCCGTGAAACGAGCCCCTACCTGCTGCAGCACGCGGACAACCCGGTGCACTGGTATCCCTGGGGCGCCGAGGCCCTGGCGCTCGCGCGGGACAGCGGCAAGCCGATCCTCCTGTCGATCGGCTATTCGGCCTGCCACTGGTGCCACGTCATGGCGCACGAGTCGTTCGAGGATCCGGCGACCGCACAGTCGATGAATGAGCTGTTCGTGAACGTGAAGGTCGATCGCGAGGAGCGGCCCGACCTCGACCGGATCTACCAGATCGCGCAGCAGATGCTGACGCAGCGCGGCGGTGGCTGGCCGCTCACGATGTTCCTCGCGCACGACGACCAGCGGCCTTTTTTCGGCGGCACCTATTTTCCGCCGGTGGCGCGCCACGGCCTGCCCGCGTTCCGCGACCTTCTCGCGCGGGTCGCCGAGTACTACCACGGGCATCGCGAGGAACTGCGCAAGCAGAACGACGCCCTGATGGATGCCTTCGCGACGCTCGAATCGCCGCCCGTCGATGCGGCCATGGTGCTGACCGATGCGCCGCTGACGGCATTTCGCAGCCAGATCGAGCGTTCCTTCGACCGTGCGCACGGCGGCTTCGGCGGAGCGCCGAAGTTTCCCCACCCGACCTCGGTCGAGCGGCTGATGCGCGACTGGCACGCCACGGCGGGCACACCCGAGCCCGACCTGCATGCGCTCTTCATGGCCACCCTGACGCTCACGCGCATGGCCGAGGGCGGTATCTTCGACCACCTCGGCGGCGGCTTCTGCCGTTACAGCGTCGATGAGAAGTGGATGATCCCGCACTTCGAGAAGATGCTGTACGACAACGGCGCCCTGCTCGCGAACTACGCGGGCGCCGCGGTCGCCACGGGCGAGGCGCTGTTCGCCCGCACCGCCGCGCAGACCGCCGCATGGCTGCTCGCCGACATGCAGTCACCCGAAGGCGGTTTCTGGTCGAGCCGCGACGCCGATTCGGAAGGCCACGAGGGACGCTACTACGCCTGGACCGCCGAGCAAGTGCGGGCGGCGCTCGATGTGCGCGAGTATGCCGCTTTCGCGGCACGCTACGGCCTCGATCGCGCGCCGAACTTCGAAGGCGCCTGGCACCTGTACGCGAGCCGCGGCATCGAGGACATCGCCGCCGCGCGCGGCGAGCCGGTCGATGCCGTCACGGCGACCATCGATGCGGCGCGGGCGAAGCTGCACGCGGTGCGCGAGCACCGCGTGCCGCCGGCGCGCGACGAGAAAGTACTGACCGCGTGGAACGCCATGGCGATCCGCGGCCTCGCGGTGGCGGCGCGTGCGCTCGAGCAGCCCGCGTACGCGGAGGCGGCCACGCGGGCACTCGACTTCCTGCGCAGCAAGCTGTGGCAGGGCGGCCGGCTGCTCGCCACGTACAAGGACGGGCGGGCGCACCTGAACGCCTACCTCGACGACTACGCCCTGCTCGCCGATGCGACCCTCGAACTGCTGCAGGTCCGCTGGCGCGGCGAGGACCTGGAGTTTGCGCGCGCGCTGCTCGAGGCCATGCTCGAGCACTTCGAGGACCGCGACGCCGGCGGGTTCTGGTTCACCTCGCACGACCACGAGCGGCTGATCCACCGCTCGAAGGTCTTCTCGGACGATGCCACGCCCTGCGGCAACGGCGTGGCGGCCACGGTCCTGCAGCGCATGGGCTACCTGCTCGGCCAACCGCGCTGGCTCACGGCCGCCGAGCGCGGCCTGCGCGCCGGATGGAGCGGCGTCTCGCGCCAGCCGCAGGCGCATGCCTCGATGCTGACCGCACTCGAGGAATACCTCGCGGCGCCGCAGATCGTGATCCTGCGCGGCGATGCGCGCGAGATCGGCCGCTGGCAGCGCGAGCTCGCGCGCCTCTACGCGCCACGCCGGATCACGCTCGCGATTCCCGCCGATGCGACCGGCCTGCCCGCCGCCCTGGCCGACAAGGTCGCGCGGGGACCGGCCACGGCATATCTCTGCCGTGGCAGTACCTGCAGCGCGCCGATCGACGACCTCAGCGCGCTGCTGCGGAACCTGCGCCTCGCGCTGTCGCCCTGACCGCGACGCCGAGCACCTCGAAACGCGCGCCGCGCAGCAGCGGGCCGCTGCCGATGAAGGCGCGTGCCGGAAAGCCGCCCTTGAAATAGCCGCGGTAGACACCGTTGAAGGTGTCGTAGCGCGACAGGTCCGAGCAGAACACGGTCACCGACACGAGGTCGTCCATCGTGAAGCCCGCGGCCTCGACCGTACGCTTCACGCCGTCCATCACGAGGCGTGCCTCGAGTTCCACGTCGGCAGGCGCCTGCTGGGTCTTCGGGTCGAGCCCGAGGTGCCCCGCCACATAGAGGGTGTCACCGACACGCACGCCGTCGCTGAAGGGCAATGGCGTGCCAGGACGCGGCTCGACGACGTTCTGCCGCTCGCCAGCCTGTGCCGCCACCGCCCCGCACAGGATGAGGGCCGCTGTCGCAAGGATCGTCGTTCGCATGATGCTTCCTCCTTCGATTACCGGATGTCGAGCGAGCGCCTCAGGGCCGCCGCCAGACCAGCGAATGCGGCGGCGTCGAAGGCCGCGGCCTGCGACCAGTCGTAGGCCCAGGGCTGCGCGGTGCGCAGCGCCGGCGGTTCGTCCGCAAAGCGCGGGATCACATGCGCATGCAGCGCCGGCTCCACGTTGCCGAAGATCGCGTAGTTGATGCGCACCGCGCCGGTCGTCGCGAGCAGGGCGTCGCCGAGCCGCGTCATGTCGGCCAGGAACTGCGCGCGCGCAGCGTCCTGCAGCGAATTGAGCTGCGGGACGACGGGGTCGGGCAACAGGAGCAGGTAACCGCGCACGAACTGCTGCGCGCCGAACAAGGCCCAGCCCGATGGGACGCGCGCCAGCACCCTCGGCTCGCGGCCAGCGCGCGCGGCCTCGACATCGCGATGGATGACGGTTTGGGTGCCGCTCATGACCGGAAGATGAAGTAGACGGCGCCGACGATGCAGAGCGCCGCCCAAAGGAAATCGAGCTTCAGGGGCTGGCGCATGTAAAGCACCGCGAAGGGCACGAACACGGCAAGCGTGATCACTTCCTGCAGGATCTTCAACTGGCCGAGTGACAGTTCGCCGTAGCCGATGCGGTTGGCCGGCACCTGCAGCAGGTATTCGAAGAGCGCGATGCCCCAGCTCGCGAATGCCGCGAGGTACCACGGCCGGCTCGCGAGATTCTTCAGGTGCGCGTACCACGCGAAAGTCATGAAGACGTTCGACAGCACGAGCAGCGCGGTGGTTGGAACGATCGCCGGCATCAGCCGCCCCCCGGGTGACCCGCGCATTCTCGCGGGCGCGGCACGCGGGATCAATCCGCGGCCGTCACGGGGCGACATCCAGGGCCGCCAGTGCTGCGACCGTATCTTCGAATCGGCAGTGCCGGATGCCACTCCAGCCACGGGCCACCGCGGCGTCGATGTTCTCGGGTCGATCGTCTATGAATACGGTTTCCGCGGGTACAACGCGCAGGCGCTGCTCGGCCTGCGCATAGATCGCCGGGTCCGGCTTGATGACTCCCGCAACGAACGACGGCAGCGCGCCGTGGCCGAGGCGGTGCATGTCGTAAGTCTCCGACAGGTGCGCCCAGTGCAGGTCGCCGACGTTCGACAGCAGGAAGACGCGATAGCCGCCCGTGAGCCCGCGGGCGAGGTCCATCATGGGCTCCTGCGGCGCGAACATGTCGAGCCACCCGGCGCGCAGTTCCTCGTGCGGGATCGGCTGCGGCGCGAGTCGCGCGAGGTCCGCGAGCAGCTCGCGGCCTCCGATGCGCCCCGACTCGTGATCATGCAGCCGGATGCGCGCGACGATCTGCTCGAGGGAGAGCCGGCCGCTGCCGTGCGCCTCGAGCAGCCTGATCAGTGGTCCGGGGCCGAGGTCAATCAGAACCCGGCCGATGTCGAAGACGACGTTGCGGATCATGCGGGCCGGCCGGACTTCAGACGCCGCCGCCGTCTCCCGCGTGGCGATTGGCGGCGACGACCGTCGCGCGCGGGAAGAAATTGAACTCCGAGGCGCTCGCCCAGGTGTAGGCGCCCATCGAGCGACCAACGACGAGGTCACCCGGCCTGAGCCGCGGCAGCATCAGGTTTTCGGCGATGACGTCGATGCTGTCGCAGGTCGGCCCCGCGAGCACCGACGGCAGGCGTTCCTCGCCCTCACGCAGCACTTCGACGGGATAGCGCGCGTGGTCGTACAACTGGCCGCTGTAGGACCCGTACAGGCCGTCGTCGAGGTAGTACCACCAATGGCCCTCGCGCTCGGCACGGCCCATCACGCTCGCCACCCCGATCGCCGAGGGGCCCGCGATGTAGCGGCCGGGCTCGGCGATCACGCGTACCCGCCGCGGCAGTTGCGCGAGCGCCGCGCGCAGCGGCGCGCAGAAGCGACGCATGTCCGGTGCGCGCTCGCCGTAACCGATCGGAAAACCGCCGCCGATGTCGAGCGTATCGAAGGGACCGAGGCGCTCCCGGCGCGCCTGCTTCAGCAGCTTGTCGCAGGTTTCGATCGCCTCGAGGTGCTTGAGCGGATTCGGCGCCTGCGAGCCGACATGGAACGAAAGCCCGCGCAACACGAGGCCTAGCCGTCGCGCGTGCCGCGCGAGCTCGAGCAAGGCTTCCGGGTCGCAACCGAACTTGCGGGACAGGTCGCACACCGCGCCGGGGGCGCGGAACGAGACGCGCAGCAACAACTGCGCCTCGCCGCGATACGGGATGAACTTCTCGAGCTCATCGACGTTGTCGGCGACGAACACGCGCACGCCCGCCTGCAGCGCATTGCGGATGTCGATATCGCGCTTGATCGGGTGGGTATGGATGCAGCGGGCGGGATCGATGCCGAGGCGCGACACGAGCTGCACTTCGCCCGTGGTGGCGAGGTCGAAGAAACCGCCCTCTTCGCGGATCGTCTCGACCACCGCCGCGTGCGGCAAGGGCTTCAGCGCGTAGTGCAGGTCGACGCCTGGCAGGGCGCGCGCCAGGCTGCGGTACTGCGCCCGCACGCGCGCGCAGTCGATGATGAGGAGCGGCGAGCCGAAGTCCGCCACCAGCCGGCGGATGTGCTCGGGCGCAAAGGGGTCGATCCAGCGGGATTTGGGGCGCGCCCGGGGCGAGGTCTGCATTTGCGGCGCATTGTCGGAAATGCCTGCCCCACCCGCAAGCACATGCAGCCACGCGGGCCGTCGACGCGTTCACGGCCATTGACTGCCACATGCCGGCGCCACATTCTGGCCCGCCCGCCCCTACCTTGTGCGGAAGCCGCACACCCACCCATGGCACCCCAACCCATCTACCTGACAGTGCTGCAGCATCTGCGCAAGCAGGTCTCCCAGGGGCGCCTGAAGCCGGGCAGCCGCATGCCGTCCGAGAACGAAATCGTGCGGCAATTCGGGATATCACGCATGACCGCCAACCGGGTGCTGTCGCTGCTCGCGGCGCAAGGCGTCGTGACCCGCGTCGCGGGTGTCGGCACCTTCGTCGCCGAGCCGCGCGTGCATTCGCATCCCTTGCAGGTGAGGAGCATTGCCGACGAAATCCGGGCGCGCGGCCATGCCCACGAGTGCCGCGTCCTGAAACTCGAAACGACGCGGGCGGGCGCGGAATGGGCCGGGCGCTGCGGCGTGCCGGCCGGCGCGCGACTCCATCATTCCCTGCTGCTGCACCTCGAGAATGGCGTTCCGCTGCAGCTCGAGGATCGCCACGTCAACCCGAAGCTCGTGCACGACTACCTGCTCCACGACTTCACCCGCACCACGCCCCATGAGGTGTTGATGCGCGCGGCCCCGATCCAGCATGCCGAGCACACCGTGCGCGCGGTGTTCCCGGATGCGGCGCTGCGCAAGCTGCTCGCACTCGGGAGGTCCGAGGCCTGCCTGCTGGTGCGGCGACGCACCTGGAGCGACGGCCAGGTCGTCAGCGCCGCGGACCTCTACCACGCCGGATCGCGCTACGAGCTGACCGGGCAGTTCAGCTAGCCGCGCGGGCGCGAGCCCGGTCCCGCGCCGTTGCCATGCTTGTCTATACAAGTCTATACTGCCGGCATCCCGACCTGAGGTATGCGCCATGCAAGCGAGCCCCGCCTCTTCCCGCGTGATCACCGCCCCGCGCGGCCCGAAGCTCAGCTGCCGCACCTGGCAGGCCGAGGCGGCGCTGCGCATGCTGATGAACAACCTCGACCCCGAGGTCGCCGAGCGACCGCAGGACCTCGTCGTGTACGGCGGCATCGGCCGCGCCGCGCGCAACTGGGAATGCTACGACCGCATCGTCGAGTCGCTGCGCGCGCTCGCCGCCGACGAGACCTTGCTGGTGCAGTCGGGCAAGCCGGTCGCCGTGTTCCGCACCCACGCCGATTCGCCCCGCGTCCTGATCGCAAACTCGAACCTCGTCGGGCGCTGGTCGAACTGGGAGCACTTCCACGAGCTCGACAAGCGCGGCCTCATGATGTACGGGCAGATGACCGCGGGCAGCTGGATCTACATCGGCAGCCAGGGCATCGTGCAGGGCACTTACGAGACCTTCGTCGAGATGGGCCGTCGCCATTTCGGCGGCCAGCTCAGGGGCAAGTGGGTGCTCACCGCCGGCCTCGGCGGCATGGGCGGCGCGCAGCCGCTCGCCGCCACCATGGCGGGCGCCTCGATGCTCGCGGTCGAGTGCCGTCCCGAGCGCATCCGCAAGCGGCTCGATACGCGCTACCTCGACGCCGAGGCAAGAAACCTCGACGAGGCCCTCGAGCTCATCGAACGCGCGCGCGCCAGCGGCAAGGCCGTGTCGATCGGCCTGCTCGGCAACATGGCCGAAGTGCTGCCCGAGCTGCTGCGCCGGGGTGTGCGGCCGGATGCGCTCACCGACCAGACTTCGGCGCACGATCTCGTCAACGGTTACCTGCCCGCCGGCTGGAGCCTCGAGAAGTGGGACCGCCTGCGCCAGGAGAACCCCGCCGAGGTGGCGCGTGCTGCCGGCGAGTCGATCGCGAAGCACGTCACCGCCATGCTCGAGTTCCAGCGCGCGGGCGTGCCGGTGTTCGACTACGGCAACAACATCCGCCAGGTCGCCAAGGACAACGGCGTGGCGGATGCATTCGCGTTCCCGGGCTTCGTGCCGGCCTACATCCGGCCGCTCTTCTGCCGCGGCATCGGGCCCTTCCGCTGGGCGGCGCTGTCCGGCGATCCGGAGGACATCTATCGCACCGACCAGAAAGTGCGCGAACTGATCCCGGACGACCCGCACCTGCACAACTGGCTCGACATGGCGCGCGAGCGCATCCAGTTCCAGGGCCTGCCGGCGCGCATCTGCTGGGTCGGCCTCGGCCAGCGTCATCGGCTCGGCCTCGCCTTCAACGAAATGGTCGCGAACGGCGAGCTGAAGGCGCCGATCGTCATCGGCCGCGACCACCTCGATTCGGGATCCGTGGCCTCGCCGAACCGCGAAACCGAGAGCATGCGCGACGGTTCCGATGCCGTGGCGGACTGGCCGCTGCTGAACGCGCTGCTGAACACCGCAAGCGGTGCCACCTGGGTGTCGATCCACCACGGCGGCGGCGTCGGCATGGGCTACTCGCAGCACGCGGGCGTCGTCATCGTCTGCGACGGCACGCAGGAAGCGGCGCGGCGCATCGAGCGCGTGCTGTGGAACGACCCCGGCACGGGCGTCATGCGCCACGCGGATGCGGGCTACGGGGAAGCCATCGCCTGCGCGAAGGAACAGGGACTGAACCTGCCTTTCCTGCGATGACGGCAGGCGGCCACATGCGCACATTCAACCTCGGAGCGGCATCGCTCGACCTCGCCGACCTGCGCGCCGTGTACGCCGCCCCCGTGAAGGTGGCGATCGCGGCTGAGGCCTGGCCCGGCATTCGCGCGGCCCATGCCACCGTTGCCCGCCTCGCCGCGGGCGAAGCGGCGGTCTACGGTGTCAATACGGGTTTCGGCCTGCTCGCCCACACGCGCATTCCGCCGACGGAGAGCGCGCAGCTGCAGCGCAATATCGTGCTGTCGCACAGCGCCGGTGTCGGCCCGCTGCTGCCCGACGCGATCGTGCGCCTCGCCCTCGTGCTCAAGCTCGCGAGCCTCGCGCGCGGCCGCTCGGGCGTGAGTACGCAACTGCTCGACTGGATGACGCGGCTCATCAATGCCGAGGCCTACTCCTGCGTGCCCGCGCAAGGGTCGGTGGGCGCGTCCGGCGACCTCGCGCCGCTCGCGCACCTGTTCCTGCCGATACTCGGCCTCGGCGAAATCCGTCATCGCGGACAGGTGCGGCCCGCGGCCGAGGTCATTGCCGAGCTGGGCCTGCCCGCGTACGAACTCGGGCCGAAGGAAGGCCTCGCGCTGCTCAACGGCACGCAGGTGTCGACGGCCATCGCGCTCGCGGCCTACTTCCAGCTCGAGGACGTGTTCGCCGCCGCGCTGGTCACGGGCGCACTCTCGGTGGATGCGCTTCAGGGCAGCGACACGCCGTTCGATGCGCGTATCCACGAGCTGCGTGGCCATCGCGGCCAGCAGTCCGTTGCCGCCGCCTACCTGAAGTTGCTCGAGGGCAGTGCGATCCGCGCCTCGCATCGCGCCTGCACGCGCGTGCAGGACCCCTATTCGCTGCGCTGCCAGCCGCAGGTCATGGGCGCCTGCCTCGACCTGCTCGCGCAGGCCGCCGCCACGCTCACGGTCGAGGCGAACGGCATCACCGACAACCCGCTCGTGTTCCACGAAAGTGGCGAAGTGCTCTCGGGCGGAAATTTCCACGCGGAGCCCGTGGCCTTCGCCGCGGACATCCTGGCGCTCGCCTGCGCCGAGATCGGCTCGATCGCGGAACGCCGCATCGCGCTGCTCGTCGATCCGAACATGAGTGGCCTGCCCGCCTTCCTCACGCCGAAAAGCGGCGTGAACTCCGGCTTCATGATCGCGCAGGTGACCGCCGCGGCGCTCGTGGCCGAGAACCGCATGCTGAGCCATCCGGCGAGCGTCGACAGCATCCCGACGTCCGCCAACCAGGAAGACCACGTCAGCATGGCCACGCATGGCGCACGGCGCGTGCTCGCGATGGTCGAGAACACGGCGCAGGTCATCGCCATCGAGCTGCTGGCGGCCTGCCAGGGCATCGACTTGCGCCAGCCGCACGAGACCTCGCCCGCGCTGCAGACAGTGCGGGCCGCCCTGCGCGCCACGACACCGTTTGCGTCGCAGGATCGGCTGATGGCGAACGATATCGCCCGGGCGGCCGCCGTGATCAGGTCGGAAGGGGTGCTCGCCCTCGCGCGCGACATTGTCCCGAGCGGCCGTCCCGGCGGCTGATCCGCGCCGGTATTGCGGCCGGATGTCGGCAGCCGGCAGGTTCCCGCGTCCTTGGGCATCCCAGTCACCAGGAGAACGGCCATGCCCCAGTTCATCGCCTACCTCGGCTTCGACGGCACCTGCGCGGAAGCCATGCGTTTCTACGCGAAGATCTTCAGCGGCAAGCTCGAGACACTGATCCGCTACGCCGATGCACCGGGCGCGGAAGAGATGCCGCCCGCCGAGGGCAATCGCATCATGCACGCCAACCTCGTGCTGCACGACGGCTCGTCGCTGATGGCGGGCGACGCCCCGGGCGGGCAGCCGTTCGAAGGCATGAAGGGCTGCATGCTGACGATGTCGTACGAAAACGTGGCGGAGGCCACGCGCACCTTCGAGGCGCTCGCGGCTGGCGGCAAGGTGACCATGCCGCTGCAGGAGACCTTTTGGGCCGAGCGCTTCGGGATGCTGACCGACCGCTACGGTACGTCGTGGGCCATCAACGGCGGGCCGAGGCCCATGTAGCGTACGGCGAGGCTATTGGGCGAGCATGGCGCCCGAGCGGACCGGGCCTGATCGGCCATGACCGCTGTCGCTTCAGAAGCCCTTTCCTTCGCAACAACTGGCGAGATCGACGTCGGCGTCACGCGCGCACGCGATCCCGGCCCGGTCCGCACGCCAGTCGTCCCACGACGCGTCGCCGCGCGTGAACAGGTCGCGGAGCTCCTTGCCGGTCCCCGCGAGCTGCGCTTCGATGGCGCTGCAGCGGCGCGCGATCAGCGCCGAGGCGATGCAGTGTGCCCGCGCTTCAGGCAAGCCTGCAGGCAGTTGCGCCAGCGCGGCACGCATGCAGGCGTAAGAGGAGTATTCGGGCGATCCGGCCGGTCCGGGCGTTGTCGCACAGGCGGCCAGCATGACGGACGCGATGGAGGCAGCGACGCATCCGGCAACGGATGTGGGAGGTGCCGCCGCGCGCTTCAGCGGACTCGCGTTCAGGGCATGGCGCCGAGCGCGCCCGCCGCCGGGAACTCCGCGTTCTCGACCTCGCTCGCCGCCGCGCCGCGCAGCAGGCGATCGCGGATCGCGTCCCACTTGTCGTCTCCCGGCACTTCCTGCACGAAGATCTGCTCGCAGCCCGCCTTGTCGAGCGTGCGCAGGTTCGCATAGAGGTCGTGGGCGTAGGCGTCGGCGCGCCGGCCGGCATTGATCCAGGTGACCGAGGTATAGGTCTTGAGCGGCAGGCGCTGCGCGAGCACGGCGATGCGCCGGCCGCCTTCCGATGCGTCTTCCGCGCGCGTGTCGATTTCGTCGGCGGGCACGATGGTCATCGGCGTTGCGGGGGCGTAGTGCGACGGCGTGCTGCCCGGGACGCGCGGTACCGCGTCCGCGGAACCCACCAGCACCTCCCCGGCGACCTGGCGCAACTGCGCGAGCGTGACGGCACCGGGGCGCAGCAGGCGCGTGCCCGCCGGTCCGCAGGCGACGATGGTCGATTCGAGCCCGACCTGCGACTCTCCGCCGTCCAGCACCACCCGGATCGCCTGGCCGAACTCTTCGCGCACATGCTCCGCCCGCGTGGGGGAAATGCGCCCGTAGCGATTGGCCGAGGGCGCGGCAATGCCGCCGCCGAAGGCGGTCAGGAGCTGCTGCGCCATCGGATGGGCCGGCACGCGCACCGCGATGGTGTCCTGCCCACCGGTGATGATGTCGTGGACATTCGGGTTGCGGGGCAGGACGAGCGTCAGGGGACCCGGCCAGAAACGCGCGGCCAGGGCCTGCGCCACGTCCGGCACTTCGCGGACCCAGCGATGCAGGTACTTCGGGCTGTCGATGTGCACGATGACAGGATGGCTCGTCGGCCGGCCCTTGGCCTCGAACACCTTCTGTACGGCCGCGGGATTCTGCGCATTCGCGCCGAGCCCATACACCGTCTCGGTCGGGAATGCCACCAGCTCGCCGTCACGGAGGGCCGTGACGGCTTCATCGATCTCTGCCTGGGTTGCGCGGACGATACGGACCATCCGCCCATTCTACTCCAGCGGATAGCGCTCCCAGCGATCACCGGTGCGACGCAGCTCATAGGCTGGCCAATAATGCTTGTCGAGCTTGAGGGTGATCACGTCGGGCGCGTTGTTCCAGGCTATCGTCTTGAGGCGCACGGCGGCCCGGTCGGGCCGCCCGGTGACGGCCTTCAGGAAGGAATCGAGGTCCGGCGTCGGGTGCCCGTCGACCTCGACGATACGGCGGCCGGGAAAGAGGCCCGCGCGCGTCGCCGGCGAACCATAGGCGAAGTACGCAATGTAAACGCCCTCTGGCGGGATGCTCCGCTGCGCCTGCATCGCGCGGTGCGGCGCGTGCAGCGTCGCCCCCGCCCACTGCACCACGCGCGTCAGGTCGATGCCGGTCAGCGCCGCGGTCCGCACCTCGATGTCGCGGGTCGCGTTTCCGCGCCATACCGTCACCCGTACCTGCGGCTTGTCGGCGACCGCCTGCTCGACGTCACGGAAATGCGTCACCACCTTGCCGTCGATGGCGAGCAGCAGGTCGCCCTGCTGCAGTTCGCGGAAGGCGTCCGACCCGCCGACCAGCCGGGTGACCGTGAGTACGCGGCGCGCGCCATCGTTCGCGGTCTCGAGCCGCCTGACCCAGTCGTCGGTGAGCCCGAGGCGGCGCGCCGCCGCGAGTTCCTGCGGGAAGAGTTCCGCCTCGAGCGAGTAGATTGGCCGGCCCTCGTGCACGCGCTCGACCATGTCGGCCACGATCGCGATCGGCACGCCACGGTTCTCCTGCACCACGTCGCGCCCGCTCTCGGAGGCGAAGCTCGACCAGAGGCCGGCCACGGCGCCCGCCTTGTCGAGCAGCACGCCATCGAAGTCCTGTGGCCCGTTCACGAGTTCGATCGTCTCGAGGTTCGACTCGCGAAACTGCATCGTGCGCGACAGCGGCAGTGCGATCGGGTCGATGTCGGCGACGCTCGTCGCGCGGGACTTCAGCCCCGTGCCGGGCGAGAGCCCGACGACCGTGACCTCGTCGCCTGCGCGCAGCGGCTTCGTGCCGAACTTCGCGCTGCGCACCGGCGTCGAGCCGATCAGCGCCGGGTCGTACTGCACGATCGAGAGGTTGTGCAGCGGATGCACGAACAGCACGCGCCCCGGCACCTCGAGGGTGCCGGCAAACGTCACTCGCACGTCGCCGAGCGAGACCGGCACCGTATTGCGATCGACCACCACGAGCCCGCGCTGCGCGTCGACCACGAGGCCGGTGCCGTGGTAATGGCGCTCGGTGACGCCCTCGATGGCATAGGGCATGTCGAAGTCGACCGTGACGAGCGAGGGCACCACGCGCCCGACATGCGGATCGTCCACCGCCTGGAAGACCGTGCTGCCCGCGACCGGCGCCTTCGGCGGCGGCGGCGCGGCGAGCGGCCGGCAATCCCAGAAGCCGCTCGCGTCGTTGCGCTTGCAGCGCTGCGCCGGGAACCAGCGGCGATCCATGCGCACCGAACGCAGCTGGCTGCCGTTCGGGTCGTCGATGGTCGAATAGCGGACCGTGGTGCGATCGCCGTCGCCCAGTTTCTCGATCGCCGTCTCCAGGTCGCCGATGCCGGCGATGGCCGTGCCGTTGACCGCCGTGATGACCGCGCCGCGCGGCACGCCGGCGGAGCCGAGCGAGTAGCCGGGGTTCGCCACGTAGGCCCCGCGCACCGGGATATTGAAATGACGCGCCATCTGGTAGGAGAGCGTATTGACGACCCCGTCGCCGAACTCGAGGTACTCGTCGGGCGTGATCGAATGCAGGTCGTCGACCTTGAGCTTCGCCATGACGACCGCGCCGCCCCGCTGCAGCTCGAGCTCGACGGGCGCCGCCACGCTGTCGTCCAGCACGGCATTCAGCGGCTCGAACTGCGTGAGGTAGCGGCCGTTCACCTTGACGAGCACATCGCCCGGCTGCAGCACATCCGCCGCGGCGCTGCCGGGCTGCACTTCAGCGACCACGAGCATGCCCGTGAAGTCGGGGAAGGCCTTGCGCACGGCCGCCTCGGTCGCCGGCTGCAGGCCGAGGCGCCGCAACTCGTCGAAGGGCGTGTAAAGGAAGGTGGTCTGCAGCGTGCCGCGCGGCACGGGCTTGCCCTGGCGGATCAGGTCAAGGGCGCGCTTCACGCGCCCGAGCGGCAGGTAGAAGCTCGAGGCCGCGGCGCTCGAACCGCCGGCGTTCAGGGCGACGACGCGACCCTGGATGTCGATCACCGGCGAGCCGGACGAACCGCCCGACGTCCCGGAAGCCGCCTGCAAATAGAAGGTATTGAAGTCGTTGTACTTGCCGACGCCGTACTCCGGCGCCTGGCGGTCGAGCCGCGCGAGGGTACCCGCGAGGATCGACAGCTGCTCGCCGGCATTGTTGCCGACGACGCGGATCTCGCGGCCCACCTCGGCGCCCTCGGGATAGAGCGGCAGCGCCTTCGGCTTGATGAAGCGCAGCTTCGACGGATCGTAGCGGTAAATGCCGAAGTCGTGCACCGGGTCACGGTAGACCGGATAGAGCTGCACTTCCTCGCGATTGAGGAACGTGGCTTCTGCGATTACGGGCCCCGGCGTGACGACATGGCGATTCGTGAGGATGAGGCCGCGCTCGGCATCGACGATGAAGCCGGTCGCCTGCGCCGAGGCGTTCCACTCCGTGTCGAAGGCGCGCGTCTGGTCGACTTCGATGGCGACGACGCTCTGCGCGATGCGCTCGAGCGTGCGGGTCCAGCCGCTGTCGGCCGGCTCGACGCCGACCACCGGCTCGGTGGCAGCCGGCGTGGGCGCCGGCGGCGGTGCGAGCTGCGCATGCGCGCCCGCTGCAAACACCAGGGTGAGTGAGCCGATCCAGCCGAGTCGCCGCATGTCAGATCCCCCGGCCGAAGCTGTCCCGGAAGCGCGCCTCGAATTCGGCGCGCGTGAAGCGATGGTTCTGCGTGCCGTGGTGCTCGATCTTGATCGCGCCCATGAGCGATGCGATGCGGCCGGTCGTCGGCCAGTCGAGCCGGTTCTGCAGGCCGTACAACAGTCCCGCGCGGTAGGCGTCGCCGCAGCCGGTCGGGTCCGCAAGCTTGGCGGCACGTGCCACCGGAACTTCGTGCACGGTGCCGCCCGCGTAAATGCGCGACCCCTGGCCGCCGAGGGTCACGATCAATGCCTCGACTTTCGCCGCGATCTGCTCGAGCGACAGTCCGGTGCGATCGCAGACAAGGTTGCCTTCGTAATCGTTGAAGGCCACCCAGGTCGCCTCGTCGATGAACTTGTGCAGGTCATCGCCGGAGAAAAGCGGCAGGCCCTGCCCCGGATCGAACAGCACGGGAATGCCCGCAGCGACGAACTGTTCCGAGTGCTGGATCATGCCGTCGCGGTTTTCGGGTGCCACGACGCCGATGCGGATGCCCGCCCCCGTGGGAACCGGGTTGCGGTGCGCGAACATCATCGAACCGGGGTGGAAGGCGGTGATCTGGTTCGAATCGAGGTCGGTCGTGATGTAGGCCTGCGGCGTGTACTCGCTGTCCATCGGGTCGATGTAGGCGAGCGACAGGCCGTTCGCGCGCATCCACGCCTCGTAGGGACCGAAGTCTCTGCCGACGACCGCCATGGCATGGCCGTCGCCGCCAAGCAGCTTCAGGTTGTAGGCGATATTGCCTGCGCAGCCACCGAAGTTGCGCCGCATCGCAGGCACGAGGAACGAGACATTGAGGAGGTGGATGCGGTCGGCGAGGATGTGGTCCCTGAACCTGCCGTCGAAGACCATGACGGTGTCGAACGCGACCGAACCGCAGACAAGGACTGACATATTCCTCCGTTATTCCTCAATGATCGGCGAGCAGCAGCACCCAGACCGCGGCGCAGAGCACGAACGACATGAACACGGCAGCCGAGCCGATGTCCTTGGCGAGGCCCGCGAGCCTGTGCTGCTCGAGCCCGATGCGGTCCACCGTCGCCTCGATCGCGCTGTTGACGAGTTCGACGACGAGGATGAGCAGCACCGGCGCGACGAGTAGAGCACGTTCGACGCCGCTGCGTCCAAGCCAGAGCGCGAGCGGCACGGCAACGAGCGCGGCCAGCAATTCCTGGCGGAAGGCGGCCTCCTCGCGAAAGGCGCCGCGCAGCCCCTTCAGGCTCGTGAGCAAGGCGCGCAACACCCGGGTGACGCCGCGCGGCTTGTCGCGCTCCATCAGGCCGCCGCGCCCGGCTTCCAGGTGAGATCGAGCTGGCGCGCGGCCCGCACGTCGTCGAGCCGCCGCACCGGCAGCGTGTGCGGCGCGCCCTTCAGCAGCGACGCATCACCCTCGCCCTCATGTCGTATCTTCACCATCGCCTCGATGAAGGCATCCAGGGCCTCCTTGCTCTCTGTTTCCGTCGGCTCGATCAGCAGGCACTCGGGCACGAGCAGCGGGAAGTAGGTGGTCGGCGCATGGAAGCCGAAATCGAGCAGGCGCTTGGCGATGTCCATCGCCGTGACGCCCTGTTCCTTCGCCTGGCGCTTCGCGGTGACGATGAACTCGTGGCTCGCGCGGCGCTGCGGATAGGCTGCGTCGTACCCCGCCTGCACGAGCTTCGCGAGCAGGTAGTTGGCATTCAGCGTCGCGAAATCGGCGACCCGGCTCATGCCCTCGCGGCCCAGCATGCGCATGTAGATGTAGGCCCGCAGCAACACGCCCGCGTTGCCCATGAAGGTCGACAGTCGGCCGATCGACTGCGGCAGATCCTGCTCGCTGAGCCAGCGATGGCGCTCGCCCTCGCGCCCGACGATCGGGATCGGCAGGTAGGGCAGCAGGCGCTCGCTCACGCCCACCGCGCCCGACCCCGGCCCGCCGCCGCCGTGCGGCGTCGAGAAGGTCTTGTGCAGGTTCATGTGGATCACGTCGAACCCCATGTCCCCGGGACGCACCTTGCCGAGAATCGCGTTCAGGTTCGCGCCGTCGTAATAAAGGAGGCCGCCCGCCGCGTGCACGATGCCCGCCACCTCCTTGATGCGGCGCTCGAACACGCCGAGCGTCGAGGGGTTCGTGAGCATGATGCCGGCGGTGTTCGGCCCGACCACCGCCTTCAGGGCCTCGATGTCGACGTCGCCGTCGGCCATCACCGGGATCTCGCGCACCACGCAGCCGCACATCGTCGCGGTCGCGGGGTTCGTGCCGTGCGCGGCCTCCGGCACGATGATTTCATTGCGCGCGAGGTCGCCGCGCGCGCGGTGATAGGCGCGGATCATCGCCACGCCGGCGAACTCGCCGTGCGCGCCCGCCATCGGCGTCAGCGAGACGCCGCGCATGCCGGTGACTTCCTTCAGCATTTCCTGCAGTTCGTACATGCAGGCGAGGAACCCCTGGCCGTGTGACTCGGGCGCGAGCGGATGCCGCCCCGTGAACTCGGGCAGCAGGGCGTACTGGTTGCACGCCTTCGGGTTGTATTTCATCGTGCACGAGCCGAGCGGGTAGAAGTGCGTGTCGATCGAGAAATTGAGCTGCGAGAGGCGCGTGAAGTGACGCACCGCCTCGAGCTCGCTCACTTCCGGCAGCAGCGGCCGGTTCCTGCGGCGCAGGTGGGCGGGCAGGTCCGCTGGAATCGCGGTCTTCTGCGGCCACTGGCCGATCGCACCGCGGCCCGGGCGCGAGTATTCGAAGATCGGTTTTTCGAGGCGATTCGACATTCTGGTGATCCTTCTCAGGCCGCGCGCGCGGCGCGCAACGCCTCGGTGAGGGCCGCGGCACAGGTTTCGATGTCGGCGGCGGTCTTGGTCTCGGTCGCGCAAACGAGGATCGCCGAGCCGAGTTCGGGATAGTGCTCGCCGAGGTCGAAGCCGCCGAGCACGCCGCGGTCGGCAAGGCCGCGCAGCACCTCCGCCGCCGGGCGGTCGAGCAACAGGACCGCCTCGTGGAAGTTCGGGCCCTCGAAGCAGCGGCGCACGCCCTTGACGCGCGACAGCGCCGCGACGAGCTCGCGCGTGCGCTGCGCCGACAGCGCCGCCACCCGCTCGAGCCCCTCGGGCCCCATGATCGACATGTAAATCGTGGCCGCCGTCATCAGCAGGCCCTGGTTCGTGCAGATGTTCGAGGTCGCCTTGCCGCGGCGGATGTGCTGTTCGCGCGCCTGCAGCGTGAGCGCGTAGCCCACCCGGCCGTCGAGGTCGACCGTGCGGCCGACGATGCGGCCCGGCATCTGGCGCACGTACTCCATGCGCGTGGTCATGAAGCCGAAATACGGGCCACCCGAGGAGAGCGGCACGCCGAGCGGCTGGCCTTCGCCGACGACGATGTCGGCGCCCTTCGCGCCCCACTCGCCCGGCGGCTTCAGGATCGCGAGCGACGTCGGGTTCACGACCGCGATCACGAGCGCGCCGTTGGCATGCGCCCAGTCGGTGAGCGCATCGACATCCTCGAGCATGCCGAAGAAGTTCGGCTGCTGGATCACGAGCGCGTTGATGTCCTCGCCGGCGTACGGGGCGAGCGCCGTGGGCGCGACGCAGCCCGACTCGCGCACGTACGACACGGTGTCGAAGACGAGACCCTGGTTGCCCGCCGTCGCGACCGCCACCTTGCGGTAATGCGGGTGCACGGTGGTCGGCACGAGGATGCGCAGCGAACTCGACTTGCGATGCGCGCGCACAGCCATGAGCGCGGCCTCGGCGAGCGCCGAACCGCCGTCGTAGAGCGTGGCGTTCGACACCTGCATGCCGGTGAGCGAGGCGATCATCGTCTGGTACTCGTAGATCGCCTGCAGCGTGCCCTGGCTCGCCTCGGCCTGGTAGGGCGTGTAGGCGCTGTAGATCTCGCCGCGCGTGACGATCGCCCACACCGCCGAGGGAATGTGGTGCTCGTAGGCGCCGGCGCCGAGGAACGACAGCGGCGAACCGTCCTGCTTCGCGCGCGCCGTCATCAGCCGCCCGATCTCCTGCTCCGGCAGTCCCACCGGAACGCCCGCGAGGGACTTGATGCGCAGTTCCTGCGGGATCTCGTCGAACAGCGCCTCGATCGACGGGGCGCCGATCGCCGCGAGCATGTCGCGGATGTCGTCTTCGGTGTGCGGAATGAACGGCATCACGCCTCTCCTTAAGCGCCTTCGGCCTGCAGCACGGCTTCGTAGTCCGACGCACTGAGGAGGGCGTCGGCCGCGCGCGGATCGGCGGGCTTGACCCGGATCAGCCAGCCGCCGCCATAGGGGTCCTGGTTGATGAGTTCCGGGGCGCCCGCCAGTTCCGCGTTGGCCGCCGTCACCGTGCCCGCGATCGGGCTGTAGACATCGGAAGCGGCCTTGACCGACTCGACGACCGCGCAGGCTTCGCCCGCGGCCAGCGTGCGGCCGACGGCCGGCACCTCGACGAACACCAGGTCGCCCAGCGCCGCCTGCGCATGGTCGCTGATGCCGATTTCGACCGTGCCGTCGGCGAGGGGTTTCACCCACTCGTGGCTCTTTGCATACCTCAAGTCAGCGGGAATCTGGCTCATGGAATCACTCCGGTCAGGAAACGAGTACTTTGCCGTGGCGGACAAACGGCGGCTTGACGACCCGCGCGGCGAGCAGCTTGCCGCGGATATCGACCTGCACGCGCTCGCCCGTGCCCGCGGGCACGCGCGCGAGCGCAATGGACTTCTCGAGGGTCGGCGAAAACGTGCCGCTCGTGATCTCACCCTCGCCGACGCCTTCGACGACGACTTTCTGGTGGCCGCGCAGCACACCGCGGTCCTCGAGCACGAGGCCGACGAGGCGCGCGAGCGATCCGCGCGCGCGGATCGCTTCGAGCGCCGCGCGGCCGACAAAATCGCGCCCGGCGGGCTCGAATGCCACCGTCCAGGCGAGGCCCGACTCGAGCGGGTTCGTGCCCTCGCCCATGTCGTTGCCGTAGAGGTTCATGCCCGCCTCGAGCCGCAGCGTGTCGCGGGCACCGAGCCCGCAGGAGCGCACGCCGCGTTCATTGAGCGCAACCCAGGTGGGCTCGGCCTCGACGGCTGGCAGGACGATCTCGAAGCCGTCCTCGCCCGTGTAGCCGGTGCGCGCGACGAACCAGCCGCCGATGGCACGGCCGTTGAAGGGCGCAAGTGCCATCACCGCGGCCCGCGCCGCCGGGTCCGGCGGCAGCAGGCCTTCGACAAGGCTGCGCGCCTGCGGCCCCTGCACGGCGATCATGCCGAGGTCGGTGCGTTCGGTGACCTCGACGCCGAAGGGCACGGCGTGCGCGCGGATCCACGCGAGGTCCTTGTCGCGCGTGCCGGCATTCACCACGACGCGGAAGAAGCGCTCGTCGAGGTAGTAAATGATGAGATCGTCGAGGACGCCGCCGGCCTCGTTCAGCAGGCAGGAGTACAGCGCCTTGCCGGGCGTGCGCAGCTTGCCCACATCGTTCGCGACGAGGCGTTCGAGGAAAGGGCGCGCCCGCTCGCCTGCGAGGTCCACCACGCACATGTGCGAGACATCGAACACGCCCGCATGGCGGCGCACGGCGTGGTGCTCCTCGATCTGCGAACCGTAGTGGACGGGCATGTCCCAGCCCCCGAAATCGACCATCCGGGCGCCGAGGCGGGTGTGCAGGTCAAAAAGCGGTGTGCGTCGTCCCATATGGACTCACTTCCACCGCCCCTCTGTCCTGTGACCTGAGAGATCGGGCGGGTCCACCGGGACTCGCCTCACCCCTTCGGTGGGTGGGCCGGGCCCACCACTCTCCAGAGCTCGCCTGGGTCCTGCCGTTCTTTTGCCTGAGCGTTTCCGGGCGGAACTTGCGCCTTCGGCGTCCCGCTGCCCGTGGGGGCGGTGGGATCTCTCCGGACAGTCTTGGATAGCGGCGAGCCGCGACATGATACCAGCGGCCGCAACGACTAGAATAACTCTCTCATGTCCGCCCATCCCCGCCGCTCCTCCCTCGCCGTCCACGTCGGCGCCGCCGTCATCGGCGGCAATCGCCCGATCGTGGTCCAGTCGATGACCAACACCGACACCGCGGATGCCGAAGCCACCGCGCAGCAGGTCCGCTCGCTCGCCCGCGCCGGTTCGGAACTCGTGCGCATCACCGTCAACAGCGATGAAGCCGCTGCCGCGGTGCCGCACGTGCGCGACCGGCTCGACCAGATGGGGGTCGCGGTGCCGCTGATCGGGGATTTTCACTTCAACGGCCACAAGCTGCTGCGCGAGCACCCTGCCTGCGCCGAGGCGCTGGCCAAATACCGCATCAATCCCGGCAACGTCGGCCGCGGAAGCAAGCGCGACCCGCAGTTCGCCGAAATGATCGAGACCGCCTGCCGCCACGACAAGCCGGTGCGCATCGGCGTGAACTGGGGCAGCCTCGACCAGGACCTGCTGACGCGCCTGATGGACGAAAACTCGCGCGCGGCCGCGCCGCGCTCGGCGCAGGACGTGATGCGCGATGCCATCGTCACCTCGGCGGTCGCGAGCGCCGAGCGGGCCCGCGAACTCGGGCTGCGCGAGGACCGCATCGTGCTCTCGGCCAAGGTGAGCGGCGTGCAGGACCTGATCGCCGTCTACCGCGACATGGCCGCGCGCTGCCGTTACCCGCTGCACCTCGGGCTCACCGAGGCTGGCATGGGCTCGAAGGGCATCGTCGCCTCGACGGCCGGCATGTCGATCCTCCTGCAGGAAGGCATAGGGGACACGATCCGTGTCTCGCTCACGCCCGAACCGGGCGGCGACCGCACCCAGGAAGTGATCGTCGCGCAGGAAATCCTGCAGACGATGGGCTTGCGCGCCTTCATCCCCATGGTCGTCGCCTGCCCCGGCTGCGGCCGCACGACCAGCACCTATTTCCAGCAGCTCGCGCAGTCGATCCAGGCGCATGTGCGCCATCGCATGCCGGAGTGGCGCAAGGCTTTCGACGGCGTCGAGGACATGACCGTCGCGGTAATGGGCTGCGTCGTCAACGGCCCGGGCGAGAGCAAGCACGCGAGCATCGGCATCAGCTTGCCCGGCACCGGCGAGCGCCCGGTGGCGCCCGTCTACGAGGACGGCGAGAAGACGGTGACGCTCAAGGGCGAGCGCATCGCCGAGGAGTTCCAGGCGCTGGTCGAGCGCTATGTCGAGCGCCGTTTCGTGCGCAAGGCGGCGCCATGAGCGGCCTCTCCGACCGCCGTTGCAGGCCCTGCGAGGGCGGCGTCGAGCCGTTGGCGCGCGCCGAGGCCGAGCGCCTGCGGGCGTCCCTGCACGAGGGGTGGCAGCTCGCGTCCGATGCGCGCTCGATCCGCCGGGAGTTCGCGTTTCGCGACTTCTTTCGCACGATGAGCTTCGTGAACGCCCTCGCGCACATCGCGAACCTCGAGGACCACCACCCCGACCTCGAGGTTGGCTACAACTATTGCCGGGTCCGCTTCACGACCCACGCGATCCGCGGGCTGTCCGAAAACGACTTCATCTGCGCGGCGAAGATCGACCTGATCCCGCTAGCGTAGCCGCGTCAGGACATCGATCACGCGCCGCAGGCACTCGCCATTCGCGCCCGCCTGCGCACCGGCGCGCAGCATGTGCTCGTCGTCGGCAGCCAGCAGCTGATGCAACTGGTCTTTCCACTGCAAGAGGATGGCACGCTTCTGCGAGTCTGAAAGGCCGGTCGCCTGCTCCAGCGCTTCGGGAGTGCCGAACGTGCGCGCCGGATTCTTCATCGCCTGCTGGATGTCCATCGGATAGCTCCCTCAAATCGTGGGGGGCCGCGCAGCCATGGGCAGGTCCCCACCTACGCCGAGCGCCCGCTCGGCGAACAGCCGCTTCACCGGCGCGAGCCGGTTCACGACCCCCATCCCGCGGCGCGCGACCTGCGCCACCGGCCCCTGCCCCAGCGCGAGGAAGTCGTTGAAGCCGCTCATTGCAGCGGACATCAGCTCGTTCTGCGGGCGGCGCCGGCGCTCGTAGCGGCGCAGGATGCGTAGCGCGCCGGGGTCCTCGCGCTCCTCCCGTGCGTCGGCGAGCACCTCGGCAAGCGCCGCGGCGTCGAGGAAGCCGAGGTTCACGCCCTGCCCCGCGAGCGGGTGCACCGTGTGGGCGGCATCGCCGATCAGCGCGCAGCGCTCGAGCACATAGTGTTCGGCGCGGGTCGCCGCCAGCGGGATCGACACCCGGCCGCTCGCGAGCCGCACCTCCCCCAGCGCGCCGTCGAGCGCTGCGGTGAGCTCACGCTCGAAATCCGGAACCGACAGCGTCCGCAACTGCGCGGCACGCTCACTCGCGACCGACCAGACGATCGAGCACTGGCCGTTCGCAAGCGGCAGGAAGGCGAGCGTGCCGTCGCCCAGGAAGCGCTGCCATGCCGTCGACTCGTGCGGCTTGCCCGTCACCACGTTCGCGACGATCGCCTGCTGGCGGTAGTCACGGGTTTTCGCCGGCAGGCCGGCCAGCTCGCGCACGCGCGAACGCCCGCCATCGGCCCCCACCACGAGTCGCGCAGGGATGCGACGCTCGCCGAGCCCGACGATGGCCTCATCGGGGGAGAGGGCCAGGGCCTCGACATTCGCCGGCACGATCGTGACCCCGAGCGTTTCGAGGGAGGCATGGAGCGCGGCCTGGATCAGGCGGCCTTCGACGATGTAGCCGAGGTTCGGTTCGCCGAGTTCGGCCGCATCGAACACGAGCGCCTCGCCGCCGCGTGGCGCCATCGATGCGTGCCAGACCCGCATGCGCTCATAGGGACTGACCCGCGCCGCCTCGATGGCTTCCCAGGCACCGGCCGCCGCGAGGATGCGCGCGCTCGCGCGGGACAGCGCGAACACCCGCAAGTCGTAATCGTCGGTCGGCCTCCAGGGCGCCGGGCGTTCGCGCTCGATCACGACCACCCGCGCGGCCGGCACTCGTGCCTGGCGTACGGCCAGCGCGGCGAACGCGGCGCCGACCGCGCCTCCGCCGACGACCGCGAGGTCGTATTCAGTCGCCATGGCGTTCAGGCCGGTCCTGGTTCGCAAGGCCGAGGCCGCGCGCGAGGCGTGGCAGGCGACCTGCGAAGCCCCAGCTCACGCGCGACATGGCGCGCTTGGCGGGCGGCGCCAGATCGAAGAACAGGAGGCCGAGATCGCGCAACAGCCCGACCCCGCGCCGCTCGTCGCGGAACAGCTTCACGAGGCCGTCCGTGAAGCGGATGACACCGCGGCGGTCGCCCTCCCGCGCCGCGACGAAGCGCTCGATCACCGCGCGGCTGCCGACATCCTCGCCCCGGGCTTTCGCGCAGGCTAGCACCTCGGCCAGGGTGGCCGCATCGCGCAGCCCCAGGTTGAAACCCTGCCCCGCCACCGGGTGCAGCGCCTGCGCCGCATTGCCGATCAGCACCACGCGCTCGCCGTGCGTCGCATCGCTGCGGGTGAGCGCGAGCGGATAGGACGCGCGCGCACCGGCGCGCACGAAGCGACCCACCCGCCAGCCGAAGCGCCGCTGCAACTCCGCGAGGAACTGCACATCGGGCAGCGCGCGGGCGCGCTCGGCGGCCCCGGGCGCGAGCGCCCAGACCACCGTATAGCTGCCATCCGCAAGCGGCAGCAGCGCGAGCGGCCCGACCGAAGTGAAGCGTTCGTACGCCGTGCCGTCGTGGCGGGATTCCGCGGCGACATTGGCGACCACTGCAACCTGGCCATAGTCCTCCACATGGGACGGCAGGCCGAGCGTCGAGCGCAGCATCGACTGCGCGCCGTCGGCGGCGACCAGCAAGGAGGCCTGCAGCCGCTCGCGCGCCTTGCCCGTGCGTTCCACCTCGAGGGTTGCCGCCCCGCTGTCCACCGTCACCTGCACGGCCCGCGCCGGCATGTACGGCGTCAATCGCGGTGCTCCCTCGAGCACGCTCCACAGCGCACGCCCGATGGCGCGGTTGGGAAGCACATGGCCGAAAGCATCGAGGCCCTGCTCGGCAGCCGAGAGTCGCGCGAAACCGAAGCGGCCGGCGTCGGACACATGGATGGCACGAATCGCCGCGCCCTCCGCCGCCATCCGCGGCCAGACGCCGAGACCCTCGAACACGGCGCGGCTGCCGTTGCCGATGGCGGTGGTACGCTCGTCGAAGCTCGGCTGCGCCGCCGCGTCGGGCGCGTAGCCCTCGACCAGCGCCACGGTGAGATCCGTATCGCGCAGGGCCGCCGCGAGGCTCGCGCCGACCATGCCGCCACCGACGATGGCGACATCGACGCGTGCCAGATCCCCTGGCCGGGATGCGCTCACGCGGCCTCCATCAGCGCTTCGATGTCCTCGGCGCGCTTCGGTACTCCTTCGGTGAGCACCTCGCAGCCACCGCGGGTCACGACCACGTCGTCCTCGATGCGGATGCCGATGCCGCGCAGGCGCTTCGGCACGCCGCGCGCGTTCGCGGCGATGTAGATGCCCGGCTCGATGGTCAGCACCATGCCGGGTTCGAAGACCCGCCACTCGTCGCCCACCTTGTAGTCACCGACGTCGTGCACGTCCATGCCGAGCCAGTGGCCGGTGCGATGCATGAAGTAGCGCCGGTAGGCCTGCGCCTTCTCGAGCGCGGGCACGCGCCCCTTCAGCAGGCCGAGGCGCACGAGCCCCTGGGTGATCACGCGCACGGCCGCGTCATGCGGCTCGTTCCAGTGATTGCCCGGCCGCACCTTCGCCGTGGCCGCAAGGTTCGCCTCGAGCACGATGTCGTACACCGCGCGCTGCGCCGGCGTAAAGCGACCGTTCACGGGGAAGGTGCGGGTGATGTCGGAGGCGTAGCCCTGGTATTCGCAACCGGCGTCGATCAGCAGCAGGTCGCCGTCGCGTAGCAGCGCGTCGTTCTCGCGATAGTGCAGGATGCAGGCATTCACGCCGCCGCCGACGATCGGCAGGTAGGAATGGTCGGCGTTGTGGCGGCGGAATTCGTGGGTGATCTCGGCCGCGAGCTCGTATTCGGGGCGTCCCGGTGCGCTGGCCCGCATCGCCCGCACGTGGGCCGCGGCCGCGATCCGCGCCGCCTCGCGCATCATCGCGAGCTCCGCGCGGCTCTTGAAGAGCCGCATGTCGTGCAGCACGTGGTCGAGCGCGACAATTTCCTGCGGGGAATGGCGCCCGTGCTTCGACTGCGCCCGCAGGCCGTTCACCCAGCCGACCACCCGCTGGTCGAACTCGGGGTGGGTGCCCATCGCGTAGTACACCTTCTCGCGGTTCTCGAGCAGGCCCGGCAGGATCTCGTCGATGTCGCCGATCGGAAACGCATCGTCCGCGTCGTAGTCACGCGTCGCGCCGGCAGGCCCCGCCCGGCGACCGTCCCAGGTCTCGCGCGCCGGATCGCGATCGCGCACGAACATCACATACTCCGCCTGCGCCCGCCCCGGTATCAGGATGGCCACCGCCTCGGGCTCGTCGAACCCGGTGAGGTAGTGGAAGTCGCTGTCCTGCCGGTAGGCGTACTCGACGTCGCTGTTGCGCAGGCGCACGGGCGCGGCCGGCACGATGGCGATCGAGTCGCGGCCCATCAGGCGCATCAACTGGCGGCGGCGGCGCTTGAATTCCGCCCGGGGAACGGCCTTCATCAATGCAGCGACTCGGTGGTGGCGGGCGGCACCATCCGGTAGGGCGCCAGCTCCTCGAACAGCAGCTGCACCCCCACCCGCACGAACTCCACGAGCTCGGCGTAGGCACTTTCGTTCGATTCGAGGCTCTCGTCGCCATCCACCCCGATGCGAGTAATCTCCGACAGGTCGCGGACGATTTCGCCCACCTCGCCCGGCAAGCGGGTCACGTCTTCAATGGAACTCGTGCCGAGGCCGTAGAGGAATCCCTGGCACCACTGCCCGAGCGCGGTCGCGCGCGCAGCGATGGATTGCTCATCGCCCGGCAGCAGCACCTCGAAGGACATGTCGACGCCCCCGAGCGCCTGCGCCGTGGCGTCGAAATAGCTGCGGCACGACTCGCGGGTCAGCGGATCCGCTCGCCCATCGGGCAGGATCTCGCCGAGCCAGTCGTCGAGCCGGTAGCTGCCGGCGGCGCACAGGGCCCCGGCGAGCGTGCCGTGGGCCTCGGCCGCATCGGTCAGCCCCTGGGCATCCCCGAGGATGCGCTGCAACTCCGCATAGCTCGCCGCGATCATGCGCGCATTATGCCTCAACCGTCCGCCGCGATTGACCGCCCGCCTGACGCGGTTCATAGTCTTTGGCATGAGTGAAAACAGCAAGAATCCCGTCGATACGGAGCTGCGCCGGCTCGAGAAGCGGGTCGATGATCTCGTCTCGGTCATCGCGCGCCTGCGCGAGGAAAATCGGGCGCTTCGCCAGCGGCAGGACAGCCTCGCGACCGAGCGCGCCGCCCTCGTGCAGAAGAACGAACAGGTGAGGACCCGGGTCGAGGCGATGATCGGCCGGCTGAAGACCCTGGAGCACGGCGCATGAGCGAACGCGAAGTCGCACGCCTCAGCGTGCGGATCCTCGAGAAGGAATACTTCGTCGCCTGCCCCTACGAGGAGCGCTCCGACCTCCTCGATTCCGCCGAATACCTCAACTCGAAAATGCGCGAGATCCGCGACAGCGGCAAGGTGGTCGGCCTCGACCGCATCGCCGTCATGGCGGCGCTCAACCTCGCGAACGAGTTGCTGCGGGTGCGCAACCAGGGGCAGAAGCTCGACCACGATTTCGGCGGCCGCGTGCGCGCGCTGCGCGAGCGTGTCGAGTCCGCGCTCGCCGAGGGCCAGCAGCTCGAACTCTGATAGAGTGTCGCAGGCGTCACCTGCGGTGTTCGACAGTCGGCCGGGTTACCCTCGACCCTAATTGATACACCCATGGGGCTTTGGCTTGCCGGCAGAACTGTGCACGTCCGCTCACGCGGAAAGCCTTACCTTCCGCACCGCGCCCCACCTGTTGCTCCGGTCGAGAGCAACGGCCGGCACCGGCACTGGCGGGTGACGCCACTTTGCCGCCCTCTCCACGATGATCCGTAGCGACCTGCGCGGCGAACTGCGTGCCCGCCGGCGCGCCTTGGGCGCGGCCGAGCGCGCGCGCCTGTCGCGCAGGATCTGCCGGGAAGTGCTCAAGGCCATCGGTCCGGCCCCGCGCGGACGCCATGTCGCGGCATACGTCGCGCTGCCCGAAGAGCCCGACCTCGCGGAAGCGCTCACCGCCCTCGCCCGCCGCGGAGTGCAGCTTTACCTGCCCCGGATCACGAGCTTTCGGAGGCGGCGGCTCGCCTTCGTGAGCGCGGGCGGCGAGCGGCGCGTCAATCGGTTCGGCATCGCGGAACCCCCGCCCGGTGCACGGGCCAGGCCGGCGACCCGGCTCGACATCGTGCTGCTGCCCCTCGTCGGATTCGATGCAAAGGGCGCGCGACTCGGCATGGGCGGGGGTTACTACGACCGTGCACTTGCCTTCCGGCGCCATCGCCGCGCATGGCCGCGCCCCCGACTCATCGGCATCGCCTTCGCCTGCCAGCAGGTCGATGCCCTGCCCGTGGCCGCGCACGACGTACGCCTCGATGCCGTGATCACCGAGCACGGCCTCACCCGTTTTCCCCGGAGCCCCCGATGAACCATTGGCTGATGAAGACCGAACCCTCCACCTTCGGCATCGACGACCTCGAGCGCGCGCCGAAGCGCACGACGATGTGGGACGGCGTGCGCAACTACCAGGCGCGGAACATGCTGCGCGACGACTTCGCCCGGGGGGACCGGGCCTTCCTCTATCACTCGAGCTGCGAGGTGCCGGGCATCGTCGCATTGCTTCGCGTGGTGCGCGCCGGCTACCCCGACCCCACCGCGTTCGAGCGCAAACACCGGCATTTCGACGCGGGCAGCGACCCCGCGGCGCCGCGCTGGTACGCCGTCGACGTGCAACTCGAGCGGCGCCTGGCACGCGTGATCACGCTCGCGGAGCTGAAGGCGCATGCGATGGGCAAGCTCGCGCAGATGGTGCTGCTGCAACGGGGCAGTCGGCTGTCGGTGATGCCGGTGAGCAGCGCGCACTTCGCGTTCATCCTCTCCCTCGAGTGATCACGCGACCCGAACGTGATGCAGATCACGCGCCTCGATGCAAGCACTCTTGCTTGTAATTTGATTGCGCGTGTATATACTCACCCTCGGACTAACCCAACAGGAGACTCTCATGGCGAAAGCCAAGAAGAAGGCCAAGAAGAAAGCTGCGAAGAAGAAGTAAGGCCTTTACACCTTCGGCGGGCGTGGAAAGACCTTCCTCGCTCGCCGGCTTCAAAGTCCGACGACACTGGTGCCCGCGAAAGCGGGCACAGTCGTTTCAGGGGTCATGAGCGCGGGAGCGCACGCCGATGAACGCAGGAAATGCCGGGAAACAAAGGGCCGCGGAAGCAGCGCTCACCCATGTGGCGCGCGGCTCGATCGTCGGCGTAGGCACCGGATCGACAGTCAACTTCTTCATCGACGGCCTCGGCCGGATGCGCGATGACATCCGGGGCGCCGTCTCGAGTTCAAGCGCCTCGACGGCGCGGCTCGAGGCCCTCGGCATCGAAGTGATGGACCTGAACCACACCGGCACCCTCGACCTCTATGTCGATGGCGCCGACGAAGCGACGCGCGATCGCTACCTCATCAAGGGGGGCGGGGCCGCCCTCACCCGCGAGAAGATCGTCGCGGCCGCGTCGAAGCGCTTCGTCTGCATCGTGGATGAGAGCAAGGTGGTCCCGGTGCTGGGCCGCTTCCCGCTGCCCATCGAAGTCATCCCGATGGCCCGTTCCTACGTCGCGCGCGAGATCGTGGCCCGCGGCGGGCAGCCGGTGTGGCGCGAGCAGTGCACCACCGACAACGGCAACCAGATCCTCGACGTGCACGGCCTCGAGATCCTCGACCCGCCGAGCCTCGAGCGCGACCTCAACCAGATCACGGGGGTCGTCACGGTGGGGCTCTTCGCGCAGCGGCCGGCCGACCTGCTCATCGTCGGCAGCGACGCCGGCGTGAAGGTCATCTGACCGCGAACTACTTCAACGGCCGCGCGGGCGGCGCGGCGCCGGTCGCCGGGGGAAATTTCTCGAGCATCTGGGGCACGACCTGGCCGACGGCGGCCGGAAGGTCCTTCAGGGTCTTCTCGTTGACGCGCCCGACCGCAACCGCCTCCCAGACGAGGCGCTTCGCCGCGGCATCGACGATGTCGATGTTGAGCGTGCCTTCGGTGTACTGATCCACGTTCACGTCGTTGTAGCCGTACCAGGGATCGTAGAAACCATGGCGATAGCCGTAGTACCCGAGCGGCGGCCGCGGGGCGGGCGTACTCGACACGCGCAGCCTATCGCTCAACTTGCCCGAGAAGTTCACGAGGAAGTCGGGCTGATCCGAGAGCCGGTAGCCGAGGCGGGTGAGTTCCGCGGTTGTCGCCTCCTTCAGCGATGTGGAGACGAGCGACTCGTAGCCTTCCCGATCGGTGCCGAGCGGGTTCAGGTAGTTGAAGGTCCGGTAGCCGGCGAGGCTCGCGCCGGGATCCGCGCTGAAGCGGATCTGCGGTCCGGAACTGCATGCGGCCATCACGGCAACGGCCGCGGTGGCGGCGAATCGACGCAGAAACACGCAGGTGGCCACGGCTACTCCCTCGTCGGCAGGCGAAGCGCCCAAGCGGAATATATCGACTGGCGCCCTCCGCGACAAAGGCAGGTGGGTTGCAGGCTTCGAGGGTCACACACCGGCGGGCCGCAATGTCATCCCGGCGCGCCCTGGCTATCGCTTCGATCGCGAAACGACAAAGGGCCCGTCTTTCGACGGGCCCTTCGTGCTGGCTGGGGGACTAGGATTCGAACCTAGGTAAACGGAGTCAGAGTCCGTTGTCCTACCGCTAGACGATCCCCCAAGATCGGCAGCGCTACGCCGAAGCTTAGCGCTTCGAGTACTGCGGACCGCGGCGGGCCTTGCGGCGACCGACTTTCTTGCGCTCCACCTCGCGCGCGTCGCGCGTGACGAAACCGGCGGCGCGCAACGGGCGGCGCAGCGTCTCGTCGTACTCGATCAGCGCGCGCGTGATGCCGTGGCGGATGGCGCCGGCCTGGCCGGTGATGCCGCCGCCCGAGACATGCGCCTGGACGTCGAACTTGCCGGTCAGCTGCACGACTTCGAGCGGCTGGCGCACGATCATGCGGCCGGTCTCGCGGCCGAAGAACTCGTCGACCGGGCGGGCATTCACCGTGATGCGGCCCGTGCCGGGCTTGAGGTAGACGCGGGCGGTGGCGGTCTTGCGACGGCCGGTGCCGTAATTCTGCGTGGCGGGCATCTGCTTCTCTTCCTTCAGATCTCGAGCGGCTTCGGCTGCTGCGCGGTGTGCGGGTGCTTGCCGCCCGCGAACACATGCAGCTTCCTGAACATGTTCCGGCCGAGGGTGTTCTTCGGCAGCATGCCCTTGACGGCGATCTCGATCACGCGCTCTGGATGCTCCTTCAGGAGCTTCTCGAGCCCGATCGACTTGATGCCGCCGATGTAGCCAGTGTGGTGGTAGTAAATCTTGTCGGCGAGCTTGTTGCCGGTGACGCGGATCTTCTCCGCGTTGACGACGACGAGGTGATCGCCCATGTCGACGTGCGGGCTGTAATCGGCCTTGTGCTTGCCCTTCAGGCGGTGCGCGAGCTGGGTCGCGAGACGCCCGAGGGTCTTGCCCTCGGCATCGATCAGGAACCAGTCGCCGCGGACCTCCGCGGGCTTGGCGAAAACTGTAGTCATTTCAAGGATCTCCAACCACCCACGCGCGGCAAAGGGACCGGCGGGCCCGAAAAAGGCCGGAAAGTGTACTCAAGCGGTCCCCGCTTTGCAAAAGCAGCTAAGGGCCACCCGGGGCCTCCTTATAATGATCCCCGAAATGCCCCCCTCTTCCCCCCTCGATTCCTTGCTGTCAGCGGCCGACCGGGCCTTGCGGGCGGTGTTTGCCAGCCCCGTTGCCGCAAGGCCCCTGCCACAGGCGCCAGGCGGCACCGGTGCGGGCGAAGCCACCCCCCTCTCGGCACGCCTGATGCGCGTGAATCATGCCGGCGAGGTCGCCGCGCAGGCCCTGTATCACGGCCAGGCGCTCATGGCGAAGGACGAGGCCACTCGCGAGGGGCTGCTCGAGGCCGCGCGCGAGGAAGCGGACCACCTGGCGTGGTGCGAACAGCGCCTCGCCGAACTCGGCTCGCGGCCGAGCCTGCTGAAGCCATTCTGGTACGCGGGCTCGTTCGCGATCGGCGCCGCGGCGGCTGCGGTCAGCGATCGCGTGAGCCTCGGCTTCGTCTCCGAAACAGAGCGCCAGGTCGAATCGCACCTCACCGACCACCTCGAGCGCGTTCCGTCAACCGATGCCCGCAGCCGCGCGATCCTCGAAGCGATGCGCGCGGACGAAATCATGCACGGCGCGCGCGCCCGGCAGGCCGGCGGCATCGAACTGCCTGCGCCGGTGCGCGCGCTGATGCGCGGCGCTTCGCGCGTCATGACGCGCACTGCCTACTGGATCTGACCCTTCCCGCAGCCGGGAAACTTGCGACCGCGCGGGGATATGTAATACAAAGCGGCGAGTACGGGCCGCACGGCCCGGGGGGAGAGCATGGAAGAGAACGTCAAGCCGTTGAGCGACATACCTGCGATCAATCGCTTCCTGAGCTATTGCCGCATCCGCACGGTGCCGTCGAAGACCGTGATCATCCATGCGGGCGACCTGCCGGATGTCCTTTATTACATCATCAACGGCTCGGTCGAAGTGATGATCGAGGACGAGGAAGGCAACGAGATGGTGCTCGCCTACCTCAACAAGGGGCAGTTCTTCGGCGAGATGGGGCTCTTCCACGAGACGCCGACCCGCAGCGCCTGGGTGCGCACGCGCAATTCCTGCGAGCTCGCGGAAATGACCTATCCGCGCTTCCGGCAGATCGCCGCGGAGAGCCCCGGCCTCGTGTTCGAGCTCGCCACGCAGCTCGCCACCCGCCTCGACCGCACCAACCGCAAGCTCGGTGACCTCGCTTTCGTCGACGTCACCGGCCGGGTTGCGCACGCGATCATGGACCTTTGCGGCGAGCCCGATGCGATGACCCACCCCGAGGGCATGCAGATCAAGGTGAGCCGGCAGGAACTGTCGCGCCTCGTCGGCTGCTCGCGCGAAATGGCGGGCCGCGTGCTGAAGGTGCTCGAGGACCAGGGCCTGCTGCGCGCCACCGGCAAGACCATCGTCGTGTTCAACGCACGCCCGAAGATGAAGACCCGCCCGGTCGTCGTGCCGGTCAAGGGAGGCGCCACGGCCGTCAAGGCGCGCCCGATGGCCAACGATGACGAGGATGAGGACGACGACGAGGACTGACCCCGCGCGCGCGGGGCGCTCACGCGACGCGATTGCGCCCCGCCCGCTTGGCCTCGTACAGGCGGCCGTCGGCGGCATGCAGCAGGCTGTCCGCGCCGGACTCACCGTCCCACTGCGCAACCCCGATGCTCAGCGTCAACCGCAGGCCCGGGTGCAGGCGGTGCCAATCGTGGCCTTCGACCGCCTGGCGCAGGCGTTCGCAGAGCTGCTTCGCCGCCTCGCGCGCCAGGCCGGGCAGGACCAGCGCGAACTCCTCCCCGCCGATGCGCGCGACGAAGTCGTTATCGCGACATAGCCTGCCCATCAGGGACGCGCACTCGCGCAACACCACGTCACCGACCGGGTGCCCGAGCTCGTCGTTGACGAGCTTGAAATGGTCGAGGTCGGCCACGGCGAGCGCCAGCGGCCGACCGGCCGCGCGCGACAGCTCGATCTCCGCGGCCAGGCGCCGGCTGAAGGCCCTGAGGTTGGCGATTCCGGTCAGTGCATCCTCCTGCGACTCGCGCTCGAACAAGCGGCTGCGCTCGTCGAGCGCGGCGATCAGGCGCTCCTTGTCGAGGTTGGCGCGCGCCAGCTCCTCGGTGCGCTGCGCGACACGCTGCTCGAGTTCCCGGCGGTAGGCCTCGAGGCCCTCGAAAGCACGCGCATCGACGATGGCCGGCGCGACCTGCTCGGCGAGGCGCTGCATCAGGTGCAGGTCCGCATCCGAATAGCGCTCCGGCCGCGCGTGATGCGCGGCGAGCAGGCCGATCGCCTCGCCGCCGTCCTGCAGCACGACCGCGATCAGCGCGCCGCTTGCACGCTCGCCCACCCCGCCGCACTCGCGCAGCGAAGCGGGCGCCTGCGCCCAATCTTCGACCAGCAGGCTGCCGCCCCGGGCCACCACCTGGCCGAAGAGCCCCGCGCCGATGGGCAGGCTGCGGACCGGCAGGCGCGTGCCGTCGCGCTGGTAGGCGCGCAGTTCGATGACCTGGCTCTCGCGATCCGCCAGCACGAGGTGGAACTCATCGAAGCGAAACAGGGCCCGCGCCTCGCCGAGTATGCGCTCGCCCAGCTCGTCGAGACGCCGGGCGCTGCGCAGCGCGCGCCACGCCCGCGACAGCAGGGCGAGCGGGCTGCCGTCCGCGTCGGCCGCGGCAAGTGCCCCGCTCAGGCCGTTGAAGCTCAGCACGAACACGATCATCAGCAGCACGAACAGCGCAAACGTGGCAGGCGCCGCCGTGTTGTACAGCACCGCCGCGAGCACGCCCGCGGGCACGAACACGAGGTCGACGAGCGAGTACACGGGCTTGATGATGCGGCCGACATTGCGGCCATCGAGCCGGAAATAGGTTGCGAGCAGCACCACGTTGACCGCCTGCGCCGCAAGCGCCATCACGACGAGCGGCACGATGTCCTCGGGCACCGGCACGCCGATCGGATGGGCGCCGCCCGCCACCCGGTACGCATGCCCCGCAACGAGCAGCATGAGCGTGTCCATCGCCCCGTTATGCACCGCACGCAGGATCGCCGCGCGCGGCGAGCCGTGGCTGTAGCTGCGACTGAGCAGCGGCCAGAGGAACGCGGCCGCACCGCACAGGGACGCGGCCACCGGCGGCGAGAACACGAGCAGCAGGCCGACCTGCGGCACGCGCTCCATCGAAGTCAGCCCGACGCGCGGCACCGGGATGCCGAAGCGCCAGATCGCGAGCATCACGACCACCCAGGCGAGCGCGACCCACGGCGCGGGAAAGTCGCCCGCCTGGCGCATGTCGGAAAAGAGCCAGAGGCCGGCGACAACGGCGATTGCCAGCGAATAGAGGGTCAGGGATAGGTAGCGCGAAGCCATGTCCGTGCGCCCCCCTGCGCCGTGTTCAGCCGGGCCGGCCGTGCTCCGCCAGCGCGCGGCGCATCGCCGCAATCGTCGCCGGGTAATCCTTCGAACCGAAGATCGCCGAGCCCGCGACGAAAGTGTCGGCGCCCGCCGCGGCGATCGCGCCGATGTTGTCGACCTTTACGCCGCCGTCGATTTCCAGGCGCACCGCACGTCCCGATGCATCGATGCGCCGGCGCACCTCGGCGAGCTTCGTGAGCGCCGACGGAATGAAAGCCTGCCCGCCGAAGCCGGGGTTCACCGACATCAGCAGCACGAGGTCGAGCTTTTCGAGCGTGTAGTCGAGCCAGTCGAGCGGCGTGGCTGGATTGAGCACCAGCCCCGGCTTCGCGCCGCACTCGCGGATCAGCCCGATAGTGCGGTCGACGTGCTCGCTCGCTTCCGGGTGGAAGCTGATGTAAGTGGCACCGGCCCTGGCGAAATCGGGCACGATGCGATCGACCGGCCGCACCATCAGGTGCACGTCGATCGGCGCAGTGACTCCGTGCCTGCGCAGCGCTTCGCAGACGAGCGGGCCGATCGTCAGGTTCGGCACGTAGTGGTTGTCCATGACATCGAAATGGACGATGTCAGCGCCCGCGGCCAGCACCGCATCGACTTCCGCGCCGAGGCGCGCGAAGTCAGCGGACAGTATCGACGGGGCGATCCAGGGCGTCTGGCGCATCGGGGCAGTGTACGCGAGTGCGCGCTAACTACGCATGCCGCGGGCCTCCCGCACCCTCTCCCAGGCCAGGATGATCTGCTGGGTGCGCTCCTTGGCGTGCTCGATCATCGACTCGGGCAGCCCGTTCGCCTTGAGCTTGTCAGGGTGGTGGCGGGAAAGCTGGCGGCGGTAGGCCTTGGTGACTTCGGCATCGCTCGCGCCGGAGGCAACCTCGAGCACCGCATAGGCCTCATCGAGCGAGAGCCCGGGCGCCGCCGCCGGTCGCGCCCCGGGCCGGCCGCCCGAGCGCAGCGCGGCCTCGATATGCGCGAACTCCCAGGCGGAAATGCCCAGCATCTGCGCCAGGCGCTGCACATGGCCGCGGGTCGGCGGCGCGAGGTCGGTGCCGTCGAGCGCCGCGCGCATCTGTATCTCGAAGAAAATGCGCAACAGGTCCGGGCGGCCCACGCTGGCGCGACGCAGTGCGTGGACGGTGCCCCCATAGTCGAAGCCCGCCTGCTTGCCGCGCTGGAAGCAGCCGATCGCCGCGTGCACACTCGCTTCATCGAGGCGCAGTGCGGCCATGACCGCGCGCGCCGCCGCGATCTCGCGCTCCGACACGCGACCGTCGGCCTTGGCGATGTGGCCCATGACCTCGAAGGTCGCCGTGAAGAAATGCGCGCCGAAGCTGCGCGTGGCGCCGGCGCCCTGGCCCGCCGTGCCCTGGTCGTACTGGTGGCCGAGGACCGCGCCGAGGACCGCGCCGAACGGACCGAGCGTGAAGAGCCCGACCAGGCCCCCGATCAGCTTGCCCGTCCACTGTGTCGTCATGGAGGACGCAAAGTTACACGATCCTTGACCGGGTCGCGCAGGGGACGTCAAGATTCCCGGCCCTGCGCGCCCGGGCCGATCCATGACACCGCCGACCGTCCATACGACCGCCCTCAAGGGCCTCACCAAGACCCACAGCGGCAAGGTCCGCGACATCTACGCAGTCGACGGCAGCAGCATGCTGATCGTCACGACCGACCGGCTGTCCGCCTTCGACGTGATCCTGCCCGACCCGATCCCGTGGAAGGGACATGTGCTGAACGAGATCGCGAATTACTGGTTCGCCCGCACGACGCACATCGTGCCGAACCACCTCACCCGGCGCGCGGTGCGCGAAGTGGTCAGCGACCCGGAGGACCTCGCGCTGGTCGAGGGGCGTGCCGTGATCGTGCGGCGGCTGCGCGCCCTGCCGGTCGAAGCCGTGGTGCGCGGCTACCTGATCGGCTCGGGCTGGAAGGACTACCAGCAGTCCGGCAAGGTCTGCGGCATCCAGCTGCCGCCCGGGCTGCAGCTCGCCGCGAAGCTGCCGGCCCCCATCTTCACGCCCGCGACCAAGGCGGAAGCGGGCGCACACGACGTCAACATTTCCTTCGACGAGGCGGCCGCGCTGATCGGTGCGGACATCGCGGCGCGCGTGCGGGAAATCTCGATCGCGCTCTACGCCTTCGCCTCGGAGCACGCCGCGGCGCGCGGCCTCATCATCGCCGACACGAAGTTCGAGTTCGGGCTCGACGACGAGGGGCGCATCCACCTGATCGACGAGGCGCTCACGCCCGACTCCTCGCGCTTCTGGCCGGCCGACACCTGGCGGGTCGGCACGAGCCCGCCGAGCTTCGACAAGCAGTTCGTGCGCGACTACCTCGAAACGCTCGCCTGGGAGAAGAAGCCGCCCGCGCCGCGCCTGCCCGCGGACATCATCGCGCGCACCAGCGAAAAATACCGCGAGGCGCTTGCGCGCATCACCGGTCCGGCCCGCTGAGCGCCCAGTCGCGCACCAGCGCGTGGATCGCGCTCAGGCCATCGGTGAGCGCGGCCGGCCCCGGCTGCAGGATGATCGACGACTTCACCTCGTGCAGCCTGCCGGACTTCACGGCCGGGATGCCCTGCCAGCCCGCGCGTCCGCTCACCCGCTCCGGGCGGAATTTCTTGCCGCACCACGAACCGAGGATCAGGTCGGGCGCACGACGGGGTACCTCGAGCGGATCGGCGATGATCCGGTCGCGGCCGAGTGGCGCTTGCGCGAGTTCCGGGAAGCAGTCGTCGCCGCCCGCGATGCCGATGAGCTCGGACACCCAGCGGATCGCGGAGATCTGCGGCTCGTCCCATTCCTCGAAGTAGACCCGCGGCCGCCGCGGCAGGATGGCGGCCGATGCGCGCACCTGCGCAAGCCCCGCCTCGAGTTTCCCTGCCAGCGCACGCGCCCGCGACTCGCAGCCAACCATGCCGCCGAGGACGACGATGGTCCGCAGGATGTCCGCGACGCTGCGCTGGTTGAAGACATGCACTTCGATGCCGCGGCGGATCAGCTGGGCTGCGATGTCGGCCTGCAGGTCCGAGAAACCGAGCACCAGGTCGGGCCCGAGCGCGAGGATGCGATCGATCTTCGCCGACGTGAACGCCGACACCCGCGGCTTCTCGCGCCGCGCCCGCGACGGGCGCACGGTGAAGCCGGAGATGCCGACGATGCGGTGGTCCTCGCCGAGGAGATACAGCGTCTCCGTCGTTTCCTCGGTCAGGCAGACGATCCTTGCGGGATAGGCGGGCATGCGCGTCAGGATAATAGGCTGTAGGCTTGCCGCCCATGTGGATCCGCGCGTGGAACTTCCTCGACCGCCGGCTGTTCGGCCCGCTGTCGCTTTCCTCGCGCCCGACCGGCTGGCTGCTGCGCCTGTTGCGCTATCCCTACGCCGTGCTGCGCGACCTGTCGCAGGGGCAGCTCAACCTGCGCGCGATGGGCCTTGTCTACGCGACCTTCCTGTCGATCGTGCCGCTGCTCGCCTTCAGCTTCGCGATCCTCAAGGGCTTCGGCGCGCACCGCGACCTCGAGCCGATCATCTACGAATTCTTCCGCCCGGTGGGCGCGGCGGCGACCGAGATCACCGCGCGCATCATGCAATTCGCGGACAACGTGAGCACCGGCATCGTCGGTTCGGTCGGCTTCGCGCTGCTGCTCTGGACCCTGATCGGCACGATCAAGAAGGTCGAGGACAGCTTCAATTTCGTCTGGCACGTCGAGCAGCCGCGCAGCTTCGCGCGGCGCATCACCGAGTACGTGACGCTGCTGATCGTCGGCCCGCTGCTGCTGGTGGGCTTCCTCGGCCTCGCCCACCGGGCGCTCGGCAGCGAGCCCTGGCAGGTCATCGCGCACCTGCCGCTGCTGCGCCGGCTGGTCGGCTTCGCCACCGGCCTCGAGCCCTACGCGATGGTCACCGCGATCTTCACGCTGGTGTACATGTTCGTGCCGAATACCCGCGTGCGCTGGCGGCCGGCGCTGATCGGCGGCGTCACGGCGGGCATCCTCTGGGCCGCCGTCGGCACGATCTTCACCGCCCTGGTCGTGTACTCGACGCGGCTCACGATCGTGTACGCGGGCCTTGCGATCATCGTCGCGGCCCTGCTGTGGACCTATTTCGGCTGGCTGATCCTGCTGATCGGCGCGCAACTGTCGTTCTACGTGCAGAACCCGGAGTACCTGCGCATCGGCCTGCGCGAGCTGCGGCTCTCGAGCGTCGAGGTCGAGCGCGTGTCGCTCAAGGTCATGTACCTCGTGGGGCGTTCGCACGCGGCGGGTTCGGCCACCTGGACCGTCAGCACGCTGTCGGCCGAGCTCGGCCTGCCCGGCATCGCCGTCGCGCAGCTCACGGCGACCTTCGAGGCCGCCGGCCTCATACTCGCCACGGACGACGAGCGCCTGCTGCCGGGCCGCGACATCAACCACATCCGGCTGCAGGACATCCTCGATGTCGCCCGCAACCAGAAGAACGGCCATGCGCCGGCGCGCGAGCTGTCGCTGCCGCCCGTCGACCGGCTGACGCGCGCGCTCGACGACGCCTGGCGCAACTGCTGCCAGGAGCGGACGCTCGGGGATCTCGTCGCCGAGGCCGGCTGAGCCGGCACGCGGCAGGCCCTCATCCTCCCGCGATAGTCATCTCGCCGACGAGTATCGAGCCCGTGCGGATGGTGCCCCGCGGGTCCACGTCGCTGCCGATCGCATCGATCGCGCGATACATGTCGCGCAGGTTGCCTGCGATCGTGACTTCCTCGACCGGGTAGGCGATTTCGCCTGCCTCCACCCAGAAGCCGGTCGCGCCGCGCGAATAATCGCCTGTCACGCCGTTCACGCCCTGGCCCATGAGTTCGGTGACGACGAGCCCCGTGCCCATGCGTGCCACCAGCGCGTCGAAGCCGGGCGCCTCGCGATCGGTTTCGACGAGCAGGTTGTGCACGCCGCCGGCATTGCCGGTCGTCTTGAGGCCGAGCTTGCGCGCCGCATAGGAGCCGAGCACGTAGCCTTGCAGCACGCCGCCCGCGACCAGTTCCCGGTCATGCGTCGCGACGCCCTCCGCGTCGAACGGACAGCTCGCGAGCGCCTTCGGGATATGCGGCCGCTCGCGGACCTGCACGAACGCGGGCAGGATCTGCTCACCGGCGGCATCGAGCAGGAACGAGGAGCGGCGGTACTGGCTGCCGCCGCGCACGGCGCTCACCATGTGGCCGACGAGGCCGCGCGCCACTTCCGGCACGTACAGCACCGGCGCGCGCCGCGTGCCCATGCGCCGCGCGCCAAGCCGCGCGATGGCCCGCTCGCCGGCGCGCCGGCCGATCGCCTCGATGTCGCCGAGTTCAGCGGGATCGCGCGCGGACGCGTACCAGTAGTCGCGCTGCATGTCGCCGCCCGCCTGCGCGACGAGCGCGCAGCTCACGCTGTGGCTCGAACTCGCGAAACCCGCGAGGAAACCGAGCGAATTGCCGTAGACGTGCACGCCGCGGTGCGTCGAGACGCCCGCGCCTTCCGAGTTGGTGATGCGCGCATCGACCACGCGCCCGGCCGCCTCGCAGCGCCGCGCCAGTTCCACCGCGTCCGCCGGTTCGATGTTCCAGGGATGATCGAGATCGAGGTCGGGGATCAGGGTCGCGAGCGCCGCGGGATCCGCGAGGCCCGAATATGGATCTTCCGCCGTGTAGCGGGCGATCGTGCAGGCCTTCGCGACCGTGGCGTCGACGGCCGCCGGGGACAGGTCGGCGGTGCTCGCCGATCCCTTGCGCCGGCCCACATAGACGGTGACGCCGATGCCGCGATCGCGCTGGTACTCGACCGTGTCGACCTCGCCGAGGCGCACATTGACGGTGAGCCCCTGCTGCAGGTTGGCGTCGACTTCCGCTTCGGTCGCGCCGAGCCGCCGCGCCTCCGCGAGCGCGGCCGCGACGACCCCTTGCAGCTCGCCGATTCGCGTACCATCCACACGCTGTTGCATCCGGTGCATTGTAGCAGTCATGTCCGAAGACGAATTCGACGACCGCCCGAGCAAGAGCGCGCGCAAGCGGGCGGCACATGCCGCGCAGGACCTCGGCGCACGCCTCATCGGGCTGCGCGAGGCGGAACTTGCGGCCCTGTCCCTGCCCGAGCCGCTGCTCGACGCCGTCCTCGAGGCGCGCCGCCTGACGAGCCGCGCGGCGCTCGCGCGCCAGCGCCAGTACATCGGCAAGCTGATGCGCGACATGGACGTCGCGGCCATCGAGGCGGCGATCGACGCCCGCGCGCAGCCGGGCGCCGCGGAAAGCGCCCTGCTGAAGGAGGTCGAACGCTGGCGCGAACGACTGCTCGCCGAGGGCGACTCCGCGCTCGATGCGCTCGAGGCCGCCCATGCGCCGATCGACCGCCCCGCACTCGCCGCCCTGCTGGCGGCGGCCCGCCAGGCACAGGCGAGCCCAGTCACGCGCACGACCGCCGCGCGCAGGCTCTTTCGCGCGCTGCGCAGCGTGATTTCCCGTAAAATGCCGTGATGACTGCACTCGTTGGCATCATCATGGGCTCGTCCTCCGACTGGGAGACGATGCAGGGCGCGGCCGAAACCCTCGAGAAACTCGGGGTGGCGCACGAGGTGCGCATCGTGTCGGCGCACCGCACGCCCGACCTGCTGTTCGAGTACGCGGCCAGCGCGCAGCAGCGCGGCCTCAAGGTGATCATCGCGGGCGCGGGCGGCGCCGCGCACCTGCCCGGCATGACCGCCTCGAAGACGACGTTGCCCGTGCTCGGCGTGCCGGTGGAGTCGAAGGCGCTGAACGGCATCGATTCGCTGTTGTCGATCGTGCAGATGCCGGCCGGCGTGCCAGTCGCCACGCTGGCGATCGGCGTGGCAGGCGCCAAGAATGCCGGCCTCATGGCCGCGCAGATCCTCGCCCTCACCCACCCGGACATCGACGCCGCCCTCAAAGCCTTCCGCGCACGGCAGACCGCCACGGTGCTCGAGCAGGGCGATCCGCGCGGCAGGTGAGCGGGGTAGCGCCGCCATGACCGTCGGCATCATCGGCGCCGGCCAGCTCGGCCGCATGATGGCGCTCGCCGGATACCCGCTCGGCCTCGATTTCCGCTTCCTCGACAGGAGCACCGATACGCCGGGCGGCCAGGTCGCGCCGCTGCTCGCCGGCGATTTCACCGATCGCCGCCTGCTGCGTCGTCTCGCGCGTGGCGCGAGCGTGGTGACCTTCGACTGGGAGAACGTGCCGGTCGAACCGTTGCGGGCCCTGGCGGACAAGGTGGAGTTCGCGCCGCCGCTGGCCGCGCTCGCCGCGGCGCAGGACCGGCTCAGCGAGAAGCGGCTCTTCGAGCGGCTGGGCGTGCCGACCAACCGCTTTGCGCCGGTCGAAGGGGAGCGCGACCTCGCAGGCGCCTTTGCACGGATCGGCCCCGGCGTGCTGAAAACCCGCCGGCTCGGCTACGACGGCAAGGGGCAGTTTCGCGTGCGCTCGCGCGCGGACCTTGCGCCTGCGCTCGCCGCGCTCGGCGGCGCGCCGCTCCTCTACGAGGAGTTCGTGCCCTTCGACTGCGAAGTCTCGGTCATCGGCGCGCGCAGCACGCGCGGCGAGATCGCCGTCTATCCGTTGAACGGCAATGTGCACGTGGACGGCATCCTGCGCCTGACCCGCGCGCCTTGGGGCACGCCGGCACTTGCCCGCGCCGCCGCGCGCCACCTGGCCCGCGTGCTCGAGCACTTCCGCTACACCGGCGTCCTGACGATCGAATTCTTCGTGCGCGGTGGCCGGCTCATAGCCAACGAAATGGCGCCGCGGGTGCACAATTCGGGCCACTGGACCATCGAAGGCGCCGAAACGAGCCAGTTCGAGAACCACCTGCGCGCCATCCTCGGCATGCCACTCGGCAGCACCCGCCCGCGGGGCCACGCGGCGATGGTGAACCTGATCGGGGAGTTGCCCGCGCGCGCGGCGGCGCTGGGCGAGCCGGGCCTGCACTGGCACGATTACGGCAAATCGCCCCGTCCGGGCCGCAAGATCGGCCATTGCACGCTGGTCGAGGCCACCGCCGCCCGCCGCGACCGGCGGGTGCGCGCGCTGCTGCCGCGGCTTGCGCCGGGCGTGCGCGTCCCGTTTCCGCGCACCGGCTGATATCCCTTAAGATCGCCCGGTCATGTACCTCGACCTCTTCAAGCTGCACGACCTGCCGTTTCGGCTGAGCCCCGATCCGCAGTACCTGTATCTCAGCCGGAACCACTCCAGGGCGAAGGCCTACATGGAGTCGACGATCTGGTTCACCGACGGCTTCGTCGTGATCACGGGCGAGATCGGCTCCGGCAAGACCACCCTGATCGAGACCTTCCTGCGCGAGCTCGAGCAGGATGTCGTGGTCGCGCAGGTCAACCAGACGCAGGTCTCGGCGCTCGAGTTCCTGCAGTCGGTGCTGGTGCAGTTCGGCTTCCAGCCCTTCAAGATGCGCAAGGCGGAGCTGCTCGCGACGCTCAACCAGTTCCTGATCGAGCAGTACGCGGCCGGCCGCAAGGTGCTGCTCATAGTCGACGAGGCGCAGAACCTCAGCCTGCGCGTGCTCGAGGAAATCCGCCTGCTCTCCGGCGTCGAGACCTCGCGCGAGAAGGTCCTGCGCATCATCCTCGCGGGCCAGCCGGAGCTGAACGACAAGCTCGATTCGCGCGAACTCGTGCAGCTCGCGCAACGCATCCGCCTGCGCTTCCACCTCACCGCGCTGTCGCAGGACGATACGCAGCACTACATCCTGCACCGCCTCGAGGTGGCCGGCGCCGCGGGCCGCGAGCTCTTCGCTCCCGACACCTTTCCCGAGATCTACCGCTACACCGGCGGCACGCCGCGACTCGTCAACACGCTGTGCGACACCGCGATGATGGGCGCCTATGCCGGCGACCGGCCCGCCGTGACGCGCGAGGATGTGCTGCACGCGGTGGAGGAGCTGCAGTGGACGGAATACGCGTCCCGCACGCACCGCGAATTGCGCGCCCCGGGCGCCGGCGAGCGCGGCGCCGAACGGGCGCTGGAGCGCACCGGCTCGCGCCGCAGCGATGTGATCCTCGCGCACGTCCTGCTGAGCATGGACGGCAACGCGCTCTCGGAAATGCCGCTGCGGCCGGGCCGGGTGATCATCGGCCGCACCTCCGACAACGATATCCAGGTCGACAGCCGCTTCGTGAGCCGCCATCACTGCCAGGTCGTCACGACGCCCGAGAGCAGCGTCATCGAGGACCTCAACAGCACCAACGGCATGACGGTGCGCGGCAAGCGCGTGCGCCGCCATGTGCTCGCCGACGGCGACGTGGTGGCCCTCGGCCAGCACATGCTCACCTACCGCGACGAGCGGGTCGCGCGGGAGAGCTAATCCGGCGGATTTCCCGGCGGGAGGCCGTCGCCGCCGTACTCGTGGCGCATGGCCCGGAAATCGCGCCGTCGCAGCCCGATCGCGAGCCCCCAGACGAGGGCGACGAGTCCCGCCAGTCCCAGCAGGCCGGCGAGCCAGCCTTTCAGGCGGAAATAGCTGAGGGCGAGGACCACGAGGCCGCCGAGCCCGTACAGCCAGGGCAGCAGCTCATAGATCGGCTTGGCGAAATGGGGCCGGTGGACGTGCACGGCGCTGATCGTACCGCGCCGGGCCGGGGCCGGCCATGCGTGGTCAGCGCGAACGCCCCGCGAACAGCTCGAGGAAGCGGCCGATCAGCGATGGCTGCCAGCTCACCTGCATGTCGTCCCGTTTGCCCTTGTGCGTGCGGGAAACCTCCTGGACAAGGTCCTGGGGCAGCAGGCGCTGGAAGCTCCCGGTCGCAGCCGGGTCGATCGGCGTCGTGGTGTTCATGGGCCCAAGCTACCGGGCGCCCGGCGAGCCCGGTGTGCGCCGGCTCACAGGTGAAGGAATGGCCGCCGTTATGTTTAAACCCGGTACCACGCCTTCATCCAGTCCCGCCGACCGTGAGGCCGTCGATGCGCAGCGTCGGCTGACCGACGCCCACCGGAACGCTCTGCCCGTCCTTGCCGCAGGTGCCGACGCCGTCGTCGAGCTTGAGGTCGTTGCCGACCATCGCGACGCGGGTGAGGACGTCCGGGCCATTGCCGATCAGCGTGGCGCCCTTGATCGGCGCCCCGACGCGGCCGTTCTCGATGAGATAGGCCTCGCTCGCCGAGAACACGAACTTGCCGGAGGTGATGTCGACCTGGCCACCGCCGAAATTGACCGCGTAGATGCCCTTCTGGACGGAGCGGATGATCTCCTCCGGCGCATGCGGTCCGGCGCGCATGTACGTGTTCGTCATGCGCGGCAACGTCATGCTCGCGAAGGATTCGCGGCGGCCGTTGCCGGTCGAACGCGTGCCCATCAGGCGCGCGTTCAGCTTGTCCTGCAGGTAGCCCTTCAGCACGCCGTCCTCGATCAGCGTCGTGCACTGCGTCGGCGTGCCCTCATCGTCGATGTTGAGCGAGCCGCGGCGCCGCGCGAGCGTACCGTCGTCGACCACCGTGACGCCGCTCGACGCGACGCGCTCGCCGATGCGGCCGGTGAACGCCGAGGTGCCCTTGCGGTTGAAGTCGCCCTCGAGGCCGTGGCCGATCGCCTCGTGCAGCAGGATGCCCGGCCAGCCCGGACCCAGCACGACCGTCATGCTGCCGGCCGGCGCCGGGACCGCCTCGAGGTTGACGAGCGCCTGCCGCGCCGCCTCGCGCGCGAGCGCGAGCGGCTTGTCGCCGGCGACCAGTTCGGACAGCGAGAACCGGCCGCCGGAGCCCGAATAGCCCTGCTCGCGCCGCCCGTCCTGCTCGGCGATCACCGAAACATTGAAGCGCACGAGCGGCCGCACGTCGGCGGCGAGCGTGCCGTCGCTCGTCGCGACCATCACCACTTCGTAGACCGACGCGACGCTCGCCATCACCTGCACGATGCGCGGATCGAAGGCGCGCGTCTCGCGATCGACGCGCTCGAGCCAGCCCACCTTCTCGTGGTCGGTGAGCGCCGCGCCCGGATCGCCCGGCAGATAGAGCTGGTGGCCGCTCGCCGGATGCATCGCGCGCAGCGAATGCTGCGTGCCGCTCGCGGCGATGGCGCGGGCCGCGCGACCGGCCTCCTCGAGCGCCGGCATCACGACCTCATCGGAATAGGCGAAGCCGGTCTTCTCGCCGGCGAGCGCGCGCACGCCGACGCCCTGCTCGATGCTCGCGCCGCCCTCCTTGACGATGCCGTCCTCGAGCGCCCAGGACTCCTCGCGAGCGAGCTGGAAATAGACGTCGGCTGCATCGACCGCATGTCCCATCACTTCGCCGAGCACCCGGTCGACGCGCGCGACATCGAGCCCGCCCGGTCGCAGGATCAGTTCATGGGCGATGGCAAGGGAATCCGGGGAGTCAGCCATGTTCATTGGACCATCTTCACAGCGTTCGGTGCCTCAGCGCGGGAAAGCGGTCGCGCGCCTGCGCTTGCGCAGTGCGATCGAGCGCCGCCACGACGCATCCGGGCCCGGCCGGCCGACGCCCGAGGATGCGCCCCCAGTAATCGACGATCAACGTGTGCCCGTAAGTCTCGCGCCCGCCGGCATGCCGCCCGACCTGCGCCGGGGCCGCGAGGAAGGCGAGGTTCTCGATCGCCCGCGCCCGCAGCAGGGCCTCCCAGTGCGCCTCGCCGGTCGGCACGGTGAATGCCGAGGGCAGGACGAACCATTCCGCGCCCTGCGCCACGAGCAGGCGGAAGAGCTCCGGAAAGCGCACATCGTAGCAGACCGCCAACCCCAGCCTGCCGGCCGGGGTATCGATCACCGCGGGCCGCCCGCCCGGGGCGACATGCGCGGACTCGCGATGACTCTCCGTGGCATCGGGCAGGTCGACGTCGAACAGGTGGATCTTGTCGTAGCGCGCCGCGCAGCGCCCGCCGGCCTCGTACACGAGGCTCGCCGCGGCGACATGCGTCGCATCGCCCTCGATGCGCAGCGGCACCGTGCCGCCGACCACCATGAGCCGGTGCCGCTCCGCCGTGCGTGCGAGGAACTCCTGGATCGGCCCCTCGCCTGGCGCCTCGGCGATTGCCAGCTTGTCGGCGCTCGTGCGGCCCATGAATGCGAAATTCTCCGGCAACGCCGCCACGACCGCCCCCTGCTCCGCCGCCTGCGCGACCAGCAGCGCCGCCTGGGCGAGGTTCTCCGCCACGTCGGCGGTGCTCGTCATCTGGATCGCCGCCACCTGCGCCGCGTTCATGTCAGCACCACGTCATACTGGTCGACGCCGTAGAAGGATTCGACCTGCAGCCGGATCGGCCGGCCGTTCGCCGCCTCGAGTTCCGAGAGTGCCGGCGCCTCCTCGTCGAGCAGGCGGTCGATCACATCCTGGTGGGCGAGGATCACGAGCTCGCGGCTGCCGAACTGGCGCACCTGGCGCAGGATTTCGCGCAGAATCTCGAGGCACACCGTTTCGGCGGTGCGCACGAAGCCGCGGCCCTCGCAGGTCGGGCAGGCCTTGCACAGCAGGTGCTCGAGGCTCTCGCGCGTGCGCTTGCGGGTCATCTCGACGAGGCCGAGCGGCGAAAGGCTCGCGATATGCGTCTGCACTCGATCGGCCGCGAGGCTGCGCGACAGGGCGTCGAGCACCTGGCGGCGGTGCGATTCATCGAGCATGTCGATGAAGTCGATGATGATGATGCCGCCGAGGTTGCGCAGCCGCAGCTGGCGCGCGATCGCGACCGCCGCCTCGAGGTTGGTGCGGAAGATGGTTTCCTCGAGGTTGCGGTGGCCCACGTAGGCCCCGGTGTTGACATCGATGGTGGTCATCGACTCGGTCTGGTCGATGATCACGTAGCCGCCCGACTTGAGCTCCACCTTGCGCCCGAGCGCGCGCGCGATCTCCTCCTCGGTGCCGTGCAGGTCGAAGATCGGCCGCTGTCCGGCATAGAGCTCGATGCGGTCGAGCGCCTCGGGCATGAAGGCGCGGGCAAACACCTGCATCTGCCCAAACGCGGGCGCGCCGTCGACCAGCACGCGCTCGATGCCGCGCCCGAGTTCGTCGCGCAGGATGCGCGTCGGCAGCGGCAGGTCCTCATGCACCAGCTCGCCCGGCGCCGCCGACAAGGCACGCTCGCGAACGTGCTGCCACAGCCGGTCGAGGTAGATCATGTCGGCGCGCAGCGCATCGCGCGTCGCGCCCGCCGCCGCGGTGCGCAGGATGAAGCCACCGCCCTGCGCCGGCTGCGGCAGCGAAGTGACCAGTTCGCGCAGGCGCTGGCGCTCGGCCTCGTCCTCGATGCGCGCCGAGACGCCCACGCTCTCGCTGCGCGGCATGTAGACGAGGAAGCGTGACGGCAGCGACAGGAAGGTCGTGAGGCGCGCGCCCTTGGTGCCGATCGGGTCCTTGACGATCTGCACGAGGATCTCATCGCCCTGGTTCACGAGGCGGCGGATGTCCTCGATCTTCGGCAGGCCGACCATGGTCGAATCCGGCCGCGTGACCGCGATGTCGTCGACATGCAGGAACGCGGCGCGTTCGAGCCCCGCGTCGATGAAGGCGGCCTGCATCCCGGGCAGCACGCGCATGACGCGTCCCTTGTAGATGTTGCCCACGAGGCCGCGGCGGCTGGCACGCTCGATGTGCACTTCCTGCAGCACGCCGTTTTCGAGCAGCGCGGCGCGCGTCTCGCGCAGCCCGCTTTCGATCAGGATCTCGGCCGTCACGGCGTGGCGCTCCCCCAGGTGGGGACACCCGCCGCCCGCAGCAGCCCGGCAGTCTCGAAAAGCGGCAAACCCATCACGCCAGAATAACTGCCCGAGAGCTCCGCGACGAATACCGCGCCGAACCCCTGCACCGCATAGCCGCCCGCCTTGTCCCGCGGCTCGCCACTGTCCCAGTAACGGGCGGCCTCCACGGCGCCGATCGGGCGAAAGCGCACCTGCGAACACACCACGCATTCACGCAGCACGGGCGCTCCGGGGTCACCGGCCAGCAACGCGATCGCTGTCAGTACCTCGTGGCTGCGCCCGGACAGGGCCAGCAGCATGCCGACGCATTCCTCGCGCGTGGCGGGCTTGCCGAGCATCCGACCATCGAGCACGACCGTGGTATCGGCCGCCAGCACCGGCAATTCCTGCCGCTCGGCAGGCCGCGCCCAGGCGGCCTGCGCCTTGCCCCGCGCGAGACGTGCGACGTACTGCGCCGCGTCCTCGCCGGGCAACGGCGACTCGTCGATTCCGCTCGCCAGCACGAGGTGCGACACGCCGACCTGGCGCAGCAATTCCCGCCGGCGCGGCGACGCCGAGGCGAGGCACAGCACGGGAGGCGCCCCGGTCGTCACGTGGACGGGCCGCTCATGCGCGGTGGTAGGGGTGCCCGGACAGCACCGAATGGGCGCGATAGAGCTGCTCGGCGAGCACCACGCGCACGAGGGCATGAGGCAGCGTCAGGCGCGACAGCGACCAGCTGAGGTCGGCGCGCGCGCGCACCTCGGGCGCAAAGCCATCGGCTCCGCCGATCAGCAGCGCGAGATCGCGGCCACCCCGCATGCGCTCCGCGAGCCATGCGGACAGCTCGACGCTCGAAAAGGCCTTGCCGCGCTCATCGAGCGCGGCTACGTAGTCATCCTTCCCGACCTGGCCGAGCAGGCGCCGCGCCTCGTCCTGCATGGCGCGCTCGACAGGCGAGTTCGCCGAACGCGGGCCGGGCGCCAGTTCCACGAGGTCCACCCGCAGCGCGGGCCTGAGCCGCTTCAGGTACTCGTCGCAGCCCGCGGTGACCCACGCCGGCATGCGCGTGCCGACGGCGATGACGCGCACCCGCATGGCGGCGGCGCGCCCGCGTCTCAGTGCGTGGTGCGCGCGCGCGACGAGCCCGTGCGGGCCCGCGAGGCGCGACCAGCCCGAGCCGGGGCCCTGGCCGCCGCCTTGCGCTTCGGCCGCGGGGCCGCAGTGGCGGGCGGCACCGTCGCGCCGTCGCCTTCCCACAGCCGCTCGAGGCCGTAGAACTCGCGGGTGCGCGGCAGCATCACGTGCACGATCACGTCGTTCAGGTCGACAAGCACCCATTCGCTGTCGCGCTCGCCTTCGATGCCGTGGGTGCGCACTCCCGCGGCCTTGGCCTTCTGGACGACCCGGTCGGCGATGGACCGGACGTGCCGGTCGGAATTGCCGGACGCGATGATGAAGGTATCGGCGATGTCCGTGAGACCGCGGACATTGAGTACCCTGACGTTGACCGCCTTCATGTCCTCGAGCGCGGCGGTGACGAGGGTCTCGAGCGTCGGCGGGCGCGGGGCGCTGCGACGCGGGCGTTTGGCGGTAGTCATGTGCGGGTGCGGGCCTCTCCCGTTTCAGCGGTTGCCGCGAGCATAGCACCCGGAGGCCCGCAGCATGTCGCGCACCGCATCCGGCACGAGGTAGCGCGGGTCGCGCCCGTCCACGATCAGCTCGCGCAGCTCCGTCGAGGAAATCTCGAGCTGGGTCACGGCGTGGATGTAAATTCGGCCCGCCGTCGTCGCATGGAGGTCACGCACGCCGCCCGTGCCGCGCTCCACCATCAGCTCCCCGAGCGGGCCCGTGGTGGGCGCCTTCCAGCCGGGGCGGTGCGCCACGACGATGTGCGCGAGATCGGGCAACTCGCGCCAGCGGTGCCACATGGGCAGCCCGAGGAAGGCATCCATGCCGAGCAGCAGGCATAACGAGCGGTCGGGGAATTCGCGCCGCAGCTCCGCGAGCGTGTCGACCGAATAGGAGCGGCCCTCGCGGCGCGTCTCGCGATCGTCGGCGACGAAAGCCGGCTGGTCGGCGATCGCGGCACGCACCATGGCGAGGCGCAGCGCGGCGTCGGCCAGCGGCGCGTCACGATGCGGCGGATCGCCGGTCGGCAGGAAGCGCACTTCCGCGAGCTGCAGCGCCTGCCAGAGCTCGAAGGCCGTGCGCAGGTGCCCGTAGTGCACGGGATCGAAAGTCCCGCCGAAAATGCCGATCGGTTGCATCAGGCCCGCCTGGCGAGGGGAATCGGGACACCGCAGAGGTCCGCGGCCAGCAGCGCGATCTCATCCCAGGGATTGGCCTGCAGCCGGCCCTTGATCGCCCGGTCGACGCGCGCGGCGCGCTCGCTGAGGCGCGCGAAATCACGCCGCGCGAATCGCGCATTGCCGCGGGCCTCCTGGCGCAGCTCGCGCAGCAGCGACCACAGCACGAGGGTCGCCTCGACGCCTTCGGCGCGCAGGCCCTCGGCGATGCGCAGCGAACGCGCGGCGTCCCCTGCGCGCACGGCCTGCCCGAGCGTGAAGACATCGAAGCGTGCGCTGTCGGCGACTCCCGCCGCGAGTTCAGCGGCGCCGACGGCGCCCGAGTGCGTGAGCGACAGGCGATCGATCTCCTGCTGGGCGGCCAACAGGTTGCCTTCGGTGCGATCCGCGAGCAGCGCGAGCGCGGCCCGGTCGAGGGTGAGGCCGGCGCGGCGCGCGCGCGCATCGAGCCAGGCGGGAAGCTTGTCGCGCGCAATCGGCCAGGCATTCAGCCAGGCGCCATGGCTCTCCACCGCGCGCACCCAGCTCGCGCCCTGCGATTCGCGCTCCAGTCGCTCGGTGAGGATCAGCAGCAGCGTATCCGGGTCACGCCGCTCGATGAGATCGACGATCGTCGCGCTGCCCGCCACGCCCGGCTTGCCGCTCGGCAGGCGCAGTTCGACGAGGCGGCGCGACGCGAACAGCGACAGGTTGCTGGCGCCCGCGCGCACGTCTTCCCAGCTGCTGCCGCGATCGACGAAGTGCACGATCCGGTCGGTGTAGCCCGCTGCGCGCGCCCGCGCGCGGATGGCGTCAGCCGCCTCGCCCACGAGCAGCGGCTCATCCCCCGACAGCAGGTAGGCGGGCGCGAGCCCGCGCGCCAGATGCGCGGCGAGCGAGTCAGGGGTGAGTTTCATGTCGCGGGCCCGGCCACCGGCGGATTATCCATATTTACATGGAGATTGGGGGCCTGCGGAGTTAGGATTTCGGGATGCCTACGCTGTTCGAACGCATCATCGCGGGTGAGTTGCCAGCCACGATCCTGCATCGGGACGACCGCGTGACGGCCTTCCGCGACATCCACCCGCGCGCGCCGACGCACATCCTGATCGTGCCGAACAAGCCGATCCCGACCGCCAACGACATCGCAGACAGCGACGAGGCGCTCGTCGGCCACATGTTCACGGTGGCGCGCGACCTCGCGAAGCTCGAAGGCATCGCCGAGAACGGCTACCGCCTCATCATCAATTGCAACCAGCACGGCGGCCAGGAGGTTTACCACCTCCACGTTCACCTGCTGGGCGGCGCGCCGCTCGGCGCCATGGTCGCGAAGGCATCCTGAAGGGAGTGGGAATGGCGAAGCGCAGGAAACCCGCGACGAAACGCCCCGCGCCGACGCGCGCCGCACCCAAGCGGCCGGCCGCGAAGCGCCCCGCGCCGAAACGCACGGTGGCAAAGCGCAACGGCACCGCGGGGCGGCGCGCCACAGCGGAGCGGCGCGAGTTGTACCCGCCGATCGACGCCTACCGAACGGGCCGGCTGGCCGTGTCCCCGATCCACAACCTCTACTTCGAGGAAAGCGGCAATCCGCGCGGCAAGCCGGTCGTGTTCCTGCACGGCGGCCCCGGCGGCGGCACCGACCCGAAGATGCGCCGCTTCTTCGACCCGAAGCGCTATCGCATCGTGCTGTTCGACCAGCGCGGCTGCGGCAAGAGCCGGCCCCGCGCCAGCCTCGAGGACAACACCACCTGGCACCTCGTGTCCGACATCGAACGCCTGCGCGAGCACCTCGGCATCGAGAAGTGGCAGGTGTTCGGCGGCTCCTGGGGCTCCACGCTCGCGCTCGCCTATGCGCAGGCTCACCCGCGGCGCGTCACCGAACTCGTGCTGCGCGGCATTTTCCTCGTGCGGCCATGGGAGTTCGCGTGGTTCTACGGCGGGTCCGACGGTGCCGGCGCGCTGTTCCCCGACCTTTACACGGAATTCGCCGCGGCGATCCCGCCCGAGGAGCGCGGCGAAATGATGGACGCGTACTACCGGCGCCTCACCAGCGACGACCCCGCGGTGCGCAGCGCGGCCGCGAAGGTCTGGTCGATCTGGGAAGGCGCCACGAGCTACCTGCGCCTCGATCCGAAGGACCTGAAGAAGTTCGAGGAAGACGCCTACGCCGAGACCTTTGCGCGCATCGAGTGCCACTACTTCGTCAACCGCGGCTTCCTGCGCTCGACGACCCAGTTGCTCGACGACGTGCCGAAGGTCCGCCACATCCCCGCCGTGATCGTGCAGGGACGCTACGACGTGGTGTGCCCGATGAAAAGCGCGTGGGACTTGCATTGCGCGTGGCCGGAGGCGGACTTGCGCATCGTGCCCGACGCGGGCCATTCGGCCTTCGAGGCGGGCAATATCCACGAACTCGTCAGCGCGACGGACCGCTTCGCCGAAGACTAGCCGGCCACCCTCCTAGAAGCGCAGCAGCGGCTTCACCGCGCGCCCCGCCGCCGCATCGGCCAGCGCGCGGCCGATGTCCGCAAACGCGTACTCGTGCACCAGCCGCTCGAGCGGCAACTGGCCCGCGCGGTGCATCGCCGCCAGCTGCGGGATGAAAACATCGGGCTCGCTGTCACCCTCCAGCACCGCGATCAGGCGGCGCCCGCCGGAGAGGAGCGGCAACAGGCTGAAAGGCACCGGCTCGCCGAGCGCCGGCACCGTGAGGAGCGCGCACTCGCCGCGCCGCGCGAGGCAGGCGATCGCGTCGTTGAGCGCCGGCAGTGCCGCCGAGGTTTCCAGCGAATACATGACGCCGCCGCGCGCTATCGCCCGGATCCGCGCCGCGACGTCGCCCTCGCGCGCATCGAGCGCATGGGTGGCGCCGAGCTCGCGCGCGAGTTCGAGCCGCGCGGGATCGATGTCGATAGCGACGATCGGGCCGAGCCGCGCGTGGCGAGCCGCCATGATCGCGGACAGGCCGACTGTGCCCGCGCCAAACACCGCAATGGAACTGCCCGCGGGCGCCTTCAGGCTGCGCAGCACGGTGCCCGCCCCGGTCTGCACGCCGCAGCCCAGGGGCGCAGCCAGGTCGAACGGCAGGTCGTCCGGCAGGAGCACCACGTTGCGCTCCGTGGCGAGCGCCCGGGTCGCGAAGGAAGACTGCTGGAAGAACGAGCCGTGGATGGCCTCGCCGGCGTGCGACAGCGTGGTGCTGCCGTCGTCTCGCGTGCCGCCGAATTGCAGGTGGTGGCCGTGCTCGCAATAGGCCGAAGCGCCGCCTTCGCAATGCCGGCAGTGGCCGCAGGAACCGAAGGTCATCAGGACCCGGTCGCCGGGCTTCACCTTGCCGACGCGCGCACCAACCCGCTCGACGATGCCCGCGCCCTCATGGCCGAACACCGCGGGCAGCGGACATATGCGCGGGGCGAAGAGATCCGTGTGGCAGATGCCGGACGCCTCGAGCCGCACGATGACCTCGTCGGCGCGCGGCGGCGCGAGTTCGAGTTCCTCGATCGACGGCGGGCCTTCGACGCTGCGCGTGACGGCGGCGGAAATCATGCGCGCAGCTGCCAGGAGAGCGCGCCTGACGCTTCGACGATGCCGTGGCGGGCGAGCCAGCCGCACGCGTCGCGCGCATCGCCCGCGAGCCAGGCGCGCACCGGACCCTCGCGAAAGCTGTAGCCCCAGGCATCCATGTCGTCGCACAGGCGCTCGCGGCCGACGCCGGGCAGTTCCTGCGCGAGCAGCACCTGCAGGTAGCAGACGCCGCATTCTTCCGCATCGTCCCCGCCGGCGTCGCGATCGAGGCCGGCGCGGCGCTCGGGGGTCATGCAGATGTAGTGGGCCGCCTCGTGCAGCACCGAGTGCACCGGCGTATCGAGCCGCGCGAACAGGCAGTCGGCGACGAGACCCGCCTCGCTCTCGCCCCAGTAGGAGCCGGGGATGCTTTCCTCGGGCGCAATGAAGCGCAGCCGCAACCCGAAGCGCGCGAGCAGCATGCCGAGCGCCACGCGATCGGTCCCGTTGACTCGCAGCACGCCGGCGCCCACGACCGGTGCCTCAGAGTGCCGCAAGCTGGCGCATCACGATCGCCGCGAGGTCGCGCGCAAGGGCATCCTCGAGCAGGCGCTGTTCGCGCTCCTTGGCGAGCAGGATCGTCTCGTCGAAGGTGAAGTCGCGCGCCAGCGTGGCCTCGCGCGGCGCGAGCAACTCGGCATCACCCTTCTGCACGGAAAACTGCACGCGATAGACCAGTTCGTACTCGCGCGGGATGTTGCGCGCCGACACCGACAGCACGCGCTCCTTCACCTCGTCGCGCGTGATGCGCACGACCGCCTCGGCGCGCGCCGCATCGCGCTCGAGGCGCACGCCGCTGGCGGCGAGCGAGCGCGAAAGGGCCTGCACGAAATCGCTCTGCTCATCCTGTGCGTCGATGAAGACGCTGGCGAAAGCCTGCGGAACCGCCTCGCGGCCCTGGAGCCTGAGCCCACAGCCGGCGGCCACGGCGAGCGCCAGCGAGAGGACGATGATGGCAGGGAGTCGGAGCATGGCTTCAGACCACGATGTTGACCAGCTTGCCCGGCACGACGACCAGCTTGCGCACCGGCTTGCCTTCCATGAACTTGCCGACATTCGCATCGGCAAGCGCGGCGGCGCGCACCACGTCCTCCGGCGCACCGGCCGCCACGGTGATCCGCCCACGCAGCTTGCCATTGACCTGCACGACGAGTTCGACCTCGTCGCGCACGAGGGCCGCGGGGTCGGGCTTCGGCCAGGGTTCCTCGATCAGCGCCGTCGCATGGCCGAGGGCCTGCCACAGCGCGTGCGTCACGTGCGGGATGATCGGCGAGAGCGTCAGCACGATGACCTCGTAGGCCTCGCGGACCGCCGCGCGACCCTGCGCCTGCACCGTCGAGGCGCGGGTTGCCGCATTGAGCAGCTCCATCGTCGCGGCGATCGCGGTGTTGAAAGTGTGCCGGCGGCCGATGTCGTCCGTCACCTTGGCGAGTGTCTCGTGCGTGAGGCGGCGCAGCGCCTTCTGCCCGGCATCGAGTGTCGCGAAGTCCGCGGCGGGCAGGGGGCCCAGCGACACGAGGTCGTGCACGGCCTTCCACAGCCGGCGGATGAAGCGGAACGCGCCCTGCACGCCCTCGTCGCTCCACTCGAGGGATTGCTCGGGCGGCGCCGTGAACATCATGAAGAGGCGCGCCGTGTCGGCACCGAATTCCTCGACGAGCTTCGACGGGTCGACGCCGTTGCCCTTCGACTTCGACATGGTGCCGAGCCCGTCGTGCACCACCGGCTCGCCGTCGCTGACGAGTACGGGCACGCCGTCGCGTACCTCGACATCGGCCGGGTTGAAGAACACGCGCCGCCCGCCCTCGGGATGGCGGTAATAGATGTGGTTCAGCACCATGCCCTGCGTCAGCAGCCTCGCGAACGGCTCGTCGAGCGCAACGAGCCCGAGGTCGCGCATCACGCGCGTCCAGAAGCGCGAATAGAGCAGGTGCAGGATCGCGTGCTCGATGCCGCCGATGTACTGGTCGACCGGCAGCCAGTATTGGGCACGCGCGTCCACCATCGACCCATCGTTGCCCGCGCTCGCGAAACGCAGGAAGTACCACGATGAATCGACGAAGGTGTCCATCGTGTCCGTCTCGCGCCGCGCGGGCGCCCCGCACCTCGGGCAGGCGCAGTTGACGAACTCCGGCGTCTTCGCGAGCGGATTGCCGCTGCCGTCGGGCACGAGGTCCTCGGGCAACACGACCGGCAGGTCCGCGTCGGGCACCGGCACGGTGCCGCAATCAGGGCAATGGATCAGCGGGATCGGGCAGCCCCAGTAGCGCTGGCGCGAAATGCCCCAGTCGCGCAGGCGGAACTGCACGCGCCTGGCTCCAAGGCCGCGCGCTTCGAGCGCCGCCGCGATGGCATCGACCGCCGCGGCGGATTCAAGGCCGGAGAACTCGCCGGAATCGATCGTGATGCCCGGCTCGCCGTAGGCCGGGACCCAGGGCGCGACGGCCTTGTCGTACGCGCCGCCTGCAGGCCGGATGACCGTGACGATCGGGATGCCGTGCCGCCCCGCGAACTCGAAGTCGCGCTCGTCGTGCGCCGGCACGCCCATCACGGCGCCCTCGCCGTAGCCCATCAACACGTAGTTCGCGACCCAGACCTCGATGGCCGCGCCGGTGAAGGGATGGCGCACGTGCAGGCCAGTCGGCAGGCCTTTCTTTTCCTGCGTCGCGACATCGGCTTCCATGGTGCTGCCCCGGCGGCATTCGTCGACGAAGGCCGCGAGTTTCGGGTCGCGCGCCGCCGCGGCGAGCGCAATCGGGTGCTCTGCGGCGATGGCCATGAAGGTGGCGCCGAACAGCGTGTCGGCGCGCGTCGTGAACACCTTGAGCACGCCGCCGCCGTCCATGGCGGCGCTCGTATCGTCGGCATACGGGAAGGCGATTTCGCAGCCGGTGCTCCTGCCGATCCAGTTGGCCTGCATCGTGCGCACGCGTTCCGGCCAGCCGTCGAGGCCGTCGAGAGCGCCGAGCAGCTCGTCGGCATAGGCCGTGATGTTGAGGTAGTACATCGGGATTTCGCGCTTCTCGATCAGCGCGCCCGTGCGCCAGCCCCGCCCGTCGATCACCTGCTCGTTGGCGAGCACGGTCTGGTCGACGGGGTCCCAATTGACGATGCCCGTCTTCTTGTACGCGATGCCCTTCTCGAGCATGCGCAGGAAGAGCCACTGGTTCCAGCGGTAGTAGGACGGATCGCAGGTCGCGATCTCGCGGCTCCAGTCGATCGCGAGGCCGAGCCCCTGCAACTGGCGCTTCATGTAGGCGATGTTCTCGCGCGTCCACTTCGCGGGTGGCACGCCGTTTGCCATGGCGGCGTTCTCGGCCGGCAGGCCGAAGGCGTCCCAACCCATGGGCTGCATGACATTGCAGCCGCGCATGTACATGAAGCGGGTGAGCACGTCGCCGATCGTGTAGTTGCGCACGTGGCCCATGTGCAGGCGCCCGGAGGGGTACGGGAACATCGACAGGCAGTAATATTTTTCGCCGCGCGCGCCCTCGCGCGCCGCGAACACCTGCCGCGAGTCCCAATAGTCCTGCGCGGCGCGCTCGACGCGGGCCGGATCGTAACGTTCGTCCATCGGAGCGGGCAGGATATCATGGGGGCCACCGGGGGTAGCCAATGACACGATTCGCACCGTTCATCCTGGGCCTTGGCCTCGCCGCCGCCTGCGCCGCAGCGCCCGTCACCGGGGCGCCGCCGCAGACACCTGCGATGACGCCGGACATTCCCGCGAAGTTCGTCGCGCCGACGGCCGCGGCCGACTTCGAAAAGCGCAGCGTCGACATCCCGATGCGCGACGGCGTGAAACTGCACACCGTGATCGTCCTGCCGAAGGGCGCGCACCGCGCACCGATCATGCTGACGCGCACGCCGTACAACGCCGAGAAGAACGCCGAGCGCCACGCAAGCCCCTACATGGCGGCCGCCCTGCAAATCGGCGACGACGTGTTCGTCGAGGCGGGCTACATCCGTGTCTACCAGGACGTACGCGGCAAGTACGGCTCCGAGGGCGATTACGTCGCGACCCGCCCGCTGCACGGCCCCCTCAACCCGACCCACGTCGATCACTCGACCGACACCTGGGACACGATCGACTGGCTCGTGAAGCATGTGCCGGAGAGCAACGGACGCGTGGGCATGACCGGATCGTCGTATCCCGGCTTCACGACGCTGATGGGGCTCGTGCACCCGCACCCCGCGCTCAAGGTGGCGGTGCCCATGTGCCCGATGGTCGATGGCTGGCGCGGCGACGACTGGTTCCACAACGGTGCCTTCCGCCAGGGCTTCTTCGACTGGTTCCAGCGGCAGATGACGGAGCGCAAGGAAGGCAAGGCGATCGCGCGCATCGCGAACGACGACTACGCCTTCTTCCTGCGCGCCGGTTCGGTGATGGACGCCGCGCGCACCTACGGCCTCGAGCAACTGCCCTTCCTCACGAAGATCAGCGAGCATCCCGCCTACGACGGCTTCTGGCAGGAGCAGGCGCTCGATCGCATCCTCGCACGCGAGCCGCTCACGGTGCCCGTCATGATCGTCGCGGCACAGTGGGACCAGGAAGACATCTACGGCGCGCGCGCGCTGTACGCGGCGCTCGAGCCGAAAGACACGGCGAACGACAAGGTGTTCCTCGTGCTCGGGCCGTGGCGCCACAGCGGCCAGAACAGCGACCAGCGCGAGCTCGGCCCGCTGCGCTTCGACGGCGATCCCGCGCGCCAGTTCCGCCGCGACGTCATGCGCCCGTTCCTCGACCGCTACCTGCGCGACGACGCGCCGCCCGCAAACACCCCACCGGTGGTCGCCTACGAGACCGGCTCGCAGGCGTGGAAACACTACGACACCTGGCCGCGTTCCTGCGCGCAAGGCTGCGCGGCGAAGTCTCGCCCGCTGTATCTCGCCGCGGATTCCGGCCTGTCCTTCAAGGCACCGACAGCCGCAGGCGCCACCTACGACGAGTACGTTTCGGATCCCGCCAAGCCGGTGCCCAACGTGCCGCGCCCGGTGCGCTTCGACGATGGCGACCAGTGGCGGCCGTGGCTGCTCTCGGACCAGCGCCACGCGGCGGCCCGCACCGACGTGCTGACCTATGTCTCGGAACCGCTCGAGGCGTCGCTCACGATCGGCGGCATCCCGATGGTGAACCTGTTCGCCTCGACGAGCGGCACCGACAGCGACTGGGTCGTGAAGCTGATCGACGTATATCCCGACGTGGTGCCGGACCGGCCGGAACTCGGCGGCTACGAACTCGGCATCGCGATGGACATCTTCCGCGGCCGCTACCGCGACAGCTTCTCCGCGCCCTCGCCGATCCCGGCGGGCAAAGTGCAGCGCTACCGCTTCGCGCTGCCTCAGGCGAGCCACGTGTTCGAGCGGGGGCATCGCATCATGGTGCAGGTGCAGTCGAGCTGGTTCCCGCTCTACGACCGCAACCCGCAGACCTACGTGGAGAACATCTTCTTCGCGAAACCGGGGGATTACCGCAAGGCGACGCAACGGGTGTATCGCGCGGGTGCGACGGCGAGCTTCATCGAGTTGCCGGTCGTACCGTAGCAGCGAAGTGCAGCGGGCGGCGGGCCTGATTGGGAGATCGAGGGCTCCGGTTCCTCACGGGTCGAGCGCCGCCTGCGGCGGTGCCCTCGTCGCGGCGGCGTCCGGCGCACTGTGTCGGTAGAAACGGATAAACCTGCATACGCCGGACGCTGATCGCCGCTCCTCGGCGCTCTCCACGCTCGTCACCGGAGCCCTCGATTTCCCTATCCGGCGCGCGGCCGGCCACGCATCGCAGGCCGCTTCGCTGAGATGCGGAAGAACACCTCACGTAACGACCCTCACCTCAAGGGCATTGACGGTCTGCGAGTTGCAGGCCGCCGGCCGCGGCGCGGTGATTCATCCGCGGACGAGCGTGGAGGGCGCCGAGGAGCGGGGGTCAGAGCGAGGCGTCCGCGACGCCTCAGGTCTTGACGGCACAGTGCACCGAGCGCCCCCGCTCCGAGGGCACGCCCGCGCAGAGGGCGCGCCCGGATAATGAGGAGGCGGCTGAATCAGTGCGCCGCCGGCCCGCCGCCTGCGGTCCGACGCCGCCTACTCGATCCGCACCGGCACGAATATCTCATTGTCATTGCGCTGGATACGCAGCGCGACGGCCTTGCCGGACTTGCGCACCGCCGCCTGCAGGTCCTTGACCGATTCGACGTCCTTGCCGTTGATGCCGAGGATGATGTCGCCGGGCTGCAGTCCCGCGAGCGCGGCCTCGCCCTCGACATCCACGATCACGAGGTTGCCGCTCGTGTCCACCCGTGCCTTCTCGCGCGGATCGAGCGGCCGCACCGAGATGCCGAGTTTCGAGTAGTTGTCCGCGTCGCCGTCGCCGCGCAGCGAGACCTTCTGCATCGGCTCGTCGAGCTCGCCGACCTTGACGGTGACGTGCTTGATCGATTTATCGCGCCACACGTCCATCTTCGCTTCGCTACCGGGCTTGATGTTCGCGATGATGCCGGGCAGCTGCGCCGAGCGGTCCACGTCCTTGCCGTTGACGGAGAGGATCACGTCGCCGGGCTTGAGCCCGCCCTTCGCGCCGGGACCGTCGTCCTCCACCGAGCCCACCAGCGCGCCGCGAGGCCGGTCGAGCCCGAAGGACTCGGCGAACTGCGCGTTTACTTCCTGCACGGTCACGCCGATGCGGCCGCGGCTCACGCGCCCGGTCTTGATGAGCTGGTCCTTCACGCCGGTCGCGACATCGATCGGGATCGCGAACGAGAGGCCCATGAAGCCGCCCGTGCGGCTGTAGATCTGCGAATTGATGCCGACGACTTCACCGGCCAGGTTGAACAGCGGACCGCCGGAGTTGCCGGGATTCACCGCCACGTCGGTCTGGATGAAGGGTACGTAGTTGTCGTCCGGCAGCGAGCGCGAGATGCCGCTGACGATGCCCGCCGTGACGCTGTTGTCGAAGCCGAAGGGCGAACCGATCGCGACCACCCACTCGCCGGGGCGCAGCTTGCTCGGGTCGCCGAACTTCACGGTCGGCAGGCCCTTCGCATCGATCTTGATCACCGCGACGTCGGTGCGCTTGTCGCTGCCGATCACCTTGGCCGTGAACTCGCGCCGGTCGGTGAGGCGCACGGTGACGTCGGTCGCACCGTCGACCACGTGCGCGTTCGTGAGGATGTAGCCGTCGGGCGTGACAATGAAGCCGGAGCCTTCGCCGCGCGCGGGCGGTGCGTTGCCGCCGCGCGGCGTAGGAATGCCGAAGCGGCGGAAGAAATCGTAGAACGGATCGTCCGGCGACATGCCGGGCGGCCCCTGGATGCCATTCGAATTGTCGCGCCGGCTGACGACGTCCACATTGACCACCGCCGGCCCGTACTGGTCGACGAGCGAGGTGAAGTCGGGCAGGCCGCGCACGATCGGTGCGGCGGCGGGTGCCGCCGCGGTTGCGGCAGCCGCCACGGCGGGTGCTGCGGAATCACGCGCGCCGGCGGCCGTGGAGGACTGTGGCGAGCAGGCGGCGAGCGCACCGCAGAATACGGCCACGACGGCGACGCGCCGGGCAAAGGGCTGGGATGCCATGCGTTGCAGACCTATGAGGGTGTCGATGCAGCGGATAGACAGCCGCTGCCGCCGTTCAGTTCCGTAGATCACGGGTAGACCTCCATTTGAAGACCGCGGCGACGCAGGCGGCGGCCGCGAGCAGCACGATGGCCCAGTTGCCGACCCGCGCGTAGGGCGGCAGGCCGGTGCGGGGCGTGATGGCGGCCCTCAGCACGATCTCCCGGTACTGGGGCGCCTCGGCGACGACCTCGCCGCGCGGCCCGATCACCGCGGAAATGCCGTCGTTCGCCGCGCGCACGAGGAAGCGGCCCGACTCGATCGCCCGCATGCGCGCGATCTGGAAGTGCTGGTAGCGCGCGGTCGAATGGCCGAACCAGGCGTCGTTCGTGACATTCACCAGCGCATCGCTGCCCGGCAGCGAGCGCGCCAGCGTGCTGCCGTAGGCATCCTCGTAGCAGATGCCCGTCGCAAGGTGCAGGCCCGCAGCCTGCAACGGCGGCTGCACGGCCTCGCCGCGCGTGAAGTCCGAATACGGCAGGCTCATCAGGCGCAGCCAGCCGCGCACGAACTTCGGCACCGGGAAGAATTCCGCGAAGGGCACGAGGTGGTGCTTGTCGTACCAGGTCACGCCTTGCCCGTCGAGCGCGGCGACCGAGTTGAAGTAGTGCTGCCCGTCATCCGACAGGCGCACGAGGCCCAGAACGAGCGCCGAGCCGCGCGCGCTTGCCTCGCTGTATAGCCTGCCGATGAACGGCACGAGATTGTTGGCAAGGTCCGGCAGCGCGGATTCGGGCATCACGATCAGTGGCTCGCCGAGCGCCTCGCGCGTGAGCTTCGCGTAAAGCCTCAGCGTGGTCTCGCGATTGTCCTCGAGCCATTTGATGTCCTGCGGGATCGCGCCCTGCAGCACCGCCACCCGCACCGGTGGGCCGCTCGCGTGGGTCCAGTCGCGATCGCGCGCGAGCGCCGCGAGCCACGGCGCCGCCAGCAGCAAGAGCGCGGCGCCACGCCCGCGCAGGTCCGGCGCGCGCAACAGCCACACGAGCGTGCCAGCCGAGACGAGCGTCACGGCCGATATCGTGTACACGCCGCCCACCGGCGCAAGCCGCGCGAGCCAGGTGTCGGTCTGGGAATAGCCGAGCGAGAGCCAGGAGAATCCCGACAGGAACCAGCCGCGCAGCCACTCGACCAGGAGCCACGCGGCGGGAATGCCGACGACCCAGCGCCAGGCGCCGCGCGCCGGCAGCCAGCGCGCGACCGCGTAGCCGAGCGCCGCGTGGTAGGCGCCCATGATCGCCACGAGGCCCAGCATCAGCAGGAACGCGATCCACAGCGGCGCGGCGCCGAACACGTGGATGCTGACATAGAGCCAGTAGGTGCCAGCCGCGAAGGTGCCGGCGTTGAACCAGAAGCCGAGCGCCGCGGCATGGCGTGGCGTCGTCCCGTCCCACAGCGCGATCAGGACGGCGGGGCCGAGGATCGCCAATGGCCAGAGCCCGAAAGGCGCGAAAGCCAGCGAGACGGTGGCGCCCGCCGCCGCCGCCGCCAACCGGCGCAGCCAGCGGCGCCGCGCGTCAGTCGGCGCCACGCAGGGCTCGCTCGCCGGGCGGGGCCAGGTCCTCTGGGGTCGTAACGCGCAGGCTCTCCACGCGCCGTCGGTCGGCGCGGGTCACGCGGAACTCGAGGCCGCCGATCTCGACGGTCTCGCCCCGGCGCGGCAGGCGACCGAACTCCTTCATGACGAGGCCGGCCACCGTGTCGAACTCGTCGTCCGGGAAGCGCGTGGCGAAGAAGTCGTTGAACTCCTCGATCAGCGTGACGCCGCGCACGGTGAACTGGCGCTCGGCGTCCTTCCTGATGTTGAGGTCTTCCTCCACATCGAACTCGTCGTCGATCTCCCCGACGATCTGCTCGATGACGTCCTCGATCGTCAGCACGCCGGCGACGCCGCCGTACTCGTCGACGACGATCGCCATGTGGTTGCGGTTGCCGCGGAATTCCTTCAGCAGCACGTTGACGCGCTTCGCCTCGGGCACGAACACCGCCGGTCGCATGCATTCGCGGATGTCGAAGCGCGCCGTGCCGCCTTCCGCGAAGACGCGCAGCAGGTCCTTCGCGAGCAGGATGCCGACGATGTCGTCGCGGTCGTCGTCCATCACCGGGAAGCGGGAGTGCCCCGACTCGACGACCTTCGGCAGGATCACGTCGGCCGGGTCATTGCGCCGCACGAACACCATCTGCGCGCGCGGGATCATGATGTCGCGCACGCGCAGGTCGGCGACGTCGAGCACGCCTTCGATCATGCCGAGCGCGTCGGCGTCCAGGAGACCGCGCGCATTCGCCTCGCGCAGGCTCTCGAGCAGGGCCTCGCGGTCCTCGGGGGCCCCGGCGACCGAGCGCTTGAGCCGCTTCAGCCAGCGCCCCGTGGCGTTGCCCTCGGTATCGTTCGCATCCTTCGGCATGTCAGGTCCTGGCGCGGTAGGGGTTGGCGATGCCGAGCCGACGCAGCACCGCGATTTCGCGGCGCTCCATGCGCGCGGCGTCCGCATCCTTGATGTGGTCGAAGCCGACGAGGTGCAACGCACCGTGCACGACGAGGTGGGCCCAGTGCGCCGCGAGGACCTTGCCCTGCTCGCGCGCCTCGCTGCGCACCACCGCGGCGCAGATCACGAGGTCGCCGAGGGGGCGCTGGGCCGCCGCCGGCCGCCCGCCCGCGGGCAAGGACGGCGCCGGGAAAGACAGCACGTTCGTCGGCTTGTCCTTGCCGCGCCACGCCGCATTCAGCCGGCGGCTCTCCGCCGGTGCCACGATGCGCACGGCGAGTTCGCGTCCGGCGCCACGCGTGCCGAGCGCGGCGCGCGCCCAGCGTGACATGGCCGCCGCGGACGGCGCCCAGGCGCGCGAACTGCGCTGGATCTCGATGGCAAGCGACGTCCGGCTCATCGCTCGCCGCGCCCGGCCTCGCCGCCGCGCGCCTCGTAGGCCTGCACGATCCGCTGCACGAGCGGGTGGCGCACCACGTCCTGCGAATCGAAGAACGTGAACGCAACGCCCTCGACGCCGCGCACGACGTCGATCACGTGGCGCAGCCCCGAGACCTTGCCGCTCGGCAGGTCGGTCTGGGTGACATCGCCGGTCACCACCGCCTTCGAGCCGAAGCCGATGCGGGTGAGGAACATCTTCATCTGCTCGATCGTGGTGTTCTGCGCCTCGTCGAGGATCACGAAGGAATCGTTGAGCGAACGGCCGCGCATGAAGGCGAGCGGCGCCACCTCGATGACATTGCGCTCGATGAAGCGCGCGACGCGGTCGAAGCCCATCATTTCGTAGAGCGCGTCGTACATCGGGCGCAGGTAAGGGTCGACCTTCTGGGTGAGGTCGCCGGGCAGGAAACCGAGGCGCTCGCCCGCCTCGACCGCCGGGCGCACGAGCACGATGCGGCGCACGCGATCGGCGTGCAACGCCTCGACCGCGCAGGCGACCGCGAGGTAGGTCTTGCCGGTGCCTGCGGGGCCGATGCCGAAGCTCAGGTCGCAGCGCAGGATATTGCGCAGGTAGTTCCGCTGGTTCGGCCCGCGCGCGCGGATCAGGCCGCGCGGCACCCGCAGGTTCGCGCCTTCGGCCCGCCCGTCCTCGTCGCCGCCGACTTCGGGGTGCAGCGGCCGGTCGCGCGACTCGGCGTCGCGCTCGCGCTCGCGCAGCGCGAGGTGCACTTCCCCGGGGCTCGCCCCCTCCTCGCCGGTGTTGTGTGCATAGAGGTCGCGCAGCACGTTCTCCGCCGCCTCGGCCTGCTCGCCCGACACGCGAAACACGTTGCCGCGCCGGCGGATCTGGACGCCGAGCCGCGACTCGACGAGCTTCAGGTTCTCGTCGAGCGGCCCGCAGAGGCTCGCGAGCCGCGCATTGTCGGCCGGCTCGAGCTCGAATTCGTGCACGCCCTGCGCCGCTGCCCGGCTCACGCCGCGGCCCCGCCCGCCGGTGCCGCCGCCGCGGGTCGCAGCAGGCGCCCGCGCAGGGAATTCTTCAGCGCGGCAGTGATCTCGACCTGCACGAAGCGGCCGATCAGTCCGGCTGGGCCCGCGAAATTCACCCAGCGGTTGTTCTCCGTGCGCCCCGCGAGTTCGTGCGCATCCTTCTTCGCCGGCCGTTCGACGAGCACGCGCTGCACGCTGCCGACCATCGTGCCGCTGATCGCGCGCGCCTGGCCATCGAGCTGCGCCTGCAGGCGCGCAAGCCGCTGCTGCTTTTCTTCCTGCGTGGCGTCGTCGGGCAGCGAGGCGGCCGGCGTGCCCGGCCGGCGGCTGTAGAGGAAGCTGAAGGACTGGTCGAAGCCGACGTCGCCCACGAACCTGAGCGTCGCGTCGAAATCGCGCGCAGTCTCGCCGGGAAAGCCGACGATGAAGTCGGAGCTGATCGCGATGTCCGGCCGCACGGCGCGCAGCTTCCTCACCTTGTCCTTGAACTCGAGCGTGGTGTAGCCGCGCTTCATCAGCGCGAGCACCCGGTCCGAGCCGCTCTGCACCGGCAGGTGCAGGTGGTTCGCGAGCTGCGGCACGTTCGCATAGGCCTCGATCAGGCTGTCGGTGAACTCGAGCGGGTGCGACGTGGTGAAGCGGATGCGCTCGATGCCACGCACAGCGGCGACGTGGTGGATGAGGGTCGCGAGGTCGACGATCGCGCCGTCGGCCATCGGGCCCGCATAGGCGTTCACGTTCTGGCCAAGGAGCGTGACCTCGGCGACGCCTTGAGCGGCGAGGCGTTCCACCTCCTCGATGACACTCGCGAACGGCCGGCTCACCTCGTCGCCGCGCGTGTAGGGCACCACGCAGAAGCTGCAGTACTTGCTGCAGCCTTCCATGATCGAGACGAATGCGGACGCGCCCTCGGCGCGCGGCGCCGGCAAGTGATCGAACTTCTCGATCTCGGGGAAACTCACGTCGACGACCGCGCGGCCGTTGCGCTTCACCGCGGCGATCATTGCCGGCAGGCGGTGCAAGGTCTGCGGCCCGAACACGAGGTCGACGAACGGCGCGCGCGCGACGATCGCCTCGCCCTCCTGGCTCGCGACGCAGCCCGCGACGCCGATCAGCACCTCGGGCCGTTGCTGCTTCAGCAGCCGCCATTCGCCGAGCAGCGAGTACACCTTGTCCTCGGCCTTCTCGCGCACCGAACAGGTGTTCATCAGCAACAGATCGGCGTGCGCCGGGTCGTCGGTGGCGACGAAGCCGCCGGTCGCCTGCAGTACGTCCGCCATGCGCGCGGAGTCGTACTCGTTCATCTGGCAACCGTAGGTCTTGAGGAAATATCGGCCGGACATGGGGGGCGGGCGGTCCAAACGGGAAAGTCTACCGAATCCGCCCGCGCCCCGCGATCTTGTTTAGCTAAATCAACGACTTAGAAAGGAATATCGTCGTCAAAGTCGTCTTTCTCGGTCGAACTCGTGACCGGAGCCTGGGAGTACTCGTCGTCCCCGCCGCGGCTGCGGCCGCCGCCCTGGCCGCCACCCGAGCTTCCGCCACCACCGCCACCGCCACTGCCGCCGCGCGCGCCGAGCATCTGCATTTCGTCGGCGATGATTTCGGTGGTGTAGCGGTCGTTGCCCTGCTTGTCCTGCCACTTGCGGGTGCGCAGGCTCCCCTCGATGTAGACCTGCGAGCCTTTGCGCAGGTATTCGCCGGCAATCTCCGCGAGGCGGCCGAACATGGCCACGCTGTGCCACTCGGTGCGCTCCTTCATCTCGCCGCTCTGCTTGTCCTTCCAGGCCTCGCTGGTGGCGATGCGCAGGTTCGTGACCGAGCTGCCGGAAGGCATGGCGCGGGTTTCGGGGTCCTGACCGAGGTTGCCGATGAGGATGACTTTGTTGATGCCGCGTGCCATGTCGTTGCCTTTCGTACGTGCGGCCAAGTATGCGAAACGGTGGCCGCCGCGTGGGGTGGAGAATCTGCCCGAATCACCCAGATTCGGGATGGGCCGGATTCTTTCATGCCGCGGCCCGGCGCGCCATGGCCGGGACCGCCCGCGCTACGGCCAGATCGTCGGCGGATTCGGAAACCGGTCGCCGCGCAGCGGCACGACGCAGAAGCGGTGGCCGGTGGGCGCCTCCATGACCCACCAGTCGCGCACCTGCCGGACGCGCCGTGCGCCGAGGTTCTCGAGGCGCTGCGCTTCGGCCTCGACGTCGTCGGTGACGATGTCGAGATGCAGGCGGCTCTCGTGTGGCACACGCTGGACCTCGATGTTGAGCCCGTCCTCCTTCGCCTCGAGCGGCACGTAGCCCGCATCCTCCTCCGCCGACGACGGCCGCGGACGGCGGCCCAGCGCGGCGCCCCAGAACTCCGCCGCGGCGGGCAGATGGTCGACCTGGCAGTCGATGATGAAACCGGCGAGCGCACTGCGATGCATGGCGGGTCCCGACCGCGGAGTGGGGATTGGAGTCTACAACCTGCCGCCGGCCCTACAAGCGGCAGGCAAGTGGCCGTATGCTCGCCCGCATGATCTCGCGCCGCGTCGTGACCGCAGGCCTGCTCGCCGGCAGTACCGCAACGTTTGCCCGGGCCCGCGACGAAGGCCTCGTGGCCCTGCCCGGGAAGCAGCCGCTCATCAAGCGTGCCTTTCGCCCGCCGAACTACGAGACGCCGCTCGCCGGCCTGCGCACGCCGTACACAAGCAATGACGTCTTCTTCGTGCGCTACCACCTCGCCAATATTCCCGAGGTCGACGCGCGCGACTGGCGGCTGCAGGTCGGCGGCGCGAGCATCGCGCGGCCGCTGTCGCTCTCGCTCGCGGACCTGAAGCGCGACTACGAACAGGTCACCGTCAACGCCATCAACCAGTGCTCGGGCAACCGCCGTGGCCTCTTCACGCCGCGCGTGCCGGGCGTGCAGTGGGGCTACGGCGCGATGGGCAACGCCCGCTGGGGCGGCGTGCGCCTGCGGGACATCTTGCGCAAGGCGGGCCTCGCCGCCGATGCCGTCGAAGTGTCGTTCGACGGGGCGGACACGGCGCTCATGCCGAAGACGCCGGATTTCGCCAAGAGCCTGCCGGTCGGGCGGGCAATCGACGAAAACGTGCTGGTGGCGCTTGAAATGAACGGCGAGCCGCTGCCGCACTGGAACGGGGCGCCCGCCCGCCTCGTCGTGCCCGGCTGGACCGCGACCTACTGGGTCAAGCACCTGACGGAGATCCGTGTGGAACCGCGGCCGTTCGAGGGATTCTGGATGGCCTCTTCCTACCGGCTGCCCACCGGCCTCTTCCCCGGCGCGCCGTTTGCGAGCCAGACGACGAAGGAAACGACACCGATCACGGAGATTCTCGTCAATTCGTTCGTGACGAGCCATGTCGATGGCGAACGCCTGCGGCGAGGCCGGCCGGTCGAGTTGCGGGGGTGGTCCTGGGACGGCGGCTCGGGCATCGCGCGCGTCGAAGTGTCCCTCGACGGCGGACGCGCGTGGCGCGATGCGGCACTCGGCGAGGACATGGGCCGGTTCTCATGGCGGCAGTTTCGCGTGCCGCTCGACACCTCGCGGGCCGGGCCGATTGACGTGGCCGTGCGCGCGCAAGCCCGTAGTGGCGCCGTGCAACCCGAAAAGCTGGTCGTGAACGCACCGGGCTATCATCACAACATCATCCAGAAGCTGACGCTGGAGGTCGCATGAAGCGCGTCCGTGTTGCCTTGTGCGCGGGCTGGCTCGCCGTGGTCGCCGGCACGGGGCGGGCCGGCGAGGAGACGGTCGTGCTGCGCGACGCACCCGGCCGCGACCTCACGCTCGCGCGCTGCGTGATCTGCCATAGCGTCGATTACATCGAGGCGAATGCGCCCGTCATGGATCGCGCGCTCTGGCAGAAGACGATCCGCAAGATGGTCGACCGCTATGGCGCGCCGGTCACCGACGAGGACGCCGCCACCATCCTCGACTACCTGACCGCGCAGTACTCGGCCGCGCGCTGACGGCCGCGCAGCCTCAATCCTGCCCGAATACTGCGCCGCCGCCTGCGAGCCAGGCGCGCTCCTGCGTCGTCGATTCGCGCCCGAGGAGCCGATTGCGATGCGGGAAGCGGCCGAAGCGCTCGATGATTTCGCTGTGTTGCCGCGCATAGCCGAGGTAGCCATCGAACAGCGCGTGCCAGTCCTCGGGCGCCGCGGCGCGCAGCGCCGCGAAGAGGCGCATCGATTCGCGCTGGTCGGCGAGCGCTTCGCTGTGCTCGAAAGGCAGGATCATGAACGCGCGCTGCGCGAGGTCGAGTTGTTCGAGGAACCCCGCCTCCACGGCCTCGCGCGCGGTTGCGAGCGCAATCGCGTCACCCGCGAATGCGCGCGCGGTGCCGCGCCAGGCATTGCGCGGGAACTGGTCGAGCAGCAGCACGAGGGCGAGCGCCGGGCACGGCTCATCCGCCCACCCCGCCAGCTCATCGCGCAACGCCGCTTCGACGAGCGGCAAAAACCGGCCCCTGATCGAGTCGTCGACTTCGCGGGAGCCGCCGAACCAGAAGGCGTGGCGCGCCTGCGCGGCGGCGAGGTCCTGGCAGGCGCCGGCGAACCAGAACTCGAGGACGTCGTCGACTCCTTCCCTCATGCGGGCAGCAATAGCAAGGCACGGCGCCCGCGGCAAGCGCACCGCACGTTGCCCACCCGCCGCGGCCCGTCCTAGACTCGGGCGCATGCGCACTCTCCTGCCGTGGCTGATGCTCGCCGTGGCGGCGCCCGCCGCCGCCGCGTCACCCGGACCGCTTCCCGTCGAAGCCGCCGCGCGCTTCGCGCAGCTCGCGCTCGACTGCGTGCAGCGCGAGTACCCGAACAAGATCTCGCATGTCCTCGCGAGCGACCGCGATGCACGAACGCCGCGCGAGCTCACGCCGGTGTTCTACGGCTGCTTCGACTGGCACTCGGACGTGCACGGCCACTGGCTGCTCGCGCGACTCGCGCGCCTGCACCCGGACGCGCCCTACGCACCGCTCGCACGCGCCGCGCTCGCGCGCAGCCTCACGCCGGCCGGCATCGCCGCGGAAGTCGCCTATCTCGGGACGCCGGGGCGCGCGTCGTTCGAGCGCCCGTACGGCCTCGCGTGGCTCCTTGCCCTCGCCGCCGAACTGCGCGCCTGGGGTGACGCCGACGCCCGCGCCTGGTCCGCGGCGCTCGCGCCGCTCGAGCAGGCAGCTGCCGCGCGCCTGTCGGACTGGCTGCCGAAGCTCGCCTATCCGATCCGCACCGGGGAGCACAACCAGACGGCATTTTCGTTCGGCCTCGTGTGGGACTGGGCGGCCGCCACCGGCGACAGTGCGATGCTGGCGCTGCTGCGCGGGAAGGCCGCGACCTTCTACCAGCGCGATCGCGATTGCCCGATCGCCTACGAGCCATCGGGCGAAGACTTCCTCTCGCCCTGCCTCGCGGAAGCCGATTTCATGCGGCGCGTCCTCGCACCGGCGCAGTTTGCGCAGTGGCTCGGCGCCTTCCTGCCCGGCATCCCGCGCACGGACAAGCCGTGGCTCGCGCCGGGCATCGTCACCGACCGCTCGGATCCGAAGCTCGCGCATATCGACGGGCTCAATCTCAGCCGCGCGTGGATGCTGCGCGGCATTGCACGCGGCCTGCCGGCGCGCGATGCGCGGCGCGCAGCGCTCGAGTCCGCTGCCGCCGCACACGCCGCGGCCGCCCTGCCCGCCGTCACCGGCGAGCACTACGAGGGCGGCCACTGGCTCGGCACGTTTGCGGTCTATTTGCTGACAGGCCAACGCCCATGAGCAGGATCGAATTCGAGGAAGGCGCCGTGAGCATCGACGCGGCCGTGATCGCCGAGGGTTTCGGCATCGACGCGGCGCTCGTCCAGGGCCTGATGAGGGACGGACGGATCACGAGCACCTGCGAGCGCGGCGTCGATGAAGATGCGGGCCGGCACCGGCTGACTTTCCATTTCAGCGGCCGCAGCCTGTGCATCGTCGCCGACGGGTCCGGCCGGATCGTCGAGAGCACAATGTCCCGGCGCCCCCGGCGGGCGCGTCGCCTGCCCTGACGCGAGCGGCCGGTGCGCCGCGCTCGTGCGGCGCACCGGCCTTCCAGTCAGTGATGCCAGCGGTGATCGCAGCGGGTTCGCTGGAAGTTGCGCTTGCCGATCCAGTGCGCCACGCGGCGCCCGAGGTCGGCGCCATCCCACACCGAACTGCGATAGTGCATGCCGCCGTAGACGCGCGCGTCCACGACTTCGCGCACGAACTCGTTCGTGGAGCGGAACTCGCGCACCGGCGACAGCAGTCCCGGCACCGTGCTGTCGATGATGAATGACAGTTTCCGCGTGCCGTAGAATTGGCGCAGCGTTTCAGCCGCCGCTCCCGCGGCGCAACCGTGCGCGGCCGGGTATTCCGGATGATTCGGCGTCGGCAGGAAGGGCGCCCAGCCCGAATCGGACGCCGTCGCGTCGTTGCCGTCTTCCGCCGCGCGCGGGATCGCGGTGCGCGGCCGCCAGAAGCGATAGTGGTATTTCGACTCGAAGCAGGCAAGCGTCGCATCCGACTGCGCGACCCACAGGGCCGCGAGCAGCCGCGCATTCGCGGCGATGCCTTGCGGGTCGGTCGCGAAGCGGCGCAGGTTGCGCGCCCAGAAGTACGGCGGGGGCTCGGTGTGGAAGCGCGCCAGGTCGGACTGCTCCGCCGTGCGCAGCACGCTCGCCGTCGAGCCCATTTCCTTTACCTCGTTGAAGACGTCCGCGTATTCCTCGCTGGCGAGCGCGGGTGGCCCGGGAGCCCGAAAGCGCGCGGCCGACGGGATGGCGTAGGGCTCGAGGTAGGGCACGAACGGATTGACGAGCGGCACGCCGGGTATCGGTTCGAAGTCGCCCACGGCGCCCGTCGGCGTGTATGTGGCCGGCCCCATGCGCCCGTCGTTCGCGCGCAGCGCCAGCACCCGGGAGGCGACGTCCGCCCCCACGGCGAGGCCCCTGGCTTTCGACGCGTCGGCCCCCGCCGCAGCGACGAAGGCGTCGTACGCGGGCTGGTAGAGGGCGGCGCGGCCCGGGAAGAGACCCTTCAGCACCTGGTAGGCCGCACCGACCGCGGCCGCTTCCTGCGAAGCGCCGCGCGTCGGCACCCGCGGAGTCGCGGCAAAGGGGCGGTAGTGCCCGTCGATCGCCGTCACGGCGTCGTACATGGCGACGTGCAGCGTCGCGAGGTCGGTCGTATAGATGGGTCGCTGCTCGGCCTCCGTCACCGGTGCCGGCAGGACCGTGCCCATGGGTGGCGCGATCGTGTTGATCGCGATCTCGTCCCAGGCGCCGATGACATCGGCCCGCGCGAGCATCGGCACGATGCCGAGTAGCAGCACGCCCGCTGCCGCAATCCCCCTGGAAATCCCTCGCCATTGCGCTTTCATTCGATTTCTCCCCGGCCACCGTGGCCGACTTTGGCAAGGGAGACTCGCGCGGGAAGCGGGCCCCGCGCATGACGAGCGGCTGAAGATCGCCTGAAGGTTCGTGAAACCCAAGGCGCGGCGGGTGCGCACCGATTCAGGCCCGACCGGCTCCGGGGTCCACGGTGAGCTGCATGATCTCGAAGCCTTTTCCGGCCAGCCGCACCTCGTCGCCCACGCGCGCGCCGATCAGCGCCTCGGCCACGGGCGACACCCAGCTGACGAGGCCGCGCGCAGGATCCGCCTCGTCTTCGCCGACAATGCAGAGGGTACGCGTGGCCCCCGTCTCGTCGCGCAGCGTCACCGATACGCCGAAGCGGGCGACCTGCGGCGCGGGCGCAGTCGTCACGAGCCGCGCGCTCGCCTTGCGCTGCACCCAGTAACGCAGGTCCCGCTCGATCGCCGCGAGCGCGGCGACGTCGGGGTTGCCCGCTCCGCTGCGCGCGGCCTGCCGCGCGGCGCTGCGCGCCGCCTCGAGCTCGCGGACCTGTGCGTCGATCTGCGCCAGGCCACTCGCGGTCACGAGATTCGGGTGCGGGCTGATCGCCCGCTCGGGCAGCACGACTTCGCCATCGCCCTCCTTCACGAAGGCGCGGCTCATGGCGCGCGCACCCCGGCCTCGAGGCGCTCCGCGAAGCGCACGCGGCCCGTGGCGCGGGCATGGCTGGCCAGGGTGCGCAGGTCGTCGGGTCGGGCGACGGTCACACCGGGCAAGGCATCGTGGGCGGACTCGAACAACTCGAGGGCGAGCGAGAGCCTGCGCGCGGCGAGGAGCCGCGCGATCACGAGCTGTGCGACAAGCGCGTGGGCGCGCGCATCGTTCCAGTCCGCCGCGCGGGCGAGGAAGGCGCGTGTGTCGGCCTCGATCTCGGACGCCGGCGATTCGTCGAGCCAGCGGCGCAGCGGCCCGATGACTTGCTCCGCCTCATGGATGCGGGCCGGGACGTAAGCGTCGTCGAGCAGCGCCGCGCGACGCCGGTCCCGCTCGCGCCATTCGCGCTCGGCGGTGCGCTCGGGACTGACCTGCGGCTCGAAGCCGAGGGCCTCACGCCGCTCGTAGATCGCGCCGCCGATCAGGCTGAACAGCGACAGCAGCAGCCACTGCGCCACGGCGGTCTTCACGATTTCCCACAGCGGCAGCGCATCGATGCCCCACCACACGAGGGCGAATGCGAGCGTTGCCGCGAGCAGGACGAGGTAGGCGCCGCCGAGGCCGCGGATGACGCGCGCGAGCGTCAGCGGGTTGAGCGCCTCGAGGGCGCTGCCCGTCACCCCGAGCACCGCGGCCGTCGCGGGCAGCAACAGCAGGACCAGGCCGCCGATCACTTGGCCCGCCGCACCGCCGACCCACCACGCGAGCCCGAACCCCGCTGCACAGATCGCAAGCTGCATGAGCGGGCGCTGCTCCACCGGGTTGACCATTTCAACGGACAACACCGGTGGCTCATCGATGCCCTCGGACGACAGGTCGAGCAGCACGTAGGCGTACTTGAAAAGCCAGGAGAGCACGATGAGCTGGAGCGGCAGGCCGAGGAGGCCCGCCTGCGAGGCGAGCGCCAGCAGCAGGCTCAGGGTCGCGATGAGCAGCAGGCCCGTCGGGCGCGCCGGTCGCAGGGCGTGGCGCAGGAGCTTCATGCGCCGATTGTCGCAGCTATTGGATGCGCACGCGCAGGCGCAGCGTGAACGAGGGCTGCCCGGCCCCGCCCGCGGCGTTCATCGTGCCCGCGGGCGCGATGCGCACGCCGGTGACTGCGGCGTCGAATCCCTGTCCGTCCGGCACGGGCGTGTAGTTGTAGGGTGCGCCCCCGCCCGGCTGGTTCGAATAGCTGACCTGCGTCGCCACATTGAACGTGAGGCCGCTCGCGGGCGCGCCGTCGATGAACTCCACGGGCCCACCGCCACCGGCCGCGACATACAGCGCAGAGTTCGCCGGAACGGGATCGCTGACCACGAGCGAACTGGCATCCACGGTGCCCGGGCCGGAATTGATGACGGTGATCGAATAGCGCACCACGGCACCCGGGATGCGCTTCGGGTTGGCAGCGGCATTGAGCGGATCGGTCAACACCTCGGAGATCTTCGCAACCTGCAATGTGGGCAGCGGCAGGGCCACGTTGAACCCGCCGACGCCCAGGTCGAACACATTCCCCTCCGTGCCTTCCTCCGCGGTGACCCGCATCGACCAGCCGCCGATCGCGGCGCCGGGCGGCAGCGCGTAGGCGTATTCGTAGGTGCGCGTATCGGTGCCGGAATCGGCGACCTGGGTCATCGCCGCATTCGCCACCTGCGTCGCCCCATTGGCATCGACGAGGTCGAGCCGTGCGCCGGCGATATCGAAGCTGCCGAAGGGGTCGCCCACCACGGCGCGCACATGCACGGTGCTGCCGGGATAGAAGGACGCCGTGGCGGACCCGCCGGGATAGGCCGCGCTGAAACTCGCGACGCTGTCGACGTTGATGACCGTATTGCTGGCCAGCACCACGCGCGAATACGCGATGCCGCCGCTGAAGGGGTGCACGCGCGTCACTGTCGCACCAGCGGCCGGCACGGATTGGCGCACGCTCAATGTCAGCGTCGAGCCGGCTGGAAAGGTCCGCGCAACGGCGTTGGGCAGTACGATCTGCGTCGGAAATCCGCTTCCGGTCATGTTGTTCGGAATCGAGTTCAACGCGACCGTGGTGGTCGCCACCGTACCGAGGCTGCTGCTCGAGAGCGTGACGACGAGCGTGCGGCTGCCGCCCCCGCCGCCGTTGCGCGACAACCATAGGGGCACGGCGATGTTGCCTGCCGGAATCGTTACCGCCCGCCGCAGCGGTGGCGAGAGTACCCAGGCGTTCGTCGCGCCGGCACCGATCGTGACCACGGGCTCACCCGATGCGGACGGGACGCGCGACAGAGGTGTCCCTGCGGTACCGCGCAGGTAGAGCGGCTTGTTGCCCGCAGATGGAATCTGCGAGGGCGACACGATCACCTGGGGGGCTGCGGGCGCGGCCCCGGTACCGAAAGGATTCGTGACCGTCGCCGTATTGTCGATCGGCGTGCCCGGCGAGGCGCCTGCCGCAATCACCACATCGAAAACGATCGTCACCGCACCGCTCGGCGGCACGGCAATGCCCGATACGTCGAGCTGCGCGGGTGTGGAACTGTCGATGGCGCCGGGCGGAATGCTCACCACGGCCAGGGACGTGGTATTGGGCGGCAGCGGGTCGGTGACGGACACCGCGGGCGCCGCGACGCCGGCTGATTCCCGCAACGTAATCGTGTAGCGCAAAGTGTCGCCGGCATCCGCTTCGCCGCCATTGAGGTCGACAACCGCCTTCGTCGAGGTGGATAGATCCGATGCGACCACGACGGCCGGATCCGTCGCCGAATTATTGCCGGGGGCGAGATCGACGCTTGCACTGGAGACTTGGGCACTGTTGGCGACGGCAGGTATCGCAGCGGCGCCGACCGCCACGGTGAGCGTGATGTCGGGCAACGACTGGCCCGGGTCGAGGAAGGGCGGGTGCGTACAGGTCACGAGCTGGCCCGATGCGCCGCAGGTCCAGCCGGTGCCCACCGCCGAAACGAATGTAAGGCCGGCCGGCAACGTGTCCGTCACGGTCACGACGTTGTCTTCGCGCTGCTGGCCCGCCGCATTCGAGACCCGGAGCGTGTAAACGCCGTTCGCCCCGGCGGCGAAGTTGCCCGCATGGCTCTTCGTGATCGAGAGGTCCACCGTCGGCTCGCTGGTCGCCGACACGACTTGCGCGAGCAGCAGCACGAGATCGGCGCCGGCGGCAAACCGGGTGGTGGCCGAAGTCTGTCCCGGCGTGAGGAGCGCAGAGACATCGAAGGTATCGACGTCGAAGCCGTAGCTCGCGGCGTCGCCGATCGAGTTGACGGTGCCGTCGTAGGGCTGGATGAGCGGGTTGCTGCCCGCCACGTTGATGCCGTCGTTGAGCGCGGTGCCGTTGAAGCGCAGCTCTTCGGAGATCCCGTTCATCGGAGTGGAGTTGTCGGGATCGCCTTCGATGGCTACCACGGCGACACGCCCGTCGATATCAGTCACCGGAATCCGGAAGCCGTCCGGATTGAGGTTGAGTGCGCTGCCACGAAACGGCTCGAGGCCGTCGAAGACATTGATCGCGCGCAGGCGCTCGGCCGGCGAACCGTAGATCACGACGAGCGACCAGCCCGCCGCCACGGCCGAGCTGCCGCAGTGGGGCGCGCCCGTGTTCACGGTGAGGCCGCTGAAGGTGTAGCTGCCGTTGCCGGCGACGCGGCTCGTCACGTCGGCGAAGCCGCCGAAATAGGCGAAGGGAGTGCCACCGTTGTTGTAAGTGGCCGTGAAGGTCCGGCTCGCGGCCACGCCACCGCCGTTCAGGACCACGTTGGCGTCGACGGTCGAGCCCGAACCGCCCCAATAGAGATAGGCGGCCACCACGGACGCGCCGATGGGAATACCCGTGAGGGCCGCGGTACCCGAGGCGCCCACCGCGCAGGCGTTGCCGCCATTGTCCTGCGTGCGCAGCGTACCGCCCGTGGCGACGACATCGATGTTGCCGGTCAGGCGCGTGTAGCGCGTGATCGGCGTCTGCTGCGCATGGGCGTAGCCACCGATCGCGAACACCGCCAGCAGCAGGCATGCACGGCTGAGGCGCATTGCGCGGTCCCGCCCTCCCTGGTGTGGAAGCGAAGCATACCGTCGCGGCCGCGGGGCCTGCGCGGGTGAAGAGTGACGCCATCGGCATTTTACAATTCCTGCCGCCGCGATCCGGGATAACTTAAGACACCCGTCACACTCGACCGGAACGGCCGGCGACGAGAATGCGGGCACCTCGCCACGGAAGGCGCCTAGAACGTGTATCGGTCGCTCAAACCTGAACTTTAGGGGATCTCGCATGAAAGCCATGGGCCAGTCATTTTCGCTCGCCGTGCTCGCGCTGCTGCCGGCCGGCCCCACCCTCGCGCAGGAAAAGGGCTGCATCGAACTCAAGACCACGGCGCAGACCGAGCAGGTCACGGTTGGCGCCGACGGCCAGCGGCAGACGACGCTCGTCCCCGCCGCCACCGTCACGCCCGGCACCGAAGTGATCTGGACGGTGACCGCCACGAACGTCTGCGGCAAGCCCGCGGGCGACGTCGCCATCGACAGTCCCGTACCGGAGCACATGGTGTTCATCGCCGGATCGGCGGTCGCCGCCGCCTTCACGGTCAGCTATTCGATCGACGGCGCCCGCTACGGCAGCCCCGAGGCGCTGAACGTGCGCGAAGCCGACGGCAGCACGCGCCCCGCCCGTCCCGAAGAGTACCGCCACGTCCGCTATGCGATGCGCGCCGCGCTCGCGCCGGGCGCGGCCGTGACCGCGCGCTATCGCACGCGCGTCGAGTGACGTTTCCAGTTCGAGTCGCAAACCCAAGGAGTATCGCAATGATCCATGCATGGATGACACGGCGGGCCGGCCTCGCCGTCTTCACCCTCGCCGCGTTCGGCGCGTGGCAGACGGCAGGCGCCGTCGGCACCGCGGCCAACACGACGGTCAGCAACCAGTCGACCGTGAGTTACAGCGTCGGCGGCGTCGCGCAGGCGCCGATCCCGAGCTCCCCGACCGGCAACACCACGCCGGGCGGCGGTGCGCCGACCACCTTTGTGGTCGACAACCGCATCGACCTCACCGTCGCGGAAAGCTCGGGCGGCAACACGCCAGTGACGCCCGGCCAGTTGAACCAGGTGACCGGATTCACCGTCACCAATACGGGCAACGCGGCGCAGGGCTACCAGCTCACGCCGACGAACCTCGTGGGCGGTGCGCTGTTCGGCAACACCGACAGCACCGACGTCGCGAACCTGCGGGTGTTCGTCGACAGCAACGCCAACGGCGTCTATGACGCCGGCGTCGACACGGCCACCGCCATCGACACCCTGGCGGCGGACGCGAGCGTCGCCGTGTTCATCGTGTCCGACATTCCGGGCACGGCGACCAACGGGCAGTTCGCCAACGTGCAGCTGAGCGCGCGCGCCGCGGTCGCGGGCACGAACGGCGCCACGCTCGCCACCGAGACGAGCGGCGCCGACACGCCGGGCAGCGTCGACATCGTGTTCGGCGACGCCGCGCGCGACGCCACCGAGGTGTCGGCCGACCAGTACGCCGTCTCCTCGGCCGCGCTGTCGGTGCAGAAGACCTCGGCGGTCGTCGACGACCCGTTCAACGGCACGACCAATCCGAAGGCGATCCCGGGCGCGCATGTCGAGTACGCGATCGCGATCGCGAACACCGGCGCCGCGGCTGCCACCGGCCTGCAGATCAACGATCCGCTGCCGGCCAACACGGCCTTCCGCACGGGCGGCTACAACGCCGGCGCGAACGATGTGTCGATCACCGTGGGCGCAGGCCCCGCGACATTCTGCATCGCGGAAGCCGGTGCCGACTCGAACGCCGACGGGTGCTCGCGCACCGCCACCGACCTGGTCGTGGGCGCACCGGCCCTGACGACCGTCGCGATCGGCGCGGGCAACGCGGTGACCGTGCGCTTCCAGGTCACCATCAACTGAGGACGGGCAGCCTCACGACGAGGTGATCTTGACGGGCCTGCAAGGCAATACTCCTGCGACACCCCGGGGCGGGTCGGCGAAAAGCCGGCCTGCCCCGGCGGCGTTTTGGCGGCGCCTCGCCGCGCGCGCAGGCTTCGTATTCGCCCTCGCGCTCTGCGCGGCAAGCGGGACGCAGGTCCTTGCGCAAACGCCACCCGGCACGGTGATCCGCAACGTCGCCGCGGTGGAGTTCCTCGGCCCGGGCGGGGCAACCCAGCGCGTCCTCACGAACGCCGCCGACCTGGTGGTCGTCCCGCCGCCGAGCCGCGCCACCCTCACCCTGCTGCGCGCGGACCCGCAGGCACCGCAGGCGAGCACGGCGCCCACGCAGTGCATCGGCTCGGCTGGCCTGGTCAGCTTGCCGCCGCCGCTGCGATCGAACGGCACCGCCATCGACCCGACGCAGCCCGTGGCGCTCGCGGCGACCGCCGCGATCCACGGTGGCGAGGCACTGTTCCTGCGCCTGCGGGACGCAGACCAGAACCTCGATGCCACGGCGATCGACACCGTCGATCTCGACGTGACCGCGACCGGTGGCGATCGGGAGCGGGTGCGCCTCGCCGAGTCGGCGCCGAACAGCGGCGAGTTCGTCGGCTACATCCAGACCCGGGCCGCGGCAGCGAACTCCGGTGACTGCGTGCTCGAAGTCGAACGCGACGCCACCCTCTCCTCGAGCTATATCGACCGCTTCGACGCGACCGATACGGCGAGCGCCGCGGCGCTCGTCGACCCCTTCGGGCTCGTGTTCGATTCGCGCACGGGCGCCGCCGTGAACGGCGCGCGCGTTCGGCTCGTGACCGCGGGCGGCGCGGCGGCGCAGGTATTCGGCGACGACGGCGTCAGCGCCTATCCGTCGGAAGTCGTCACGGGCCAGCCGGTCACCGATGCCGGTGGCACGATCTACAATTTTGCCGACGGCGTATTCCGCTTCCCGCTCGTGGCAAGCGGCAAC
>CAUJHJ010000018.1 GCA_963204835.1 Pseudomonadota bacterium
AGCGCCCCGAGGATCACGCCGAGCAGGCGGCTCGACACGTTCGCGCCCGTGACCCCGATCACCCGCATCAGCGGTCCGGCGAGCCGCATGCAGAGCCAGGCGAGCAGGAGAACGGCAAGCACTCCTGCGAACAGCGCCGCCCAGTGCCCAGGTGCCTGCGTGATCGACACCGGGCCGAACCAGAGCAGGATCGTCGCGAGCGCCCCCGGTCCCGCGATGAACGGAAACGCCAGCGGAAACACCGAGATGTCGGCCCGCTGGCGATTCTCGGCAGCCTCCCGGCTCGAGGTGCGCGTGCCCGATTCGCGCGCGAACACCATTTCGAGGGCGATGAGGAACAGCAGCAGCCCGCCGAATATCCGGAAGGCCTCGAGGCTGATGCCCATCGCCTCGAGGAACACCGCGCCGGCGAGCGCAAACAGGAAGAGGATCGCGCCGGAGAGGATCACCGCCTTGCGCGCCATGCGCCGGCAGTAGGCTGCGTTCGCCCCTTCGGTGAGGCTCACGAAGAGCGGCAGCAACGAGACCGGCTCCACCACCACGAAGAACACGATGAAGAACTTGATGACCTGGTCGAGCATGATGCTTCGCGACAAATTTCCTGCTTGAAAGCACCGCCCCGCGGGCGCACGATGGATTCGTCGCATCAGGATAGCAGTTCGGTCCGGAGGCGCAGATGTCAGTTCCTGTCCCTGCAATCGGTGCCTGGTATCGCCTCGACGGCGGCGAATCGTTCGAGGTCGTCGCTTACGACGCCGACGACGGTACGGTCGAGATCCAGTATTTCGACGGCACGGTCGAGGAAATGGACATCGAAGACTGGGAAACGCAGGACGAGGAAAACCGCCTCGAGGAAGTCGAGCCGCCCGAGGACTGGAGCGGCTCGGTCGATGTCGACAACGAAAGCGAGCGCGAGGCGCGCGGCTCGGACGAGTACGACGACAGCCGCGGCCAGCGGGCGGGCGCGCTAGACGGCCTCGACATGTTCGAATGATGCGGCTTCGACGCCGTCCGCAAGCAGCACGAATCCCGCCTCGATCCGCACCGGCACCGCGGTGAGCGCGCGGCCCGCGCAGGGCCCCGCGACGCAGGTCCCGGTCGATTTCTCGAACAGCGCCCCATGCGAATGGCACAGGATGAGGCTGCCGTCGGGCGTGAGGAACTCGTGCGGCCGCAGGTTGAGCCCGTGGCCCGCATGCGGGCAGCGGTTCACGTAGGCGTGCACGCCGCCGCGCGTGCGCACGAGCAGCCCCCGCAGCGGGCAATCGCCCTGCCCGGCCACGAAGCCGCGCGCACCGTCGACCGGGATGTCATCGAGCGCACACAGCACGCGCGAAAGATCGATCTCCATCACCCGCCCGATGGCGCGCCGCGGGTATCGAGCGCGCGCACTTCACGCCGCATCCACCACACGAGCGCGATGCCGGGGATCGCGGCGAAGAACGACACGAGGTAGAACGTGGGCCAGCCCGCGCGGTCGGCGAGGTAGCCCGCCGGCACGCCGAGGTAGGTACGCGGGATCACCGCGATCGCGGACAGCAACGCGTACTGGAAGGCGCTGAAGCGCTGGTCGCACAGGGCGAGCACGAACGCCGTGAGCGCCACCGAGCCCATGCCGCCCGCCAGATTGTCGACAGCGATCGCCGCGATCATCAGCACGTGGTTCTTGCCGGCGACCGCGAGCACCATGTAGGTGAGGTTCGACACCGCCTGGAAGCCGCCGAACCACAGCATGGCCCGGTAGAGCCCGAGGCGGATCATCCAGATTCCGCCGAGCACCGTGCCACTGATCGTCGCTACCGCCATCGTCGTCTTCGTGACGACGCCGATTTCGGCCTTCGAGAAACCGAGGTCCATCAGGAAGGGCGTGAAAAGGCGCAGCGAGAACGCGTCGCCCACCTTGTAGACGACGAGCAGCACGATCAGTGCGAGCGCGCCCGGCCCGGCGAGCAACTGGCGCAGCGGCAGGCTGATGGACTCGCGCAGCGTGTCGGGCGGTCTCGCGTGCTGCACCGGCTCCGGGGCGGCGAGCGTGCCGAATGCGAGCAGCACCATCGCCCCCGCGAGCATCAGGTAGGCCGCCTGCCAGCCGAAGTACTGCGCGACGATCAGCGCGATCGAGAAGGAGAACCACGAGGCCGCCCGATAGCCGACCGAGGTGGCCATGGCCGCGAGTCCGCGCTCGTGCGGCCGGGCGACATCGGCCGTGTAGGCATTGATGACGATATCCTGCGTCGCGGACAGGAAACCCGTCAGGAATGCGAGCATCGCCACGGTCGTCAGCGCGTCGAGCGGCGAGAACATCGCGCTCGCGGCTATCACGGCGGCGAGTGCGATCTGCAACGCGAAGATCCAGCCGCGCCGGCGCCCGATGAAGGGCAACTGGTAGCGATCGATCAGCGGTGCCCACAGGAACTTCCAGGCGTACGGCAGGCCGACCAGCGTCAGCAGGCCGATCTGGGTGTTCGTGAGGCCATAGTCCTTGAGCCAGGCCTGCAGCGTGCCGTCCGTGAGGTTGTAGGGCAGGCCCGACGCAAGCCCCAGCGCGAGCACCGCGACCATGCGCGGCTCGCGCAGCACGTCGCGAAAGCGGGGGCGGGGGGCGGGAAGCGCGGCCGTCACGGGCGCGGCAGGTCGTAGTCCATGACGAGGGGCGCGTGGTCCGAGAAACGGCCCGCGGTGTGGATCGAGGCCCGCCGCGCCGCACCCGCGAGGCCCGGACTCGCGACCTGGTAGTCGATGCGCCAACCCACGTTCTTCGCGCGCGCCTGGCCGCGATTGGACCACCACGTGTACTGGTCGGGCCGCTGATCGACCTCGCGGAAGGCGTCCACGTAGCCGAGATCGCCGAACAGTCGGTCGAGCCAGGCGCGCTCCTCGGGCAGGAAACCCGAGTTCTTCTGGTTCGACTTCCAGTTGCGCAGGTCGATTTCCTTGTGCGCGATATTCCAGTCCCCGCACAGGATGAACTGCCGCCGTTTGCGCTTGAGCGACTTGAGGTGCGGCAGGAACACGTCGAGGAAGCGGAACTTGGACGCCTGGCGCTCGGGGCCGGACGAACCGGAAGGCAGGTACAGCGACACGACCGAGAGGTCGCCGAAGCGTGCCTCGAGATAGCGCCCTTCGTCGTCGAACTCTCGCACGCCGAAGCCGCAGGTGACCGCGTCCGGCTCGCGTTTAGCGTAGAGCGCGACGCCCGCATAGCCGGGGCGCTTCGCGTCGTAAAAGTATCGGCGATAGCCCTCGATGCCGATCGGGTGCCCGTCGAGCTGGTGTACCTGCGCCTTCGTTTCCTGCAGGCAGATGACATCGGCATCCTGCCGGCCCAGCCACTTGAAGGCACCCTTGGCCGCGGCGGAGCGGATGCCGTTCGCGTTCAGCGTGACGATGCGCATCGCCGCATGATAGCGTCCCGCCGCGCTTGAAGGACCCCGACATGCACGACTACCAACGCGAATTCCTCGACCTCGCGCTTGCCCGCGACGCCCTGCGATTCGGGCGGTTCACGCTCAAGTCCGGCCGCGAGAGCCCGTACTTCTTCAATGCCGGCCTCTTCAACGACGGCGAGGCGCTCGCGGTCCTCGGCCGCTGCTATGCAGCCGCGATCGTGCGCTCGGGGCTCGCGTTCGACATGCTCTTCGGCCCCGCCTACAAGGGCATTCCGCTGGCGGCCGCCGCCGCGATCGCACTCGCGCGTGAGCACGGGCGCAACGTGCCGTGGGCCTTCAATCGCAAGGAGGCCAAGGATCATGGCGAGGGCGGCCACATCGTCGGGCACCGGCTCGAGGGGCGGGTGCTGATCGTCGACGACGTGATCACCGCGGGCACGGCGGTGCGCGAGTCCGTGGCGCTCATTCGCGGCACGGGAGCGCGTCCCGTCGGCATCGCGCTCGCGCTCGATCGCCAGGAGCGCGGCCAGGGCGAGCGATCCGCGGTGCAGGAGGTCGAGGCCGAATTCGGCCTCACCTGCCTCAGCATCCTGTCGCTTGCCGGGCTGATCGAGGCCCTCGCCGGGGCAAAGGGTGATGCGCTTCGCATTTCCGGCGAGCATCGCGCCGCCCTGGAAGGCTATCGGCGCGCCTATGGCGTAGCCTAGGCGCGGCTCGGTCGTGCAGAATACCCCCATGCCTCGCTGGCCCGCCCTGTCGGTCGCCTTCGCGCTCACGGCCCTCGCCGTGGGCCGCGCCGATGCCGCCTCCAGCGGGTCGCGCAATTCCCCAGACAAGGACGACGTCGCCTACAAGTGGATCGACGAGAAGGGCGTGACGCATTACGGCGACTACGTGCCGCCGGAGTACGCCAAGCGCGAGCGGGCGGTGCTCAATGAGGAAGGCGTCGTCATCCGCCGGCTCGACGCCGAGAAGACCGCCGAGCAACGCGCGGCGGAAGCGCGGCAGCAGCGCGACATCGCGTCGCGCCAGCAGCACGACAAGTTCCTGCTCACGACCTACACCTCGGTGGGCGACATCGAAGCGCTGCGCGACCAGCGGCTCGAGCAGATCGTCGGCCAGTCGGGCGTCGCGCAACAGTACGTGGATTCGCTCAACTCGCGCCTCACCGGGCTGCAGGCGCGCGCGCAGCTCTTCAGGCCCTACAGCGGCGATGCGGGTGCGCGCCGCATGCCCGACGACCTGGCCGCCGATCTCGTGCGCACCGTGAATGAACTCCGCGTGCAGAACAACGTGCTGCTCTCGAAGCAGCGCGAGCACGCCGACGTCTCGCAGCAGTTCCAGGCGGACATCGAACGGTTCTCGCAGCTGCAGGTCGGCCGCCCCGCCCGCTGAGCCGGACGCCGCGCGCGGGCGGCCTACCTTCCCGTGTGCCCGAATCCGCCCGCGCCGCGCGCGGTGGCCGCGAAGTCCTCGACCACCTCGAGCTGCACCTGCGCCACCGGCACGACCACGAGCTGCGCAATGCGCTCGCCCGGCTGCACGGTGTAGGCCGCGGTGCCGCGGTTCCAGCACGAAACCATCAGCGGGCCCTGGTAGTCGGAATCGATGAGGCCGACGAGGTTGCCGAGCACGAGGCCGTGCTTGTGGCCGAGGCCCGAGCGCGGCAGGATCACGGCCGCGAGCTGCGGGTCCTCGACCCAGATCGACAGGCCCGTCGGCAGCAGTTCGGCCTTGCCGGGCGCCAGTTCGAGCGGTGCGTCGATCGCGGCGCGCAAGTCGAGGCCGGCGGCGCCCTCGGTGGCGTAGGCGGGCAGCGGCCATTCCCGGCCCATGCGCGGATCGAGCACCCGGACCTTGAGCGGTCGGTGCGGCCGGCCCCGCTCGCCGCTCACGCGCGCGCCTTGCCGTGCTGGTGCGCGCGATGCGCCGCGAACTGCCCGCCGACGAGCGCAATGAACTCGCGCGCGAGCCGGGCCTTCGACGCCGGCCCGAGCTGCGTGCGATCGGCGCGCGTGAGCACGACCAGCGCGTTCTCGTCCTTGTCGAACACCTTGTCGTCGCCGACTTCGTTGGCGGCGATGAGGTCGAGGTTCTTGCGCAGCAGCTTCGCGCGCGCATTCTGCTCGACGTTCTCGGTCTCCGCAGCGAAGCCCACGACGAACGGCCGGTCGGGCCGCGCCGCCACGGCCGCCAGCACGTCGGTGGTGCGCTCGAGCTCGAGGTCGAGCGCCGATTCGGTCTTCTTGATCTTCTGTGCCGCGGGGCGAGCGGGCCGGTAGTCGGCCACGGCGGCGGTCGAGATATAGATGTCGGCGCCGGCCACTTCGCGCATCACGGCCCCGAACATGTCGTCCGCCGATTCCACGTCGAGGCGGCGCACCCCGGGCGGCGTCGGCAGGGCCACGGGACCGGCGATGAGCAGCACGTCCGCTCCCGCCTCGCGGGCCGCGCTCGCGATCGCGAAGCCCATCTTGCCGGAGCTGCGGTTGCTGATGAAGCGCACCGGATCGAGGCGCTCGCGCGTCGGGCCCGCCGTCACGAGCACGCGCCGGCCGGCGAGCGGACCCTGTGGGGCGCCGAGCAATCCCTCGACGAGCGCGGCCAGTTCGAGCGGCTCGAGCATGCGGCCATCGCCCGTTTCACCGCAGGCCTGCTCGCCCGTGCCGGGGCCGAGGACATGCACGCCACGCTCCCGCAACACGGCGACATTGGCCTGCGTGGCGGCCTTCGCCCACATCGCCCGATTCATGGCCGGGGCAACGGCGATCGGCGCCTCCGTCGCGAGGCACAGGGTGCCGAGCAGGTCGTCCGCGAGCCCATGCGCGAGGGCCGCGAGCGAGTGGGCGGTGGCGGGCGCAATCAGCACGAGATCGGCCCAGCGGGCGAGCTCGATGTGGCCCATGGCGGCCTCGGCCGCCGGGTCCCACAGGCTGTCGCGCACCGCCCGGCCCGATACGGCCTGGAAGGTCGTCGCCGTCACGAACTGCGCGGCGCCAGCGGTCATTACCACCTGCACCTGCGCACCGCGCTCGGCGAGGCGGCGCACGAGGTCGGGGCTCTTGTACGCGGCGATGCCGCCGGTTACGCCGAGGAGGATTTTGCGGTCCTGCATGCGGCCATTATCGGGCGGCCCTCGTGGAGCGTGCAAACAGGCCCGTTTCTCGGCGTGCGCCGGTTCACGGCCGTGGCGACACTGGCCGGGAACGGAGGTGCCGCCATGGGAATCCGCGCCTGGCCGCCGAACGAGCAGCCTCGTGAAAAGCTCATCCAGCAGGGCGTGCGCAGCCTGTCGGACGCCGAGCTCATCGCGCTCGTCTTCGGCAGCGGCATCGCCGGCATCGATGCCGTCGCGCTCGCCCGCGGGCTCCTCGCGCGCACCGGGAGCCTGCGCGGATTGCTCGCGGCCGACCGGGAGTCCTGTTGCCGGCTGCGCGGCGTGGGCCTTGCCCGCTGGTGCCGCTTGCAGGCAGCCCTCGAAGTGGCGCGGCGGCACTACCAGGAGCCGCTGCGCTCACGTCCGCTGCTCGAGGCGCCCCAGCACACCGCCGCCTTCCTCGTCGCCCAGCTGCGCGATCGCCCCTACGAGGTCTTCTGCTGCCTGCACCTCGACAGTCGCCATCGCCTGATCGCGTTCGACGAGCTGTTCCGCGGCACGATCGACGGCGCGAGCGTTCATCCGCGCGAGGTCGTGCGGCAGGCGCTCGCCCACAATGCGGCGGCCGTGATCTTTGCCCACAATCACCCGTCCGGCATCGCCGAGGCGAGCCAGGCGGACGAGCTGATCACCCGCCGCCTGCGCGATGCGCTCGCGCTGCTGGACATCCGGGTACTTGACCACTTTATCGTGGGCGACGGCGCCTGCCTGTCGTTCGCGGAACGCGGGCTGCTGTAGGGCGCCCTGTCGCCATGTCCCGACATTGGTGACAGTCGCCGCAAGCGTTAAGGTTCGCGTTCGCATTGCTTATGGGAGGCTTCCATGGCCCTTTGGAAAGATACGACCCCCGCCGGCTCCGGCACCGCCCCGGGCGCGACCCCGGCCCCCTCGCCCACCCCCGAGCGCGCCAATGTTGCGCCGCTCAACCTGAATGCCGACGCACCGCGTCGCCCCAAGGAGCGCACCGAATTGAAGGAATCCGTGATCGCGAGCGGCCTCAACATCGAAGGCAAGATCGAGGGCGCCGGCAACGTGCGCATCGGTGGCCGCTTCAAGGGCGACGTGCACATCGACGGCGACCTGACGATCGAGGCCGGTGCGCACCTGACGGGCCAGGTCCGCGCGAACCTCGTCGTCGTGGCGGGCGAGCTGTCGGGCAACGTCGAGTCGGCGCGCCGCGTCGAACTGGCCGAGACGGCGGTCATGAGCGGCGACGTGAAGGCCGGCGCGCTCACCGTCGCCGCTGGCTCGCGCATGCGCGGCCAGGTCGAGTTCGGCTGGGATGAGAAGCTCGGCAAGGCGCACGGCGACGCGCGAGGCACCGGCAGCGGTACATGAGCGCCCGCCCGCCGCTGACCGCGCGCGTGCCGCAGACGGCACGCACGCGGGTCTGCCCGCATTGCAAGGCGACGATCCTCGAGAGCGCGAACGTCTGCCCGGGCTGCCGGCATCACCTCAAGTTCGATCCCGTCGCCGCGCAACGCCAGGCGCAGACCCGCACGGCGCTGCGCATCGACGGCACCATCAAGGGCCCGGACCCGGCCGAGCCCTGCGAGTATTGCGTGGTGATTGCGATCCGGGACGACGATGGCCGGGAGGCGGGCCGCCATGTTGTCGGCGTGGGAGCCCTGCGTCCCGGCGAGGCGCGCGGTTTCACGCTGTCGGTGGACGTCACCCCCGCCGCCCTCGCACCACCCCCCAAACCACCGCCGCCCAAGCTCGGGGGGCGGTAGCAGGCGGCGCCCGAGGGCCCCGCCAGCTCGGGCCCGCTCGGTTGCCGCGCGGACGCCTTACTGGTATAAAGCCGGTCCTTTCCCAGGGGCAAGAGCCCCGGGAAAGCTCCCAAGTTACTGAATTTCGAGGGCTTACCATGTCCCGCGTCTGTGAAATCACCGGCAAGCGCCCGGCCGTCGGCAATCGCGTCTCGCACGCGAACAACAGGAAGCGCCGCCGCTTCCTGCCGAACCTGCACGCCCAGCGCTTCTGGCTGGAAGACGAAAAGCGCTGGGTCAGCCTGCGCGTTTCGACCCGCGGCCTGCGCACGATCGAGAAGAACGGCATCGACGCCGTCATCGCCGACATGCGCGCCAAGGGCGTGAAGGTCTGAGGGGCACACCGCCATGCGTGAAAAGATCAAGCTGCTCTCCTCGGCCGGCACGGGCCATTTCTACGTGACGATGAAGAACAAGCGCCTCCATCCGGAGAAGCTCGAAACCAAGAAGTACGATCCGGTCGTGCGCAAGCACGTTTCTTACAAAGAGACCAAGATCAAGTAAGAGCGGGTGGCTGACAGCGAACAGCTGGCAGCCAGAGGCGGACAGCCGCAAGCGCCGTGTGCGGGAACGCCACGGCGTTTTTCTTGGGCGAACGACATGTACATCTGGCTGTAATCTGTCAGCAGTTCGCTACTCGCCGCTTTTTTTCACCGATGCCCGAACTTCCCGAAGTGGAGACCACGCGCCGCGGCATCGAGCCGCACGTCGTCGGTCACCGCATCCGCGCGCTCAGGGTGCACGAGCCACGGCTGCGCTGGCGTGTCGAGGCAAGCTTGCCCGCGCGCGTGGCGGGCCAGAAGATCCTGGCTGCGGGACGGCGCGCCAAGTACCTGTTGCTCGCGCTCGAGCGCGGCACCTTGCTGCTGCACCTCGGCATGTCGGGGAGCCTGCGCGTGCTGCCCGCCGGCACGCCGCGCGGCAAGCACGACCATGTCGACCTCGTGCTCGATACGGGCACGCTGCTGCGCTTCAACGACCCCCGCCGCTTCGGCAGCCTGCTGTTCGTCGAAGGCGACCCGCAAACCCATCCGCTGCTTGCCGGGCTCGCACCGGAACCGCTCTCGGCGGATTTCGATGCCGGCTATCTCTGGCGCGTAACCCGCCGCCGACGCGTCGCGGTGAAGCAGCTGATCATGAACGCGCGCCTGGTCGTCGGCGTCGGCAACATATACGCCAGCGAGGCGCTCTTTCGCGCCCGCATCCGCCCCGGCCGCGAGGCGCGGCGACTCACGGCGCGCGACGCCGCCGCGCTCGCGCGCGCCATCCGCACGGTGCTCGCGAACGCCATCCGGGCGGGCGGCACGACACTGCGCGATTTCGTCGGCGCCGACGGCGCGCCCGGATACTTCCGCCAGAAGCTCTTCGTGTACGAACGCGCCGGCCAGCCCTGCCGCCGCTGCCGAACGCCCATCCGCCGGCGCGTGCAGGGACAACGCGCGACCTACTGGTGCCCACAATGCCAGCAATGAAGAGACACTTCGCGGCATGCGATCCGGTCATGGCCGCCTTGATGCGCGCGGCGGGGCCCTATCGGCTCGAGCCGCAGGCGGCACGCTCGCCGTTCGAGTCGCTCGCGCGCGCGATCACGCACCAGCAACTGAACGGCACCGCCGCCAACCGCATCCTCGAGCGATTCATCGGCCTGTGCGGCAATGGCGCGTTCCCCACGCCCGCCGCGGTGCTCGCGCGGCCCGACGGTGAACTGCGCGCAGTCGGGCTCTCCTTCGCGAAGATCGCGAGCCTCAAGGACCTCGCGGCCAAGGCCGGCGACGGCCTCGTGCCGGACAGCGCCACGCTCATCGCGCTCGACGATGGCGCCATCGTCGAGCGGCTCACGCAGGTGCGCGGCATCGGCCGCTGGACCGTCGAGATGCTGCTGATGTTCCAGCTCGGCCGCCCCGATGTCCTGCCGGTCGATGATTTCGGGGTGCGCAACGGCTTTCGGCTCGCCTACGGCCTCGCGGGCATGCCGACGCCGCGCGCGCTAGCGGCCTTCGGCGAACGATGGGCGCCGCAGCGCACGGCGGCGGCGTGGTACCTGTGGCGCGCCGTCGAGCTGGCCCGCGAGGGTCGGTTGCCGGCGCCAGCCGGGCGGCCGCGCGGCATCCGCATCGTGAAGCCGAAGAAAAAAGTCAGGAAGGCCGTCGCGCGTCCCGCTCGTAGGAAATCCGCAGCAGCAGCTGGTCCTCGTCGGGCTCCATCGACTCGGGCCGCGCGAGCCCGTCGAGGTCGTAGCAAACGGTGAGCGAGTCACCATCGAGCTCGATGATGGCTTCGAGCTTGCGGCCGGCATAGGGCCCGGCCACGCCAGTCATGTCCATCATGCGCGGCAGCACGTCGGCATCGACGCTGTAGTCGCCGCTGTCCACCACCGCGCCACTCGCATCGCGGATCTCGTAGCGCCCCGCGTGCAGGTCGAGGCGCGCGACGCGCAGCTCCCCGATCGGAACTTCCCTGTCCGACACGTAGGCCGCCACTGGCAGCCAGCTACCCTCGAGCCCGCGCTCGAGGGCGTCAGTAGACTTGCCCTTCACCTTCGCCACGCGGATCGGACGCCGCCTCGACGCGGCCGCTCGCGTAATCCCAGGTCACCACTTGCAGGTTGCCCCAGCCGCGCCTCGATTCCTGCAGCGTGTAGCCACGCCGCTCGAGCGACGTGACTTCCGCGGGCGTCAGCGCGCCCTGCTCGTACTGCAGGACATCCGGCAGGTACTGGTGGTGGATGCGCGGCGCCGAGACGATTTGCGCGGCACTTTCGCCGTCGAGGAAGCCGAGCGTCGAGAGCAGCACCATGCCGGTGATGTAGCTGCCGCCCGGGCTGCCGGTGATCATGAGTCCGCGCGGCGTCTCGACGAAGGTGGGTGTCATCGACGACAGCGGGCGCTTGCCCGGCGCGATTTCGTTGGCGGCGTTGCCGACGAGGTTGAAGCCGTTCGGCACGCCCGCCTTCTTCGAGAAATCGTCCATCTCGTTGTTGAGGAACATTCCCGTGCCCGGCACCACGAGCCCGGAGCCGAACAGGAAGTTGACCGTGATCGTGGCTGCGACGCGATTGCCCTCCGCGTCGAGCACCGAGAAATGGGTGGTCTGCGGACCTTCCGGCGGGGTGCTGACACCGGGCAGTTCGGCGCTCGGCATCGCGCGATCGAGGCGGATGGAGGCGCGCAGGCCCGCCGCGTAGTACGGGTGGATCAGCTCGGCCACCGGCATCTCGATGAAGTCGGGATCGCCGAGCCAGACGGCCCGGTCGCGATGCCCGCGCCGCATCGAGGCGGCGATGAGGTGCTTCCTCGTGGCGGAATCGAGCTGAGCGAGATCGTATCCCGACAGGATGTTGAGCGCTTCCATGAGCACGATGCCGCCCGAGGACGGCGGCGGCGCCGACACGATGCGCGCCCCGCGATACTCGCCCACGATGGGCGCGCGCTCGACGATGCGGTAGGCCGCAAGGTCCGCGGCCGTCCAGATGCCGCCGAGCTTGCGCACGCCGGCCACGAGCTTGCGCGCGATCTCTCCCTCGTAGAAATCGCGCAGCCCGTTGCGCGAGAGTGTCTCGAGCGTGCGCGCCAGCTGCGGCTGGCGGATCACCGTGCCGAGCGGCGGGGCCTTGCCGTCCCGCAGCCAGGTCTTCGCGACATCCTTCTGCTTCGCAAAGACGTCGCGCTTGCGCTCGATGACCGCGCGCAGGTGCGGGCCCACGGCGAAGCCTTCGTGCGCGAGCCGGATCGCGGGAGCGAGGCTCACGGCGAGCGGCAGCCGGCCATACTCGTGCACCAGGCGTTCCATGCCCGCCGGCTCGCCGGCGATGCCCGCCGCGAGCGCGCTGTTCAGGGACAGGCCGGGTACCGGGTTGCCATCGGGCCCGAGGAACATGTCACGCGTGGCCGCGGCCGGCGCCTTCTCACGCGCATCGATCATGATTTCGCGGCCGTCGCTCGCCCGGTGCAGCAGGTAGAAGCCCCCGCCGGCAAGCCCATTGCCGGTCGGGTAAACGACCGCGAGCGCGGAGCTGACCGCGACCGCCGCGTCGAAGGCGTTGCCGCCTTTGTCGAGGACTTCGTGGCCCGCGGCCGTCGCGAGCGGGTGTGCGCTCGCGATCGCGGCCTTGCCCGGCACGGGCGCCGCCGCCTGCAACGCCGTCGAAGCGCATGCGAAGGCGAGCAGCCAGGCCGCGGCGCGCGGCCATCGCAGGGCGCGCATCATGGCGCACGCCTGTGCTTGCGCAGTTCCGCCGCGACGACGGGATGCACGAACTCGTTGACGTCCCCGCCCAGCACGGCGATCTCGCGCACCAGCGTCGAGGAGATGAAAGTGAACTGTTCTTTCGGAGTCATGAACACGGTTTCGATGTCCTGCGACAGGTGGCGGGTCATGTTTGCGAGCTGGAACTCGAACTCGAAGTCGGAGACGGCGCGCAGGCCCCGCACGATCACCGACAGTCCTTGCTCACGGGCGAAGTCGACGGTCAGGCCCGAGTAACCCATCACTTCGACCTGCGGCACATCGGCGAGCACGGCCCGCGCCAGCTCGACCCGCTTCTCCACCGAGAACAGCGGTGTCTTGTTGGGATTGGCCGCGATCGCGACGACCACGCGCGAGAAGATGCTCGCGGCGCGGCGCACGAGGTCGTGGTGGCCATTGGTGATCGGATCGAACGTGCCGGGATAGACGGCGTGCCGCTTCATACTTGCGGTGCTCCCCTCGCGAATGTCGCCAGATGATACCCGACGTCGCCCGCGCGGCCGGATTTGATCCAGTGCCACGTCCCCGGCAGTGCCGGCGGCGCCAGCCGCGCCGGCAGCTCGAAATAGACGAGTGCGCCGTCGGCCAGCCAGCCGCCCGCCTCGAGCGCGGCCGCGGCGCGCGCCGCGAGGTCGCTGTCGAACGGCGGGTCGAGGAAGACGAGGTCGAAGGGGCGCGGCGTACCCGCGAGGAAGCGCAGTGCATCCGCCTGGATCACCTGCGCCTGTTGCGCGCCGAACGTCGCAAGCACGGCCTCGAGGCCGCGTGCCGCGGACGCATCGCGCTCGACGAAGCTCACGTGCGCAGCGCCGCGGGACAGGGCCTCGAGCCCGAGCGCACCGCTGCCCGCGAACAGGTCGAGCACGCGTGCGCCGCCGACGCGGCCCATCAGCCAGTTGAACAGCGTTTCCCGCACCCGGTCCGGGGTCGGGCGTATCGTGCCGTCCGGCGGAAAACGGAAGCGCCGCCCGCGCCATTCTCCCCCGATGATGCGCAATTGGCGCGCCGCCCGTCTGCTATTGCTGGCCACGATGCGGGAAGCGTAACCTAGCTCGGTCGCACTACAAGCAAGAGAATCGAGAGGGGAATTCCATGCGCCGGATCCACGGCCCACTCTTCGCGGCCTTCGCTTCGGGCGCCCTGCTTCTTGCCGGATGCAGCGGCGGATCCGGCACCGATGCCGACGACATCGGCCCGACCGATACCTCGAGCGGCAGCCTGCCTGGCGGCAGCACCGTTCCGCCCTCGCCCTCCGGGTTGCATCCCCTCTTCCAGGTCGCGCAGGGCCTGCTGCCGTATCCGACCGACCTCTATTACTCGGGCACCACCGACGGCACGCTCAATATCTCGCCGGCGAATTCGCTGATCCCCGCGCAGGCCGCGCTCAATTCGATCGACGGCTACGGCGTGAACACGCCGATCCGCGCGCGCTTCTCGGGCGCGGTCAATGCGGCGTCGCTCACCGCTGCGAGCGTGCGCGTCGTGCGCGTCAACATCGACAACACGACCAAGGCCACGGTCGGTGTCGCCGGCGTGCTCGTGCCGGGCGTTGATTATTCCGTGGGCCTCGCCCCCGATGCGGGCGTCGGCAACCAGATCGTCGAGATCCGCCCGCTGCGCCCGCTCGTGCCGAGCACCGGCGCCACGAACAACGGCTACCTCGTGCTGCTGACGAACGGCATCACCGACGCGGCCGGCGCGGCGGCCGTGCCCGACACCGACTACGCGACGATCAAGAATGCGCTCGCGGGCGGCGCGGCCTGCCCGTCGATCAGCAACGCGACGATGAACGGAGTGTGCCGCCTCACTGGCGCGCACCTGCAGATCGCCGCGGGAGTGGGCCTGAATCCCGCCAATGTGATCCTGTCGTTCAGCTTCTCGACGGGCTCGACCCGCGACTCGCTCGCCGCCGTGGCGGCGACCGTCACGGCGCAGGCGATCGTCGTGCAGGCCACGGGCCTCAACACGAGCCAGGTCAATCCCGCGCTGCCCGGTGTGGCGGATGTCTACTCCGGCGTGCTGCAGATTCCCTACTACCTGTCGAAGACGGCGCCGCTCACCGGCTTCTGGCAGGGCAATCCCTCGCCCGTCGGCGGCACGCGCCTGCTGACCCGCTTCAACCCCGTGCCCGTCGCGACCGAAACCCTCTCGATTCCCTTGCTCGCCACCGTGCCGAACGCGGCGTCGGGCCGCACAAAGCCTCCGGCCGGCTGGCCGGTCGTGGTATTCCAGCACGGCATCACGGGCAACCGCACCAACATGCTGGGCCTCGCCGATTCGTTCGCGGCGCAGGGCTTCGTGGTCGTCGCGATCGACCAGCCGTTGCACGGCATCACCGATCCGATGAACCCGCTCTACCAGCAGGCCAACGAGCGCACCTTCAACATGGACGTGATGAACAACGCCACGGGCGCGGCCGGCCCCGATGGTGTCATCGACTCCTCCGGTGCGAGCTTCATCAACCTCTCGAGCCTGCTCACCGCACGCGACAACCTGCGCGAGGCGTCGGCCGACCTGATGACCCTGGTGCGCAGCGTCGGCAACCTCGACGTGTCCGGCGATGCGGTGGCCGACATCGACGCCACGCGCATCCACTTCGTCGGCCAGTCGCTCGGCAGCATCGTCGCGATTCCCTGGCTGTCGATGCCGGGCGCCGTGCAGACGGCGACCCTGTCGGTGCCCGGCGGGCTCGTCACGCAGCTGCTGCGGGATTCGCCGACCTTTGCGCCGCGCATCAACGCGGGGCTCGCGGCGCAGGGTCTCGTGCCCGGCACCACGCTCTACAACCAGTTCTTCCGCGACGCGCAGAACGTGATCGAGGCCGGCGACCCGATCAACTACATGGCGGCGGCTGCGGCGGCCCGCCCGATCCTGCTGCACCAGGTCATCGGCGACACCGTGATCCCCAATTCGGCGACCCAGCGCCTGATAGACATCGCCGCGCTGCCGAAAGTGGGCACGCCCGGCGCCAACCCGGTCTCGCGCGCCTACGTGAACTTCACGGCGGGCGTGCATTCCTCGCTGCTCGATCCGACGGCGAGCCTCGCAGCCACGGTCGAAATGCAGACGCAGGCGGTCACCTTCGCGGTGACCAACGGCACGGTGGTCGCCATCACGAACCCGGCGGTGGTGCAGCCCTAGCGCCACCGACGCGACGCCCGTCCGCAGCAATGCCGCTACAATACGGGCGGTACTGCGGGCGAGGCGCATGGCGACGATCGAAACGGAAAGCGGCGGGACACGCGAAGGCTTCTTCAGGCGCCTGCGCGCCAAACTCAACAAGCCCGACTCGTGGCTTTCCTTCGACCTCGGCAACCTGTTTCGCGGTCGCGCGATCGACGGCGCCGTGCTCGAGGAACTCGAGACGCGATTGCTGACGGCCGACGTCGGCGTCGAAGCCACGCGGGAGATCCTCGAGGCGCTGGCGCTGCGCGCGCGGCGCAAGGAACTCGACGACGTCGACGCACTGGTCGATGCCCTCAAGAACGCCATCTTCGAGATCCTCGAGCCCTGTGCCAAGCCGCTCGACATCAGCAGCTCGCGCAAACCCTTCGTGCTGCTCGTGGTCGGCGTCAACGGCTCGGGCAAGACCACCACCATCGGCAAGCTCGCCCAGCGGCTGCATGACGACGGCCGCAGCGTAGTGCTCGCAGCTGGCGACACCTTCCGCGCGGCGGCGATGGAGCAGCTCGGCATCTGGGCCGACCGCACCGGCGCGGCCATGGTCGCGCAGCAGGCGGGCGCCGACCCGGCGGCCGTCGTGTTCGACGCGATGCAGTCGGCGCGCTCGCGCGGCGCGCAGGTGCTGATCGCGGTCACCGCGGGACGCCTGCAGAACCAGTCGCACCTGATGGAAGAGCTCAAGAAGGTGAAACGCGTGATCCAGCGCGCGGACCCTTCGGCGCCGCACGAGGTGCTGCTGGTGATCGACGCCAACCAGGGGCAGAACGCGCTCAGCCAGGCCCGCGAATTCAACGAGGCCGTCGGCGTCACCGGGCTCGTGCTGACCAAGCTCGATGGCACCGCCAAGGGCGGCATCGTCGTCGCGATCGCGCGCCAGTTGCGCCTGCCGATCCGCTTCATCGGCATCGGCGAGGGCGCGGAAGACTTCGGCGTGTTTGATGCGCGCGCGTTCGCCGAGGCCCTGGTCGAGGGCGCGGGGCACTCTGGGTGATCCGCTTCGAGCGTGTCGCCAAGCGCTACCCGAACGGGCGCGAGGCCATCTCGGGCGTCAGTTTCGACGTGGCAGGCGGCGAGATGGTGTTCCTGACGGGACGCTCGGGCGCCGGCAAGAGCACCGTGCTGAAGCTCATCGCTCTGCTCGAGCGGCCGACACGCGGCGTCGTGACCGTGAACGGCCAGAGCACGGGCCCGCTGCCGGCGCGCAAGATCCCCGCATTCCGGCGCGGCATCGGCGTGGTGTTCCAGGACCACAAGCTGCTCGCCGACCGGCCGGTCTTCGACAATGTCGCGCTACCCCTGTTCGTCGCCGGTGCCCCGCTGCGTGAGATGGACAAGCGCGTGCGCGCGGCGCTCGACCAGGTGGGCCTGCTTGGCAAGGAGCGCCTGCTGCCGCTCGAGCTGTCGATCGGCGAGCAGCAGCGCGTCGGCATCGCGCGCGCGGTCATTACGCGGCCCGCCGTGCTGATCGCGGACGAGCCGACCGGCAACCTCGACCCCGAGCTCGCGCTCGAAGTGATGAACGTCTTTCGCCGCTTCCAGGAAGTGGGCACGACCGTGATGATCGCGACGCACGACATGCACCTCGTGCGCGAGTTCGGCAAGCGCGAGATCGTGCTCGAGGGTGGCCACGTGCGCGGCGTCGAAGACGTCCAGGTGCCGGTCGTCGGTGCGGCGGCGACGTGACGGGCCCCGGCACCTGGATCGCACGTCATGCCCAGGCGGCGCTCGGCGCGAGCGGCCGGCTGGCGCGGGCGCCGCTCTCCACCCTGTTCACGATCGGCGTGATCGGCCTCGCGCTCGCCATGCCGCTCGGACTCAAGCTGTTCGTCGACAATGCCCGCGCCGCGACCGGGGACTTCGCCAACGCCGTCGACCTCTCGGTCTATTTCAAGGTGGGCACGCCGATCGAGAAGGTACGCCAGCTCGCCGAGCGGGCGAGGTCACGGGCGGGCGTCGCCTCGGTCACGGTGATCCCGGCGGACGCGGCCCTCGCGGAGTTTCGCAGGTATTCGGGCTTCGGCGCGGCGCTCGACGCAATCACCGACAACCCGCTGCCGCATGTGCTCGGCATCCGCCCGCGCGCGGGCGCCGATTCGACCGCCGGCCTCGCGAAACTGAAGGACTACTTCGCCTCCTGGCCCGAGGTCGAGCTGGTGCAGATGGACATCGAGTGGGTGCACCGCTTCAACGCGATCCTCGAAGTCCTGCGCCGTACCCTGCTGGTCGCCGTACTGGTGCTCGCCTTCGGCGTGCTCGCGGTGGTCGGCAACACGATCCGCCTCGAAATCCTGAACCGGCGCGCGGAGATCGAAGTGACCAAGCTCGTCGGCGGGTCGAACGCATTCGTCCGCCGGCCGTTCCTCTACACTGGCGCGCTCTATGGCTTGCTCGGCGCCCTGCTCGCCCTCGCCATCGTTTCCGCCGCAACGACACTGCTGGCGCCGGCGGTAGCCGACCTCGCCCGGGCCTATGGCAGCGGATTCCAGATGCTGGGGACGGGTGGCGACGACGCGCTCAGGCTCCTCGGCGGAGGCACCGCGCTCGGCTGGATCGGAGCCTGGGCCGCCGCGGCCCGGCACCTGCGGTCGATCGAGCCGCAGGCCTGATCAACGAAATGCGAACAGCGGGCCGCTGACAGCCAGGGCTGGTTCCGGATCCCTGCCCTGGCTGTCAGCCGCCAGCTGTTCGCTGTACGCCTTACTGATTGATGAATAAGGCATTATTTGCCCATCAAGCGGGAACTTCAGCGCCCCTTAGCACTCAAACACCTCGAGTGCTAACATGGAGCCCATGAGTATGCAGCTTGTCGCCCGCCGGAACGATTTCCTGCTGTCGGCCCCGATCGGCAGCTTCGATGCGTACCTCGACCGGGTCGCCCAGATCCCGGTGCTCTCGCGCGAACGCGAGCAGGAGCTCGCGTTGCGCCTGCGAGACGCGGGCGATCTCGTGGCGGCGCGTGAACTCGTGCTCTCGCACCTGCGCTTCGTCGTGCATGTCGCACGCGGTTACTCGGGTTACGGCCTGCCGCTCGGCGACATCGTCCAGGAAGGCAACATCGGCCTGATGAAGGCCGTCAAGCGCTTCGACCCCGCGCTCGGCGTGCGCCTCGTGTCGTTCGCGGTGCACTGGATCCGCGCCGAGATCCACGAGTACGTGCTGCGCAACTGGCGGCTCGTGAAGATCGCCACCACCAAGGCGCAGCGCAAGCTGTTCTTCAACCTGCGCCGCATGAAGAAGAACCTCGCGTGGCTCACGCAGGAGGAGACCCGCACGGTTGCGCAGGACCTCGGCGTGCGTCCCGAGGAAGTCACCGAGATGGAGCAGCGCCTCGCCTCGCGCGACCTGTCCTTCGACCCCGTGCCCGATGCCGACGACGACGAGGGCTACGGCCCCGCGGCCTACCTGCCCGCGC
>CAUJHJ010000019.1 GCA_963204835.1 Pseudomonadota bacterium
CGTGGAGGGCGCGCCCGGAAAGCGAGGGAGCGGATGAATCACCGCGCCTCGGGCCCGCAACCCGCATCATGCAGTCCGCGGCCCCGCTCAATACCGGTAGTGATCCGGCTTGAACGGCCCGTACTCGGCGACCCCGATGTAGGCCGCCTGCTCGGCGCTGAGCTTCGTCAGCTTCACGCCGATGCGATCGAGATGCAGCTGGGCAACCTTTTCATCGAGGTGCTTCGGCAGCACGTAGACCTCGTTGCGGTACTTCGCGCCGTGCGCGAAGAGCTCGATCTGCGCGAGCACCTGGTTCGTGAAGGAGTTCGACATCACGAAGGACGGGTGGCCCGTGCCGCAGCCGAGGTTCACGAGCCGCCCCTCGGCGAGCACGATGAGGCGCTTGCCGTCCGGGAAAATCACGTGGTCGACCTGCGGCTTGATATTCTCCCACTTGTACTGCTTGAGCGCGGCGATCTCGATCTCGCTGTCGAAGTGGCCGATGTTGCAGACGATTGCCTGGTGCTTCATGCGGCGCATGTGATCGTGGGTGATCACGTTGAGGTTGCCGGTCGCGGTGACGAAGATGTCGGCCTTGTCGCAGGCCTCGTCCATCGTGACGACCTTGAAGCCCTCCATCGCCGCCTGCAGCGCGCAGATCGGGTCGATCTCGGTGATCCACACCTGGGCCGACAGTGCGCGCAGCGACTCGGCGGAGCCCTTGCCCACATCGCCATACCCGGCGACCACCGCGACCTTGCCCGCGACCATCACGTCGGTCGCGCGCTTGATCGCGTCGACCAGCGATTCGCGGCAGCCATACAGGTTGTCGAACTTCGACTTCGTCACCGAATCGTTGACGTTGATGGCCGGGAAGGGCAGGCGGCCGTCGCGCTGCAGCTGGTAGAGCCGCTTGACGCCAGTGGTGGTTTCTTCAGTGACGCCCTTCACCTGGGCGAGGCGCTTCGAGTACCAGCCCGGGCTCTGGGCGAGCCGCTGGCGGATCGACGCGTAGAGCGCGGTCTCTTCGTCGTTGGCCGGCTTCGCGATCACCGACGGATCATTCTCCGCCTGCGCGCCGAGCAAGAGCAGCAACGTCGCGTCGCCGCCGTCGTCGAGGATCATGTTGGCGTGCTGTTCGCCCGGCCACTCGAAGATGCGGTGGGTGAACTGCCAGTACTCCTCGAGCGTCTCGCCCTTGTAGGCGAACACCGGCGTGCCGTTCGCCGCGATGGCTGCGGCGGCGTGGTCCTGCGTCGAGTAGATGTTGCACGAGGCCCAGCGCACGTCGGCGCCGAGCGCCTTCAGCGTTTCGATCAGCATCGCCGTCTGGATCGTCATGTGGAGAGACCCTGCGATGCGCGCGCCGCGCAGCGGCTTGGTCGCGCCGAATTCCCTGCGGATCGCCATGAGGCCCGGCATCTCCGTCTCGGCGATGGCCATTTCCTTGTGGCCCCATGCGGCGTCGGCGATGTCACGGACGAAATAGTCGGGCGCCGCGCCCGACGGTCTGGCTACTGCGGTCATGTGTCTGTCTCCGGTAAGGGAGCGCCGTTAGCCATCCACATCGGCCTGAGCCTGGCGGGCTTGCCCCGTCGCAGCGCTCCTCAGGCCGACGCCCGGCCGCCGCGTTGGCGGCCGGGTGAGGGAAAAATCAGGCCGCGCGCACGCGCGCGCCGGCTTCCGCCGCGAGAGCCGCCGCCCTGTCGGTGCGCTCCCAGGTGAAATCCGCTTCCTCGCGGCCGAAATGGCCGTAGGCCGCGGTCCTGAAGTAGATCGGCCGGGCGAGGTCGAGCATTTCGCGCAGGCCATAGGGCGTCAGGTCGAAGAAGCGGCGCACGAGCTGCGTGAGCTTCTCGCGCGGCAGTTTGCCGGTGCCGAAGGTATCGACCATGATTGAAGTCGGCTCGGCGACACCGATCGCGTAGCTCACCTGCACCTCGCAGCGATCGGCGAGGCCCGCCGCGACGATGTTCTTGGCCACATAGCGGCAGGCATACGCCGCCGAGCGATCCACCTTGGATGGGTCCTTGCCGGAAAAGGCGCCGCCGCCGTGGCGCGCGAAGCCGCCGTAGGTGTCGACGATGATCTTGCGGCCCGTGAGGCCGCAATCGCCCACCGGGCCACCGATCACGAACCGGCCGGTCGGGTTGATGTGGAACTTCGTGCCCTTGTGCAACCACTTCTTCGGCAGCACCGGCAGGATCACCTCGTCCATCACCGCTTCGCGCAGCGTCTTCGTCGGGACATCGGGCGAGTGCTGGGTCGAGAGCACGACCGCGTCGATTGCCACCGGCTTGTCGTCCTCGTAGCGCAGCGACACCTGGCTCTTGGCGTCCGGGCGCAGCCAGCCGAGCTTGCCTTTCTTGCGCACCTGCGCCTGGCGCTGCACGAGGCGGTGCGCATAGGTGATCGCCGCCGGCATCAGCACGTCGGTCTCGTTGCTCGCGTAGCCGAACATCAGACCCTGGTCGCCCGCGCCCTGCTTGCGCTCGTCCTTGCGGTCGACGCCCTGGGCGATGTCGGACGACTGCTTGCCGATCACGTTCAGCACGCCGCAGGTCGCGCCGTCGAAACCCATGTCGGAATGGTTGTAGCCGATCCCGAGCACTGTCTTGCGCACCAGCGCCTCGAGGTCGACCCATGCGCTCGTCGTGACTTCGCCCGCCACGATGACGACGCCGGTCTTGATCAGCGTCTCGCACGCGACGCGGCCGCGCGGGTCCTGGGTCAGGATCTCGTCGAGCACGGCGTCGGAAATCTGGTCGGCGATCTTGTCCGGGTGGCCCTCGGAGACGGACTCGGACGTGAACAGGTAGCTGTTGGGCATGTGGCTCGGGACCTTGCGGCGGATTTTCCATTATACCGGAGTGGCGGGGTGACCGAACCGGCCCGCCGATGCGGTCCCGGCCCCCCCCAACAGCCCGGGGCGCTACCGCGGCCATCCCGGGTTTGCCGTTCCCGCCGCGCTGTTGGACAATGCGCGCCCATTTTTCCCTGCTGGAACCGCCCCGACTCATGCCGACCCGCCGCGAGCTTGCCAATGCCATCCGCGCCCTCGCCATGGACGCCGTCCAGGCCGCCAACTCCGGACATCCGGGCGCCCCGATGGGCATGGCGGACATCGCGGAGGTGCTGTGGCGCGACGTGCTGAAGCACAATCCCGCCAATCCCCGCTGGGTCGACCGCGATCGCTTCGTGCTGTCGAACGGCCATGCATCGATGCTGCTGTATTCGGTGCTGCACCTTACCGGCTATCCGCTCGCGCTCGATGAGCTGCGCAAGTTCCGCCAGCTCGGCCAGCGCACCGCCGGGCATCCGGAGCGCGACCTCGACATCGGCATCGAGACCACCACCGGGCCGCTCGGCCAGGGCTTCGCGAACGCGGTGGGCATGGCGCTCGCCGAGAAGATGCTCGCCGCGGAGTTCAACCGCGACGGCCACGAGATCGTCGATCACCACACGTATGTGTTCCTCGGCGACGGCTGCCTGATGGAAGGCATCTCGCACGAGGCCGCTTCGCTAGCCGGCACGCTGAAGCTTGGCAAGCTGGTCGCGGTCTTCGACGACAACGGGATCTCGATCGACGGCAAGGTGCAGGGCTGGTGCACCGACGACGTGGCGAAGCGCTTTGCGGCCTACGGCTGGCATGTGGTCAAGGACGTCGATGGCCACGATTCCGGGGCCGTCGCCTCGGCGCTGCGCAAGGCGCGCGCCCACAAGAAGCAGCCCACGATCATCATCGCGCGCACGATCATCGGCTTCGGCGCGCCTGGCAAGCAGGGCACCAAGGGCGTGCACGGCGAGGCGCTCGGCACCGCGGAGGTCGCCGCGGCGCGCGCCACGCTCGGCTGGCCGTATCCGCCGTTCGAGGTGCCAGACGAGATCCGCGCCGAGTGGGATGCGCGCGCCAAGGGTGCAGCGGCCGAGAAGAACTGGCAGCGGCGCTATCGCCGCTACCAGAAAGCCTTGCCCGAACTCGCCGCTGAATTCGAGCGGCGCATGGCTGGCCGCCTGCCGCAGGATTTCGAGGCCACTGCCGCCGCCGCCCTCGCAGCGGCCCGGGCGACGGGCGCGCCGCAGGCAACGCGCGTGTCCTCCGGCGCGGTGCTCGATGTGCTCGGCCCGAAGATGCCCGAGCTGATCGGCGGCTCGGCCGACCTGACCGGCTCGGTCAACACGCAGCGCAGGGACTCCCGGACGCTGACCGCGGACGATGCGACCGGCAACTACATCCACTACGGCGTGCGCGAGTTCGCGATGACCGCGATGATGAGCGGTTTCACGCTGCACGGCGGACTGCGGCCGTATTCTGGCACGTTCCTCGTGTTCTCGGACTATGCGCGCAACGCCGTGCGCCTCGCGGCGCTGATGCGCCAGCCGGTGATCCTCGTGTATACGCACGATTCCATCGGGCTTGGCGAAGACGGCCCCACGCACCAGCCCGTCGAGCACCTTGCGAGCCTGCGGGCGATGCCCGGACTGTCGTTGTGGCGCCCCGGCGATGCGGTCGAAACCGCCGTCGCCTGGCGTGCGGCCATCGAGCGCGCCAACGGTCCCACTGCCCTCGTGCTGACGCGCCAGGCGCTCGCACAGCAGGTGCGCACGCCGGAGCAGGCGGCCGCGATCGCGCGTGGCGGCTACACGCTCATCGACTGCGAGGGCGCGCCCGAGGCGATCGTCATCGCGACCGGCTCCGAACTCGGTCTCGCGGCAGATGCCGTGCGGCAGCTAGCGTCGAGGGGCCGCCGTGTGCGCCTCGTTTCGATGCCCTCGACCGACGTGTTCGAGGCGCAGGACGCGGCGTGGCGCGAAGCGGTCCTGCCGCGCGCGGTGACGCGCCGTATCGCCGTCGAGGCGGCCGCGCGCCAGAGCTGGTGGCGGTACGTCGGAGCGGACGGCGAGGTCATCGGCATGGACCGGTTCGGTGCCTCGGGCAAGGGCGCGGAGCTGTTCAGGCATTTCGGTTTCACGACGGAGCACATCGTGGCCGCGGTCGAGAAGCTGTTCGGCTGAACACCATTCAGGCAGGAGGAAGCGGACGTCATGGCAATCAAGGTCGGCATCAACGGTTACGGTCGCATCGGTCGCAATGTGCTGCGCGCGCTCTACGAGGCGCGGCGCACCAACGAGATCCGGATCGTCGCGGTCAACGATCTCGGGGACGCGAGCACCAATGCCCACCTTACCCGCCATGACACCGCCCACGGCCGCTTCCCCGGCGAGGTGCGGGTCGACGGCGATTCAATGGTCGTGAACGGCGACCGGGTGCGCGTGCTCGCGGAGCGCGACCCGGCGAAGCTGCCCTGGGGCGAGCTCGGCGTCGACTACGTGATCGAGAGCACCGGCCTCTTCACCAGCAAGGCCAAGGCGGCCGCGCACCTGAAGGGCGGCGCGAAGAAGGTGCTGATCTCGGCGCCGGGCGGCTCCGATGTCGACGCCACCGTCGTCTATGGCGTCAACCACGGCGAGCTGAAGGCGGGCCACGAGGTCGTGTCGAACGCCTCGTGCACGACGAACTGCCTCGCGCCGATGGCGAAGGTGCTGCACGAGGGGCTGGGCATCGTCGGCGGCCTGATGACCACGGTCCACGCCTATACCAACGACCAGGTACTCACCGACGTCTATCATTCCGACCTGCGCCGCGCGCGCTCGGCGACGATGTCGATGATCCCGACCAAGACCGGGGCGGCCGCGGCCCTCGGCCTCGTGCTGCCCGCGCTCAAGGGCATCCTCGACGGCTATTCGGTGCGCGTGCCGACGATCAACGTCTCGCTGGTCGACCTCACCTTCACCGCGAAGCGCCCGACCACGGTAGCGGAAGTGAACCAGCTGATGCGCGCCGCGGCCGATGGGCCGCTCAAGGGCGTGCTTGCGTACACCAGCGAGCCGCTCGTGTCGATCGACTACAACCATGACCCGCATTCGTCCACCTACGACGACACGATGACCAAGGTGATCGAGGGCACGCTCGTGAAGGTGTGTTCCTGGTACGACAACGAATGGGGCTTCTCGAACCGCCTGCTCGATGTCGTGGCCGCCTGGTCGCGCGCGAAATAGGGCTGCCGCCGTGAAGCTGCTGCGCCTCGCCGACATCGACCTAGCGGGCAAGCGCGTGATGATCCGCGAGGACCTGAACGTACCCGTGGACAAAGGCGTGGTGACGAGCGATGCGCGCATCCGCGCGGCGCTGCCGACCTTGCGCTATGCGATGCAGCACGGCGCGAAGGTCTTCATCCTGTCGCACCTCGGGCGGCCGAAGGAAGGGCAGTTCTCGGTGGAAAATTCGCTTGCGCCGGTCGCGGTGCGGCTCTCCGAGCTGCTCGGCAAGCCCGTGCCGCTGCGCGAGAACTGGCTCAGGGACGGTGTCGACACCGGCTTCGGCGAGGCCGTGCTCTGCGAGAACGTGCGCTTCAACAAGGGCGAGAAGGCGAACGACGAGGCGCTCGCGCGGCGCATGGCCGCGTTGTGCGACGTGTTCGTCATGGATGCCTTCGGCACGGCGCACCGCGCCGAGGCGAGCACCCACGGCATCGCGACCTTTGCGCCCAAGGCCTGCGCGGGGCCGCTGCTGACCGCCGAGCTCGAGGCGCTCGAACGTGCGCTCGACAAGCCCGCGCGGCCGCTCGTCGCGATCGTCGCCGGCTCCAAGGTGTCGACCAAGCTCACCGTGCTCGAATCGCTGCTTGCGAAGGTCGACAAGCTCATCGTCGGCGGCGGCATCGCCAACACCTTCCTCGCGGCGACCGGGGTCGCGGTGGGCAAGTCGCTGCACGAAGCCGACATGCTCGACATCGCGCGCGGCCTGCTCGACACGGCGCGGGCCCGCGGCGCGGAGATCCCCCTGCCGACGGACGTCGTCGTCGCGCGCGAATTCGCCGCCACGGCGCATGCCGACGTCCGTTCGATCCACGACGTGCACGCCGATGAGCTGATCCTCGACATCGGCCCGGATACGGCCGAGCGCTTCGCGAAGCTGATCGAAGGCGCCGGCACCGTGATCTGGAACGGCCCCGTCGGGGTGTTCGAGTTCGCGCAGTTCGGCGAGGGCACGAAGACGATCGCCAATGCGATCGCGCGCAGCAAGGCATTCTCGCTGGCCGGCGGCGGCGACACGCTCGCCGCGATCGAGAAGTACGGCGTCGCCGAGGGTATCTCCTACATCTCGACGGGCGGCGGCGCCTTCCTCGAGTTCGTCGAAGGCAAGACCCTGCCGGCGGTCGCGGCGCTCGAGGCGCGGGCGCAGCGCTGAGGCGGGCGCGCCGCGCCCTGGGTCGGGCGGGGAGGCGTACGACCGGCTGGCGGTCGTGATAACGTTGCTTCCTCATGCGACGCAGAACCAAGATCGTCGCGACGCTCGGTCCCGCCACCGACGACGTCGCGGTCCTCACCGACATGGTGCACGCCGGCCTCGATGTCGCGCGCGTCAATTTCTCCCATGGCCAGCAGGCCGAGCACCTGCGTCGCATCGAACTCGTGCGGGAAGCGGCGCGGCGCGCCGGCAAGATCGTCGGCATCCTCGCCGATCTCGGCGGTCCCAAGATCCGCATCGAGGGTTTCCGCGACGGGCCCATCCGGCTCGTGGAGGGCGCGCCCTTCGCGCTCGACCCGCGCCTCGCGGCCGACGCCGGCAACCCGCAGGAAGTGGGCATCGCCTACGCCAACCTGCACCGCGACGTGCGGCCGGGCGATACGCTGCTGCTGGCCGACGGGCAGATCGTGCTCGACGTGCAGGCGGTCGAGGGGCCACGCGTCGCCACGGTGGTGCGCCTCGGCGGCGAGCTCTCGAACAGGAAGGGCCTCAACCGACAGGGCGGCGGCATTTCCGCGCCCGCGCTCTCCGACAAGGACCGCGACGACATCCGTTTCGCGGCCGCCCATGAAATCGACTATGTCGCGGTCTCCTTCGCACGCGACGCCGCCGACATCCGCGAGGCGCGCACGCGCCTGCGCGAGGCGGGCGGGCAGGGTCGGATCGTCGCGAAGATCGAGCGCCACGAGTCGGTGGAAAACCTGCCGTCGATCCTCGACGAGACCGACGTCGTGATGGTGGCGCGCGGCGACCTCGGCGTCGAGATGGGCTACGCCGAGATCACCGGCCTGCAGAAGACGATCCTGCACCAGGCGCGCAACAAGTTCCGCGTGGCGATCACCGCGACGCAGATGATGGAGTCGATGATCCAGAATCCCGTCCCGACGCGCGCCGAGGTGAGCGACGTCGCCAACGCGGTGATGGACGGCACGGACGCGGTGATGCTCTCGGCCGAATCGGCGGTCGGCCGCCACCCGGTCAAGGCCGTGCAGGCGATGGCACACGTGATCGAGGGTGCCGAGAAGTACCAGCTCTCGCATTCGCGCTCGCGCCATCGCAGCGACGGGCACTTCGGCCGCACCGACGAGGCGATCGCGATGTCGGTGATGTACACGGCGAACCACATGCGCGTGCGTGCGATCGTGGCGCTGACCGAATCGGGCTCGACGCCGCTGTGGATGTCGCGCATCCGCTCGGACATCCCGATCTACGCGTTCACGCGCCATGCGGCGACGAGCCGCCGCGTCACGCTCTATCGCGGCGTCTACCCGGTGCAGTACGACGTCACGCGGTCCGACGCCCCGCACGTGCAGGCCTCGATATTCGCTCGACTCCTCGAGCTCGAACTGGTGGACGTGGGCGACTACGTGATCGTGACCTCGGGGCCACTGAGCGGCGTCGCGGGCGGCACCAATGCGATGCAGATCCTCAGGGTCTCGCAGGGCGAGGCGTGATCCGGCCATGAGCGGCGCACGCTTCACCGGCACCGAACGCTACATCGCGACCCCGGAACTCGCCATGGCCGTCAACGCGGCCGTGACCCTGGCGCGGCCGCTGCTCATCAAGGGCGAACCGGGCACGGGCAAGACGCAGCTCGCCGAGGAGATCGCCGCCACCCTCGGGCGGCCGCTCTTCGAGTGGCACATCAAGTCGACCAGCAAGGCGCAGCAGGGCCTGTACGAATACGACGCGGTTTCGCGACTGCGCGATTCGCAGCTCGGCGAGCGGCGCGTGCACGACATCGCCAACTACATCGTGCGGGGCAGGCTCTGGGAGGCCTTCCAGTCGGACGTGCAGCCGGTGCTGCTGATCGACGAGATCGACAAGGCCGACATCGAGTTCCCGAACGACCTGCTGCGCGAGCTCGACCGCATGGAGTTCTACGTCTACGAGACGCGCGAGCTCGTCCGGGCGAAGCACCGGCCCGTCATCGTGATCACGAGCAACAACGAGAAGGAACTGCCCGACGCGTTCCTGCGCCGCTGCTTCTTCCATTACATCCGCTTCCCGGACGAGGAGACGATGCGGCGCATCGTCGACGTGCACTACCCGGGCCTCAAGCGCGAGCTGCTCGCCGAGGCGCTCGCTTCGTTCTTCCGGCTGCGCGAAGTGCCGGGGCTCCGGAAGAAGCCCTCGACCTCCGAGCTGCTCGACTGGGTGAAGTTGCTCGTCGCGGAGGACATCCCGCCCGAGGCGCTGCGCGGCGACGATGCGAGGAAGACCCTGCCGCCCCTATACGGCGCGCTGCTGAAGAACGAGCAGGACATGCATCTCGTCGAGCAGGTGATGTTCCTCTCGCGCCGGGCGCGCTGAGCGGTGCTCGTCCGGTTCTTCCTCGACCTGCGTGCCGGCGGCGTGCCGGTGACGTTGCCCGAGTTCCTCTCCCTGCTCGAGGCGCTCGCGGCGCGCGTCGCCCGGCTCTCGGCCGAGGATTTCTACCACCTCGCCCGCGTTTGCCTCGTCAAGGACGAGCGCCATTACGACCGCTACGACCGGGTGTTCGCCGGGCACTTCAAGGGTGCGGAACGGCTCTTCGAGGCGAGCGCGGCCGACGTGCCCGAGGCGTGGTTGCGCGCGCTCGCCGAACGCGTCCTCACGGAGGAGGAGAAGGCGCAGGTCGAGGCGCTCGGCGGCTGGGAGAAGCTCATGGAGACGCTGCGCCAGCGGCTCGCCGAGCAGCGGGAGCGCCACGAGGGCGGCAGCAAGTGGATCGGCACCGGAGGCACTTCACCCTTCGGCGCCCAGGGTTACAACCCGGAGGGCGTGCGCATCGGCCAGGCGGGTTCACGGCACCGGCGGGCCGTGAAAGTGTGGGACCGGCGCGAGTTCGCCAACTTCGACGACACCCTCGAACTCGGCACCCGCAATTTCAAGATGGGCCTGCGCCGCCTGCGGCGCTTCGCGCGCGAAGGCGCCGCCGAGGAACTCGATCTCGACGGCACGATATCGGCGACCGCACGCAATGCGGGCTACCTCGACCTGAAGCTCGTGCCCGAGCGGCGCAATGCGGTCAAGGTGCTGCTGCTGCTGGATGTCGGCGGCTCGATGGACGACCACGTGCGGGTCTGCGACGAGCTGTTCTCGGCCGCGCGCAGCGAGTTTCGCCACTTCGAGCACTACTATTTCCACAACTTCCCCTACGAGTCGCTGTGGAAGGACAACCGCCGCCGGCACACCGAGCGCATCGCGACGGACCAGTTGATCCGCACCTATGGGCCCGACTACCGCGCGATCTTCGTCGGCGATGCGGCGATGAGCCCCTACGAGATCACGATGCCGGGCGGCAGCGTCGAGCACTGGAACGCGGAAGCGGGCGAGGCCTGGTTGCGGCGCCTGACGGCGCATTTCCGCCATTGCGTGTGGCTCAATCCCGAGCCCCTGGAGCGTTGGGACTACACGCCGTCCATCGTCATCACGCGCGGGCTCGTGGAGGGGCGCATGTTCCCCCTGACCCTGGCGGGGCTCGACCAGGCGACCGCCGAACTGCAGCGGCGCGGCGTCGCGCCTCCGCGGCCCACTAGCCCTTCGGCGCCGCCGCCTTGAGCGCCTTCAGCTCCGCGAGCACGAACTGCGAGTGCCCCTTGGGGTCGACTTTCTCGTAATGCCTCGCGATGCGGCCCTGCGGATCGACGATGAACGTGTCGCGGCGGGCGACTTCCAGGACGCCCATCAGCTTGTGCAGCACGCCGTAGCTCCTCGCGACCGACTTCGCCGAATCGGCGAGGATCGTGAAGGGCAGGCTGTGCTCGCGCGCGAATTCCTCGTGCGACTGCACGTCGTCGACGCTGATGCCGAGGATCACCGCCCCGGCCTCGCGGAAGGCGAAGATGTTGTCGCGGAACTCGCAGGCCTGCGTCGTGCAGCCCGGCGTGTTGTCCTTCGGGTAGAAGTAGAGCACCACCCACTTGCCCTTCTGCTCGCCGAGGGTGTGCCACTTGCCGTTCTGGTCCTGCAGCCGGAAATCCGGCGCGGGCATGCCGACCGCGGGGGAGGCTGCGTGGGCCGGTGTGGCCAGGGCCGCGGCGGTGAGCGCGAGGGCGCAAAGCAAGGTCGAACGGGCTCGAAGCATGGGGGTCCCTGTCTTTCGTTGGCCGCGAAGGCGCGGGCGCGAACTGGTCGATTCTAACAGCCGCCCGGGATGGGCCAGAATGCGCCCCACATGACCGAGGACACGATCATAGCCGGCCGCCCGTTGCACGGGCTGATCCTGACGGGAGGCGGGGCCCGCTCCGCCTATCAGGTCGGTGTCCTGAAGGCGCTCGCCGAAATGCTGCCGCGTCGCGGCATCCCTTTCCCGGTGCTGATCGGCACCTCCGCGGGGGCGGTCGCGACGGCCGCGCTCGCCGCCGAGGCCCGCCGCTGGCGCGGCGCCGTCGCTTCGCTCGAGCACGTCTGGGGCAACTTCCATTGCAGCCAGGTCTTTCGCGTTTCGTCGCGGTCCATGCTCGGCTCCGGGCTGCGTTGGCTTGCCGCGCTGCTGTCGGGCGGTACGCTGGCGCGGCCGCCGAGGTCGGTCTTCGACAACAGCCCGCTGTCGGAACTGCTGGCGCAGAACATCGATTTCGGCGCGATCCGCCACAGCATTTCATCGGGCATGCTGCACGCGGTTGCGCTGTGCTCGACCGGATACTCGAGCGCGCATTCCGTCGCGTTCTTCGACGGCGAGTCGCGCATCCCGGAGTGGGCGCGGGCGCATCGCGAGGGCCGGCGCACCGAGCTCACGCTCTCGCACCTCATGGGCAGCCTCGCCGTCCCGTTCCTCGTCCCGCCCGTGCAGCTCGGCACCGAGTATTTCGGCGACGGCGCGATGCGCCAGATGGCGCCGATGAGCCCGGCCGTGCACCTCGGCGCCGAGCGCGTGCTGGTGATCGGCGTGCGATCGATGAACGGCGCCGGCCTCGGCCAGGCGACGCAGCTGCCACGCTCGCCATCGCCCGGGCAGCTCTTCGGCTTCATGCTCGACACCCTGTTCACGGACGGCATCTACGCCGACCTCGAGCAGCTCGTGCGCCTCAATACGCTCGTGCGCTCGGTGCCGGAGTCGGTGCCGGGCGTGCGGCTCGTCGAGGCCATGGCCATCTCCCCGAGCGTGGATCCGCGCGAGATCGCCGCGAAGCACCTGCACGAGCTGCCGCGCAGCCTGCGCGCCTTCCTGCGCGTGATCGGCGCCCGTGGCGCTGCGGGCAACCAGCTCGCGAGCTACCTGATGTTCGAGTCGGGCTACACCGCGGAGCTGATCGCGCTCGGCTACCGCGACGCGGCCGCGCAGCGCGACCGCCTGCGGGCCTTCCTGCTGCCGGCCTGAAGGCGGCCTAGACGAGGAAGAGGGCGCCGAGGCTCAACAGCGTCGCAAAGCCGATGCAGTCGGTGAAGGTCGTGAGGATCACGCCGGCCGAGAGCGCCGGATCGATCCGCAGGCGCCGCAACATGAGGGGGATCAGCACGCCCACCGCCGCGGCCGCAAGCAGGTTCATCAGCATGGCCGCGGCAACGATCGCCGCGACCTGCCACTTGCCGAACAGCACGATCGTGATCACGCCGACCGCGAGCGCGACCACGAGGCCGTTCAGGCCGCCCACCGCGATTTCCTTGAACAGCAGCCAGCGCGCGTTGGCCCATTCCACCTTGCCGAGCGCGATGCCGCGGATCAGCAGCGTGACGGTCTGCGTGCCCGCGATGCCGCCCATGCTCGAGACGACCGGCAGCAACGCCGCGAGCACCGCGACGCGCTCGATCGTTCCCTCGAAATTTGCGACCACGGAAGCGCCGAGGAAGGCGGTGCAGATGTTGACGCCGAGCCAGACGAGCCGGCGGCGCGCCGACGGCACGACAGCGGCGAACACGTCTTCCTCGTCGGCGAGGCCGGCCATCGACAGCACCGAATGCTCGGCTTCCTCGCGGATCACGTCGACGATATCGTCGACCGTGATGCGGCCGAGCAGCTTGCCCTCGGGGCTCACGACCGCGGCCGATACGAGGTCGCGGTCCTCGAACAGCAGCGACACCTCGTGCGCGGGCGTCAGCGGATCGATGCGCGGCGCCTCGCTGTCGAGGCAGTCGCCGACGAGGTGCTCGGGATCCTCGGTCAGGAGGCGCGTGAGCGGGACCGTGCCGAGGTACTTGTCGCGCCGGTCCGCGACGAACAGGCTGTCAGTGCGCTCCGGCAACTCGCCGCGCATGCGCACGTAGCGCAGCACCACTTCGATCGGCACGTCGGCCCGCACGCTCACGGTGTCGGTGTTCATCAGGCCGCCGGCGCTGTCCTCCGGATAGGAGAGCACGGTGCGCAGGCGCTCCCGGTCGCGCAGGTCCATCGAGTGCAGCAGCTGCTGAGTCACCGTTTCCGGCAGGTCGGCGAGCAGGTCGGCGAGATCGTCGACTTCCATGCCCTCGGTGGCCGCGACCAGCTCTTCGGCCTCCATCTCGTGCATCACGTCGGCGCGCACGCTCTCGCTGAGTTCGAGCAGCACCTCGCCCTCGAGCTCCGGATCGACGATCTCCCAGACGACTTCGCGCTGCGCAGGCGGCAGGGACTCGAGCAGCAGCGCGATGTCGGCCGGGTGCATCGCGTTGACCATGCGATGCGCCGTGCGCAGCGTCCCCTGGTCGAGCGCGTCCCGCAGCGCCGCGAGGCGCCCGGACTTCAGGGGTTTCAGTTCGCTATCGCTCATGGGACGGGATCGGTGCATGGCCCCGCGCGGGCGCGCGGAGTCTACCAGCCCGCGGCTGCCGGCCAACAGCGGGCGCGGGCCCGCTAGGGACTGACGAATCCCGCGACCGCTTGTCCGGAGTCGTCGAGCAGTTCGAGCCGCGCTCCCGTGAGCCGCCAAGCGGCAACATTGGCGAGGGCGGCGTGGAACCGCTGTTCGAGTTCCATGCCCTGCGCGCAGGCCATCATCGTGCCTGCCATCTGCGTGAAGGCGAGCTTCGCGCCGTCGAGTTCGTAGCCGCCCATCATGCGATTGCAGCCGGCGTAGCCGCTCGCCCGATGCGCGACGGAGGCAAGCACGACATAGGGTGCGCGCTGCTCCGCGGCGAGCACGACGGGCGCATTGCCGAGGCTCGCGAGGCGCCAGTAGGTGTCCTCGAGGGCCGGGGCCGGGGGACTTGCGCAAGTGCCGGCGGCGATGTGGATGAAATGCTCGACCATCAGGGTCGGGCGCGCGGGGCCTTCCATCCCGGCGCGTTCCTCGATCCGCCCGACGAGCGTCGCGAGGAGCGGTGCGCCCGGCTGCGCACGCGCCTTGAGGTACGCGGCCTCGAGGGCGGCGTTGTCGAGCGCCTGCGCCACCGGCACGCGCACGCCACTCTGGCAGTCGGTGAAAGATCCCGCGTCCGCCAGGTATCGGTACTCGCCCCGCAGCAGCGCGGGGCCCGCGGTTGCAGCGCCCGGAACCGACAGCGTGCCCGATGCGGCCGGCAGGCCAGGATGCGTGCCTCGGGCGCTCACCATCAGGATGGAAACCGGTGCCGCGTCGGGTCCCGAGGGCAGGGGCAGGTGCGTGTCCGACGTGAACAGCAGCTCCGCCCCGTGCAGCACCCTCGCCCGGATTGCATAGCGGTGCGAGGGCAGGATGCGGGCGGGGTCATAAGTGAGGGTGAACCTGAAGGGCGGGGCCCCCGGCGCCTCGTCACGCGTGCTCGCGATCGGCAGGGCCGGCGCGTCGGCTCGCGACACATCCTCGATCAGCGCCTCGAACACTGCGCCCGGCGGCAGCGCGATGCGCTCGCGATAAGTGGCCGTACCGGACACGGAGGTCATTGCCGGCGGGGCGGGCGTGGTGCAGCCCCCGCCCAGAGCGGCTGCCGTGAGCGCCGCCGCCAGGGCTGCGTGACGCGCGAATGCGTGCAAGTACATGGTTGCCTCCTCTTCAGCCGCCGTGCCTCGAGTGCAGCTCGTTGTGCCGCACCGAAACGAGCGGGTGCTGCGCGGTGAAGTGCTCGGCGAGCCGGTTCACGACGTAGACCGAACGGTGCTGGCCACCGGTGCAACCGACCGCCACGGTCAGGTAGCGGCGATTGGCCGAGGTGTGCTCGGGAATACGTGCGGTGACGAACGCCGCGATGTCGTCGACCAGGCGCGCAACCGCCGGCTCGGCCTCGAGGAAGCGGATCACTTCCGGGTCGCGGCCCGTCAGCGGGCGCAGCAGCGGTTCCCAGTAGGGGTTCGGCAGCGAACGCGCGTCGAACACGAAATCGGCGTCGCCCGGGATGCCGTGCTTGAAGCCGAAGGACTCGAAGGTGATCGCGAGCCGTGGCGCGACGCGCGCTTCGGCGGACTTCAGCACCACGTCGCGCAGCGCGTGCACGCCCATGCGCGATGTGTCGATCACCCGGTCGGCCGCGTGCATGATCGGCTCGAGCAGGTCGCGCTCCATCGCGATCGCCTCGCGCAGGCCCGCGTTGCCGCGGCTCATCGGGTGCTTGCGGCGCGTCTCGGCGAAGCGGCGCAGCAGTTCCTCGTCGCTCGCGGTGAGGAACAGCTCCTCGCACTGGATGCCGCTCTTCTTCAGCTCCTGCAGCAGCTTCGGCACGGAGGCGATCTCCGCCGCCGTGTTGCGCGCGTCGAGCCCGACGGCGATCCGCTCGTACACGGCCTCGGCGCTGCGCACGGTGTGGGAAATGAGCGGCGTCAGCAGGGCGGCCGGGATGTTGTCGATGCAGTAGAAGCCGAGGTCCTCGAGCATGTGCAGGGCGACGCTCTTGCCCGATCCCGAAAGACCGCTGACGACGATGACGCGCATGCTGCGAGGGGCCGGCGGGGCTTGCGCGCCTACTGGCGCGTGGTCTTGCGCCCTTCGGCGGCATGGTGGTCGCGCGACTTTTCCTTGTGCTTCCTCACGAGCCGGTCGAGCTTGTCGGCGAGCGCGTCGATCGCGGCGTACATGTCCTCCTCGATCGCATCGGCGTGGATCGAGCCGCCGCGCACGTGCAGGGTGGCCTCGGCCTTCTGCCGCAGCTTCTCGACGGTGAGGACGCAGTGCACGTCGATCACGTGGTCGAAATGGCGCACGATGCGCTCGAGCTTCTTCTCGACGTAGCCGCGCAGCGGCGGGGTGACTTCGACGTGATGGCCGCTCACTGAAAGTTGCATCGCGCTCTCCTCATTTCCGCAAACCTGCCCGTCATTTCGCTGCGCTGCGCCGGCGCTCGTTCGACGGCGCAATGCGCATCGCCTCCCGGTACTTCGCGACCGTGCGCCGCGCCACGGGGATGCCCTCCGCCGACAGCAGCTCGGCGAGGCGGCTGTCGGACAGCGGCGCCGCCGGGTCCTCCTCGCGGATCAGCTTCCTGATCTTGGCGCGGATCGCGGTCGAGGAAGTCTCGGCGGCCTCGCCGCCGCCCACGTGGCTCGAGAAGAAATAGCGCAACTCGAACACGCCGCGGGGGGTGTGCATGTACTTGCCGGAGGTGATGCGCGAAATGGTCGATTCGTGCATCTCGATGGCCGCGGCAATGTCCTTCAGGATCATCGGGCGCATGTGCTCGTCGCCCTGCTCGAGGAAGGCATTCTGGCGCTCGACGATCGCGCGCGCGACCCGCAGCAGGGTGTCGTTCCTGATCTCGAGGCTCTTCAGCAGCCAGCGGGCCTCCTGCAGCTGCGCGCGCAGGTTGGCGTGCGAGCTGTTCCTGCCGAGGAGGCTCGCGTAGCCCTGGTTCAGGCGCACCCGCGGCAGCGTGGAGGGATTGATCTCGACGCTCCAGCCGCGCTCGGTGCGTCGCACGAACACGTCGGGCACCACGTACTCGGGCGCGCTGCCGCTCAGCGCCGAACCCGGGCGGGGCTGGCAGGTGCGCACGAGCGCCAGCGCCTCGGCGAGCTCGTCTTCCGTCACGCGCAGCTCGCGCCGCAGCAGCGCGAGTTCGTTGCGCGCGAGCGTGTCGAGGTGACCGGCGGCGATCGCCAGCGCCGTCGCGAGGCCGGGCGTGGCCGGGTCGAACTGGCGCAGTTGCAGCGCGATGCATTCCGCGACCGAGCGCGCACCCACCCCGGCGGGGTCGAGCGCCTGCACTGTCGCGAGCACGTCCAGCACCTCGGCGCCGTCGCAGATGACGTCGGGGCGCAGGGTGGCGGCGATTTCGTCCGCCGGCTCGATCAGGTAGCCGTCGTCGTTGATCGCATCCACGATCGCGCGCGCGACGGCGAGCCGGCGCGCGTCGAGGTCGGCGACCTCGAGCTGGGAGAGGAGGTGGTCCTGGAGTGAGGTATCGGATTCGCCGGCGAACTCCTGCTGGCGATCGTCTTCGTCGGGCGACCAGGGCGCCTCGGACGATCCTGCGTCGCTCGACCAGTTGTCAGCGATGATCTCGACATCGACCTGGGGCGTATCGCGTTGCGGGGCCTCGAATTCGGGGGCGGCGCGTTCGGCCGGCGACTGGATCGCCTCGAAGATCCCGGTCTGTTCCGTCTCCTCGACGGCCTCGAGCATCACGTTCGATTCGAGCAGCTCGCGGATGTGGGCCTGGAGTTCGAGCGCGGGCAACTGCAGCAGCCGGATCGCCTGCTGCAACTGCGGGGTCATCGTGAGCGACTGGCCCAGCTTCAGCTGCAGGGAGGGCTTCAGCATGGCGGTGGCGGTACGAACGCCCAACACGTTGATTCGAAAAGAGTATTCAGAGCGCGATCACCGGTCACATGCGGAACGATTCACCCAAGTACACCTCACGGACTTGGGGGTTGGCAAGGATTTCTTCCGCAGTCCCGGCGGCGATCACAGTGCCCGAACTGACGATGCAGGCGCGGTCGCACACGCCGAGCGTTTCGCGCACGTTGTGGTCGGTGATCAGCACGCCGATGCCCTTCGCCGTGAGCTCGCGGATGATGCGCTGGATGTCGAGCACGGAGAGCGGGTCGACGCCGGCGAACGGCTCGTCGAGCAGCATGAAGCGCGGCTCGGCGGCCAGGGCGCGCGCGATCTCGACGCGGCGGCGCTCGCCGCCCGAGAGCGATAGCCCGAGGCTGTCCCGCACGTGCGATATTCGCAGCTCGTCGAGGATTTCCTCGAGCCGCCGTTGCCGGCCCGCGAGGTCGAGGTCCGCGCGCGTCTCGAGGATCGCGAGGATGTTGTCCTGCACGGAAAGCTTGCGAAACACCGACGCTTCCTGCGGCAGGTAACCGATGCCCAGTTGCGCGCGCCGGTGCATCGGCTGGTGCGTGAGATCGGTGTCGCCGAGCCGGACATGCCCCGCATCCGGCGGCACGAGCCCGACAATCATGTAGAACGCCGTCGTCTTGCCGGCGCCGTTCGGCCCGAGCAGGCCCACGACCTCGCCGCTGCCCACCTCGAGCGAGAGGTCGGTGATGATGCGGCGCTTGCCGTAGCTCTTGGCAAGCCTCGTGGCCGCAAGTCGTGTCATGGGCGAGGCTCGTCCTTCCTGGCGTCGCCCGGATGGATCGTGATCCGCACCCGCCCGCCGCCGTCGGGTTGCGCCTCGGCGAGCACCCGCTGGTCGCGCAGGTCGTACACGAGTTCCTCGCCGCTGATCTCGTTGCGGCCGTCGCTGAGCCAGGCGTCGCCTGAGAAGGTCACGCGATCGCTTGCCATGTCGTAGACGATCGTGGCTGCGCGGCCATGCGCCTTGCCGGGCGTACGCACGAGCTGTTGCTCGAAGCGCGCCGGCTTGCCATTGATGGTGGCGACGCGCAGCAGGTTGTCGCGGAACTGCACGCGCGCCTCGTCCGATTCGAGCAGGCCGCCATCGCGCTGGATGCGCACGTCGCCGGTGAACACCCAGGTGGAATCCCTGAAGTCGAGGCCTGTCGCGCGCGCGTTCGCGGCCGCCACGCGTGCCGTCCCCTGGGTGATGACGACGTCGCGGAAAACGACCGTATTGCTGCGATAGTCGACGTCGGAAGATGCCGCGTCGATGTTGATCGGCAGGTCGCGCAGTGCGGCCGCGGGTACCGGGACGGCCGGAGGTTCCGCGGCGGCGGCGCAGGCGACCGCGCCGGCGAGCAGGGCGAGCAGCGGCGCGCGTTGCCGCGCGCGCGAATCATTGCGGAAGGAAGCGGCCATTGACCCTCGATTCTAGCCGAAGGGTCTCGGCCGCGAGGTCGGCGCGCAGTCCGCGCGCCGCGAGCCGGTGACCGGACCAGTCGATGATGACCTGTGCGGACGTCGACGCCACTTCCTTGCGCGTGTCGAACGCGAGGTGGCTGGTCGAGACCTGCGCCGGTGCGCCGCCGCCCGGCAGCGTGCCCGCGAGGCGCACGTCGCCATCGAGCTCGATGATGTCGCGCCCTGGCAGGACCGTGCCGGTGTCGGACTGCGCACGCCAGAAGCTGCCGTTGTCACCGCGGTAGCGCAGCGCGGGGCGGGTCAGCGTGACCGTCGCGTCGTCCGGCGCCTGCTCGATCCGCAGGGCCTTGAGCCAGTAGCGGGGCCTTCCGTCGTCGCCCGTCTCGATGATCTCCGCATCGCGGGCCGAATAGCCGGGATCGGCCTCGTCCGACCGGTCCGCGACGGCCGTTTCCGGTGCGGTCGCGGTGCGGCCGAGCAACAGGATGGCGCCGATCATCGCGAGGGCGGCCATCCCGACCAGCCAGCGTGACATCATGGGCGGGCCCGCGCTGCGACGAGCAGGTCGCAGACCTCGCGCACTGCGCCCAGTCCGCCCGCGGCCCGCGTGACTCGACCGGCCGCGCGGTGCGCCGATGGATGCGCGCCGGGGACGGCAAACGCATGGCCGACCGCGCGTAGCACCGGCACGTCCGGCGTGTCGTCGCCAACTGCCGCGCATTCTTCCAGCGCGACACCGAGGCGCGCGCACAGGCGCTGCAGCACGGCGAGCTTGTCTTCGACGCCCTGGCGCAGGTGCCGGATGCCGAGTTCGCGGCAACGGCGGCGGACGGCTGGCGACGCACGTCCCGAGATGACCGCCACGACGATGCCGGCGCGCTGCACTTCGCGGATGCCGTGGCCGTCGAGGACATGGAAGACCTTGAGCGCCTCGCCGCGCGCGCCGTAGTAAAGGCGGCCGTCGGTCAGCACGCCGTCCACGTCGAGCACGAGGAGGCGCACGTTGCGCAGCGGGCCTGACTTGCGCGCCACGGGCTACATGACCCCGGCGCGCAGCAGGTCATGCACGTTTAGCGCGCCGACCACGTGGCCCGCCCCATCGACGACCGGCAGCGCGGTGATCTTGTGCAGTTCCATCAGGTGCACGGCCTCGGCCGCCAGTTCACGCGGCCCGATCGACCGGCCCGGCGCCGTCATCACCGCCGACATGCGTGTCGTGCGCACATCGACCGGCTGGTCGAGGATGCGGCGCAGGTCGCCGTCGGTGAAGATGCCGAGCTTCATCCCTGCCGCATCGACGATCACCGTCATGCCGAGGCCCTTGCGCGACATCTCGACCAGCCCGTCCTTGAGCGGCGCATCGGGCGCGCAGCGCGGGACGTCGTCGCCCTTGCGCATCACGTCCTCGACGTGCAGCAGCAGGCGGCGGCCGAGCGAGCCGCCCGGATGCGAGCGGGCGAAGTCCTGCTCGGTGAAGCCGCGCGCCTCGAGCACCGCGACGGCGATCGCGTCGCCCATCGCGAGGGTGACCGTGGTGCTCGCGGTCGGCGCGAGGTTGAGCGGGCAGGCTTCCTCCGGCACGCTGATGTCGAGGTCGACGGCGGCCGCGCGCGCCAGCGTCGACTGCGGATTGCCGGTCAGCGCGATGAGCGGCACCCCGAGGCGCGACAGGTGGGGCAGCAGGGTCGCGACTTCGGGCGTCTCGCCGGAGTTCGAGATCGCAAGCACCACGTCGGCGCGGGTGATCATGCCGAGGTCGCCGTGGCTCGCCTCGGCCGGGTGCAGGAAGAAGGACGGCGAACCGGTGCTCGCCAGGGTCGCCGCGATCTTGCGCCCGACATGCCCGGACTTGCCCATGCCGGTCACGACGATGCGGCCGGCGCAGGCGAGGCACAGCCGGCAGGCGGCTGCGAAGCGCGCGTCGAGGCGCGCCAGCAGCGATTCGACGGCGGTAGCCTCGATCCGCAGGGCACGGCGGCCGGCGGCGAGCAATCCGGCGTCGGCGGGGGCGGGTGGCGCGGCGGCATCCGGTGCGGCGTTCATGGCGCGCCATGATACCGCCACGGCCCACAACTCTTTACTATTGCGTGATGCAGACCCACGAGATTGCCGAGCTGATCGAGGCCGCCCTGCCGGGGGCGCGCGCCCACGTCGTGTCGGAGGACAACGTGCATTTCGCCACGCGGGTGATATCGGCGGCGTTCGCCGGCAAGCGCGTGATCGCCCGCCACCAGATGATCTACGGCGCGCTCGGCGCGCGCATGGGCAACGAGATCCACGCCCTGTCGATCGATGCGCTCACTCCCGAGGAGGCCGCCGCGCGCGGCGCGGGCTAGGCGCGTGGACAAGCTGCAGATCCAGGGTGGCGTGGCGCTCGAGGGCGAAGTGCGCATCTCGGGCGCCAAGAACGCGGCGCTGCCGATCCTCGCGGGCACCCTGCTCGCCGACGGGCCGGTGACGGTCTCGAACGTCCCGCACCTGCAGGACGTCACCACGATGATCGAGCTGCTCGGTCGCATGGGCGTTGACGTCACGATTGGCGAGCGCATGCATGTGGAGGTGGACCCGACCGCGTTGCGCGAGCCGTATGCGCCATACGAACTCGTCAAGACGATGCGCGCGTCGATCCTCGTGCTCGGGCCGCTGGTCGCGCGATGCGGGCGGGCCGATGTGTCGCTGCCCGGCGGCTGCGCGATTGGCGCCCGGCCGGTGAACATCCATGTGGCGGGCCTGCAGGCGATGGGGGCCGACATCCACATCGAGGGCGGTTACATCCGTGCGCGCGCCTCGCGCCTGAAAGGCGCGCGGCTGGTGCTCGAGACCGTCACGGTCACGGGCACCGAGAACCTGATGATGGCCGCCGCGCTCGCCGCAGGCGAGACGATCATCGAGAACGCGGCGCGCGAGCCGGAAGTGGTCGATCTCGCGAACTTCATCAATTCGATGGGAGGCAAGATACGCGGCGCCGGCACCGACACGCTCGTGATCGAGGGCGTCGAGCGTCTCGGCGGCACCCACCACGACGTGCTGCCGGACCGGATCGAGAGCGGCACCTACCTGGTCGCGGGCGCGATCACCGGCGGCCGCGTGCGCATCAAGAACACGCGGCCCGATCACCTCGACGCCGTGCTCGCCAAGCTGCGGGACGCAGGCGCGACGATCGCGGTCGGCGACAACTGGGTCGAACTCGACATGCGCGGCAGGCGCCCGCAGTCGGTCGACATCCGCACCGCGCCCTATCCGGCGTTCCCGACCGACATGCAGGCGCAGTTCGCGGCGCTCGACACGGTGGCCGAGGGCGTCGGCACGATCGTCGAGACGATCTTCGAGAACCGCTTCATGCACATGCTCGAGATGCGCCGCCTCGGCGCCGAGATCCGCCTCGAGGGCACTACCGCGATCATCCGCGGCGTGCCGAAGCTCACGGCGGCGCCGGTCATGGCGACCGACCTGCGCGCCTCGGCGAGCCTGGTGCTCGCCGGCCTCGTCGCCGACGGGCGCACCGACATCGAGCGCATCTACCACATCGATCGAGGCTACGAGACGATCGAGGAAAAGCTCGCGCAGCTCGGGGCGCGGATACGGCGCGTTCCCGGCTGAGTGCCTGCGTCGGGCAGTGTGCGGCGGGCCGGAGGGGGAGCGGGACATCCGGTTCCTCACGGGTCGAGCGCCCCCGTTCCGAGGGCAAGGCCTCGAAGAGGGCGCGCCCGGATAGCGAGGAGGGGGATGAATCGCCGCGCCTCCGGCACGCAACTCGCACCACGCAGCCCACGACCCTCAGTTCGTCGTCCGCCGCTCAGTGACCTTCACCGGCACGCGCGTCTCCTGCGTGCCGCGCACGATCCCGAGCGTGATCGTCGCGCCGGGCTTGCTGGCCGCGATGCGCGTCAGTGCGTCCTGCTGGCTGCGCACGACATTGCCCGCGACGCTCGTGATGATGTCCCCCGGGCGCAGTCCGGCGGCCACCGCGGGGCTGCCGACGATCAGGTCCGTGATGACGATGCCGGCGCGCGCGAGGCCGAGCGATGCGGCCTGCGCCTCGTCGACTTCGGCCAGCACCACGCCGATCGAGCCGCGGATCACCCGGCCGTGCTCGAGGATTTCCTGCATCACGCCGCGCACGAGGTTCACGGGGATCGCAAAGCCGATGCCCTCGACGCCGAGGTTCTTGGCGAGCACCGCGGTGTTGATGCCGATCAGTTCGCCGTTCGTGTTCACGAGCGCGCCGCCCGAATTGCCGAAATTGATCGGCGCGTCGGTCTGGATGAAATTCTCGAAAGTGGCGACGCCGAGCTGGCCGCGGCCGGTTCCGCTCACGATGCCCTGCGTCACCGACTGGGTAAGCCCGACGGGATTGCCGATGGCGAGCACGACATCCCCGACGCGCAGCTGGTCCGAGCGGCCGAGCGGCATCACGGGCATCTTGCCGAGATCGACCCGCAGCACCGCGAGGTCGGTGTCGGGGTCGCGACCGACCACCGCCGCCACGGCCTGCCGGCCGTCCGCGAGCTGAACGCTGACGCGTTCCGCGTTGTCGATCACGTGGTGGTTGGTGACGATATGCCCCGCGGTGTCGACCACGACGCCCGATCCCAGCGTTTGCTCGATGCGTTGGCGGTAGCGCGGCATGGCTCCGCCGAACAGCTCGCCGAGCGAGGCCGGCGGCAGGCGTTCCTTGACGAGCCGCTCGGAATAGATGTTCGCCACGGCGGGCGCGGCGCGGTCCACGGCGTCGGCATAGCTGACCACCGGCGGTTCCCGCCTCCCGGCTGCGGCCACGGCGGGGGCTTCTGCAGCGGCCGGCAGCGCCGAGGCCGCAGGAGGCGCGCTGCTCGCCCCGCGGGCGCGCAGCAAATCGGGTCGGGCGAAGACGATCACGAAGGCAAGGGCAAGCCCGCCGACGACGGATCCGGAGAGGAAGATGAGCGCGCGGCCGAGTCGGTGCTGAGTCATGCCTGTGTATAATGCGCCGCTTCCCGGAGCACGTCACAGGCTCGTTCCGCGCGCAGGCGCGCAGGCCCGGGGACCAGGATGCGTGGAGATCTTTCGATGGCCGATATGGCGGTAACAGACGATCAGGAAGTCGATCAGAGCCGGCGGCGGTTCCTGACGGCTGCCACCGTGGCGACCGGCGCCGTGGGCGCGGCATTCGCGATCACGCCGTTCATCAAGTCGTGGAACCCTTCGGAGCGCGCCCGGGCGCTCGGGGCTCCCACTGAAGTGGACGTGTCGAAGATCGAGCCCGGGCAGATGGTGGTCACCAGCTGGCGCAAGCAGGCGATCTATGTCGTGCACCGCACGCCCGAGATGGTCGCGGCCCTGCCGCAGAACGACGCGCGGCTCAAGGACCCCGCCTCGGCCGATTCCGAGCAGCCGGACTACGCGAAGAACGAGATGCGTTCGGCCAAGGCCGACTACCTCGTGCTGATCGGCATCTGCACCCACCTCGGCTGCCTGCCGAAGCAGCACTTCGAGCGCGGTGACGCCGCGCTCGGCGCCGACTGGCCGGGCGGCTTCTTCTGCCCCTGCCACGGCTCGAAGTTCGACCTCGCGGGCCGCGTGTTCGAGGGCTCGCCCGCCTCGGTCAACCTGCGCGTCCCGCCGTACGAGTACCGCGGCGATACGCTCGTGATCGGCGTCGATGCGCAGAAAGGAGTTGCGTGATGGCGAACGCTGCCGAAGGCGCCGCCAAGGGCGGTTTCCGGGCCTGGCTCAACAAGCGCCTGCCCGTCGACGAGTTCATGCAGAGCCAGCTCGTCGGCTACTACGCGCCGAAGAATTTCAACATCTGGTACTTCTTCGGTTCGCTCGCGCTGCTGGTGTTCGTGATCCAGATCGTCACCGGCATCTTCCTCACGATGAACTACAAGCCGGGCGAGCTGACCGCGTTCGACTCGGTCGAGTACATCATGCGCGAGGTCGAGTGGGGCTGGCTGATCCGCTACATGCACTCGACGGGCGCGTCGATGTTCTTCATCGTCGTGTACCTGCACATGTTCCGCGCGCTGATGTACGGCTCGTACAAGGCGCCGCGCGAGCTGCTGTGGCTGATCGGCATGTGTACCTACCTCGCGCTGATGGCGGAAGCCTTCTTCGGCTACGTGCTGCCCTGGGGCAACATGTCGTTCTGGGGCGCGCAGGTGATCGTGAACCTCTTCGGCACGATCCCCGGCATCGGGCCGGGCCTCGTCGAATGGATCCGCGGCGACTACGGCATCGCGGACTCGACGCTGAACCGCTTCTTCGCGCTGCACGTGATCGCGCTGCCGCTCGCGCTCGCGCTGCTGATCGTGCTGCACCTCGTGGCGCTGCGGCAGACGGGCTCGAACAATCCCGACGGCATCGAGATCAAGGCGAAGCTCGGCGCGAACGGCAAGCCGCTCGACGGCATCCCGTTCCATCCGTACTACACGCTGAAGGACATCGTCGGCGTCGGCGTGTTCCTGATCGGCTTCGCGATCGTCGTGTTCTTCGTGCCGACCTTCGGCGGCCTGTTCCTCGAGGCGCCGAACTTCACTCCGGCCAACGCGCTGTCGACACCCGATCACATTGCGCCGGTGTGGTACTTCACGCCGTTCTACGCGATCCTGCGCGCCGTGCCCGACCAGCGCCTCGGCGCGCTGCTGATGGGGCTCTCCGTGGTCGCGTTCCTCTTCCTGCCATGGCTCGATCGCAGCCCGGTGAAATCGACCCGCTATCGCGGCTGGATCTGGAAGCTCGCGCTCGCGGTGTTCACCGTGTCATTCCTCGCGCTGATGTATCTCGGCCTGATGCCCGCCGAGGGCCGGTACGTGACGCTGGCGCGGATCTTCACCGTCGGCTATTTCGCCTTCTTCGTGCTGATGCCGTTCTACACGCGCATCGACCCGGTGAAGGCCGTGCCCGAGAGGGTCAGCTACCATGCGTAAGTTCGCGATCATCGTGGCCGCGCTGGCGCTCGCGGCGCCGGCCGCCTTCGCTTCGGAAGGCGGCGGCAGCGCCGCCTGGCAGCAGTGGCACGCCGGCAATGCGCTCGGCGACCGCGCGTCGCTGCAGCGGGGCGCCCGCAATTTCATGAACTACTGCGCGGGCTGCCATTCGCTCAAGTACGTGCGCTACCAGCGCATCGGCGAGGACCTCGGCATCTCCGAAGCAGTGATGAAGGCGAACCTCGTGCCGCCGGGCGCGAAGATCACCGACTACGTCGTGTCGGCCATGCCGGCGGACTTCGCCAATGCCTCATTCGGCATCGTGCCGCCCGACCTGTCGCTGATCACGCGCTCGAAGGGCAGCGACTACGTCTACCGCTTCCTCAAGACTTTCTACCTCGACCCGAAGGCGGCGACGGGCACCAACAACCTCGCGCTGCCCGGCACGGCCATGCCGCATGTGCTGTCCGACCTGCAGGGCTTGCAGCGCGCGGTGTTCGGCACAGGCGGCCACTTCGAGAAGTTCGAGGAGGCCGTGGCGGGGCAGAAGTCGGCCGCCGAGTACGATTCGTTCGTGCGCGATACGGTCAATTTCCTCGAGTACGCCGGCGAGCCTGCCAAGCTGTCGCGTGCGACGATCGGCGTCTGGGTCGTGCTGTACCTGCTGCTGTTCACGGCGGTCGCATGGCTGCTGAAGCAGGAATACTGGAAGGACGTGCACTAGCCGCCCGGCGCCGGGCCGGGCCGCCACGGAGGACCGCGTGTCGAGCCGCCGATCCGCGATGACGCTGTTCTCGGCGCCGCACGACCCGTGGAGCCATCGGGTGCGGATCGTGCTGGCCGAGAAGGGCATCGAGGCCGACGTGGTGGACGTCGGGCCCGGCCGCTTTCCGGAGGACCTGCTCGACCTCAACCCGTACCACAGCGTGCCGACGCTGGTCGATCGCGACCTCGTGCTGTACGACGCGCGCGTCGTGACCGAGTACCTGGACGAGCGTTATCCTCATCCGTCGATGATGCCGGTCGACCCGCTCGAGCGCGCGCAGTTGCGGCTCGCGATGTTTCGCATCGAGCGCGACTGGTATGAACCTGCCTGCCGCCTCGACGCCGGGGCGGCGGGCGTGGACGCCCAGCTGCTGCGCCGGCAGCTGCGCGAGACGGTGCTGGCGAGCGCGGAGTTGTTCAAGTTGAAGCCGTTTTTCCTCTCCCCGGAATTTTCACTCGTCGACGCCTGCGTCGCGCCTATCCTGTGGCGCCTGCCGCACTACGGCATCGACCTGCCGAAGGAGTCCCAGGCCATCGCCCGCTACGCCGGGAACATCTTTCCGCGCGCGGGGTTTGGCGCGAGCCTGACCGGCATCGAGCGCAACATGCGGGCCGCCTGATGAGCGCCACGCCGAAACTCTCCCGCCGCCCCTACCTGCTGCGCGCGATGCATGAGTGGGTGGGCGACAGTGGCGGCACGCCGCACGTGATCGTCGATGCCGGTCGTCCGGGCGTGCAGGTGCCGCGCGCCTACGTGAAGGAGGGCAAGATCGTCCTCAATATCAGCACTTCGGCGACGCAACGGCTCGCGCTCGGCAATGAATGGATCGAGTTCGATGCGCGCTTCGCAGGCGTCGTGCACCACGTGAAGGTGCCGATCGCCGCGGTGCTCGGCATCTATGCGCGCGAGAGCGGCGAGGGCATGGTGTTCCCCGGCGAGGATGGCAGCCCGGAGCCGCCCGAAAAGCCGCCAGCCCCCGAAGAGCCCACGCGGCGGCCGAAGCTCAAGGTCGTCAAGTAGCCACTCAGAGCGTAAAGGCGTGCCGGATCCATTCCATCCGTGCGCCTTCGCCATCCCCTTCCTCGACGATGACATCGAATCGCGCCGGCATCCGGCGCCACTCGGGATGGGCCGCGAGCAGCAGCTGCGCGGCGCGGATCAGCCGCTGCTGCTTGCGCGGGCCGACGCTGGCGGCCGCTCCGCCAAACGCGTGCCGGGAGCGTGCACGCACTTCGACGATGACGAGCGTGACACCCTCGCGCGCCACGATGTCGATCTCGCCTGCGCGGCGGCGGAAGTTGCGCGCGAGGATCGCGAGGCCGCGCGCTTCGAGATAGTCCGCCGCGCGATCCTCGGCGGCCCGCCCGCGTTCCATGCGGTCCATGGCCATGGGTGCCGGGAGGGGCGGCGGCTCAGGGCCCCGCCGGCGCGGAGGCGCCCTCGGGGAGCAGGCGCGCCTGGCCATCCGCGATCTGCGCCCATACGAGCTCGCGGCGCACTCGCCGGTTGTCGTCGAAATGAAGCTTGCCGGTGAGGCCGTCGATGCTGGCGGCGCCGCCCGACGGCAGTGCGACCGCCAGCTGCAAGGCGTCGTAGCCGAACGCGAAGAGCTTGCCGCGGGCGGTGCCTTCCTCGCCCCAGGCGGCGCGCAGGGCGTCGTGCACCTGGGTCGAGCGCGGCCCGACATCAAACACCCAGGGCATATCCGGGAAGATCAGTCCGTCGAGGTCCCGGTTGGCGCTCGCATCCGGCGCGTAGGCGTCGGAGGTCGAATAGGTCGGCAGGTCGCCCGCGTAATGGAAGCGCAGTTGCGGTCGCAGCAGGCGCGCGGCCTGCGGTGAGGTGCTGGGCGCGAAGATGAACTGGATGTCGCCGCGCCGGCGTGGCTGGAACGCGAGCTTGCGGCCGAGGAGGTTCTCGAGGCGGCGATGGCGTGCCTTGCTCGCATCGAGGCGCAACAGTTCGGTGATGGTCACCGAGTAATCGTTCTCCGCGGGAAAGTAGCTGGCGGAGCCCGCGAGGCTGCCGCCAGCGGCCTGCAGCGCTTCGCTGAAGGCGGCGAGGACGCGCGTGCCCCAGTCGCCGGCCGGCACGAGCGCGACGCCGCGGGTGAGCCCGAGGGCAACGAGCCGTTCCGCGATCGAGCGCGCTTCGTTCTCCGGCGAGAGCGCGAACTGGTAGAAGTGCTCGGGAGCGGCTTCGCCGGCGCCGAGGAAATTGAGGGCGAGGACCGGCGGCCGGGGCCCGCCGTACTGTGCGGCATCCACCACGGCCTCGCGCAGCAGCGGCCCGACGATCACCGTGGCCCCGGCATCCCCGGCACGCGCGATCGCATCGGGGACGCTCATGCTGGCCGTGTCATACACGCGCACGCGCGGCCGCGAACCGGCGGGCGACTGGTACCAGGCCGTGAAGAAGCCGTCGCGCACCTGGGAAGCTGCGCCGGCGAGCCGGCCCGATACCGGCAACAACAGGGCGATGTGCGCGGCGCGCTCCGCCGGACGCTGCGTTCCCGCCAGCTCGACGTCGGTGCGCAGGACGTCGTATGCGGGGTGCGCGGGATAGCGGCTCCGCCAGCCCTGGATCGCGGACGCCACGGCACCCGGCTGGGTGGCAGCCAGCGCGGCGATCGGACCGAGCTCGAGCCAGCCGCGCACGATCGGGTCGAATTCGGCGGCAGGTGCGAGCCTCGCGCCCTGTTCCGCGGCAGTTCGCAGCGCCGCCAGCAGGCCGCTGCGATTCGCGAACCGCGCCTGCGGTGTCGGGAGGAACGGCTCGCGCGCCAGCGCCGCGCGTACGCCTTCCGCGTAGCGACCCGTCGCGAATGCGGCTTCGCCGCGCACTTCGAAGTAGCGCGCCGCGGGCGGTCCGGCCGAGGGCAGCGGCAGGGCGGCGATTTCCGCCCACGCGCGCGCCGCGTCGCCGCGCGCCAGCCGCAGCTCGACGCCGATGAGCTTCGCCTCGAACCCGAGGGCCGGATCGGCCGTGCCCTGCGCCGCCGTGAGCGCGCGTCCGGCCTCGTCGGGCTGGCCCGCGGCGAGCCATTCGCGCGCCGCGCGCAGCCGCAGGCTGTCCGCTGCGCTGCCCGTTGCGGCTGCCGCCAGCGCCTCGAAGGCGCGCGCCGCATCGGGGTGGCGCCCGCCCTGCGCGAGCTGCTCGGCGCGCTCCATCGAGGGTGCGGGCGTCGCCCGTGGTCCGCTCGCCGTGCAGGCGCCGAGCACGAAGGCGGCGATCGCAAGCAGGGCCGCGTGGCGGGCGCAGTCGGTCGTCCGGGGAACCCACATGTGTTGCTTCGCTCTTGGTCGGGCGGCACGATGCCGGGGGTGGTGTCCGGGAGATTATAGTGGGTACAACCGCAGGCCGAATCGACGTGATCGCCACGCCCATCGGCAATCTCGGCGACCTCTCGCCGCGTGCGCGCGATGCGCTCGCGCAGGCCGACCTGGTCGCCGCGGAGGACACGCGCCGCACGGTGCAGCTGCTCGCCGCGATGGGCCTGTCGCGGCCCGTCACGTCGCTGCATGAACACAACGAATCCGCGCGCATCGGCGAGCTCATGGCGCGGCTCGAGGCCGGCGCCGTGATCGCGCTGGTGAGCGATGCGGGCACGCCGCTGCTGTCCGACCCGGGCTACGAACTGGTGCGCGCGGCGCGTGCGGCGGGCCACGAGGTGCGCGCCGTGCCCGGCCCTTCGGCCATCACCGCCGCGCTCAGCATCGCCGGCATCCCGACGGCGCGCTTCTGCTTCGAGGGCTTCCTGCCGGCGCGCGGCCGCGAGCGCCGCGAGCGCCTCGCCCAGCTCGCGCACGAGCCGCGCACGCTCGTGTTCTTCGAGGCCCCGCATCGCATCCAGGAAAGCCTTGCCGACATCACCGCGGCCTTCGGCGCGGAGCGCGAGGCGGCGCTCGGCCGCGAGCTCACCAAGGCCTTCGAGAGCGTGTATCGCGGGACGCTCGCCGGGCTGTCGCAGCGCGCGCGCGATGACGCGAACGTTGCCCGTGGCGAGATCACGCTGGTCGTCGCGGGGGCGCCGGACGTGGCGGCGAGTGCCGTGGCGCCGGCCGAACTCGGCCGCATCGTGGCGCTGCTCGCGAAAGAGCTGCCGCCGAGCAAGGCCGCGTCGCTGGCCGCCCAGATCACCGGCGCGCGGCGCAGCGATGCCTATGACGTCGCGGTCCGCCTCGCGGGAGGTGTATCCTCGCGCGCGGAGTCGGCCGGGTAATCGCTGTGTCTGCTTCGGCAGGCAGGGAGGAAAGTCCGGGCTCCTGCGGACGAGGTGCCAGGTAACGCCTGGGGGGCGTGAGCCCACGGAAAGTGCAACAGAGAGCAGACCGCCTCTTCCGCAAGGGGGAGGTAAGGGTGAAAGGGTGCGGTAAGAGCGCACCGCGCCGGTGGCAACACTCGGCGGCACGGCAAACCCCACCTGGAGCAAGGCCAAATAGGGAAACAGCGGGTAACCGCAGCGCATGTCCGCGCGTGTTTCCGGGTAGGCCGCTCGAGGTCCCTGGCGACAGGGATCCCAGAGGAATGATTGCCCACGACAGAACCCGGCTTACAGGCCGACTCCATCTTAACTACTGTATAAGCTTCAGCGCCCAAGCCCCTGATAGCTAAGCGGTCGGCGCGCCCGAGCCACCTCCCGGGAGGCGCCGGACGAACGTAAGTTCTTGTCGGCCCGCGACTTTTTCCCTCGATTCGCGTTGACAGTGCCCGGGCGCATTCCTATAGTGGCGCCAAGTGGGAGAAAGTGGGGAGAAATGGGTTCCTTCGGGGCCCATCGAGCATGTTCCGCGGTGCAACAAAAGTGACGCTCGACGACAAGGGCCGGATGGCGCTGCCCACCCGGTATCGGGCGGCCATTGCCGAGCGGTGCGAGGGGCACCTCATCGTCACCGTGGACCGCGACCAGTGCCTCCTCGTCTATCCGCTGCCCGACTGGGAGCAGATCGAACGCAAGTTGATGAGCCTGCCGAGCCTGCATGCGCAGGCGCGAAGGCTCCAGCGACTGATGGTGGGTCATGCCACCGATCTCGAACTGGACGGGCACGGGCGCTTCCTGCTGCCGCCGGAGCTGCGCGAGTTTGCAGCGCTCACGCGGCACGCGATGTTGGTGGGGCAGGGCAATCGCTTCGAGCTGTGGGACGAAGCGCGGTGGAACGAGCGGCGCGACGCATGGCTCGCGCACGAAGAGGCAGTGACGGACCTGCCGGCGGAGCTCGATTCGCTGTCGCTCTGATTGGCGGGGCATTTTGACGGGGAAGGAGGCGGACGCGGACCGCTTCAGGGGGCCGGGCGCGATGGATGAGCACAAAGCGGTGCTTGTCGACGAAGTGCTGGCTGGACTCGACCCGAAGGCGGACGGTCTTTACATCGATGCGACGTTCGGGCGCGGCGGGCACACGGCACGGATACTCGAAACCCTGGGTGGAGAAGGGCGCGTGCTCGCGCTCGACCGCGACCCGGAGGCCGTCGCAGCGGGCCGCCTGCGCTTTGCGTCCGAAATGCGGCTTGCGCTCGTCCAGGCGGCATTTGCCGATCTTCGGCAGGTCGTGCACGACCACGCGGGCGGCCGGCCGGTTGCGGGCGTGCTCTTCGATCTCGGCGTGTCCTCGCCGCAGCTCGACCAAGCCGCACGCGGCTTCAGCTTCGCGAAGGACGGTCCGCTCGACATGCGCATGGATCCGGCACGCGGCGAGCCTGTCGCGGCGTGGCTGGCGCGTGCGCCAGTCGATGAAATGCGCGAAGTGATCGCCACCCTCGGCGAAGAGCGCTTCGCACGCCGCGTCGCGGAGGCGATCGCCGCCGCGCGCCAGCGCGCGCCGATCGAGCGCACGCGCCAGCTTGCGGAGATCGTCGCCGGCGCGGTGCGCACCCGCGACGGCAAGCATCCGGCGACGCGCACTTTCCAGGCGCTGCGCATTCACGTGAATGACGAACTCGGCCAGTTGCGTCGCGGCCTCGAGGCCGCCGCCGGCCTGCTGGCGCCGCACGGCCGGCTCGCCGTGATCGCCTTCCATTCGCTCGAGGATCGCCTGGTCAAGGATTTCCTGCGGCGCGAATCGAGCATCGACCCGGTCCTCGCGAAGCTGCCCGTGACGCCGCCCCACGCGGTGCCGCGCCTGCGCCTCGTCGGCGCCAGGCGCAAGGCCGGCGACGCCGAGGTGGCCGCCAATCCGCGTGCCCGCAGCGCCGTGCTGCGGGTCGCCGAGCGCGTCGCGTGACGGGCCCGTCGCGCAAGGCGGTCCTGCTCGCCGTGCCGCTGCTCTGGGTGCTCGCGCTCGGATCGGCGGCGGGCGCGATCTGGGCGAAACATCGCTCGCGCCAGCTCTTCATCGAGCTCGAGCGGCTCAATGCCGCGCGCGACGAACTCGAAGTCGAGTGGGGCCAGCTGCAGCTCGAGCAGAGCGCCTGGTCGACGCACGCCTTCGTCGAGAATGTCGCGCGCGCGCGCCTGCATATGGCGACGCCCGCGCCGCAGGACATCGAGATCGTGCGGCCATGATGCGCGACCGGCGCGGCAAGGAGCGGGGACGCGGCGGGCGGCGCCAGGGCGGCGGCGAGTCGACGCCGCGCTCGTTCCGCATCCGTTCGCTCACCTTGTTCGGCGTGCTGGTCGCGGCGGCCGCCGGCCTGCTGTGGCGCGCGGTCGACCTGCAGCTCATGGACCACGGCTTCCTCGCGAGCCAGGGCGATGCCCGCTACTCGCGCGTCGCGGCCATCGCGGCCCATCGGGGCACGGTGACCGACCGCTACGGCGAGCCGGTCGCGGTCAGCACCCCGGTCGATTCCGTGTGGGTGAACCCGAAGGAGCTCGCGCTCGCGACCGACCAGCTGCCGCGGCTCGCGAAGGCCCTCAAGCTCGACAAGAACGACCTCGCGCGCCGCGTCACCTCGAACCTCGATCGCGAGTTCCTCTACCTGCGTCGCCACATGCGCCCCGCCGATGCCGCGCGCATCAAGGCGCTCGGCGTCCCTGGCGTGTACCTCGTGCGCGAATACCGCCGCTACTATCCGTCGGGCGAGGTCGTCGGCCACCTGCTCGGCTTCACGAGCGTCGACGACACGGGCCAGGAAGGGCTCGAGCTCGCCTTCGACCACTGGCTCGCGGGCGAGGACGGCGCCAAGCGCGTGATCCAGGACCGCTACGGCCGCGTCGTGCAGGACGTGGAGAGCATCCGGCCGGTGCGACCGGGCCGCGACCTCGTGCTGTCGATCGACCTGCGCATCCAGTACCTCGCCTATCGGGAGCTGAAGGCCGCGATCCGCGAACAGCGCGCCAAGTCGGGCTCGGTGATCGTGCTCGACGTCGACTCCGGCGAAGTGCTCGCGATGGTGAACCAGCCGGCCTACAACCCGAACGACCGCGACCAGATCAATGCGCGCAGCTACCGCAACCGCGCCGCGACCGACATCCTCGAGCCGGGCTCGTCGATCAAGCCGTTCGTGATCGCGGCGGCGCTCTCGTCGGGCAAGTACAACGAGCGCAGCATCGTCGACACCTCGCCGGGATTCATCCGCGTGGGCGCAAAGCCGATCGAGGACAAGCACAACCTCGGCCGCATCGACCTCGCGACGATCCTCGCCAAGAGCTCGAACGTCGGCATGACGCATGTCGCGCTCTCGCTCGATCCCGAGCAGTTGTGGGGCACGCTGACGCGGCTCGGCTTCGGGCAGGTGACGACGAGCGGCTACCCGGGCGAATCGGCGGGCCTGCTGCCGCACTGGTCGCACTGGCGACCGATCGGCATCGCGACGATGTCGTATGGCTACGGGCTTTCGGTGACGCCACTGCAGCTCGCGCACGCCTACGCGACGATCGGTGCCGGCGGCATGTCGCGGCCGGTCTCCTTCCTGCGCGTCGACGCGGCACCCGTCGGAGATCGCGTGCTCGACGAGCGCGTGTCGCGCGAGCTCGTGCACATGCTCGAGTCCGTCGTGTCGCCCGACGGCACCGGCCTGCGCGCGGCGATCCCGGGCTATCGCGTCGCAGGCAAGACCGGCACGGCCTGGAAATCGAATGCGGGCGGCTACTCGACCGACCGGTACATGGCGGTGTTCGGCGGGGTCGCGCCGGCCACCCATCCGCGGCTCGCGGCCGTCGTGATCATCGACGAGCCGGGCGCCGGCAAATTCTACGGCGGCGACGTCGCCGCGCCCGTGTTCTCCCGCGTGGTCGGCGGGGCGTTGCGGCTGATGGCCGTCGCGCCGGACGCGGCGATCGACGAGTCCGGTGCGCCGACCGGCAATCCGGCGCCGGCTCGACAACAGGTGGCGCTGCGATGATGCGCGCCTCCCTCACGCCACCGCGTGCGCTCGCGGAGCTGCTGCCCGAAATGAGCGGTGTTCCAGTGCAGCTCGAAGTGACCGATCTCACCGTGTCGAGCGCCGAAGTGCGCCCGGGCGGCGCCTTCCTCGCCTGTGCCGGCAGAAGGACGCATGGGCTCGCGCACGCCGCGGAGGCGATCGAGCGCGGTGCGCGCGCGATCCTGTGGGAGCCCGGCGCAGGCGTGCGCGCACCGGAATTCCCGTCGAACATCTTCGCGCTGCCGGTGCCCGGCCTGCACGCCCAGCTCGGGGCGATCGCCGATCGCTTCTTCGGCGCGCCCTCGGCCGCGCTCACGCTGGTGGGCATCACCGGGACCAACGGCAAGACGACCACGGCCTGGCTCACGGCGCAGGCGCTCGCCGCCTGCGGGCGGCGCGCGAGCTACAGCGGCACGCTCGGTTACGGATTTCCGGGCGACCTGCATGCGGCCACGCACACGACGCCCGATGCCATTTCGGTGCAGCGCCAGCTCGCCGCACTGCGCGCGGTGGCCGCGGATTGCGTCGCAATGGAAGTCTCGTCGCACGCGCTCGACCAGGGGCGCGTGGCCGGCGTGCGATTCCATACCGCCTTGTTCACCAACCTCACGCGCGATCACCTCGACTACCACGGCACGATGTCAGCCTACGGCGCCGCGAAGGCCACGTTGTTCGACTGGCCGGCGCTCGCCGCGCGCGTCATCAATGTCGACGATCCGTTCGGCGCCGGGCTCGCGCAACGCCACCGCGGCTCCGCCGTGCGCCTCACGACCGTCTCGCGACAGGAGCGTGCGAGCGTGCGCGCGACCGCGACCCGCGCGACGCCGCGCGGCCTCGAGCTCGACATCGAGACCGACTGGGGCGCCGGCACGCTCGCCACGCGGCTGGTTGGCGACTTCAATGCCGACAATGCGCTCGCCGTACTCGCGACGCTGTTGTCGTGGGACGTACCGTTCGCCGCGGCCCGGCGCGCGCTCGGCGAGTGCACGGCACCGTCGGGACGCATGGAGACCTTCGGCGGCGAGCGGGGCGCGCCGCTTGCGATCGTCGACTATGCCCACACGCCCGATGCCCTCGACAAGGCGCTCGCGGCGGCCCGCGCCCATTGCGATGGCCGGCTGAGCGTGGTGTTCGGCTGTGGTGGCGACCGCGATCCCGGCAAGCGCCCGCTGATGGGCGCGATCGCGGGCCGGCGGGCCGACCGCATCTGGATCACCGACGACAACCCGCGCACCGAGAACGCCGCGCTGATCGCCGCCGCGATCGCCGAGGGTGTCGCGGCCGGCCGCGATTGCCGCGTCGAGCATGACCGCGCAACGGCCATTCGCAGTGCGCTCAATGCGGCTCAGGCGGGCGATGTCGTGCTGGTGGCTGGCAAGGGACACGAGGACTACCAGGTCGTCGGCCACGAGCGCCGTCCGTTCAGCGACCAGGCGATCGTGCGCGCCGCGCTCGCCGGGCGCGCCGTCGCGGAGCCGCGCACATGACAGCGACCCGCACGCTCGCGGGATTCGCCGCCGACTGCGGCGGCACGCTGCACGGCGCCGATCGCGCCTTCAGCGGCATCTCGACCGATACACGCACGCTCGCGGCGGGCGAGGTGTTCGTCGCGCTGACCGGCCCGCGCTTCGTCGCGAGCGAGTTCGTCGGTGCCGCAGCCGCAGCCGGTGCGGCGGCCGTCGTCATTCCCTCGCGGCAGGATGCGGCGATCGCGCAGATCGTGGTGCCCGATACGCTCGCGGCGCTGACGCAGGCCGCCGCCGCCTGGCGCCGCCGTTTCACGCTGCCGCTGATCGGCGTCGCGGGCAGCAACGGCAAGACGACCGCGAAGGAAATGACCGCCGCGATCCTCGCCGCGGCCGGCCGCTGCCTCGCGACCCGGGGCAATCTCAACAACCATATCGGCGTGCCGGTGACCCTGCTGCGGCTCGATCCCGTGCACGATTTCGCCGTCATCGAGATCGGCGCCAACCACCCGGGCGAGGTGGCCGCGCTCGCGGAGATCGCCCGGCCGGACATCGGGCTCGTGACCAATGCGGGCGCCGAGCATCTCGAGGGCTTCGGTTCGCTCGAGGGCGTCGCGCGCGCGGAAGGCGAGTTGTTTGCGGCGCTCGCGCCGCAGGGCGTTGCCGTCGTGAATGCGGACGACGCGTTCTGCGGCCTGTGGCGCGGCATGACGCGCGCGCGCGTCGTGACCTTCGGCCTCACGGCCGAAGCGGATTTCCATGCGCGCGACATCGCAACCGAAGTGACCGCGGAGGGCTTCGCAACGCACTTCACGCTGCGGTCGCCATCGGGCGCCATCGCCATCCGCATGCGGCTCGCGGGCCGGCACAACGTCGCCAATGCGCTCGCCGCCGCCGCCGCCGCGATGGCGGCCGGTGCGCGGCTCGAGCAGGTCGCCGCGGGGCTCGCCTCGATGCGGGCGGTCAAGGGCCGGCTCAACTTCCGCACGACGCGCGCCGGTGCCTGGCTGATCGACGATTCCTACAACGCCAACCCGAGTTCCATGCGGGCCGGCATCGACGTGCTGGCCGACCTCGACGGCCGCCACTGGCTCGCGATCGGCGACATGGGTGAACTCGGCGAGCACGCGCAGGCGGCGCATGTCGAGGTGGGCCGCTACGCGCGCGAGCGTGGCATCGAGCGCCTGTTTGCGACCGGGCCGCTCGCGGCGCTCGCAGTCGAGGCCTTCGGCGCGGGCGGGCGCTGGTTCCCGGACGCCGAGACCCTGGCGCGCGAGCTCGACGCGGCACTCTCGGAGGGCGTCAGCCTGCTGGTGAAGGGTTCCCGGTCCAATCGCCTCGAGCGCGTCGTCGATGCGCTCGCCGGCGCGCGTGACGCGGGTTAAGGGGGGAAGGTGCTGTACTGGCTCGCCAAGGAACTGACCGCCGAATACACGGGCTTCAACGTCTTCTCGTACCTGACGCTGCGCGCGATCCTCGCGACGATGTCGGGGCTCGCGATTTCGCTGCTCGTCGGCCCGGGCATGATCGCGCGCCTCTCGCGCTACCAGGTGGGCCAGGTCGTGCGCAAGGACGGGCCGCAGACGCACCTGCCGAAGGCGGGCACGCCGACGATGGGAGGCGCGCTGATCATCGTCGCGATCTTCATCGCGACGCTGCTGTGGGCGGACTTGTCGAACCGCTTCGTCTGGGTGGTGCTCGGCGTCACCTTCGCCTTCGGCGCGATCGGCTTCTACGACGACTACCTGAAACTCGTGGTGGGCAACTCGCGCGGCCTGGTCGCCCGCTGGAAGTACTTCTGGCAATCCGTGGCCGGCCTGGCGGCGGCGGCGGTCCTTTTCTACACGGCGAGGTCGCCGGCCGAGACTACGCTCTACCTGCCGATCCTGAAGAGCGTGGCGCTGCCGCTGTCGGCCATCGGCTTCATCGGCCTCGCCTACCTGATGATCGTCGGCATGAGCAACGCGGTGAACCTCACCGACGGGCTCGACGGGCTCGCGATCATGCCGGCCGCGATGGTCGCTGCGGCGCTCGGCGTATTCGCCTATGCGAGCGGCAACGCCGTGTTCGCCAACTACCTCGGCATCCCGGCGGTGCCGCAGGCGGGCGAGGTGCTGATCTTCTGCGCGGCCATGGTCGGTGCGGGCCTCGGCTTCCTGTGGTTCAACTCCTATCCCGCGCAGGTGTTCATGGGCGACATCGGCGCGCTTGCGCTCGGCGCGGCCCTCGGCGTGATCGCCGTGATCGTGCGCCAGGAACTCGTGGTGCTCGTGATGGGTGGGGTGTTCGTGCTCGAGACCGCCTCCGTGATCCTGCAGGTCGCCTCGTTCAAGCTCACCGGCAAGCGCATCTTCCGCATGGCGCCGATCCACCACCACTTCGAACTGAAGGGCTGGGCCGAGCCGAAGGTCATCGTGCGTTTCTGGATCATTTCGCTGCTGCTGGTGCTCGCCGGCCTCGCGACGCTGAAACTGCGATGACCGCCGCCACGCAACGCAGCGCCGTGATCGCGGGCCTCGGCCGCACCGGGCTGTCGTGCGCGCGCTTCCTGCACGCGCAGGGCTGGCGCCTCGCGGTGACCGACACGCGCCCGCAGCCGCCCGAACTCGGCGCATTGCGGGCACTGGCGGGCGACATCGTGGTGCGCCCGGGCGGCCTCGATGCCGGCCTGCTGGTCGGCGCCGACCTGGTGGTTGCCTCGCCCGGTCTGGCGCTCTCCGATCCGTTTTTCGCGGCGGCGCGCGCTCGCGGCCTCGAGGTGGTCGGCGACATCGAGCTGTTCGCGCGTGCGGTGCGTGCACCCGTGGCCGCCGTCACCGGCACCAACGGCAAGAGCACGGTCACGACGCTGCTCGGCCGCATGGCGCAGCGCGCGGGCCGCGCCGTGCGCGTCGGCGGCAACCTCGGCGAACCGGCCCTCGACCTGCTCGGCGACGCCGCGACGGACCTGTACGTCCTCGAACTGTCGAGCTTCCAGCTCGAGACGACCGCTTCGCTCGAACTCGCGGCCGCGACGGTGCTCAACGTCAGCGCCGACCACATGGACCGTTACGCGACGGTCGAGGCCTACGCGGCCGCGAAGGCGCGGATCTTCGCGCATTGCCGTGCGGCCGTGATCAATCTCGATGACCCGCTCGTCGGCGCGATGCGCGGGCTCGCGGGCGAGTCCGCGACGACGCTCAGCTTCTCGCTGCGCGCGGCCGCGGGCGCCGACTTCGCGCTCGCCGACTGCGGCGGCGAGGCGGGCCTGTGCCTCATGCGACGGGGCGAGCCGCTGCTGCCCATCGCGCAGCTGCGCATCGCGGGCCTGCACAATGCCGCCAATGCGCTCGCCGCGCTCGCGCTGGGTGAAGCGCTCGGCCTGCCGCTGCCGGGCATGCTGGCGGAGCTGCGCGAGTTCCCGGGCCTCGATCACCGCACGCAGTGGGTCGCCGACGTGGCCGGCGTGCGCTACGTGAACGACTCGAAGGGCACCAACGTGGGCGCGACCCTCGCGGCAGTCTCCGGCTTTGCAGGCACGCTGGTGATCATCGCCGGCGGCGATGGCAAGGGCCAGGACTTCCGGCCGCTCGCCACGGCATTCCGCGGCAAGGTGCGCCACGTCGTGCTGATCGGGCGGGATGCGCCCGCGATCGCCGCCGCGCTCGAGGCGGTCTGCCCGCTCACGCGCGAGGCGAGCCTCGAAGCCGCGGTGCGCACGGCGGCGCGCGTCGCCCGGCCGGGCGACACGGTGCTGCTCTCGCCCGCCTGCGCGAGCCTCGACATGTTCCACGACTATGCGCAGCGCGGCCGCGTGTTCGCCGCGGCCGTCAGGGAGCTCGCTGCATGAGCGACGCGGGCACGGTGCCGACCCCGATGAGCTGGGCCCGTTCGGGCGCGCGTGGCGGCGGCTTCCGCACCGACTGGGTGACTGTCGCGCTGGTGCTTTCGATCGCGCTCTTCGGCCTCGTCATGGTGACCTCCGCGTCCGTGTCGATTGCGACCCGCGAGACCGGCCAGCCCTTCTACTACCTCGAGCGCCAGCTGCTGCTGCTGTGCGTGGGCGGCACGGCAGCCTTCGTGCTCACTCGCATCCGAACGGAATTGCTCGAGAAGCTTGCGTTGCCGCTGCTGCTCGCCGCCGTGGCGCTGCTGGTCGTGGTCCTGGTCCCGGGCCTTGGCCACGTGGTCAACGGCAGCCGCCGCTGGATACGCCTCGCGGGCCTCAATTTCCAGGCCTCCGAGCTCGCCCGCCTGCTGGTACTGATCTACGTCGCGAGCTACGCGGCGCGGCGCGAGGCCGAGCTGCGCGCGAACTTCATGGGCCTCGCCAAGCCGCTCGGCCTGCTCACGCTCGTGGCCGTGCTGCTGCTCGCGGAACCCGATTTCGGCGCGGCCTCGGTGCTCTTCGCCACGGGCTTCGGCGTGCTGTTCGTGGCCGGAGCGCGCCTGCGCTATGTGCTCGCCATGATGCTCACGGCGCTCGCCGGCTTCGGTGCGCTGGTGGCGCTCTCGGGCTACCGCATGCGCCGGCTCGCGGGATTCCTCGATCCGTGGGCGGATCCATTCAACAGCGGTTTCCAGCTCACCCAGTCGCTGATCGCGATCGGCCGCGGTGAGTGGTTCGGCGTGGGGCTCGGCGAGAGCGTGCAGAAGCTCTTCTACCTGCCCGAAGCGCACACGGATTTCCTCTTTGCCGTACTCGCCGAGGAACTCGGGCTCGCCGGTGTCGTGATCGCGGTGGGCCTCTTTCTCGCGCTCGCCTGGCGCGCTTTCGCCATCGCGCGGGAGGCGGCGGACGCGGGACTCAAGTTCCAGGCCTATCTCGCCGCGGGGTTCGGCCTGTGGATCGGCATGCAGGCGTTCATCAACATCGGCGTGAACATGGGCGCCCTGCCCACCAAGGGCCTGACGCTGCCGCTCATGAGCTACGGCCGCTCGAGCCTGATCGTGACGATCGCCTGGGTCGGCATCCTGCTGCGCGTCCACCACGAGGCGACGGCGCGCACGCGCGGGCCCGCGACGGTGGCCGGATGAGCGGCGCGGCGCGCACCGTCGTGATCATGGCTGGCGGCACCGGCGGCCATGTCTTCCCGGCGCTCGCGCTCGCGCGCGTGCTGCGCGCGCGCGGCTATGCCGTCGTCTGGCTCGGCACGCGCCAGGGCATCGAGGCGCGCCTCGTGCCGGTCGAGGGCCTGCCGATCGAGTGGATCTCGATCGGCGGCCTGCGCGGCAAGGGCCTCGCCACGCTGCTGGCCGCGCCCCTGCGCCTCGTGCGCGCGCTCGCCGAGAGCCTGCGTGCGCTGCGCCGCCACCAGCCAATCGTCGTGGTGGGCCTCGGCGGTTTCGTCACGGGGCCCGGAGGCCTCGCGGCCTGGCTCACGCGCCGGCCGCTCGTCGTGCACGAGCAGAATGCGGTCGCGGGCTTCACCAACCGCAGGCTCGCGCGTTTCGCGCGCGAAGTGCTCACCGCTTTTCCCGGCGCCTTCGACGCCTCCCAGCCGGTGCGCGAGATCGGCAACCCGGTGCGATCGGAGTTCTTCGCGCTCGCCCCGCCGGCCGCGCGCGCCGCGGGACGCGGTGCCGTGCTGCGCTTGCTGGTCGTCGGTGGGAGCCTCGGCGCGAACAAGCTCAATGCCGTGGTGCCGTTTGCGGTGGCGCGGCTTACCGGCAGCCTGCGCTTCGAGATCCGCCACCAGGCCGGGTCGCGCTGGATCGACGCGGCGCGCAAGAGCTATCTCGATGCCGGGGTGGCGGCGGAGGTCACGCCGTTCATCGACGACATCTCGCAGGCCTATGCCTGGGCCGACCTCGTGATCTGCCGCGCGGGCGCGCTCACCGTGTCCGAACTTGCAGCGGCGGGCGTCGCGTCGATCCTGGTGCCGTTCCCGGCCGCGGTCGACGATCACCAGACCGCGAACGCGCGTTATCTCGTGCGCGAGGGCGCGGCGCTGCTGCTGCTCGATCGCGAACTCACGGCCGAGCGGCTCGCCCGGGAACTGCACGAGCTCTGCCGCGGCGGCCGCGAACGGCTCGTCGCAATGGCGGAACGCGCGCGCCGGCTCGCGCGGCCACGGGCCGCCGAGGAACTGGCCGACGCCTGCCTCGCGGCGGCGCGCATCGAAGGAGCCGCCGCATGAGCACGCCCATGCACGACCGGATGCGGCGCATCCACACCATCCACTTCGTCGGCATCGGCGGCAGCGGCATGGGTGGCATCGCCGAAGTGCTGTTGAACCTCGGCTACCGCGTGCAGGGCTCCGACCTCAAGCCGAATGCCGTCACGCGCCGACTTGCGCAGATCGGCGCCCGAGTCGTGTTCGGCCACAGCGCGGCCAACGTGCAGGGCGCCGACGTGGTGGTGGTCTCGAGCGCGGTGTCGCGCGAGAACCCGGAGGTCGCGGATGCGCTCGAGCGGCGCGTGCCGGTCGTGCCGCGCGCCGAGATGCTCGGCGAGCTGATGCGCTTCCGTTACAGCATCGCGGTGGCCGGCACCCACGGCAAGACGACCACCACGAGCCTCGTCGCGAGCATCCTCGCCGAGGGCAACGAGGACCCGACCTTCGTGATCGGCGGCCGCCTGAAGAGCGCCGACAGCAATGCGCGCCTCGGGGCCGGCCGCTACCTCGTCGCGGAGGCCGACGAGAGCGATGCTTCCTTCCTGCACCTGCAGCCGATGATCGCCATCGTCACCAACATCGACCACGACCACCTCGCGACCCATGGCGGCAACTTCGAGGGCCTGAAGCAGAGCTTCGTCGACTTCCTGCACAACCTGCCGTTCTACGGCCTCGCGGTGCTCTGCGCCGACGACGCGAACGTACGCTCGATCCTGCCGAAGCTGTCGCGACCGATCATCGGCTACGGCCTCGGCGAGGGCGTCGACCTGCGTGCCGTGGATGTGCGCCGCGACCGGCTGCGCACGCACTACACGGCGGTGCGGCGCGGCGCGGACCGCGGGCTCGCGGTCACGGTGAACCTCGCCGGCATGCACAACGTGCTCAACTCGCTCGCCGCCGTGGCCGTCGCGCAGGAGATCGGCATCGCGGACGAAGCGATCCAGCGCGCGCTCGCGAACTTCCAGGGCATCGACCGGCGCATGCAGCACATCGGCGACCTGCCGCTGCGGGACGGAACGGTGACGGTGATCGACGACTATGGCCATCACCCTGCCGAGATCGCGGCGACACTCGACGCCGTGCGCCAGGCGCATGGCGGCCGGCGCATCGTGCTCGCCTTCCAGCCGCATCGCTATTCGCGCACCCACGACCTGCTCGACGACTTCGCGGGCGTGCTGGCGGGCGCCGACGCGCTGCTCGTCACGGAGGTGTATGCGGCGGGCGAGGCGGCGATCCCCGGCGCCGACGGCCGGGCCATCTGCCGCGCGGTGCGCAGCCGCGGCCAGGTCGAGCCCGTGTTCGTGGAGAAGGCGGATGAGCTGCCGCAGGCGCTGGCCGCCTTGATCGAGCCTGGGGACGTCATCGTGATGATGGGCGCCGGCAGCATCAGCGCCGTGGCCCATGAATTGCCCGCGCGCCTCGCCGCGGCACGGAACGCGAACTGATGGTGACCGCATGAGACTGGATATGCACGCCGGCCGGATGACCGAGGTAACCGATGCCATCGCCTTCGGGCGCGTCGCGGTGCTGTTGGGCGGCGCGTCGACCGAGCGCGAGATCTCGCTGCTCTCGGGCAACGCGGTGCTCGCCGCGCTCCTCCGCCGCGGCGTGGATGCCCACGCCTTCGATCCGCGCGAGCGGCCGCTGACGGACCTGCTCGCGGAGGGGTTCGATCGCGCGTGGATCGCGCTGCATGGTCCGGGCGGCGAGGACGGCACGGTGCAGGGCGCGCTCGAATGCCTCGGCATCCCGTACACCGGCAGCGGCGTGCTCGGCTCGGCGGTGTGCATGGACAAGCTGCGCACCAAGCGGCTCGCAGCCGCCGTCGGCGTGGCCACGGCCGACTACGCGGTGCTGCGGGGTCCGGGCGATTTCGCCGGCGCGATCGCGCGGCTCGGGCTGCCGATGATCGTCAAGCCCGCGACGCAGGGCTCTTCGGTGGGCATGTCGAAGGTCGAACGCGCCGAGGACCTTCACGACGCCTGGCAGGCGGCCGCGGTGCACGAGCCGGTCGTATTCGCGGAGCCCTGGATCACCGGCGCCGAATACACCGTTGCGATGCTGAAGGGACGCGCGCTGCCCTCGATCCGCATCGAGACGCCCAAGGTCTTCTACGACTACGAGGCGAAGTATTTCCGCTCCGACACGCGCTACTTCTGCCCCTCGGGCCTCGCGGCCGACGCGGAGGCGCGGCTCGGCGCGCTCGCCGCGGCCGCCTTCGACGCCTGCGGCGCCGGTGGCTGGGGCCGCGCGGACTTCATGATGGACGGTGCCGGCCAGCCGCTGCTGCTCGAGATCAACACCGTGCCCGGCATGACCGACCACAGCCTCGTGCCGATGGCGTCGCGCGCCGTCGGCATGGATTTCGACGAGCTCGCATGGCGCGTGCTCGAGACGAGTTTCGCGAGGACCCGCCGCTGATGGCGCTCAGGCCGAAAAACCGCCGCAAGCTCGAAGAGCGCCGCTGGCGCCTGCCCGCGATCGACTGGCGGCGCCTCGCCGCGGCCACGGCGAGCGTTGCCGTGCTCGGCGGCGCCGCCCTCGGGGTCGCGTGGGCGCTCGACCAGCCGATCGAAACGATCACGGTGGAGGGCCGCTTCCAGCGTGTGTCGCCGCTCGATGTCGAGCAGGCCGTCAAGCAGCGCGTGCGCGGCGTGGGCCTCGTCGGCGTGGACCTCGAGGCGGTGGGCCGCGGCCTGCACGGGATCGCCTGGGTCGAAAGCGCGAGCGTGCAGCGCGCGTGGCCGCGTGGCCTGAGGGTGCTCGTGACCGAGCAGAGCGCCGCCGCCCGCTGGGGTGCCAACGGGCTCCTCAATGCCCGCGGCGAGCTCTTCATTTCGGAGGCGCGGCACATTCCGCCCGAGCTGCCGAAGCTGTCGGGGCCGGCCGGCAGCGAGCACGACGTCGCGGCGCGCTACCTCGCCGTGCGCGGCCGCCTGATGGAGGCCGGCATGCACCTCACCGCCATGCGCCTCGATGAGCGCGGCGCATGGGAGTTCGACCTCGACAACGGCGTGACCGTGCGCCTCGGCCGGCGCGACGTCGACCTGCGCTTCGAGCGCTTCATCGCGGCAGGCCTCGCGCTCGTCGCCGAGCGAAGCGGCGACATCGCCTACGTCGACATGCGCTATTCGAACGGATTCGCGGTCGGCTGGCGCGCGGGCGGCATGCGCCTCGCCGCCGGCCACGCGAGCGACGACAACCCGGACGCCTGAGGAGATATGGCGAAACGCGCAGACAGGACCCTGATCGTCGGCCTCGACATCGGCACCTCGAAAGTGGTGGCGCTCGTCGGCGAGGTCGCGCCGGACGGCGGCATCGAGGTGATCGGCCTCGGCTCGCAGCCCTCGCGCGGCCTCAAGAAGGGCGTGGTGGTGAACATCGAGTCGACGGTGCAGTCGATCCAGCGCGCCGTCGAGGAAGCGGAGCTGATGGCCGGCTGCGAAATCCACTCGGTGTTCGCCGGCATCGCCGGCAGCCACGTGCGCAGCCTCAATTCGCACGGCGTGGTCGCGATCCGCGACAAGGAAGTCTCGACGCACGACGTGACGCACGTGATCGACGCGGCCAAGGCCGTCGCGATCCCGGCGGACCAGAAGATCCTGCACGTGCTGCCGCAGGAATTCATCATCGACGGGCAGGAGGGCATCCGCGACCCGATCGGCATGTCGGGCGTGCGGCTCGAGGCCAAGGTGCACATCGTCACGGGTGCCGACAGCGCGGCGCAGAACATCGAGAAGTGCATCCAGCGCTGCGGCCTCGAGGTCGACGACGTGGTGCTCGAGCAGCTCGCGTCGAGCTTCGCCACGCTGACCGAGGACGAGAAGGAGCTCGGCGTGTGCCTCGTGGACATCGGCGGCGGCACCACCGACCTCGCGGTGTTCTCGAACGGCGCCATCCGCCACACCGCCGTGATCCCGATCGCGGGCGACCAGGTGACGAACGACATCGCCGTGTCGATGCGCACGCCGACGCACTACGCCGAGGACATCAAGGTGCGCTACGCCTGCGCGCTCTCGCAGCTCGCCAATCCCGACGAGAGCATCGAGGTGCCGAGCGTCGGCGACCGGCCAGCGCGGCGCCTGGCGCGCCAGACGCTTGCCGAGATCGTCGAGCCGCGCTACGAGGAGCTCTTCGGCCTCGTGCGCGACGAGTTGCGCCGCAGCGGCTTCGAGGAAGCGATCGCCGCGGGCATCGTGCTGACGGGCGGCAGCGCCAAGATGGAAGGCGCTATCGAGCTCGCCGAGGAAGTCTTCCACGTCCCGGTGCGCCTCGGCCTGCCGCAGCAGGTGCAGGGCCTCACCGACGTGGTGCGCAACCCGATCTACTCGACCGCCGTGGGGTTGCTGCTCTACGCGCGCGACAACGCCTTGCCGGGCAATCGCGGCCGCTCCATAGGCGGCAGCGCGAAGTCGATGCTGGACAGGATGAAGTCGTGGTTTGCGGGAAATTTCTAGTGCGAACAGCTGGCGGCAAACAGCTTTCAGCCAGAGGGCGCTTCGAGCGCGCCCTTCTCTGGCTGCCAGCTGCCGGCTGTTCGCTGTTGGCTGTTTCAACCAAAGGAGCGTAGCGAAATGTTCGAACTGATGGACGCATACAGCCAGAGCGCCGTGATCAAGGTGCTCGGCGTCGGCGGCGGCGGCGGCAACGCCGTGGCACACATGGTCGCCGCGGGGATCGAGGGCGTCGAGTTCCTGTGCATCAACACGGATGCGCAGGCGCTCAAGCACTCGAAGGTGAAAACGGCGCTGCAGATCGGCGCCAACATGACCAAGGGCCTCGGCGCCGGCGCCGACCCGGAAGTCGGCCGGCAGGCCGCGATGGAGGATCGTGACCGCATCATCGAGATGATCGAGGGATGCGACATGCTCTTCATCACCGCGGGCATGGGCGGCGGCACCGGCACGGGCGCCGCGCCGGTCGTCGCGCAGGTGGCGAAGGAGCTCGGCATCCTGACCGTCGCGGTCGTGACGAAGCCGTTCGAGATGGAAGGCGGCAAGCGCATGCTGGTCGCGGAGCACGGCATGGCGGAACTCGGCAAGTATGTCGATTCGCTGATCACGATCCCGAACCAGAAGCTGCTGACGGTGCTCGGGCCGCAGATCACGCTGCTCGATGCGTTCAAGTCGGCGAACCAGGTGCTGCAGGGCGCCGTGCAGGGCATTGCCGAGTTGATCACCCGGCCGGGCCTCATCAACGTCGACTTCGCCGACGTGCGCACGGTGATGTCGGAAACCGGCATGGCGATGATGGGCTCGGGCACCGCGAGCGGCGAGAGTCGCGCGCGCGAGGCCGCCGAGGCCGCCGTCTCCTCGCCGCTGCTCGAGGACATCAACCTGTCGGGCGCCAACGGCGTGCTCGTGAACGTCACCGCGGGCATGGACCTCTCGATCGGCGAGTTCCAGGAAGTCGGCAACATCGTCAAGCAGTACGCCTCGGAGGACGCCACCGTCGTCGTCGGCACCGTGATCGATCCGGAGCTCTCCAACCAGATCCGGGTCACCGTGGTGGCCACCGGCCTCGGCCGCGCCGCCGCGGCGCCCGCCGCGCGTCCGCGCGATCTCGGTCGCGAGGCGGCCGCCAGGGCCGAGCCGCAGATGCGGGTGGTGCGTCGCTCGCCGCTCAACAGCTCGGACTACGCCGCGCTCGACCGGCCGACGGTGCAGCGCCAGCGGGCCGTCGGCGACGGCCTGCGCGCGGATGCGGACGTGGAGGATGTGCTCGACATCCCGGCCTTCCTGCGCCGCCAGGCGGACTGACGCGACGGGCGGGCTTGTGGTACGGTAGCGCCCCGTTCATGCCGGGGCCGGTGCGCCTCGTCGGCGCCTCGCTCCAGCCGGTTTCCTGCACGGGATCGGGCGCTACCGCTTACTCCACTCTATGGTCGGCCAAAGAACCCTCAAGAACGCCATCCGCGCGTCCGGCGTGGGACTGCATACCGGCACCAAGGTGCTGATGACCGTGCGGCCCGCGCCGCCGGACCACGGCATCGTGTTTCGCCGCGTCGATCTCGACCCAACGGTCGACATCCCCGCATCGGCCGAGAATGTGGGCGAGACCACGCTCGGCACCGTGCTGGTGATGGGTGGTGCCCGCATCTCGACGATCGAGCACCTGATGTCGGCGTTCGCGGGCCTCGGCATCGACAATGCGATCGTCGAGGTCAACGCTCCCGAAGTGCCGATCATGGACGGCAGCGCCGGGCCCTTCGTGTTCCTGCTGCAGTCGGCCGGCATCGAAGAGCAGCCCGTGCCGAAGCGCTTCGTGCGCATCCTCAAGCACGTGCGGGTCGAGGAAGGCGACAAGTGGGCCGAGTTCCGTCCCTTCGACGGCTTCAAGGTCAACTTCCGCATCGAGTTCGACCACCCGATCTTCAAGCGGCGCACGCAGGCGGCGTCGATGGATTTCTCGACGACCTCGTTCCTCAAGGAAGTGAGCCGCGCGCGCACCTTCGGCTTCATGCGCGACCTCGAGGCGATGCGCGCCCACAACCTCGCCCTTGGCGGCAACCTCGACAATGCCATCGTGCTCGACGACACCGGCATCATGAACGAGGACGGGCTGCGCTACGAAGACGAGTTCGTGAAGCACAAGATCCTCGACGCGATCGGCGACCTGTATTTGCTCGGCCACAGCCTGATCGGCGAGTTCAGCGGCTTCAAGTCCGGCCACGGCCTCAACAACAAGCTGCTGCGGGCCCTGCATGCCGACGCCGATGCGTGGCGTGAGGCCGTGTTCGAGTCCGACAAGGACACGCCGATCCATTACATCGGCACCGAAGCGCTGCCGAGTACCGCCGCCTGACCTAGCCCTTGCGGGCTGGCGGGAGCACCTTGACCTGCACTGCCTCCACCCGGGCGTCGTGGCCACGGGCCTTCACGAGCAGATTCCCGGCCTCGAACCTGAGGCGCGCCGCCCAGGCCGCCGATGCGACATAAATCGTCAGGGTGCCGTTGCGCTCGACCGCCGAGGTGACGTGGGAGGCCTGTTCCACGGCGACCCAGCCCCGGACGAGCCTGAGCCAGTCCTCGGCCTGCGCGGCGCGCCGTGCGAGGGAGGACAGGGCCGGGGCGGGTCGGGCCAGCAGGTCGGCCAGCGGCCGCGGTTTACCATATCGGGGAGACCCTGATTTCCGACTCTGTGCGCTGGTCTTCTTGTGTCGATCCCGGCTCTTCGGCATATTGCCCCCGCCACTGGACCGAGCATAACGGATGAACCTGATCTTCTTCTCTCGGCGCGAAGGACGCGCGCGGCACGTGAACCTCGCGCACCCGGTGACCCTGGGTGCCGTCGGCGCCCTGGCGCTCGGCGTGCTCGGTATCGCCTTCGTCCTCGGGCTCGAGCTCGGGCAGCGCTCGGGCAAGGCGTTCTCGCGTGGCGATGCGACCCATTGGGCGCAGGTCGTGCAGACCCAGCAGGCCGAGATCGCGGACATGAAGCGGGCGCTGCAGGAGCGCATCGATGCCCTGTCCATGCGCATGGGCCAGGTCAACGGGCGCATGATCCGCCTCGATGCGCTCGGCAAGCGCCTCGCCGAGATGGCGAACCTCGATTCGCGCGAGTTCAACTTCGACGCCGCGCCGGCCACCGGCGGCCCGGAAGAAGGCGAGGGCGGCGCCGCCGCGCAGATACCCGACCTCACCGACATGATCGACAGCCTCGAGGAGCGGGTCGACCTGCGCGATGCGCAGCTCACGGCGCTCGAGAACGTGCTGATCGCGCGCCAGTTGCGCGAGCAGATCCATCCCGAGGGGCGCCCGGTGCGCCAGGGCTTCATCTCGTCCTACTTCGGTTCGCGCCAGGACCCGTTCACGGGTCACGGCGCGTTCCACAAGGGCCTCGATTTCGCCTCGCAGGCGGGCGCCGATGTCGTCGCCGTGGCGGCCGGGATCGTGACCTGGTCGGGTGAGCGCTCCGGCTACGGCAATCTCGTCGAGATCAACCACGGCAATGGCTATGTCACGCGCTACGGGCACAACAGCCGCGTGCTCGTGTCCGTGGGCGATACCGTTCAGCGTGGCGATGCGATCGCCAGTGTCGGTTCGACCGGCCGTTCGACGGGCCCGCACGTGCACTTCGAAGTCCTTCGCCAGGGCCGCCAGGTCGATCCGCTGACCTTCATCGGGCGCTGACGGTCGCCACGAGCTGCCCGTCCGGGCGGGCGTGGGCAGGGGAATTCATTTCCCCGCGCGCTGTCCATCCACGAATCCGTATAATATGCGGCCTTTACCCGGCCGGGGCATGCATAAGTCCCTGATTGGGTTAAATTTTTTCAAGGACACCCCGTGCTCGCACTGCTCACGCGCGTCTTCGGCAGCCGCAACGACCGTCTCGTCAGGGCCTATGCACGCCAGGTGCGTGCCGCCACCGACCACGAGACCGCCATCGAGGCGCTCGACGACGAGGCCCTGCGGGCCAAGACCGACGAGTTCCGCGCCCGGTTGAAGGCGGGCGCAAGGCCCGACGAGCTCGCTACCGAAGCCTTCGCCGTGGTGCGCGAAGCCGCGCGGCGCACCCTCAAGATGCGCCACTTCGACGTGCAGCTGATCGGCGGCATGGTGTTGCACGAGGGCAAGATCGCCGAGATGCGCACCGGCGAGGGCAAGACGCTGGTCGCGACCTTGCCCGCCTACCTCAATGCGCTCGGCGGCGAGGGCGTGCACGTCGTCACGGTGAACGAATACCTCGCGCAGCGCGACTCCGACTGGATGGGGCCGATCTTCCGCTTCCTCGGGCTCACCGTCGGGGTGATCAAGAACTCGCAGTCGAGCGCCGACAAGCGCGCGGCCTACGCCTGCGACATCACCTACGGCACCAACAACGAGTTCGGCTTCGACTACCTGCGCGACAACCTCGCGTTCCGCCTCGAGGACCGCGTGCAGCGCGGCCATGCCTTCGCGATCGTCGACGAGGTCGACTCGATCCTGATCGACGAGGCGCGCACGCCGCTCATCATCTCGGGTCCCGCCGAGGAGAGCACCGAGCTGTACCTCGCGATCAACAAGCTCGTGCCGCGCCTCACGCGCCAGAAGGAAGAGAACGGCCCGGGCGACTTCTCGGTCGACGAGAAGCAGAAGCAGGTGCACATCACCGAGGAAGGCCACGAGCACGTCGAGCAGTACATGCTGGAGGCGGGCCTGCTGCGCGAGGGCGAGAGCCTGTACGACTCGGGCAACATCCGCCTGATGCACCACCTGAACGCGGCGCTGCGCGCGCACGCGATCTACCGCCGCGACGTCGAGTACATCGTGCGCGGCGGCGAGGTGATCATCGTCGACGAGTTCACCGGCCGCACCATGCAGGGGCGGCGCTGGTCGGACGGACTGCACCAGGCGATCGAGGCCAAGGAAGGCGTGCGGGTGCGCGAGGAGAACCAGACGGTTGCCTCGATCACCTTCCAGAACTACTTCCGCATCTACAAGAAGCTCTCGGGCATGACCGGCACCGCCGACACCGAGGCGCCCGAGTTCCTGCAGATCTACGGGCTCGAAGTGGTCGTGATCCCGACGCACCGGCCGATGATCAGGAAGGACCAGCCGGACTTCGTCTACCTCAACCAGAACGACAAGTACCAGGCGATCATCGAGGACATCCGCGACTGCGTGGCGCGCGAACAGCCGGTGCTCGTCGGCACGACCTCGATCGAGACCTCGGAGTTGCTGTCGGGCCTGCTGCAGAAGGAAGGCATCACCCACCAGGTGCTGAACGCCAAGCAGCACGAGCGCGAGGCGCACATCGTGGCGCAGGCCGGTCGGCCGGGCGCGATCACGATCGCCACCAACATGGCGGGCCGCGGGACCGACATCGTGCTCGGCGGCAACCTCGAGGCGGAACTCGCGACCCTGCCGCCCGAGGCGGCCGAGGCCGATCGCGAGCGGATCAGGGGCGGCTGGCAGGTGCGCCACGACCAGGTGCTGGCCGCGGGCGGCCTGCACATCGTCGGCACCGAGCGCCACGAATCGCGGCGCATCGACAACCAGTTGCGCGGCCGTTCGGGCCGCCAGGGCGACGCGGGCTCGAGCCGCTTCTACCTGTCGATGGAAGACAACCTGATGCGGATCTTCGGCGATCCGAACTTCACCAAGCGCCTGCTGACGATGGCCGGCATGAAGGAAGGCGAAGTGATCGAGAGCCGCATGCTCTCGGGCCGCATCGAGAAGGCGCAGCGCAAGGTCGAGTCGCACAACTTCGACATCAGGAAGCAGCTGCTGCTGTTCGACGACGTGGCGAACGACCAGCGCAAGGTGATCTACCAGCAGCGCACCGAGATCATGGCGCAGGCCGAAGTGGCCGATGCGATCCGTGGCATCCGCGCGGATGCGATCGGCGCGCTGGTCGACCAGTTCGTGCCGAAGAACGCGGGGCCCGCGGACTGGGACCTCGACGCCCTCGCCGAGTCCGTCCTCAAGGACTTCAACGCGCGCATCGCGCCGAAGGAGTGGCTCGCCGCGGAACCCGAGATCGACGAGGTGAGCTTTCGGGCGCGGATCGTGGCGGCGGTCGATGCGACCTACGACGAGAAGGTCGCGCGCATCGGCGCGGAGTTGATGCGCCATGTCGAGAAGGACGTCATGCTGCGCACGCTCGACCAGCACTGGCGCGACCATCTCGCCGCCATGGACTACCTGCGCCAGGGCATCCACCTGCGCGGCTATGCGCAGAAGGATTACCGCTACGAGTACAAGCGCGAAGCCTTCGAGCTCTTCTCCGCGATGCTCGACCGGGTGAAATTCGAGACCGCCTCGCTGCTCTCCAAGATCGAGGTGCGCACGCAGGACGAGATCGATCGCGAGGAAGAGCGCCGCCGCCAGCGCCTGATGCAGGCCCTGCAGGCGCAGCATGCGGACGCACAGTCGGCGCTGACCGCCGGCGGTGGCGAGGACGAAGCGCCCGCTGGCCAGCCGCCTGCGCGCGCGGCCGGCCGCGCCGCGGGAGTCGCGCAGTTGCCGGGGCGGCCGCCCGCGGCCGCCGACCACACGCCCGTCGTGCGAGGCGAGCGCAAGGTCGGGCGCAACGAGCCCTGCCCCTGCGGTTCGGGCAAGAAGTACAAGCACTGCCACGGCGCGCTGGCCCAGGCGGAGTGACGCCGCGCATCCGGGTGGTGGCGGCGGCGCTGTTCGACGCCGGCGGCCGGGTGCTGCTCGCCGACCGACCGGGTGGCAAGCACATGGCGGGCCGCTGGGAATTTCCTGGCGGCAAGATTGCGGCGACTGAGAGCGAGCGTGCGGCGCTTGAGCGCGAGCTCGCCGAAGAGCTCGGCATCACCGTCCGGGCGGCGCGCCCATTCATGGCGGTGTCGCATGACTACGCGGATCGCCATGTCGATCTGTCGCTCTGGCTGGTCGAATCATGGTGCGGCCAGCCGCATCCGCTCGATGGTCAACGCCTCGCCTGGGTGGCTCCATGCGAGTTGCCGGAGTGGGATATCCTCGAAGCCGATGAACCCTTCGTTCGCGCCCTGCGCGCATTTCCCGGAACCCCGATGACACAGCCCCAGACGATCGATGTTTGCAATCCGCGCACTGGCGAGGTGGATTTCCATTTCACGGCGACGGCACCTGCCGACGTGGCGCGCACCGCCGCCGCCCTGCGCGCGCAGCAACCCGCGTGGCGCGACGCGGGCCTGGCCCATCGCATCGCGGTACTGCAGCGCTTCAAGGCCGAGCTCCTCGCCCGCAAGGACGAGATCGCCGATGCCATCACCCACGATACCGGCCGTCACCTGCTCTCGGTCGGGGAATCGCTGGGCGTGCCGGGCACGATCGATCGGTGGTGCCGCCTGGCGCCGGGCCTCGGCGCGCAGCCGGGGGGACGGTCCGAGAGCATGCCGACCGTCGAATACGGCTACCAGCTCGTGCCGCACGCGCTGGTCGGGGCCATCAGCCCCTGGAACTTCCCGTTCCTGCTGTCCTTCATCGACGCGATCCCGGCGCTGCTCGCCGGCTGCGCGGCGCTGCTGAAGCCGAGCGAAGTGACGCCGCGCTGGATCGCGCCGGCGCAGCGCGCGATCGATGCCGTGCCCGAACTCGCGGCGGTGCTCGCGCTGACGCCGGGCGGCCGCGAAACGGGAGAGGCGCTGGTCGCGGCGGTGGACGCCGTGTGCTTCACCGGCAGCGTGAAGACGGGCCGCCTCGTCGGCGCGAATGCCGCGGCGCATTTCATCCCGGCTTTCCTCGAACTCGGCGGCAAGGATCCGGTGATCATCACGGCGAACGCCGACATCGAGCGTGCCACCGACGCCGTGCTGCGTGCCTCGATCACGGCGAGCGGCCAGGCTTGCCAGTCCCTCGAGCGGGTGTACGTCGACCGCCGCATCCACGCGGCGTTCGTCGAGCGACTCACCGCCAAGGCGCGCGCAGTCGAGATCAACTGGCCCGATGTCCATCGCGGCGCCGTGGGCCCCTTCATTTGGGCCGCGCAGGCGCGGGTGGTGGAGCAGCAGATTGCGGACGCCGTGGCGAAGGGCGCCAAGGTCCTTGCTGGCGGCACGATCGAACGGCATGGCGGACTGTGGCTGCGGCCGACCGTGCTGACCGATGTCACGCACGACATGCAGGTCATCACCGACGAAACCTTCGGGCCGCTGATGCCGGTGATGGCCTTCGACACGATCGGGGAAGCCATCCAGCTCGCGAACGACGGCATCTATGGCCTGTCGGCGGCGGTCATCGCCGGCACGACGGAGGAGGCCGAGGCGATCGGCCGCCAACTCGACGTCGGTGCCGTGAGCTTGAACGATTGCTCGCTCACCACGATGGTGTACGAGGCCGAGAAGAATTCCTTCAAGCTCTCGGGGCTCGGCGGCTCGCGCATGGGACCGGCGGGGTACCTGCGATTCTTCCGCACCAAGGCGATCCTGCGCCAGACGGCCGCACCGGCTACGGTGGCGGTGTTGCGGGAGGAGAACGCGGCGCGCTGAGGGCGGAGGGCTGTGCTGCTTTTCAGGCCAGCAACTCCACGCGTGCGTGGTGGCCGTGCGCGTTTGCGATCCGGCGGTCGCAGGTCAGCAGCGGCGCATCCATGGCTTCTGCCAGCGCGACATAGGCGGCGTCGTAGGCGGAGAACTGGTGTCGCAGGCCCCAGATTCGCCCTGCGATCGGACGATGTCCGACCGGGTGGATTGGCAAGTCGTGGAACAGGTCGATGGCTTCTGCAGCGCGTTCCAGCGACAGTTCATCGGCCCGCAGCAGGCGTCGCAGGACGTGCAGGACCTCGACCTCCAGCAGCGCCGGCGCAAAGGCTCGACCGTTGCGGCCGTACATCCGCGCGACGATCGACGCGGCTTGCGGCTTCGCCAGGAGCAGATTGATCACCGCCGAGGCATCGACGACGATCACCGCCGCTCGCGTTCCTGCCGCAGCACGGCTGCAATGGAAGTCCGGGTCTTCACGGGGGAAAGCCGCGCGAGCCGGGCCTGGATTTCCTCAAGCGTGGGCTGTTCGCTCAACTTCGCGACTTCGCGCAGCAGGTAGTCCGACAGCGACAGGCCTGCGAGCGACGCCTGGGCCTTCAGTCGCCGGTGAATGTCTTCGGGGACATGCCGAATCTGGATCATGCGGGGCATGGTTTCAAACTATTTGCATGTGCTCCACATGTCAATCCGGCGCCTTTGGGTGGAAATGCGCGATACAATGCCGCCATCCCACCCGACAGGTTTGCCATGGCCAACGATCCGAATCTGCCCGATATCCAGCTCGATGCGAACGGGCTCTACCGCGAAGAAGTGTTCACCGACCGCAAGGCCGGCACGTTGCGCCGCCTGGTGCCGGTCACGGTGGACGGCGCCGACGATCCGTCCCGCGATGTGCTTTATTCGGGGCAGACCCAGTTGCTGACCCCGGGCGGCGTGCTGCCCCTGATGTTCGAGATCGATGCCAAGTCAATGCCCGAGGCACTCGCGAAGTTCTCCGATTCGGTCAAGGTCGCGCTCGAGCAGGCGATCGATGAAGCACGCGAGTATCGCCGCGAGGCCGCCTCGCGCATCGTCGTGCCGGAGGCTGGCGGCGGCCTGGGTCCCATGGGGCCGGGCGGCAAGATCAAGATGCCGTAGGGCTTGGGCTGCGAGTCGCGGGCCTGAGGCGCGGTGATTCATCCGCCTCCTCGCTATCCGGGCGCCGCCGCGACGAGGGGACCGCCGCAGGCGGCGCTCGACCCGTGAGGAACCGGAGCTCCCGCTCACACTCCGGCGCGCCACCAGCCAGGCCTCACAGGTGCTCGTCGAAGAACCGCTTCACCGTCATGTACGCGTGCGGGCCCATGTCCGCATGCCTCAGGAGGGCGTGCTTGCCGCCGGGATAAGGCATCACGTCGAAGGGCTTGCGCAGGTCCTGCAGGCGCCGCATGAGCAGCGTGCTATTGGTGAAGAGCACATTGTCATCCGCCATGCCATGCATGATCAGCAGCGGCCCGCGGAGCCCTGCGGCATGCGTCATGACGCTGGACGCCTCATAGCCCGCCGGGTTCTCCGCCGGCGTGCCCATGTAGCGCTCGGTGTAGTGCGTGTCGTAGAGGCGGAAATCGGTGACCGGTGCACCGGCCACGCCCACGGCGAAATGGTCCGGTGCCTGCATCATGGACATCAGGGCCATGTACCCGCCATAGCTCCAGCCCCATATGCCGATGCGCTGCGGGTCGACGAAGGGCAGGCTGCGCAGGTATTCGGCCCCGGTCACCTGGTCTTCGACTTCGACCGTGCCGAGCCGATGGAACGCTGCGGTATCGAACTGCACGCCGCGAAAGGCCGTGCCGCGGTTGTCGAGCGTGAACACGACATAGCCCGACTGCGCGAGATACTGCCGGAAGAGATTGCCCCAGGCATTGCGCACGCGCCCGAGCACGCTCGGGCCGCCATAGACGTCGACGATCACCGGGTAGCGGCGCCCCGGTTGCATGTCCTTGGCGGGCGTGAGCTGGTAGTAGAGGACCTGTCCATCGCGCGCCTTCAGCGTGCCGAAACGCGAGGGCTGGTGCGAGGCGAGGTAAGGCGCGTAGGGGTGCGACGCATCGAGGGTGTTGGCCACGAGTGTCGCGCGCGGCGTGCCGTCGGGATTGCGCAGCGTGACCGACGGCGGGTGCTCGCTGTCGGAGTGCGTGTCGAGGTAGTAGCGCGCATCGGGCGACATGCGCACCGTGTGCCAGCCGGTCTCGCGCGAGACACGGCGCGGCGCCTCCTGCCTGCGGAAGGACGTCACGTAGAGGTGCCGTTCGGTCGGCGAGGCCAAGTTCGCCATGAACCAGACGAGCCCGCGCCGCCGGTCCACGGCACGTATCGCGCGCAGCCCATCGCCGCGATCCTCGCCCGTGACCATCCATTCCCCGCTCGTCACCTGGCGGCGCAGTTGGCCGTCCGCATCGTAAAGGTACAGGTGCTGGTAGCCCGAACGGCTCGACCCCCAGAGGAATTCCCCGTCGTCCGAGACGAACGTGAGCTCGTCGCAGATGTCGACCCAGGTGTCCGAGTGCTCCTCGAGGAGCGCGCGCGTGGCGCCGGTCGCGGCGTTGGCCTTCAGCAGGGTGAGGGTCTTCTGGTCGCGGCTCTGGCGCTGCACGGCAAGGGACGAGCCATCGGGCAGCCACTGGACCCGCGCGAGGTAGGTGTCGGGATCGGTGCCGAGGTCCACGCGCACGGCGGCGCCCTCGCCGACAGGGGCGACGAACAATTGCACGTCGGCGTTGCGTGCGCCGGTGGCGGGATAGCGTTGCTTCACCGCCTTGGCGCCCTCGGCCGTGATCTCGAAGCGCTCGACTTCCGCGACCGGCGAGTCGTCGACGCGCGTGAACGCGATGCGCCGTTCGTCGGGCGACCACCAGTAGCCGGTGTTGCGGTTCATTTCCTCCTGCGCGATGAACTCCGCGGTGCCGTAGGAGACGAGTCCGCCACCCGCGGGCGAAACCGCGATCTCGCGCCCGCCGGCAACCTCGACCGCGTACACGCGCGCATCGCGCACGAAACTCACGTAGCGGCCCCGTGGCGAAAAACGGGCATCGGTCTCGTAGGCGGGCGTCCGCGTGAGGCGGCGTACTGCGCCCGCCCGCGGGGCGTCGAGATCGTAAAGATACAAATCACCGCCGAGCGGCACGAGGATGTGCCGGCCGTCGGCCGACAGGTCGTATTCGAGGATGCCGCCCAGCGCGGAGGTGCGCTGCCGCTCGCGTCGCGCCGCCTCCTCGGGTGAAGGCGCCTCGTCCGCGGTCGCGAGCAGCGCCGAATCGACGAGCCGGGCATGGCGGCCCGCCTTGATGTCGTATGACCAGAGGTCGAAGTGGTCCTTCGCGTTCTCCTTGGCGCGCAGGTAAGTGATCCGCCGGCCGTCGGGTGAAAAGGCCGCGCCGCGCAGCGTGGGGCCGGAGAGTTCCGGCGCCGAAAACAGCCGCTCGATCGTGAGGTCGGCTGCAAGGGACGGAGTGGCGGCCAGCCACAGCAGGCATGCGACGAAGCGAGGCGTGCGGGGTGCGGTCATCGGATCGGTCCGTTTGTTAGACTGCCGCATCGGCAAGCCTCGAGTGTAGGGAAGAACATGACTCGCAGCCAAACGGCGCGCCTGCGCCGCGCAACGATCGCCCTCGCCATCGGAACGGCGGTCACCGCCGCCGGGGCATTTGCCGCAGCAAAGCTGCGCTATCCGGCCGCTCCCCGTTCCGCGGTGGTCGACGACTACTTCGGCACCAGGGTCGCCGACCCCTACCGCGGCTTTGAGGCGCTCGGATCGCCGGCCACGAAAAAGTGGGTGAGCGCCGAGAATGCGCTCGCGCAACCCTGGCTCGAGGCGATTCCGCAGCGCGCGTGGGTCAAGGAGCGGCTGACCAAGCTCTGGAACTACGAACGCTTTGGCGTGCCGAAGAAGGCCGGCGGGCGCTACTTCTACACGCGCAATGACGGCACGCAGAACCAGAGCGTGCTGTACGTCGCCGATTCGGCGGATTCCGCCGGGCGCGTGCTCTTCGATCCGAATGCTGCGAGCAAGGATGCCACCGTCGCGCTGGCGCGCTTCGAGCCGAGCCACGACGGCAAGCTGCTCGCCTATTCCCTGTCGGACGGCGGCACCGACTGGGAGATCTGGCGCTTCCGCCGGGTCGACGACGGCACCGACCTGCCGGATGAGCTGCGGCGCGTGAAGTTATGGCAGATGAGCTGGGACGCTGATGGCTCCGGTGTCTACTACAGCCGCTATCCGGCGCGTGCCGACGGCCACGGCGACGACGCGGGACGCCCCGCCATCTACTTCCATCGCCTCGGCGAGCCACAGGAGCGCGACGCGCTCGTCTACGCCGTCACCGACCACCCCACCCGCGCGCCTTCGGCCGACGTGACCGACGACGGCAAGCTGCTCGTCATCTCGATCTACGAGGACACCCGTCGCGATGGCGTCGTGCTGAAGGACATCTCGCGTCCCGATGGCCAGGTCACGAAGCTGTTCACCGCGTTCGACGCGAATTACGTCTACCTGGGCAGCGATGCGGCCGCGCTTTACTTCACGACCACGGCGGGCGCGCCGAACTGGCGCGTGCTCGCGGTCGATCGCGCCGCGCCGGGCGCGGCCAGCGCGCGCACCATCGTGCCGCAGGCGGCGGTGGCGATCGACAGTGCCGACATCGCGGGCGACCGCGTGCTCGTGAGCTACATCGAGAATGCGCGCAATGTGGTGAAGCTGTTTGCGCGCGATGGCAAACCCCTGGGCGAGGTGCCGCTGCCCGGCAGCGGTTCGGCGGGGAATTTCGAGGCAAAGGGCGACGACAACGAAGTCTTCTTTGCGTTCTCCGACTATCTCGCGCCCACCCGCATCCTGCGCCTCGATGCGGCGACCAGCGAAGTCAGCGCGTTCCGCACGCCGAAGATCGACGCGGACACATCCCGCTTCGTCACCGACCAGGTGTTCTACACGAGCAAGGACGGAACGAGGGTGCCGATGTCCATCACCCATCGTCGCGACATGCCGCGCGACGGCAACCAGCCGGTGCTGCTCTATGGGTACGGCGGCTTCAACATTTCACTCACGCCCGTCTTCAGGCCCACGGTGCTCGCCTGGCTCGAAATGGGCGGCGTCTATGCGGAGGCCAACCTGCGTGGGGGCGGCGAGTTCGGCGAGGCCTGGCACGACGCAGGCACCGTACTGCAAAAGCAGAATGTCTTCGACGACTTCATCGCGGCCGCCGAGTACCTGATCCGCGAGAAGTACACCCAGCCCGCGCGCCTCGCCATCAACGGGCGCAGCAACGGTGGCCTGCTGGTCGGCGCCGTGATGGTTCAGCGGCCCGAGTTGTTCGGCGCCGCGCTGCCGGGTGTCGGCGTGCTCGACATGTTGCGCTACCAGCTGGCGAGCGCGAACGCGCGCCAGTGGTCCGGCGACTACGGCCTGAGCGAGAAGGCCGACGAGTTCAAGGCGCTGTACGCGTATTCACCCGTGCAGAACGTGAAGAAGGGCGTGTGCTACCCGCCCACGCTCGTCACGACCGCCGACCGGGACGACCGCGTGGTGCCCTGGCACAGCTACAAGTTCGCGGCGGCCCTGCAGGCGGCGCAGGGCTGCGCCAATCCGGTGCTGATCCGCATCGAGACCCGTGCCGGGCATGGCGCCGGCAAGCCGGTGTGGATGCAGATCGAGGATTTCGCGGACCAGTGGGCGTTCGCGGCGAAGGCCCTCGGGATGCCGGCCCCGTGAAGCGATGCAGCGCTACGTCGACGTCGTCGACCTGGACGGCGACCCTTTCGTGTCCTCGGTCTCGAGGGCTTGCTGCTCATCAAGCAGGGCCCGCGCCCCAAGGATCCGATGGATGCCGCGGTGCTGGCGAGCGCCATCGAGGCGTTGAAGAAATCAGGCGGCTGAATCGGGGTCGCGGCGGCCGGCAGGCGAGGGGCCTTCCGGGGAATCGACCGGTTCGCCGGGAATCGCGTGTTCCTCGGAAAGCCAGGCACCGAGGTCGATGAGGCGGCAGCGCTGGCTGCAGAACGGCCGGTACGGCGACGCCTCCGACCACGCGATCTCGCGCTTGCAGGTGGGGCAGGGGACCTTCAACCGCAGCAGCTCAGGGTGAAAGGCACGTCCGCGCTGGCCTGCGTGGGGCGCGCGCCGAGGCCGTTCCAGCTGAGGAAGCGCACGCTCGAACGATAGTGGCTGCCGCTGATTTCGGGATAGAGCCCGAGCGATTGCGGCACGCCGATTCGCAACAGCTGCACCGGCGAATCGCGATCGAAGGTGATGTGGAAGGTCCCGCCCTTGGCCACTTCGTTGCGCGGCCGGCCATTCTGCCGGGTGAGCCACAGCAACTCGGCGATCGAGTCGCACAGCGGCCTCAGGAGCGCGAGCCATTCGTTGAAGGCCTGCGTGCGCACCTGCGCGGGCTGCTGCAACCAGTAGAAATAGTCGGGCAGGTCGAACTCGCAGGTGCCGCCCGGGATGGCGCTGCGGTGCTTCACCGCCGCGAGGAACTCGGACTCCTTGATCGGCTGCAGGTAGGCCGAGCCCGCCGCGAGCAGCTCGGTGCGCAGACGCATCAGGTTCGTCATCACGGAGCGTAGCCGCGAGCCGTCCACATTCGGCTTCGCCTGGAATTCGTTCAATTGGGTGAGGTGGCGCTCGAGTTCCTTGAGCGCATCCGCACGGGCATCGCCTCGGCCGGTGATCGCGAGGATGTCGATCAGGCTCGCGATCGCGGCGCGGCTGCCCCACTCACTGGCGCGCTCGTTGTGGTAGGAGGCCTGCCCGTAGAGGAAGTCGATGCGCAGGAAAGTGCGCATGCGCTCGTTGAGCGGCTGCTCGAACACGAGTTCGGCCTCTTCGGCCACGGGGGCATCCGCCTGCGCCAGTTCTTCGGACATCCGCCTATTGTGCGCGACGGCCTCCGCTCTCGTAAACGCCCGCGGCGGCCAGGTAGGCCGCGTGCAGGCGCTCGACCTGTGCCGCGAGCGCCCCGAGGTCGCCCTCGTTCGTGATGAGGTCGTCGGCGGCCGCGCAACGCGCGGCGCGATCGGCCTGCGCCGCGAGCAGGGCGCGTGCCTCCGCCAGGGTCGATCCGTCGCGGGCCTGCAGGCGGCGGACCTGGGTGGCCTCGTCCGCGTCGACGACCAGCACCCGGTCAACATGCGAGCGCGAACCGCCTTCGACCAGCAGCGGGATGGCGAGGATCTGGTAGGGCCCGCCGGCCCTGGCCGAGCGCGCCTCCATTTCGGCGCGGATCGCCGGATGGGTCAGTGCCTCAAGCTTGCGCCGCGCGGCCGTGGCTTCGGCCGAGTCGCCGAATACCCGGGAGCGCAGGGCGCGGCGGTCGAGCGAGCCGTCAGGAGCCATGACCGCATCACCGAACTCGGCACGGATCTTCGCCAGGAGCCCGGTACCGGGGGCGACCACGTCGCGCGCGATCTGGTCGGTGTCGATGACCGGCACGCCGAGCGCCGCGAAGAGACTGGCGACGGTGCTCTTGCCGCTCGCGATGCCGCCGGTGAGGCCGACGCGGTAGGTCATGAAGCAAACATGCCGAGGTAGCCGGTGACGATATCGCCCCCCCAGACCAACGCGATCCAGCCCGCAGCGGCGAGGAACGGGCCGAACGGAATCGGGATATTGCGATCGCGCCCGCGCAGCACGATCAGGGCGATGCCGGTCACCGCACCGACCATGGCCGAGAGCAGGATGATCGGCAGCAGCATCTGCCAGCCGAGCCAGGCGCCGAGCGCGGCGAGCAGCTTGAAGTCGCCGTAACCCATGCCCTCCTTGCCCGTCGCGAGCCTGAAAAGGTGATAGACGGACCAGAGGGAAAGATAGCCCGCGAGTGCGCCGATGATGGCCGCCCGCGGCTCGACCGCGGTGTAGCCGAGGACGCTGGCCGCGAGCCCGAGCCATAGCAACGGCAGCGTCAGCGCATCGGGCAGCAGTTGCGTGTCGAAGTCGATGAAGGTCAGCGCGACGAGGAACCAGGTGAGCACGAGCGCCGCGCCCATCTGCGCCGTGTAGCCGAACTTCCAGGCCACCGTCGCCGACAGGATGGCGGTCAGCAGCTCGACGAAAGGGTAGCGGGCGCTGATCGGGGCGGCGCAGCCCGCGCACTTGCCCCGCAACACGAGCCAGCTGAGCACCGGCACATTGTGGACCGCCCTGATGGGTGCCTTGCACGCGGGGCAGGCCGAACGCGGCACCAGCAGGTTGAAGCGCGGCGCCGCGGGCGTCTCGCGTCCCGCGAGTTCGTCGCACTGACGCCGCCACTGCCGGTCGAGGATGATCGGCGTGCGATGTATGACCACGTTCAGGAAGCTGCCGATGAGCAGCCCGAGAACGAACAGGGCTGCGATCACACGACCGCGCCGAGCTTGAAGATCGGCAGGTACATCGCGATCACGAGGCCGCCGACCAGTACGCCGAGGATCGCCATGATCAGCGGCTCGAGCAGGCTCGACATGCTGTCGACCGCGTTGTCGACCTCCGCCTCATAGAACTCGGCGACCTTGGCCGACATCTGGTCGAGTGCGCCCGCTTCCTCGCCGACCGCGACCATCTGGATCACCATGTTCGGGAAGAGCTGCGTGTTCTCCATCGCGCGCTGCAGGCGCTGGCCGGTCGCGACTTCGTCGCGCATCTTCATCACGGCATTCTCGTAGACGATGTTGCCGGTGGCGCCCGCCACCGACTCGAGCGCCTCGACGAGCGGCACGCCGGCCGCGAACATCGTCGACAGCGTTCGCGCATAGCGCGCGATCGCCGACTTCACGAGGATCGGGCCGATGATCGGCAGCTTGAGCGAGATACGGTCGAGCGGTTCGCGCCTCATGCGCGAGCGCTTCTTGAAGTAGATGAACGCATATGCCGCGGCGCCGATGACCACGGCGATGAAGATCCCGTTGTTCTGCACGAACTTCGACAGGTTGATCACCATCTGCGTGAAGGCCGGCAGCTCCGCGCCAAAGCCCTTGAACAGGCTCTCGAACTGCGGGATCACGAAGATCAGCAGGATCAGCGTGACCACCACCGCCACCACCATGACGGCCGCCGGGTAAAAGAGGGCCTTCTTGACCTTTTTCTTGATCGCCTCGGTCTTCTCCTTGTAGGTGGCGATCTTGTCGAGCAGGGTCTCGAGCGCGCCCGCCTGCTCGCCCGCCTCGACCAGGTTCACGTAGAGGTCGTCGAAGTAGAGCGGCTGCTTGGCGAGCGCCTCGTGCAGCGAAGTGCCGCCCTCGATGTCCTGCTTGATGTCGAGGATCAGCTTCTGCACCGAGGGCTTCTCGTGGCCGTTGCCGACGATCTCGAAGGCCTGCACGAGCGGAATGCCGGACGCCAGCATCGTCGCGAGCTGGCGGCTGAAGACCGCGATGTCCTCGGGCTTGACCTTGCCGCTCGCCTTGAAGGCCTGCGACTGCTTCTTGACCTTCGATGGGGCAATGCCCTGGCGGCGCAGCTCCGCGCGCAACGCAGCCTCATCCGGCGCGAGGCTCTTGCCCTTGACGCGGTTGCCGCGCTTGTCCATGCCTTCCCACGCAAACGGGATGTCCCGCTTGATCGTGCGGACGGATGCGGTTGCGGACACATTGGCCATGCGGAATCTCCGTCAGCTCACTCGATCGTGACGCTGTTGATCTCTTCGAGGCTCGTCATGCCCTGCTTGACCTTCTCGAGGCCCGAGCGGCGCAGGTCCCAGACGCCCATCTTCTTCGCGGCGTCACCGATCTGGATGGCGTTGCCGCCTTCCATGATGATGCGGCCGATGTCTTCGGTAACGGGCAGCACCTGGTAGATGCCGACGCGGCCCTTGTAGCCGTCGGTGCAAGCCTGGCAGCCCTTGGGGCCGTAGATCTTGATGCCCGCCGCGACGTCTTCCTTCGAGAAACCTTCCTTGAGGAGGGCCTCGGCGGGCACGTCGACGAGGTGCTTGCACTGGGTGCACAGGCGGCGCGCGAGGCGCTGCGCGATGATCAGGCTGCATGAAGTCGCGATCGCGTACGGCTTCACGCCCATGTCGATCAGGCGGGTAAGCGTCTGCGGCGCGTCGTTCGTGTGCAGGGTGGACAGCACGAGGTGGCCGGTCTGCGCCGCCTTGATCGCGATTTCCGCGGTTTCGAGGTCGCGGATTTCGCCGACCATCACCACGTCCGGGTCCTGGCGCAGGAAGGCGCGCAGCGCGGAAGCGAAGGTGAGGCCCACCTTGGCATTCACGTTGACCTGGTTGACGCCGGGCAGGTTGATTTCCGCCGGGTCCTCCGCGGTCGAGATATTCGTGTCCTCGCGATTGAGGATATTGAGGCCGGTATAGAGCGACACGGTCTTGCCGCTGCCGGTGGGGCCGGTCACGAGGATCATGCCCTGCGGCTTCGCGAGGTTCTGGAGGTAGAGATCCTTCTGCTGCGGCTCGTAGCCGAGCGCGTCGATGCCCAGCATCGCCTGCGAGGGGTCGAGGATACGCGTGACGATTTTCTCGCCGTGCAGTGTGGGGCAGGTGCTCACGCGGAAGTCGATCGCGCGAGTCTTCGACAGCTTCATCTTGATGCGGCCGTCCTGCGGCACCCGGCGTTCGGCGATGTCGAGGCGCGCCATGACCTTGATGCGCGCGCAGATCTTCTGCGCGAGCTGCACGGGCGGCTGGGCCACTTCCTTCAGGATGCCGTCCATTCGGTAGCGGACGCGATAGGTTTTCTCGTACGGCTCGAAGTGGATGTCCGAGGCGCCACGGCGGATCGCATCGAGCATCACCTTGTTGACGAACTTGACGATAGGCGCGTCGTCGACATCGTCGCGAGTGATGCCTTCGCCGGCGTCTTCGTCCCCGCCGGTGACCTCGAGTCCCTCGAGGTCGACGCCTTCCTCGTCCGTGAGGTTCGGCATCTGCGTGTCGACCTGCTCGAGCGCCTTGTCGACGGCGCGCTGCAGCTTGTCGTCCTCGACGACGATCGCGTCGATGCCGAGCCCGGTCGCGAACTTGATCTCGTCGATCGCATGCAGGTTGGTCGGGTCGGCGACCGCGAGGAACAGGCGCTTGCCGCGGCGAAAGAGCGGCAGTACGCGATGCTTGACGAGCAGTTTGTCGCTGACGAGCCGCACCAGGTCGAGGTCGACGGCGAGGCTGTCGAGGTCGAGGAGTGGCACGCCGAACTCGTTCGATGCCGCCACCGCGATATCGCGGGCCCGCGCCGCGCCCATGCCGACCAGCTGGGTGACGACGCCGCCCTTGCGGTCGCGCGCATTCTGCAGGGCGCTCTGCATCGTCGACTCGTCGACGAGCCCGTCCTGCACGAGCCGCTGGGGCAGCCCGCCGAGGGCGGAGCGCGAGCCTCCGATGGCAAGAGAAGCGTTATCGTTCATGCACTTGCAGCAAGCAGGGCGCGACCCCGGTGACCGATAGTGTACCGGAGGGTGCCCCCCGGGCAATTGTCAAATCCTGGGTGATGGTCGCACAGCGGGACCGGGGTCTGCGTGATTCGGCTCCCAAAAAAAGAAGCCCCTCCGGAGAGGGGCTTCCCATCGAGGTCCCGAAGGATCCGATCAGGTGCGGCAGGTCGCCGGCAGGTACTTGTCGAGCACCGTCGTGCCGTTGGCCGTCGAGCCGCCCGAAGTCGGATCAGCACCGACTTCCGTGCGGCGGCCGCAATTCCAGATCACGTCGCCGTTCGCGCTGACCGTCGGGCGAAGGTCGAGCTGGTTCTGGCCGGCTGCCAATGCGTCCGCATTCGCCTGGTTGCCATAAGTGATCTGAATGGTGCCGGTATCCACGACCACGCCCGTCACGTACTTGCCGGACTTGACGGCGGTGATGCCGAGCGCGGCATTGTCGGCAGGCCAGCTGCCCGTGTTCGCAAACGTCTCGGCCACTGCCGCCTTCATGTCACTCGCCAGATTCAGGCCTTCCGTCACCTGGGCGCGAACGGTGTAGTCCTGATACGCCGGGATCGCGATCGCGGCGAGGATGCCGATGATCGCGACGACGATCATCAGTTCGATGAGGGTGAAACCCTTCTGCATGGTCTTCATTGACAAAGCTCCTTGAGGACGAAGATTTCGGGTCGATACCAAAGTTCGCGGCGTGTTCCGCCTGCAGGGGGATCATGAAGCAACGCCCGTGCCAGCAATGTGATGCGGTTCCAAGTTGCTGATGCATCGGGGGTTCGTGCTTGCCTGGCCCACTTATGTTTCGTGAGCCATGTCACCCGGATGCGACGCAGACGCGCGCTTCGTGTCACAAGCTGACGCTGTGCGTCAGCTTGCTGCCCGAATTCCTGGTGGGTGCCCACGCCGCTGTCGCGATCCCCAGGATCACCCGCGCCACAAATCGCGGCTGGCCGGATGATGTTGCGATCCTGGGCTCGGCGGTGGCGGGTTTGCGCGCGCTCATCCGTCGCGAGGGCGCAAAGCGGCTCGCGGCACTCGGGGGAACGGAACGCGGGCTGCGGCCCGTGCCGCGGCGGCGCGCCCGCAGCCGTGAAGAAGTGCTGGATCCAATTGCATCACTGCCGCGCGTGCCAGTCATCGAGCATGGAGAAGTGCTCGATTTCCTTGGGGCTCTCCCTGTGGACCCACGACCGGCGCCTCGAACGCGCGGTTGCAGCCTTCCTTACTCGATCCCGAGCTTCTTGATCCGATAGCGCAGCGCGCGAAAGCTCATCCCGAGGAGCTTCGCGGCGGCGGTCTTGTTGTAGCGGGTCTGTTCGAGCGCCTTCACGATGGCGTCGCGCTCTATGCCGTCGAGCTGCTCGCCGAGCGCGCCCGCGCCGACCGCAGGCGCCGCCGGGGCGGCCCCCGGGGATGCGCCGGTGGCTTCCGGCTGCACATCCGCCATCGGCGCGCGAAGCTGGATGTCGCTCGCCTCGATCGTGTCGGTGACGCAGAGGGTGAGCGCCCGCTCCAGCACGTTTTCGAGCTCGCGCACGTTGCCTGGAAAGGCGTGTCCCGCGAGCGCCGCAAGCGCCGCGGTGCTGATTTCCGGCGCCTCCACTCCCATGCGGCGCGAGAGCCGGCGCAGGATCGCTTCCGCGAGGTCGGGAATGTCCTCGGCGCGTTCGCGCAGCGAGGGCACCCGCATCTCGATCACGTTGATGCGGTAGTACAGGTCTTCGCGGAAGCGTCCGTCGCGCACCAGGGCGGCGAGGTTGCGGTGGGTCGCGGAAAGGATGCGCACGTCGACCGGCACTTCGCGCGCCTCGCCGATCGGGCGCACGGTCTTTTCCTGGATCACGCGCAGCAGCTTCACCTGCATGTGCAGCGGCAGGTCGGCCACTTCGTCGAGGAACAGCGTGCCGCCCTCGGCCGACTGGACCAGCCCCTTGCTGTCGTTCACGGCGCCCGTGAAGCTGCCGCGCTTGTGGCCAAAGAGTTCGCTCTCCATCAGCTCGGTCGGGATGGCGCCGCAATTCACCGGCACGAAAGGGCCCTCGGCGCGCGGACCGGAGTCGTGGATCAGCCGCGCGACGAGTTCCTTGCCGGTGCCCGATTCGCCCGAGATGTGCACGGGCGCCTGGCTGCGCGCCACCCGCGCGATCAACTGCCGCAGCGCCTCCATCACCTGCGAGTGGCCGATGAGGCGTGGGCCGCGCATGGTCATGTCGCCGCCTTGCCCGCCGAGCTTGATCGCGCTCGTCACGAGCTTGCGCAACGCCCCGAGGTCGAGCGGCTTCGAGACGAAGTCGAAGGCGCCAAGCTTGAGTGCGCGCACGGCCGCCTCCACGTTGCCGTGGGCCGAGATCACCGCGACCGGCACCAGCGCCTTGTTTTCCTGGATCCAGGCGACGAGGTCGAGGCCGTCGCCGTCCGGCAGGCGCATGTCCGTGAGGCAGAGGTCGAACGGGCGCGCCTTGAGCAGCGCACGCGCGCCCGCGAGGTCGCCTGCCGAGGCGGTATCGAGGTTCATGCGCGAGAGCGTCAGGCTGACGAGCTCGACGAGGTCGGGCTCGTCGTCGACGATCAGGACGACCGGCTTGCTCATGCCCGCCATCGTAACGGATCGGAGAACACCAGGCGGAAGACGCTCCCGCCGCCGGGACGCGCTTCATGGATCAGCGTCGCGCCGTTCGCCTGCGCGAGTTCGCGCGCGAGGTAGAGCCCGAGGCCGGTGCCGCGCGCGTCCCCGGTGACGAAGGGTTCGAAGATGCGCTCGGCGAGCGCGGCGGGAATGCCGGGGCCGCGGTCGGCCACTTCGAGGAACGGACGCTGGGTCGGGGCGAGCCGGCCCGCCCGCAGCTCGATCGGCAGCGGCGCGTCGCCGTTGTGTTTCACCGCGTTGTGCACGAGGTTCCACGCGATCTGGCGCAACTGGCTCCGGTCGCAGCGCACGTCGATGTCGCCGCCGGCGTCCACGATGGCGACGAGATGCTCAGGGCAGGGGAGGGTCGCGCAGAATTCCGTGCGGAATTCGTGCAGCCAGGCCGCCAGGCTGAACTGCTCGGCCTTTACGGGTTCGCGCCGCGACATCGATTGCACGTTGGCGATGATCTCGCTGACGCGCACGGCGTTGGCGTGGATGATCTCGGCGAGCCGCCGCTCCTCCTCGTCGAGGCGGTCCGATTCGCCGAGCAGTTGCGCGGCGTGGCTCATCGCGCCGACCGGGTTCCTGATTTCGTGCGCAATGCTCGCCGAGAGGCGGCCGAGCGAGGCGAGCTTGAGTTGTTGCAGCCGGCTCGCGATCTCGGTGGTGTCCTCGAGGAAGATGATGACGGGCGGCGGGCTCTCGTTGCCGAGCGGCGCGAAGTGCGGCAGCACTTCGCTCGCGCCGCTGCTCGCGACGAAGGTGGCGCCCGTATCCTTCGGGCGCTCGCCGCTCTGCCGCCAGGTCGACAGCAGGTAGAGGAGCCGTGGTGACGCTTCGCCGAGCAGGGCCCCAGGATAAGCGTGGCGGTCGCCGAGGATCTGCGCGGCCGATTCGTTGATCAGGCGGATGCGGTCTTCGTGGTCGACCACCAGCAGGCTCTCGCGCAGGTGTTGCACGATGTACTGCGAGAGCTCGGCGAGGTTCGCGAGGTCGACCTCCCGCTTCTGGACCAGGGCCGCGCTTTCCTGCAGGCGCGCCGTGAGCGGCCAGCTCACGAGCGCCACGAGGAAGAGCACGACGCCCAGCACGCCCGCGGCGGGGTAGTCGGCGGTGGCGCCGGCGCCGGTGAGCTGGCTGAATGCCTGCTGCACGAGCACGGCGACGACGGCGACGGCGGCGACCAGCAGGCTGCGACGGCCCTCGGCGAGGAGCGCCACGGAGCCCACCGGGACGACCAGCAGGATGCCGAGGCCGCTCGCCACCCCGCCGCTTGCGTAGAGCAGCAGGCCGATCGCCACGGCGTCGACCAGGGCATGGGCGAGCAGCAGAACCTGGCCGGGCAGGCGCGGCAGTCGCTGCGCCAGGACCAGCGCGAGGCCCGCGAGGAAGTACAGCACGCAGATGGTGAAGAAGAGCCGCGGATGCTCGCTGCCGATCGTGGGCTGCGGCAGGGTGAAGCGGTAGATCGCAAACAGCACCGGCGGCAGCAGCAGCCGGTAGAGGTTCAGCAACCCGACGATCCGCCAACCCAGATCGCCGAGGGTCGAGCCACGATCCTCGTCCTGTGCCCCCATTTGCCGGGACTTTATCATTCCGCGAGAATAGCGGTTCTCCCAACGATCCGGCGGGTCCATGAATCTCCACGAATACCAGGCGAAGGAAGTGTTCCGGCAGTACGGCGTGCCCGTGCCCGAGGGGCGTGTGGCGCGCAGTGCCGACGAGGCGGTGGCGGCCGCCCAGGCGATAGGAGGTTCCGTCTGGGTCGTCAAGGCGCAGGTGCACGCGGGCGGGCGGGGCAAGGCGGGCGGCGTGAAGCTCGCGCGCGACCTCGCGACCGTGCGCAGCGCCACCGAAGGCATGCTGGGCCAGAGGCTCGTCACCAAGCAGACCGGCGAGGAAGGCCTGCCGATCAATTCGGTGTACGTGGAATCGGGCTCGGAGATCGCGCGCGAGATCTACCTGTCGCTGACCCTCAATCGCGAGAGGGGCCACATCGCGCTGATCGGTTCGGCCGCCGGCGGCATGGACATCGAGGAAGTCGCAGAGCACAACCCGGAGAAGATCGTCACGGTGAACGTGCACCCGGCCGCGGGCCTGCAGCCCTACCAGTGCAGGCAGATGGCATTCGCGCTCGGGTTCAGCGACAAGCAGGTCGGTGAGTTCCAGCAGATCGCGATGGCGCTCTACCGGCTCTACCTCGAGCGCGACGCGAGCCTGCTCGAGGTGAATCCGCTGATCGTCACGAAGGCGGGCAAGCTCGTGGCGCTCGACGCCAAGATCAACATCGACCCGAATGCGTTGTTTCGCCAGAAGGACCTCGCCGCGCTGCGCGACGTCTCGCAGGAAGACGCGATGGAGGTCAAGGCGAGCGAGCACGACCTCAACTACGTCTCGCTCGACGGCGACATCGCCTGCATGGTGAACGGCGCCGGGCTCGCGATGGCGACCATGGACCTGATCAAGCTGCACGGCGGGCGCCCCGCGAACTTCCTCGACGTGGGCGGCGGCGCGACCGCCGAGCGCGTGACGGCGGCGTTCCAGTTGATCCTCTCGAACCCGAACGTGCGTGCGATCCTCGTCAACATTTTCGGCGGCATCGTGCGCTGCGACCTGATCGCCGAGGGCATCATCATCGCGGCGAAGAAGCTCGGGGTGAAAGTGCCCGTGGTGGTGCGCCTCCAGGGCACGAACGCGGAGAAGGCGCGCGAGATGCTCGCGGGCAGCGGGCTCGCGCTCGCACCGGCCGCGGATCTCACGGAAGCCGCGAAGAAGGTCGTCGCGCTGGCAGCGAAGGGCAAGGCATGAGCATTCTCGTCAACAAGCACACCAAGGTCATCTGCCAGGGCTTCACCGGCAAGCAGGGCACGTTCCACTCCGAACAGTGCCTGGCCTATGGCACGCGCCTCGTGGGCGGCGTGACGCCGGGCCGCGGCGGCGAGAAGCACATCGGCCTGCCAGTGTTCGACACCGTGCACGACGCCGTGAAGCAGACGGGCGCCACGGCGAGCATGATCTACGTGCCGCCGCCGTTTGCGGCCGATGCGATCCTCGAGGCCGCCGACGCGGGCATCGAACTCGTCGTGTGCATCACCGAGGGCATCCCGGTGAACGACATGGTGAAGGTCAAGGCGGCGCTTGCGGGCAAGGGGACGCGGCTCGTCGGGCCGAACTGCCCCGGCGTCATCACGCCCGACGAATGCAAGATCGGCATCATGCCGGGCTTCATCCACAAGAAGGGTGCGATCGGCATCGTGTCGCGTTCGGGCACGCTGACCTACGAAACCGTGTTCCAGACGACCAACAACGGCCTTGGCCAGAGCACCTGCGTCGGCATCGGCGGCGACCCGGTGCGCGGCATGAATTTCGTCGACGTACTCGAGCTGTTCGAGCGCGATCCGGGCACCGAAGGCATCATCATGGTGGGCGAGATCGGCGGCAGCGACGAGGAGGCGGGCGCCGAGTTCATCCGCCGCTTCGTGTCGAAGCCCGTCGTCGCTTACATCGCCGGTGTCACCGCGCCGCCGGGCAAGCGCATGGGCCATGCCGGCGCGATCGTCGCGGGCGGCAAGGGCACGGCGGCCGACAAGTACCGCGCGCTCGATCGGGCGGGCGTGCGCACCGTGAAATCGCCGGCCGACCTCGGTGAGGCGATGCGCGACCTGCTGTTCAGGCGTCGCAAGAGCGCCGCCGCCGCGCGGCACATCGAGCCGCGCCCCGCAGGCAAGAAGAAGGCAAGCGGCAGCAAGCAGCCGACGGGCAGGAAGAAGCCGGCCGCCCGGAAGCAGCCGGTCGCGAAGAAGAAGGCCGCAGTCAGGAAGGTGGCGCGGCGTCCCGCGCGGCGGGCGCGCAAGCCCAAATGACGGGCACCGCCCCGCTGCGGATCGCGCTCGCCCAATTCGATTTCCTGGTCGGCGACGTGCGCGGCAACGTCGCGCGCGTCATCGACACGGCGCGCGCGGCGCAGGCGCAGCGCGCCGACCTCGTTGTTTTCCCGGAACTCGCGCTGTCGGGCTATCCGCCCGAGGACCTGCTGTTCCACCGGGGTTTTCGCCTGCAGGTCGAAGCGGGCCTCGCCGAGCTCTGCCGCGGCCTCGGTGACATGGCCGCGCTCGTGGGCCTGCCCGAGTACAGCGGCACGCAGATCTACAATTCCTCTGCGCTCGTGGCGCGCGGCGCCGTGCAGGCCATGCATCGCAAGGGCGCGCTGCCGAACTACCAGGTGTTCGACGAGAAGCGCTATTTCAGCGCCGGGGCGCAACCGACCGTCGTCGACGTCCGCGGCGTGCGCATCGGCGTGCTCGTGTGCGAGGACATCTGGGAGCGCGAGGCCGCGCAGCTCGCGAAGTCGGCGGGCGCAGAGCTCCTCGTCGTCAGCAACGCCTCGCCCTACCAGTTGCACAAGCAGCGCGACCGGGAGGCGGTGGCGCAGGCGCGTGCGCGCGAGGTCGGCCTGCCGCTCGCCTACGTGAACCTCGTGGGCGGCCAGGACGAACTCGTGTTCGATGGCCAGTCGTTCGCGATGGACGCGGGCGGCGCGGTCGCGATGCGCGCGCCGGCCTACGCGGAGGGCCTGCATATCGTCGAATTCGAGCGCGACACGCGCGGCGCGCTCGCGCCACGCGCCGCCCCGGTCGCGCCCGAGTTGCCCGAGGTGGCGAGCGTCTACGGGGCGCTGGTACTCGGAGTGCGCGACTACGTCGGCAAGCATCGCTTCCCCGGGGTGGTGATGGGGCTCTCCGGGGGCATCGATTCGGCGCTCACGCTTGCGATCGCGGTCGATGCACTCGGCGCCGCGCAGGTGCATGCGGTGGCGATGCCCTCGCGTTACACGTCCGCGATGAGCCTCGAGGATGCGCAGGCACAGGCGGAGATCCTCGGCGTGAAGTACAGCGTGCTGCCGATCGAGCCGCTGTTCGAGGCGACGCTCGCGACGCTGCGGGAGGAGTTCGCGGGGCGCGAGCCGGACGCGACCGAGGAGAACATCCAGTCGCGCTGCCGGATGCTGCTGCTGATGGGCCTCTCCAACAAGACCGGCCGCATGCTGCTCACGACCGGCAACAAGAGCGAGATGGCGGTGGGTTACGCGACGCTCTACGGCGACATGGCGGGCGGTTTCGCGCCGATCAAGGATTGCAGCAAGCAGCTCGTCTACCGGCTGGCCGATTATCGCAACGGCCTGTCGTACGCGATCCCGCAGCGGGTCATCGACCGGCCGCCGTCGGCCGAGTTGCGGCCGGACCAGAAGGACAGCGATTCGCTCCCGCCCTACGACATCCTCGACCCGATCCTCGCGGCGTTCATCGAGGAGGACCTCTCGGTCGACGAGATCTGCGCGCGCGGCTTCGATCGCGCGACCGTCGGCCGGGTGCTGGATCTCGTGAAGCGCAATGAATACAAGCGCCGGCAGGCGCCCCCCGGGGTGCGGGTGAGCCGCCGCGCCTTCGGCCGCGACTGGCGCTATCCGATCACGAACGGTTATCGTCGCTGACGGCGGGCGGCGCGACCGGCGTCACCAGAACTTCCACCAGGACTTCTTTGCCTCGACCCGCCGCTGGTCGCCGGGGAAGTTCAGCGCATAGACGGCGCGCGCGTTCTCCGCGAGCTCCTTCATCCCGAGCTGGTCGTAGGCATTGACCATGATCTCGAGCGCCTCGCGCACGGCGGGCGAGCCGTCGTACTGCTCGATGGTCTGCTTGGCGCGCTGCGCGGCGGCCACCCATGCGCCGCGTTCCACGTAGTAGCGGGCGACGTAGAGTTCGTAGTCGGCGAGCCGGTTGCGCAGGTACAGCATGCGCCGGCGCGCGTCGTGCGCGTACTCGCTCTTCGGGTACTGCTCGACGACGGTCTTGAAGGAGGCGAAGGCCTTCGCGGCGGTCTGCGGCGGGCGTTCCGAGAGGTCGACGCGGAAGAGTCGCTCGATGCGGTTCGGCATGCGCTCGAAATCGACGAGGCCCTTGATGTACCACGCATAGTCGATGCGCGGATGGGTCGGGTTCTCGCGGATGAAGGTTTCGGCGGCGTCGATTGCGCTCTCGGCCTCGCGCCCCCGGTAGTACGCATAGATCAGGTCGAGCCGCGCCTGGCGCGATTCCGGCGCGAAGGGATAGCGCGCGGTCAGCGCCTCATACATGCGGATCGCGCCGTCGAAGTCCTGGTTCATCAGCGCCTTGTGGGCCTGGCTGTAGAGCACTTCGGGATTGGTCTTGGCGTACTGGTCCTCGCGGTTGGTGCGACAGCCCGCGACGGCGACGAGCGCGGCGAGCGCAGCCAGCAGGATCAGGCGGCCGCGGAGCGGCAGCGCGGGAAGTCTCGGCATCGACGGGGGGCCTCTCGTTGGAATATGGCCTCGAAACCGACAGTATAGACAATTCATGAACGCAGAGTTCCGCCGCCACGACCTCACGCTCGACCCTGGCCTCGCCGGCCTGCGCCTCGACCAGGCGCTGGCGCGGCTGCTGCCGCAGTATTCCCGCTCGCGCATCCAGGGCTGGATCGAACGCGGCACCGTGCAAATCGACGGCCGGACAGCGCGGGCACGCGACCGGGTGCTGGGCGGGGAGCACGTGGCGCTCGAAGGGGAAGTGCCGGCCGATACGGCGCTCGCGCCGCAGGCGATGCAGCTCGCGATCGTCCACGAGGATGCCGATATCCTCGTGATCGACAAGCCCGCCGGGCTCGTCGTGCACCCCGGCGCGGGCAATCGCGACCTCACCCTGCAGAACGGGCTCCTCGCCCACGATCCGCGGCTCGCCCACGTGCCGCGCGCGGGGCTCGTGCACCGGCTCGACAAGGACACGAGCGGGCTGATGGTGGTGGCGCGCACGATCGAGGCGCACGCGGCGCTCGTCGCGCTGCTCGCCGAGCGCGACATCTCGCGCGAGTATCTCGCCGTCGCGACCGGCGTGATGACCGGCGGCGGCACCATCGACGAGCCGATCGGGCGGCACAAATCGGTGCGGGTGAAGATGGCAGTGCGCCAGGGCGGGCGCGCAGCGGTCACCCACTACCGCGTCGTCGAGCGCTTCCGTTCGCACACGCTCGCGCGCGTGATGCTCGAGACGGGGCGCACGCATCAGATCCGCGTGCACCTCGCGCACGCAGGATTCCCTGTCCTCGGCGATCCCGTGTACGGCGGACGACGGCGCTTGCCGGCAGGCGCATCGCCCGCGTTGCTGGCAGCGCTGCAGGCGTTCCCGCGCCAGGCGTTGCACGCCGCGCGCCTCGCGTTCGTGCATCCCGCGAGCGGCGAGGAACTCGAGTTCGAGGCGCCGCTGCCGGCCGACATGCAGGCGCTCATCGCCATGCTGCGCGCGGACAGTCCATAGGCGGTCAATCCTTCCAGTCGCCCAGTTCCGGCTCCTTAGTTCATGTCCTTGAACATGTCGCCGCGGGGTTCCTCCTTGCCGAGGGCGCAGACCGGCAGGTGGAAGTTGACCAGCACGCATCGCTCCGTGGGGCGCAGGATCGTGACACCGTCCACTTTTTCGATGCGCCGTGTACGGGCCTTCGACCAGGCGTAGTCCGGCCGGGGCATCCTTGGTTTTCTGGCGAGGCTGCGCGCCGCGCCGTCAGGCTTCGCGGCTCATTTCCCCGGCGGCGCCAGCCCCGGCGTGTAATACACCTTGCCGTCGGGGCCGACGAACACGCCGTCGACGTCGGGGATGCGCTTGAGGATCTCGAGAGCCTTCTCGGGGCCCAGCACGAAGGCCGTCTTCGACAGGCCGTCGGTCTGCGTGGCGGTGGGGCCGATGATCGTCGCGCTGCGCACCTTGCTCGCGGAATGGCCGGTGCGCGGGTCGATGATGTGGTGGTAGCGCACGCCGTCTTCGTCGAAATAGCGCTCATAGTCCCCCGAGGTCGACAGCGCCACGTTTTCGAGCGGGATGCGCAGGATCACGCGATGGGCGTCGTCCGGGTGCCGGATCCCGACGATCCAGGGCCGCCCGAAACGGTCGCCGAGGATGCGCGTGTCCCCGCCGGCGCTGACCGATGCGTGTTGGATGCCGCGGGCGCGCAGGAGTTCGATGCTGCGATCGACGGCATAGCCCTTGGCGAAGCCGCCGAGGTCGATCCGCATGCCCGGCTTCGTGAAGCGGACGCTGGAGTTTGCCGGGTCGAGTTCGAGGCTGCGCCAATCGACCGCGGACAGGTGGGCCTCGATCTGCGCCTCATCGGGCCGGACATGATGGCGGTAGTCGTAGAGGTAGCCGACGCTCGCGTAGGTGATGTCGAATGCGCCATCGGTGAGGCGCGAGAATTCAAGCGAGCGCGCGATCAGGTCGAACAGCTCGCGATCCACGCGCACCGGGCCCTCGCCTGCGTGCGCGTTGATGCGCGACAACTGGCTCTCCGGCTTGTAGTGGCTCATCAGCTCGTCCACGCGATGCATCTCGGACATCACCGCGTCGATGGCGGCCTCGCCCGATGCCTCGGTCTTCGACCACAGTTCGACCGCGATGCGCGTGCCCATGATCGCGGCTTCGCGCTGGTGCCACGCGCCGGCGGGCGCGACCATGGTTGCGGCCGGCATAGTGGCCGCGTTCGCAAGGCCGCAGGCGAGTGCGAGCAGCACGAGCTTCGCCGGCGAGATCCTCAGCAACATCGGTTCACGGCCTGCCATTTGCGATCGACCTCGCCGCACCAGAATTCCCGCCGCGAAGGGAGCGGTTCACCGGGGTGAGCGGCGCGACGATGCTCGATGAACCGCTCATACGCATCGTCGCCGCTCGCGCGGCGCACGAACGAACCGAGCTCGCCGAGCCGGACCAGGATTCGTGGCGCGAGCGCGCTCATGCCGTGCCCTTCGCCGGCACGTAGGGCGCCTCGGAACTCGGCAGCACCGGCTTGCCGTTCACCGCCCGCCAGCACACGCGCAGCATGTCGGCGATCACCACCCATACGACGATCACGAAGAACGCCGTGAGCCAGGCATCGAGCTGCTGGTTGAAGATGAGCTGCGGGGCGACCGCGGCGCGCTCCGGCGGCAGCGTGCCGGCGGCGAGCTTCGCGGCGAGGTCACCGGCAGCGGCGAAGAAGCCGATGCGCGGGTCGTCGCTGACGATCTTCTGCACCGCGGCGGTAGTGGTGACGATTGCGAGCCACGCGAGCGGCGTGAGCGTGACCCATGCGTAGCGGGCCTTGCCCTGCTTGACGATGATGCCGGTCGCGATGGACAGCGCGATCGCGGCGAGCATCTGGTTCGCGATGCCGAAGAGCGGCCAGAGGATGTTGACGCCGCCATTGGGGTCGATGACGCCGATATAGAGGAAATAGCCCCAGGCGGCGACCACCAGCGTGCTCGCCGCGAGCACGGACGGGTACCAGGATGTGCGGCCGAGCGGTTGCCACACGTTGCCCAGCATGTCCTGCAGCATGAAGCGGCCGACGCGCGTGCCGGCGTCGAGCGTGGTCAGGATGAACACCGCCTCGAACATGATCGCGAAGTGGTACCAGATCGCAAGCAGGCTTTCGCCGAAGCTGCTCGCGAAGATGCTCGCCATGCCGACCGCGAGCGAGGGCGCGCCGCCGGTGCGGGCGAACAGCGTGCTTTCGCCCATTTCGCGCGCCAGCGCCTGCATCTGCTCCACGGTGACCGGGAAGCCCCAGGAAGTGATCGTCGCGACCGCCGCCTCGGGGGTCGCCCCGACGACGCCCGCCGCGGTGTTGATCGCGAAGTAGACGCCGGGGTCGAGCAGCGTCGCGGCGATCATCGCCATGATCGCGACGAAGGACTCGAGCGCCATGCTGCCGTATCCCACGAGGCGCACGTCGGTCTCCGAGCCGATCAGCTTCGGGGTCGTGCCGCTCGCGACGAGCGCATGGAAGCCCGAAACCGCGCCGCAGGCGATGGTGATGAAGACGAACGGGAATATCCTGCCGCCGAAGATCGGTCCCGAGCCGTCGATGAACTGCGTGACGGCAGGCATCCTGATATCGGGCTGTGCGAACACGATTGCGATCGCGAGCAGCAGGATCGTGCCGAGCTTCAGGAACGTGGAAAGGTAGTCGCGCGGCGCGAGCAGCAGCCACACCGGCAGGATCGCCGCGCACCAGCCATAGGCGATCACGAACCACGCGAGCGTCAGGCCCGGGTAGTCGAACCACTCGCGCAGTACCGGGTGGCTGTTGATCCAGCCGCCACCCACGACCGCGAAGAGCAGCAGGCTGACGCCGATCAGCGAGCCCTCGATCACCCGGCCCGGTCGCCAGTTGCGCAGGTAGAGGCCCACGAGGATCGCGATCGGGATCGTCGCGAACACGGTCGCGGTGGCCCACGGGCTGTGCTTCATCGCGTTCACGACCACGAGGCCGAGCACGGCGATCAGGATCACCATGATCAGGATCGTGCCGGTGAGCGCCGCGGCGCCGCCGACGGGCCCGAGCTCGTCGCGGGCCATCTGGCCGAGGCTGCGGCCGTTCCTGCGGGTGGAAAGAAGCAGGATCGTCATGTCCTGCACGCAGCCGCCGACGACTGCGCCGACCAGGATCCACAGCGTGCCCGGCAGGTAGCCGAACTGCGCGGCGAGCGTCGGTCCGATCAGGGGGCCGGGGCCGGCGATCGCGGCGAAGTGATGGCCGAACACGATCCAGCGATGCGTCGGGACGAAGTCGCGGCCATTGTCGAGGCGCTCCGCGGGCGTCGCGCGGGTTGCGTCGACCGAGAGGACCTTCGCCGCGACCCAGGCCGAGTAGAAGCGAAAGCCGATCGCATAGATGCAGACGGCCGCGACGATGATCCACAGCGCATTGATGCTCTCGCCTCGGTGGAGGGCGAGCCCGCCGAGCGCAAAGGCGCCCGTGGCGGCAACGGCAAGCCAGAAAATCCGCTTCATACCCCTCGCATTCGACGGTCCGACACCGGATCATGCAGTCCATGTGGATCACGCCGCAATGGTCCGCCCCCGCCGGGGTGCAAGCCGCTTTCACGCTGCGCGTGGGCGGCGTGAGCGTCGCGCCCTTCGATTCGCTCAACCTCGGGGCGCATGTCGGCGACGATCCGCTGCGCGTCGCCGAGAATCGCCGGCGGGTCGCGCAGGGGCTCGCGCTGCCGTCGACGCCGGCCTGGCTGCAGCAGGTGCACGGCGTCGCGATCCATGAACTTGGTGACGGCGCGGTCCCGCGCGCCCCCGCGGACGGCGCATTCACGCGCCTTCGCGGCCGCGTCTGCACGGTCATGGTCGCCGATTGCCTGCCGGTGCTGTTCGCCGCGCGCGACGGCTCGGCGGTCGGCGCGGCCCATGCCGGCTGGCGGGGGCTCGCCGCGGGCGTGCTCGAGGCCACCGTGGCCGCGATGGGCCTGCCCCCGCGCGACCTCGTCGCCTGGCTCGGGCCGTCGATCGGCCCGCAACACTTCGAGGTGGGCGAGGACGTGCAGAGCGCATTCGTGGCGCAGGACGCCGGCGCGGCCCACGCCTTTCGCCCCGGCCGCACGGGTCATTGGTGGTGCGACCTGCCGCAGCTCGCGGTTCGAAGGCTCTCCGCGGCCGGACTGGATGCCATCGCCGTCGACGGCCGCTGCACGTTCGCCGATCGCGAGCGCTTCTTCTCCCATCGCCGTGACGGCCAGTGCGGCCGGATGGCGGCGCTCGTCTGGATGGCCGCGTGAGCACCCTCACGGTCATCGTCCTCGCCACGGCGCTCAGCGGACTTGCGAGCGCGGCGGTCGCGGGGCTCGTGCTGCTGCTGCCGGCAAGCGCCCGGGCGCGCGGCCTGCCTCACCTCGTGAGTTTCGCCACCGGTGCGCTGCTCGGCGCGGCGCTGCTGGCGCTCCTGCCGCATGCCATCGAGGGCGCGGGCGAGGGCGGGGCGCACGGCATCGGGCTCGCGCTCGTCGGCGGCTTGCTGCTCTTCTTCGTGCTCGAGAAGCTCGTGCTGTGGCGCCATTGCCATGGCGAGCACCACGACGATCCGCATGAACACAGTGCCGCCTGGCTCGTGCTCGCGGGCGACGCCCTGCACAACGCGCTCGACGGCGTGCTGATCGCCGCGGCCTTCCTCACCGATTTCAAGCTTGGCGTCGCCACTGCGCTCGCCGTTGCGGCCCACGAGATCCCGCAGGAAGTCGGTGACTTCGCGGTGCTGCTGAACGCCGGCTGGTCGCGCGCGCGCGCGCTCTGGTTCAATCTCGCGACGAGCCTCACCGCCATCGTCGGCGGCGTGATCGCGTGGTTTGCGCTGCGCCCGGTGCTCGGGGCGCTGCCCTGGGTGCTGGCGGTCGCGGCCGCGAGCCTGCTCTATGTCGCCGTCGCGGACCTCATACCCGGCCTGCACCGGCGCCTCGACGCCCGCTCGAGCGTCGCGCAGGTGGTGCTGATCGCCGTGGGCGTGCTGGTCATCGCTCTGGTCGAACAGGCGGCGCACCCCGCCTGATGCGGCGCACGCCGACCTGGGCGGCCGGTCAGCCCGGGGCGGGCGGCAGCCGCACCCGGATGTGCAGGTCGCGCAGCTGCTGCTCGCTCACTTCGGTCGGGGCTTCGGTGAGCGGGCAGGCCGCGGTCTGGGTTTTCGGGAAGGCGATCACGTCGCGGATGCTGTCGGCCCCCGCCATCAGCATCACGAGGCGGTCGATGCCGAAGGCGATGCCGCCGTGGGGCGGCGCGCCGTACTTGAGCGCATCGAGCAGGAAGCCGAACTTGCGCTGCGCTTCCTCGTGGTCGATGCCGAGCAGGTCGAACACCGTCGACTGCAGCGCCTGCGAATGGATGCGCACGCTGCCGCCGCCGATCTCCGAGCCGTTCAGCACCATGTCGTAGGCCTTCGCGAGCGCCTCGCCCGGATGCGCGCGCAGCGCTCCGGGCTCGAGGTTCGCGGGCGAAGTGAACGGGTGGTGCATCGCCATCCAGCGTTTCGCATCCGGTTCCCATTCGAACATCGGGAAGTCGACCACCCACAGCGGCCGCCAGGCGTCCGCCACGAGCTTCAGGTCGTCGCCCAGCTTCAGGCGCAGCGCGCCCAGCGCGTCGCACACCACCTTGGCGGAATCGGCGCCGAAGAAGATCAGGTCGCCGTCCTGTGCCCCGGTGCGGCCGAGGATGCCGGCCACCGCTTCATCCGACAGGAACTTGATGATCGGCGATTGCAGGCCGTCGCGGCCCTTCGCCCGTTCGTTCACCTTGATGTAGGCGAGGCCGCGCGCGCCGTAGCGGGCGACGTAGGCCGTGTACTCGTCGATCTGCGAGCGCGGCAGCGCGCCGCCGCCCGGCACGCGCAGCGCCGCGACGCGGCCGTTCGGGTCCTTCGCGGGCGCGGCGAACACCTTGAAGTCGCAGCCGGCCACGAGGTCGGCCACATCGACCAGCTCGAGCGGCACGCGCAGGTCCGGCTTGTCGGAGCCGTAGCGGCGCATGGCCTCCGCGTAGCTCATGCGGATGAAGGGATGCGGCAGATCGACGTCGAGCACGGTCTTGAACAGGTGGCGGATCAGCCCCTCCATCAGCGCCATGATCTCGTCCTGCGAGAGGAACGAGGTCTCGATGTCGAGCTGGGTGAAGTCGGGCTGGCGGTCGGCGCGCAGGTCCTCGTCACGGAAGCAGCGCGCCACCTGGTAGTAGCGCTCGAAGCCCGCCACCATGAGGAGCTGCTTGAAGATCTGCGGCGATTGCGGCAGCGCAAAGAACTTGCCGGCGTGGGTGCGCGAGGGCACGAGGTAGTCGCGCGCGCCCTCGGGCGTCGCCTTCGTGAGCATCGGCGTCTCGATGTCGACGAAACCGGCGTCGTCGAGGTAGCCGCGCAGCGCGCGGGTGGCGGCGTGGCGCAGCCGCAGGCGCTTCGCCATGACCTCGCGGCGCAGGTCGAGGTAACGGTAGCGCAAGCGCACTTCCTCGGAGACCTGCTCGTCGAGCTGGAAGGGCAGGGGTTCTGCGCGGTTCAGGATCTCGAGTTCGCGCGCGAGGATCTCGACGCGGCCGGAAGACAGGTTGGCGTTCGCGGTGCCCGCCGGGCGCTCGCGCACGAGGCCGGTGACGCGTACCACGAACTCGTTGCGCAGCTTCTCCGCGCCTTCGAAAACGGCCTTTGCGTCGGGATCGAACACCGCCTGCACGAGGCCCGAACGGTCGCGCAGGTCGGCGAAGATCACGCCGCCGTGATCCCGCCGCCGGTGCACCCAGCCTGCTACCGTGACCGTCCTGCCTGCCGAACCCTCGTCGACCTGTCCGCAAAAGTGTGTACGCATCCGCCCATTCTACTTGGGTCCAAGGCCGAGCGAGGACACGTCCATGACATGCAGGCGCAGGTTCTGCATGAACGCTTTCTTCGCGTCGCTGCGGTTGGTCGTCCAGACCATCTTGCGCCCGTCCGGCGAGATCGACGGGAAGCCGTCGAAGCCGTCATCGAAGGTCAGGCGGCGCGGCTGCGCATCGGGGCCGGCGTCGATTTCGCCCAGGTACACTTCCCAGTTGTTGCTGTTCGGCTCAATGCGCACATAGAGGAAGTGCTTGCCGTCCGGCGTCGGATAGGGCGCCCAGTTCATCTCGTGCGTATGCGTCTGCGCCTTGAGGTCCGAGCCGTCGCGCTTGATCGTAAAGATCGTCATGGGCGTCGGCCTCTGGCCGTACTCGGAGGCCTTCCAGGCCCGGAACAGGATCGTGTTGCTGTCCGGGAGGAAATACGGCGCGCCTTCCTGCCAGTCCTCGGTGAAGGTGATCTGGCGCTCGCCGGTGCCGTCGGACTTCATGATCCAGAGGTCCATGTTGCCCTTGATCTGGCGTCCGAAGACGATCCACTGGCCGTCCGGCGAAACGGTGACTTCCGCCTCGTAGTACTGATTGTTCGTCAGGCGCTGGACGTGCCCGCCCAATCTGTCTGAAATATACAACTCCGCGCCCTGCGGGTAGTGCTGCCAGTCGGACCAGTTGCCTTCCAGCCGGCCGGTGGTGCCCATATGGTCCCGTACGGACGTCCAGACCAGCTTCTTGCCGTCAGGGAAGAAATAGGAGCAGCCGTCGTAGCCCCGGTCGTTCACAAGGACCATGTCCGTGCCAGCGTCCGTGAAGGTCTTGGTCAGGAAACCCTCATGGCCGCGCACACCCTTCAGGGCATGGGAATCCTGCACCTGGGCGATCAGGTGGAAGCTGTCCGGGCCGTAATAGGCCTCGGCGGCTTCGCCCAGGTTCGGGATCTGCCAGGAGGGCAGTTCGCCCGGCCGGGTCGATACGGTCGCCCCCTTCGGTACGGTCACCGCGACGGTCGTCGCACAGGCTGACAGGGCGCCGCCGGCAAGCAGCGTGACCACCACGAGGAATCTGTTGCGCATAGGTCTCTTCCAGCCCCTGTTTGATATTGCTCAGGAGTGTCCTGCCGCGCTAGCGTACATGGCAATGGGGGGCGCATGGTGCGTCCACGGGGAGAACGATGCGTACAACTAACACCCTTGCCGGATTCGCGGCGTTGTCGTTGCTCGGGGGCGCCACCGCGGCGGTCGCCGAGCCGCAGGCCGAGAGTCTCGATGAAATCGTCGTCACCGCGCGCAAGACCGAAGAGCGCCTGATCGACGTGCCCCTCGCCATCACGGCGCTGTCCGACAAGGCGATCGAAGAGCGCGGCATCCGCAATCTCGACGACGTCGCGGCGAACACGCCGGGCCTCACGTTCTCGAACGTGATCGGCGAGTTCCTTCCCGCCCCGGTCATCCGCGGTGTCGCACCGATCGACATCCTCGGCGAGAACAATACCGCCATCTTCATCGACGGCGTCTTTGTGTCGGCGCGCGAGGGCCTCAACTTCAGCCAGCTCGACCTCGAGCGCATCGAAGTCGTGAAGGGCCCGCAAGCGGCGATGTACGGTCGCAACAGCTTCAGCGGCGCGATCAACTATGTCACCGCGAAGCCGACCGACGTCTTCAAGGGCAAGACCGAGGTCACCTTCGGCAACGACGGCCGCCTGCTCGGCTCCATCTCGGCCAGCGGACCGCTGATCGAGGGCGTGCTGAAGGGCCGCGCGGCGGTGCTGTACGACAACTTCGACGGTTCCTACCGGAACCAGTGGGCCGGCCGCGGCCCGGCGCCGGACATCGGCGGCTACCAGTACAAGACCTTCCAGGGCGGGCTCGTCTGGACGCCGAACGACAGTTTCGAGGCGCAGCTCGGCGTCTACATCTCGGACGACCAGATCGACAACTCCGCGATGACGGCGGCGCCGGCCAATTGCGAGAACCGCAGCCTGGTCCCGGTCACGCCGATGCTCTCGAGCCGCCTGCTCAACTATTGCGGCGAATTCCAGGCGGTCGGCAAGAACGATCTCACCGTCATTGCCGGCGCAACGGGCGAAGACCGCGACGTCACGCGCGGCAACCTGAAGCTCAACTGGTCGTTTGCCAACGGCGGCAAGCTCGACTCGTTGACCGGCTACTCGGCGACCAGCCAGTCGTTCTTCGTGGATGGCGGGCGCAATGACGGCGAGAACATCATCTTCACGTACCTCACCGGCCCGACCTTCCCGTTCCCGCTGGGCGGCGGGCAGTTCGGTACCGGGTCGAGCTCGCGGCAACAGCTGCGGACCGGGCTGCTGCAGGTCGGCCCTGGCACCACGACCACGGAGTTCAGCCAGGAACTGCGCTATTCGAGCGACCAGTCGAAGCGCTTCACCTGGTCGGTCGGCGGTTACTACTACGACACGACGAGCGAGGCCGGCCTCGACGACGTGACGACGACCAAGCCGCTGCCGGCCAATTTCGGCTCCTTCTGCCTCGCCTGCGTGTCGTTCGGACCGGGGCTGTGGGTGGACTTCGCGGCGGGCGCGGGCGATGCGGCCTTCCTCCCCTGGTTCACGAGCCCGACGGGCGCGGCGATCGACGGCAACGTGTTCGAGAACCGCACCGAGGCGCCGTCCGGTTTCGTGCAGGCTGAATTCGACATCACGGACCGGCTGTCGATCGGCGCGGAAGGTCGCTATACGGAGGAGAAGAAGACCTTCATCGACCACCAGACCAATGCGCAACGCGCGGTGAAGTCCGACCTGGTCAACTGGCGCACGACCCTGCGCTTCAAGCCGGCGGACAACCTCTCGGTGTACGGCGCGGTGGCGCACGCGGAAAAGGGCGGCGGTTCGGACGGCGCGCAGGTGCGGTTCGTCAGCAACCCGGGCACGATCGTCACGATCATCGAGCCGTTCGATCCCGAGGAAATGCTGAGCTACGAACTCGGCATGAAGAGCGAGTTCATGGACCGCCGGCTCGGTGTCGAGCTCGACGTGTACTACATGGACTGGACCCAGATCGTGATCCCGCAGGTCTTCGAGTCGATCGGCGGCCAGCAGATCACCCAGCCGGTGTCGCTCAGCGTCAACGGCGGCGATGCGACGATCAAGGGCGCCGAGCTCGCGGTCACCGCGCGTCCCGTGGCGGGCCTCGACCTGAACGCGGGGCTGTCGTACATCGACGGCAAGTACGGCGATGCGAATGTCGCCACGTTTGCCCAGTTCCCGAGCTTCTTCCCGAATGGCGACGTGTCGGGCAACCAGATCCTGCGCCTGTCCGAGTGGCAGTGGAACGCGGGTGCGGGCTACAGCGCGCCGCTGCGCGGCGAGACGAGCTGGTACTTCCGCACCGATGCCTCCTATCGCGGCAAGCAGTTCGCCGATTCGTCGAACCAGGCGATCGTGCCGGATTCGCTCAATGTGAATGCGTCGCTCGGCCTGCGTACCGACAAGTGGTCGCTCGAGCTGTGGGGCCGCAACCTCACGGACGAGGACGCACCGTCGGGCGCATTCCGTGACGTGGACTTCACCAACACGTTGCGCAATGGCACGAACAACAGCGGAGCGTTCTTCCCGATCCGCTACACCGTGTCGCACCCGCGCCTGATGACCTACGGCATCACCTGGCGGATGCGGTTCTGATGGGGCGGCACTTTGCCGCCGGTGCAATCATCGCCGCAGGCTGGCTCGCCGCCAGCCTGCCGGCGATGGCCGGGGAGAATTACCTCGACCTGCCTATAGGCGACCCCGCCCGGGCAGGCAGGCAGGTGACGGTCACCCTCGACGGCGTGCTCGATACGCGCGCCGGCGAGCTGGTGACACCGGCGGAGTTCGCCAGGCGACTGGCGGGAACGCGCGTGCTCTTCATCGGCGAGGAGCACACCACCCCCGAATTCCATGACGTGCAGCTCGCGGCGATCAAGGCGCTGCGGGAGGCGGGTCGCGAGGTGCTGATCGGCCTCGAGATGTATCCGTACACCGAGCCGACCCAGCTCGACAACTGGATCGACGGCAAGCTCACCGAGAAGGGCTTCGTCGATCTCTCCGGCTGGTATGTCTACTGGTCCCACCACTGGGGCTACTACCGGGACATTTTCAACTACGCGCGCGAGCAGGGCATCCGCATGTACGGCGTGAACCTGCCGCGCACGGCGGTCAACCTGATCCGCGAGAAGGGCTTCGATGCGCTCGATCCTGAGACCCGCGCGCATCTGCCGCCGAAGATCGACACGGAGAACGCCGAGCACAAGCGGCTGTTCCGCGCCTACTTCTCGGACGACGATGCGCTGCACACGCAGATGAGCGACGCGCAGCTCGAGAGCCTGCACCGCGCCCAGGTCGCCTGGGACGCTTCGATGGGCTGGAATGCCGCGCAGGCGCTCGAGAAGCATGGCGGCAAGGACGCCATCATCGTGATCATGATCGGCGCGGGTCATGTCGCCTACAACCTCGGCGGCGTGCACCAGCTCGAAGGCAGCTACAAGGGCGAGGTTCGTTCCCTCATCCCCGTGGCGGTCCGCACTGCAGGCGGCAAGCCGGTGGGTCCGGTGCGCGCGTCCTATGCGGACTTCATCTGGGGCGTGCCCGGGCGCGACGGCCCGGGCCTGCCGGTGCTCGGCGTCTCGCTCGCCGGGCGCATCGGCAAGGAGCCTTCGAAAGTCATCCAGGTCGACAAGGATGGCAGCGCCGCGCAGGCGGGCGTGAAGGTCGGCGACGTGATCGTGCGGCTCGGCAAGACGCCCATCGGCTCGACCACCGACCTGCAGCGCGCGACGGGCGATTACGCCTGGGGCGACGGCACGGCGCTCGAGATCCGCCGCGACGGCAAGCCGATGACGCTCGACCTCGTATTCCGACGCCCGACACCGAAGAGCCCATGAAAAAATCCCCGTGGATCCGGGCGAGCGCAGCGGCGCTCGCCCTTTTTTCTTTTGCGACGCAGGCACTTTCCGCGCAGGCCGCGGACCTTCCCCGTTACGACCTCGACGTTGCCGTTGAGCCGGCGACTCACGGCCTCGCGGTCGAGGCGACGGTCAGCTTCCCGGCCGCCTACGCGGGCCGCGAGGTCGAGTTCCTGCTCGCCGCGCCGCTCGCGATCGCCTCGTCCGCGCCAGCGGTCGAGCGCCTGCCGCTCGGGGACACCCGGGGATTCACGGGGATCAACGGTTCGAGCGGCGACCTCGTGAAGTCGGGGCGCGCGGTGCGCTATCGCGCCACCCTGCCGAAGGACTCGCCCACCCTGCGCCTCAAGTATGCCGGCGCGATCGACTTTGGCTTCGACACGCCCGAGGAAGAGTACGCGCGCGGCTTCAGTGAAACCGCGGGTTTCATCGGCGAGAAGGGCGTCTATCTCGCCGGCAGCTCGCTCTGGTACCCCTATCTCGGTGAGACCCTGTTCGTCGCGAACGTGCGCACGAAGGCGCCCGAAGGCTGGCACCTGGTCACCGTGGACCCGGCACCCGTGGACGAGCTACCCCTCGCCGGCGGGCCACTGACGCGCTATGCCGAGACGGTGGGCGCGGTCGAAGCACAGGTGTTCCTGCGCACACCCGACGAGCAGCTCGCGCGCAAGTTCCTCGACGCGACGGCACGCGACCTCGAGATGTATCGCCAGCTGATCGGGCCGTACCCGTACCGGAAGTTCGCGATGGTCGAGAACTTCTGGGAGACGGGCTATGGCATGCCGTCCTTCACGCTGCTCGGCTCGCAGATCATCCGCTTCCCGTTCATCCTCACCTCGTCCTACCCCCACGAGATCCTGCACAACTGGTGGGGCAACTCGGTCTTCGTCGACTACGCGACCGGCAACTGGTGCGAGGGCCTCGCTGCCTACATGGCCGACCACCTGTTCCAGGAGCAGGTCGGCAAGGGCGCGGCCTATCGCCGCGACACCCTCAAGCGCTACCGCGACTACGTGCAGGAGACGCACGATTTCCCGCTGAACGAGTTCCGCTCGCGCCACAGCGCGGCGACCGAGGCGGTCGGCTACGGCAAGTCGCTGATGGGCTTCCACATGCTGCGCCGCCAGCTCGGCGATGACGCCTTCCGCAAGGCTCTGCAGTCCTTCTATCGCAACGAGCGCGGCGAGCGCGCGGGCTTCATGGACCTGAAGCGCGAGTTCGCGAAGGCGGGCGGCGTCAACCTCGACACTTTCTTCGACCAGTGGGTCAACCGAGCGGGCGCGGCGGACCTGCGCATCGAGAAGGCGCGCGTGGATGGCCAGCAGGTGCGCGGCGTGATCCGCCAGGTGCAGAAGTCGGGCTTGCTGCAGCTCGCCGTGCCCGTGTCGGTGCGCACGACGAAGGGATACGTGACGCAGCAGGTCGCCATCGCGGGTGAAGCGACGCCGTTCGCAATCCCCGTCGACGCTGCGCCGCTCACCCTCGAGGTCGATCCCGAGTTCGATCTCTTCCGTCTGCTCGATCCGCGCGAAACGGCGCCGTCGATCGGCCAGCTCTTCGGCGACACGCAGGTGCTCGCGGTGTTGCCGGCCAGGGCCGACAAGGCGACGCAGGACCTTTATCGCGGCGTGCTGGCGCGCTGGGCGAGTCCCGCCCAGAAACTCGTCGTGAAGCTCGATACCGAGGTGAAGGCACTGCCGGCCGATCACGCCGTGTGGGTGTTAGGGCGTGACAACAGCTTCGCGGCCGCGCTGCTGGCGCAGGTCGCCGCGGAACCGGCGCTCGCGCGCCAGGACGCGAGCGTGGTATTCGCGCGCCGCCATCCGGCCAATCCTTCGAAGGCCGTCGGCTTCATCTCGCTCGCGAGCGCTGCCGCGGCGCCGGGGCTCGCCGGCAAGCTGCCCCACTACGGCAAGTACTCGTGGCTCGTGTTCGAGGGCGATGAGGCGAAGAACACCGGCAAGGGTGAGTGGAGCGCGGACGATTCGCCGCTGCACGTCGACTTGCGCAGCGAGCGCACGCCGCTTGCGCCGCTTGCCCATCCCGCGCGTGCGCCGCTCGCCGAGCCGCCGCCGGTCTTCAGCGCCCAGGCGATGCTCGGGCACGTGCAGTACCTCGCCGCGCCCGAGCGCGAGGGCCGCGGGCTTGGCACGCAGGGCATCGGGCAGGCAGCCGACTACATCGCCGCGGCCTTCGCCAAGGCGGGCCTGGCGCCGGGCGGCGACCAGGGCGGCTGGTTGCAGGCCTTCCCGCGTGGCTCGAACGTGATCGGCGTGTTGCCGGGTGCGAACCCCGCCTTCGACGGCCAGGCCGTCGTCGTCTCGGCACATTACGATCATCTCGGCCCCGGCCATCCCGGCGCCGACGACAACGCGAGCGGTGTCGCCGTGCTCATCGAGCTCGCACGCACGATCGCCTCGCAGGGGCGCCCGCCGCGCACCCTCGTCTTCATCGCGTTCTCGGGCGAGGAGTCCGGCCTGCTCGGCTCGCGCTGGTATGCCGAGCATCCGTCGCCGGTGCCGCTCGCGGGCATCCGCGCCAACGTGAACCTCGACACCGTCGGGCGGCTCGGCGCGGGCCCGGTGCGCATCATCGGCACGGGCACGGCGGCCGAGTGGTCGCCGGTATTCCGCGGGGTGGGTTTCACCACCGGCATCGCGATCCAGACCATCGAGGGCGCGGCGGTGTCGTCGGACCAGCAGGCGTTCATCGAGCGGGGTGTCCCCGGCGTGCAGGTTTTCTCGGGCTCGAACCTCGATTACCACAAGGCCACCGATACGGCGGACAAGATCGATGGCGCCGGACTCGTCAAGGTCGCGACCGTGGCGAAGGAGACGATCGACTACCTCGCCGCGCGCGCCGAGCCGCTGCATGCCACCATGAAGGCCGGCGGACCGCCGGTCGCTGCGGCAGCGGCGACGGCGCCGCGCGAGCGCAAGGTGTCCTTCGGCGTGGTCCCCGATTTCGGCTACACAGGCAAGGGCGTGCGCGCCGAGTCGGTGATCCCCGGCTCGCCGGCTGCCAAGGGCAGCCTGCAGGCCGGAGACATCCTGCTGGTGCTCGGCGGCAAGCCGATCGAGACGATGCAGGCGTTTTCCGACGTGCTGAAGACCATGAAGCCGGGCGACCTCGTCGACGTGGAATTCCGGCGCGGGGAGACGGTCGAGAAAGTCCGCGTGGAGCTCGCGGCCCGCTGAGTGGCGCCGGGGCGCGGTGCATCAGGCACCGCCCGATCAGGTGTCGCGCAGGTACCAGGCATAGTCGAGCGGCGTGACTTCGGCCATGAAGCGCTCGCATTCCTGGCGCTTCACGGCGACGAACACCTTCATGAAGTCCCCGCCGAGCGCATCGTGCAGGAACTCCGATCCGACGGCGCGCTCGATGGCCTCGTGCCAGGTCGGGGGGAACACGCGCGGCCGCGTCATCGCGTAGCCGTTGCCTTCCACGGGCGCCCCGGGGT
>CAUJHJ010000020.1 GCA_963204835.1 Pseudomonadota bacterium
TGTACTAGCTACGACTTGATCTGACATTATCATGACGCATGAAGATGCGAAGGAGAAGTCAGATGACGAGCGAGCAGAAGATCATCAAGAACAAGGTCGGTTTGCTGAAGCTGGCGCAGACGCTGGGCAGTGTGTCCGAAGCGTGCAAGGTGATGGGTTTCAGTCGCGATAGTTTCTACCGCTTCAAGGAGCTTCACGAACAGGGCGGCGAAGGCGCGCTGGTTGAGCTGTCGCGGAAGAAGCCGAATCTGCGCAACCGGGTTGATCCGGCGATCGAAGCCGCGGTGGTGGCTTTCGCCCTCGAACAACCGGCTTACGGGCAGGTGCGTGTCTCGAACGAGCTGCGTAAGCGGGGCCGCAGCGTGTCGCCTGCGGGGGTTCGAACGATCTGGTTGCGCAACGATCTGGAGAAGTTCGACAAGCGCCTGAAGGCGTTGTCGGCGAAAGTGGCGCAGGATGGCTTGATCCTCACGGAAGACCAGGTCCGAGCGCTGGAGAAGGCTCAGGAGGAGAAGGCCGCGCACGGGGAGATCGAGACCGAGCATCCTGGGTATCTGGGCGCGCAGGACACGTACTACGTCGGCACGCTGAAGGGCGTGGGCCGCATTTACCAGCAGACCTTCATCGATACTTACAGCAAGGTGGCGATGGTGAAGCTGTATGACCGCAAGCACGCCATCACGGCGGCCGACATGCTCAACGATCGGGTGCTGCCGTTCTTCGAGGAGCAAGACGTGCCGTTGCTGCGCATCCTGACGGATCGGGGGAGCGAGTTCTGCGGCAATCGGGAGTCGCACGAGTACGTGCTGTACCTGGACCTGGAGAACATCGAGCACTCGCGCACCAAGGTGAAGAGTCCGCAGACCAACGGGATCTGCGAGCGCTTCCACCTGACGATGAAGAACGAGTTCTACGCCAGCGCGTTCCGCCGCAAGCTCTACCGCTCGATCGAAGAGCTGCAGGTGGATGTCGATGCGTGGATCGCGAGTTACAATAGCGAGCGCACGCACTCGGGCAAGTACTGCTACGGCAAGACACCGATGCAGACCTTCCTCGATAGCAAGAAACTCTCGGACGAAAAGCAGCTGGATCGGACAGCCCTAGCAGTCAACGAGAATCGAGTCGCCGCCTGAGCGGCACGTCCGTCAGATCGAGTCGTAGTTAGGACACCTGAACGGTGGGGTTCTGCGCCACCGTCGTCGCCTGTTGCATCATCCTGTAGACCGCGTCGAGAAGCCGAAGCAGCTCGCGCTGCTCGACCTGCAGCGAGCGCTGGTCGATCGGAAACACCGTCGCCGGGAACATCTGCGACTGCTGCTGCCCAGCCTGAACACGATCCGGGCGCACCCAGAATTGTCCCTTCGCGCCGAACGCGACCGAGATGCCGCTGCCGATGTCGAAGTCGGCCGTGACGTAGATTCGAAGGTCGGTCCACTTCGGCATGACCGCTGAAGTGCCTGTCTGCGGAGGCACGAACGCTTGCTGCGTTCCGAGCGACTGGGCTCGCCCCGCGACCACGCTCCTCGTCGCCCGCAGGACGTGGTGCGTGTCGTAGGCGGGACTCGTCGACGCCGTGCCTGCAAGAGCAGCGACGCTCGTGATGTTGTTGTCGGCAAGCGCACCGCGCGCTCCTCGCGACACGAACGCAACGCGGCTCAGGTGATCTTGCGTGGTCGCCGTCGGCCAGCAGTGCCTCGGATCGCTGGTGGTGCTGCCCGGCCACGGGTAGCCGAGGTACTCGCAGCCGATGCAGCGGTTGTCGACGTGCCATTCGAGGTTCGTCCACGTCGAGCTGAGGACCGTCTGCAGCTCGCTTTGAAAGAACCGGCGAAGACGCGGAGCGAAGACGCCAAAGGGCACGATCTCGAGGTCGTCGCCCAGAGCGCCGAGCAGCTCCTGGTGGGTGGGAGCCTGCCCGACCTTCCGCTTGGCGGCGTCGAGCTTCACCAGCTCGGATGCATCGTGCGAGCCCGGCCAGACGGCTGCTTCAGGGACGACCAGGAAGCCCTTGTGACCTTTGTCGGCGAGCCAACCCGCAAGCGTCATCGCGTAGTACGTGACCTCGGCGAGGTACGGCACGGACGGCTCGGCAGTCAGCTTGATGTCGATGATGCGCAGCGGGATGCGCGTATCGTTCGGCTGGACGGCCACCACTGTTCCATCCGGGAGAACCTCCTCCTTCGCGGCGCCGATGGCGAGCACCTGGATGAGGTCCGGCCGCAGGTCGGCGTAGTCGAGCTTGAACGTGGTCCTGTAGCCGGCGATGCCGAGCGCGTTCTCGAAGGTTGCTCCGACCGAGTACTCCGTCTGGACAAGGAACGTCCCGGGTGCTGCGTGCTGGATCACCTGCGAGAGAGGTGCGGTGTTGAACTTCACTCCCCCTGTCGGAAGTGCCGCGTGGGTCCCGAGCGTCGTCTTGATTCCGAACGTGGAGACGAGGTCGTTGACCTTCGCGATCTCCCACTCGGTCCCGGCGTCGGTCAAAGCGCGAAGGCCCGGACGGGCGACTGCGCGCGGCGGCATGTTCAACGACGTGCGTTCCGCCTGGTAGGCGTTGGTGTCGGGAGTGAGGTCGAGCTTCAACCGGCGCAGGCACTCGCTGCGGAGAAAGCTCGAGATGGAACGCTTCGAGAGGTGCGGCATTCGGTCTCCGATCAGCCTTGGACGACGTCTTCGAGTGCGCTGCGAAGACCGATGTCGGCGTTCTTTGCGCGGCCATAGAGGCCCAGACTTGCGCCAACGAGCGAGGCGCGGAACAGGTTGGCGAAGTCGGCGTCGTTGAACGGCAGCCGGTCCTGACGGCGGAAGCGATCGCGCCAGCGCCGCACGTTGGTGCGAGCGGCGGTGACCTGCTCCTTGCCCAGGTTCTCCATAGGAGTCGCGGTCGGGAGCTTGCGGAACACGAGGACCGCGTCCCATAGGCTCGTGCCGTCGTGCGTGTGCAGGCCCGTCCCGGCCTCGCCGGGCATCGGCAGCACCTGCACCGGATTCAGCCCGCTGCGCGCGAGCGCCTTCGCCATCGCGAGCCAGCCCTCGGGCGTGCTGTGCCGGAACGTGAACGCAAGGAGCCCTTGCGGCTTGAGGACGCGACGGACTTCGCCGAAGGCCTCGCCGAGGTTCGCGGCGAACTCCTCGATGCTCGCCTCGTTGTTCCGGCGCGCACTAAGAGCCCGCTTCACGAGCGCGCGGCGCTTCGCTGCCTCGGGGACGAGCCCCATGTGCTCGAGCCACGGCTGGAAGAAGTCCGACAGCTCCGAGTACGTGATGTTGTCGAAGTACGGCGGGTCGGTGAGCACCATGTCGACGGAACTCGACTCGACGTCGGTGAGCTCGCGCGCGTTGCCGCTGAACACCCTGGGCGCGGTCGTCGGCGCCACGGCCTCGACTTCGCGGAACCCGCCCCGGCGCGCTGGCTCCTTCGGCGCTTTGGCGAACGCCGACGCGCGCAGCACCTGACGGATCGCATTCGGGAACGTGCCGCGGCCCGTGCCCTCGAGCCACGGGTTGAGCTCGACGGGGCGAGGCACGTGCCGGAACGCCCTGATGCTGAAGAGCGGCGTGAGACGTCGCCAGCCAGCCGCGTAGGACGTGAGCATGCAGTTCGTCGTGAGGTGGTTGCTGAACGCGAGCCCGATGGCGCGGCGCTGGTCTTCGGGGAGCTTCTTGATCTCACGCGCAAGACGACCGAGGTGCAGGAGCTGGCGGTCGTTGAAGAGCTGGGACCACTGCCGGTAGCCGTAGTCCGTGAGGCGTGTGTCCGAGCGGTGCTTCTCCTCGATGGCGTGGTGAGGCAGGAACTCTGGGTCGGCCTCGATCTCCTGTCGAAGCGCCTTGGTGGCTCGCGTGACGGCCGATTGATGAGCTGCGGCGGCCTTCAGGAAGACGCGCTCCTTCATCGGCACGGAACGGCCCGTTGTGCGGGGGGTCGCTTCGATCGCGAACAGGCGCCACGTCGGCGGCGCCTCGGTCGCTCGCCCCAGCTTGATGAGGGGTGTGCGCTCGTCGCAGTGCGGGCAGGTGTACGTGCCGCTCTGCACGGGCGCGGAGTCGAGCACCGTCTTCGTCTTGCACGACGTGCAGGAGAGGCTCTTCTGGGTCGCCTTCAGCGAGTGGGGTTCGTGGCACTTCCGGCAGAACGCCCACCGCCTCTGGCCAGCCTCCTCGGCGAGGACGTATTTCGGATGGGCCTCGCCGACCTTCTTGCACGACGGGCACGCGACGACCTGGACCCAGAAGAAGTGGACGGCGGTGAGCTGCGTGCCGTCGGGGCCCTTCACGGCGTACAACGGTGCGAGCTTCTTGCCGACGCGCTCCTGGAGTGCGCGCAGCGTCGGTAGCAGGTCCTCGAGCGTTGCGGCGGTCAGCTCGGCGGTGGTGACCGCGCACGCGATAGGGTCGACGTCGACGCCGATCGCCGATGCCCCGAGACGCGCGGCCTCCACGATCGAGGTCCCGCCGCCGACGAAGGGGTCGAGGACGGTGACTCCCTGAAGGTTCCCTGTCTCGTAGTACGCCTTCCAGAAGTCGGCCGTCGGCTCCGAGACCGCGCCGACGAGCACGGCGCGGAACGAGCACCCGAGGCGCCGCGCGAACCACTTGTGGATCTGGTAGATCGGGCGCGGGCGTCGCCCCTCGCGCGTCGCGAAGCGAACGAGATCTCCGTAGGGCAGCGCGCCTGCCTCGAGGAGGTTCTGTTCTGGGATCAGGGCCAAGTCCATCGCAGCGCAACTCTACCGGAATCCGCCACCACTCCCCCGGCCTGACCATCTCGGTTCTGGTCTCGACGAGTTTGCGTGCGTGAGTCGATTCGTCAGGTTCGTGAGCCGCACCGCGCGGCCCTCTTGTGGCGTGCGTAGCTTGTACCATACACTGGTAACTGTTGGAATGTGTTACCATGACTTGCCGAAGGAGCCGGTCGCCATGGTCGACGAAATTCTGACCGTCGCCGAGGTCGCCCTCCTCCTGAAGGTGGCCGAGAAGACGGTCTACACGATGGCGCAGAAGTCCGAGCTGCCTTGCTTCAAGGTGCGCGGGCAGTGGCGCTTCCGTCGCCAGGACCTCGACTCGTGGATGGCGTCGCAGATAAAGGGCCCGGGCGCTCCCGAGGCTCGATTCGCAGCCACAGTCCAGCAAGAGCCGGGACGTCTCGCTTTCGCTCAACGTGCCCCGAGCGCACTCGATCCCGAGACGGCGGACTCGTGACGGGACGGCGCGAATCGGCGAATCTGTCCCAGCGCTCTCGGGCCAAGCTCTCGGACTCGCGATGCGAACGCCGGCGTGGGTCAGTGCGAATGCATGAATCCGTCCCAAATGCGTGTACCGAGAGCGTTCGCAGGCGCCCTCCATGCGGAGCCATCTCACTCGCTCAGAATCGCCACGTCGCGGCGACCGCGACCGGAAACGCCCAGCGCGCCTGCGCATCGTTGTCCCGGTCGTAGCCGAGCGCCAGCAGCTTCGGGTCGTGGGCATTCGACGCCACGCCGCTGTGGTCGGCCTCGACGCCGATCCGCAGCCCGAAGTTGTTGCCGGGGTCGTATTCGACCCCTGTTTCGAGGCTCTGGCTGAACACGGTGTCGCCGCGCGTGAAGCGCACATGCTCCGGCACGGCGGAAGCCGCCTGCAGCGTCAGCGAGCCGCGCATGCCATCGACGCGGTCGGCACCGAGCGCCACCCCGGCGTACGGGCGCCAGTCGGAACCCGTCTGCCAGGTGTAGCGTGCGCCGGCCTCGAGCGATTCATCGTGCACGTCATTCATGTGGGCCCGCAGTTCGCCCACATCGGCGGGCGATTCGCCCGCAACCTGGCCGATGTCCCGTACCCGGCCGTCGAGGTGCCCATAGCCGATGCGGCCGTAGGCCTGCAGCGCATCGTCGAAGGCGTACCCCAGTTCGAGCCCTGCGTTGAAGTCGGGGTTGAACAGCCGATCGTAGCGCAGCCGGTGCAGGTCCGCGGTTCCGGCCTGCCCGACCATCGCGGGATCGAGCGCACCGAGGTCGGCGACCGTCGTTTTCAGGGGTGCCCGCAGCGAACCATGCAGTGCCATGGAGTCACCCGCGATGAGCGCGACGCTCCACGGGTCCGGTTGGTCGGAGGCCTGAGCGGTACCCGCCGCAGCGGCGCAGCAGCCGAGGATGGCGAGGGTCTGGAAAGTACGCGTGTTCATGTCCTGCTCCTTGGGGTGGATCGGCGACGGGCGCAAGCCTGCGCTCCAATGCTGACGCGGGGCTGACAGCACCGCGCGGCGGGCAGGAGTAGGCTCGCTCCATGAGGATCCTGGTCGTCGAGGACGATCCGCTGGTCGGCGACGCCGTGCGCCGCGCACTCGCGATGGAGTCCTACGCAGTGGATCTCGTCGCGAGCGCCGAAGCCGCGGCGGCCGCGCTGCATGCGGAAACCTTCAATCTCGCCATCGTCGACATCGGCCTGCCGGGCGCCAGCGGCCTGCAACTGCTGCGCGATGCGAGACAGCGCGGCCTTGCGGTGCCCGTCCTCATCCTGACGGCCCGCGATGGCCTCGACGATCGGGTGGCGGCCCTCGACCTCGGCGCCGACGACTACCTGGTCAAGCCCTTCCAGGTACCCGAGCTGCTCGCCCGCTGCCGTGCGGTGATCCGCCGCGCGCACGCCGTTGCGGGCACGGAACTGGCGCTCGGCGCCTTGCACCTCGATCTCGCCCATCGGGCAGCGGCCGTGGATGGCCACGCCCTCGACCTCACGCTTCGGGAGTGGTCGATCCTCGAGTGCCTCGCCTTCAATGCCGGCCGCATCGTCAGCAGGGAACGCCTGACGCAGGCGGTGGTCAACTGGAGCGAGGACCTCACGCCAAACGCCATCGAAGTGTACGTATCGAGGTTGCGCGCCAAGCTCGGCGGCGCGGTAAACATCCGCGCCGTGCGCGGCATGGGCTACCGGATCGATGTCCAAAGCCACTGACGAGGTGCCGTCGGTCACCCGGCGGCTGCTCGCGCTGCTGCTGTTGCCTGCGGTCGCGATCCTCATGGCCGGCACGCTGGCCGACTACTTCACGGCCGTCGCTCCTCTTGGGGAGGCCTACGACCAGGCGCTGATCGATGCCGCAATCGCCATTGCGGGTCGCGTCGTGACCACGCCCGGCGGCCGTCCGGCGCTCTCCCTGCCCCCCGAAGCCGCCGCGATCCTGCGTGCCGATTCGATCGATTCGGTCTTCTTCCACGTATCTGCAGCCGATGGTCGCCATATCTCGGGCGACGCCGGCCTGCCCGATGTGCCAGACCGGGGAGGCAACCCGGCGCGCGGCAATTCGACCTTCCGGGGTGAACCCGTCCGGCTCGTCAGCTACCGCACGACCGCCGGCACGGCGCCGGTCACGGTGACCGTCGGCGAGACGCTGCGCAAGCGCGACCGGGCCCGTGCGGCCGTACTCACCACCGCGGTTACGGTCGATGTCGCCGAACTGGGCCTCATGCTCGTGTTGATCTGGCTCGGGGTGCGCCTCGCGCTCGCGCCGGTGCGTGGCGTCGCGGCACAGATCCACCGGCGCTCGGCACGCGACCTCGCGCCTTTGCCGCTGGCGAGGGTACCGGTCGAGATCCGCGGCGTCGTCGAGGCGCTCAATCGCCTGTTCGCCACCGTCACGCGCGCGGGGGCCGAGCAGCGCCGCTTCCTCGAAAGCGCCGCGCACCAGTTGCGCACGCCCTTGACCGGCATCCAGGCACAGATCGAGCTGCTGGCCGACGATGAAACCGACCCGCTGCGCCGAGAGCGCCTGCGCAATGTGCTCGACGGCGCGCATCGCCTGGCGCATACGACGCACCAGTTGCTCGCGCTCGCACGCTCGGACGAGGCGGTCACGCTCGATCACCGCCTCGAGGCGGTCGACCTCGCAGCCGTGGTCGAAGCCGTCCTCAACGAGCGCATCGCCACGGCTGACGACGCCGGGATCGACCTCGGCGCGCAGGTCGAACCCGCCTGCATTCGCGGCGTGCCCTGGCTGCTCGCGGAAGCGCTCGGCAATCTCGCCGACAATGCCGTGACCTACACGCCGCGGGGCGGCAGCGTCACCCTGCGATGCGGCCACGACGGCCACCCGTTCCTGCAGGTCACCGACACCGGCAGCGGCATCCCGCCCGCGGAGCGCGAGCGCGTCCTCGACCGGTTCCACCGGGGCAGCAACGCGCGCGGCGATGGCAGCGGCCTTGGCCTCGCGATCGTGCAGGAAGTCGCCCACCTGCACGGTGCGAGCCTCACGGTCGCGGCAGGCCCCCATGGCAAGGGTACAATCGTGACGATGCAGTTCCGCGCAGCGCAGCAACCGGACCCGGCGTGATCGCCATCGTCGAGGCTGCCCGGGCCGGCCTGCTGCAGCGTGAGCACTGGGCCCGCAACCTGGCCGCCGGACTCGTCGTCGGCATCGTCGCGCTGCCGCTTGCCATGGCATTCGCCATGGCAAGCGGCGTCAAGCCCGAGCAGGGCATCTACACCTCGATCGTTGCGGGACTTGCCGTCTCGCTGTTCGGCGGCAGCCGCATCCAGATCGCGGGTCCCACCGGGGCCTTCGTCGTGATCCTTGCCGCCATCGTGGCGAAGTTCGGCGTCGACGGACTGCTGCTCGCGACCATCATGGCGGGCGCCATGCTCGTGCTGTTTGGCGCCGCGCGCTTCGGCGGCGTGCTGCGCTTCATTCCCGAACCCGTGATCGCCGGTTTCACTGCGGGCATCGGCGTCGTGATCTGGGTGGGGCAATGGAAGGACTTCTTCGGCCTGCCGGCGCCCACCGGCGCGCATTTCCACGACAAGCTGCTGCAGCTGCTGCAGTCGCTGCCCGGGTTTCATCCCGCCACCACTTTGCTGGCAGCCCTCAGCCTCGCGCTCGCGGTCTTCGCCCCTCGCATCCCCGGCCTTGCGCGCGTGCCGGGCCCGCTGGTCGCGATGATTGTCGCCACCGTGCTGCAGGCCAGCTTCGGCTTCGAGCATGTCGCGACCATCAAGAGCGCGTTCGGCGGGATCCCGCTCGGCCTGCCCCACCTCGCCCTGCCCGAGGCCAGTATCGACCGCATCCTGGCGCTCGTGCCGGCGGCCTTCACGATCGCGATGCTCGGCGCCATCGAGTCGCTGCTGTCAGCCACGGTCGCCGATGGCATGGCGGGCACCCGCCACGACTCGAACCAGGAACTGATCGGCCAGGGCATCGCGAACCTCGTCGCACCGCTGCTCGGTGGCATCGCGGCCACCGGTGCGATCGCGCGCACCGCGACCAGCCTGCGCAACGGCGCGACGAGCCCGCTCGCCGGCATCGTTCACTGCGCCACCCTGCTCGCCATCCTGCTGCTGCTCGCGCCCTTCGCGGGCCAGGTGCCGCTCTGCGCGCTCGCCGCGATCCTGTTCGTGGTCGCCTGGAACATGAGCCAGGTGCGCCACGTGCTGCACCTCGTGCGCACCGCGCCGCGCCCGGACGTGGCGATCCTGCTGATCACCTTCGTGCTGACGGTGCTGGTCGACCTCGTGGTCGCGGTCAACGTGGGCGTAATCCTCGCCATGCTGCTGTTCCTCCGGCGCATGTCGAGTTCCGTGGAAGTCCTGCAACTCGGCGAGCGCGAACTGCATGTGGAATTGCAGGGCACCGGCCGCGATGCCGTGCCCGCCGACGTGATCGTCTACTCGATCGAGGGCCCGCTGTTCTTCGGGGCCGTCGAGAGCCTCGAGCGTGTGCTCGCACGCACCCATAGCGACCCCCGTTGCATCGTGATCCGCCTCGGGCGCGTGCCGTTCATGGACGTGACGGGCATCCAGGCGCTCGAGGAGGCCACCCTGAACCTCGAGCGGCGAGGCGTGCGCGTCGTCTATTGCGACGCCCGCACCAATGTCCTGCGCAAGCTCGCGCGTTCCGGCCTGGTCGGGCGGCACGTCACCCCCGCCCGCTATTTCCGCGACCTGCACGAGGCATTGATCGCCTGCGATCCGGTACAGTGACTTCGACGGAGGTAGGAAGCATGTTCAAGCCGACTCTCGCGATCCTTGCCCTGGGTGCCTGCGCACAGGCCGCCGAACCGGCGGTGACGCCGCAGGCGCAGGCAGCCCTGCGGGCTCGTGAAGTGCTCGCGCAAGCCCTGCACGTCAAGCTGCAAGACGTGAGGGTTTCGCGCATCGAGGCGCGGATCTGGAACGACTCCGGGCTCGGTTGCAGCCCACCCGGCAGCATGGCGGCCACCGTGATCAGCGAGGGCTATGCGGTGACCGCGATGGTGAATGGCCGCCTGCACCTCGTGCATGTGTCCGGGACAAACGCCCTCGTTTGCGAGCGGGGCGGCGCCGTGCTGCGCCGCCCGGATACCGCCCGCAGTGCCGGCCTCGACGCATTGATGGAGCAGGCAAGGCAGGATCTGGCGGCGCGCCTGGGCGTCGACGCCGTCCACATCCGCCTCGGTCCGCTGCGCGCGGGCCAGTGGCCCGACAGCGGCCTCGGCTGCCCGCAGGAAGGAGAGGCGCTCGCGCCGGGGCCGGTCGAAGGCCTGGTCATCTCCCTGAAGCATGCGGGGCGCGTCTACACCTACCACACGGACCGCAAGGCGGTCCGGCCCTGCCCCGCCATCGAAACGGAATAAAAAAGGGGCCGCCTTGCGGCGGCCCCCTTGCTCAAGGGCGAGCCCGACTACCGGCCGCGCCGGTGGGTCTTCAGCGCGGCATAGTCGACATGGAAGCCGAGGGCCAACTGGGACGATGCCCGGTTGTTCTGCAGCAGCCACATCGTTGCGCCGGTGGGCCCGCTGAGGCCGACTTCGACGCTGTCATTCGGATCGACGCCGAAGCTGTTCACATCCGGCACGATTTCGTTCGCCAGGTCGACATTGCCGTGCTGCACATCGATTTCCCCGTCAGGCGCCTGCACCGTGAGCGTGTAGGCGAACTTGTCAGGCAGCAGGCCACCGCCCGAGGTGAGCGTGAACGGCAGGATCAGCGTCCGGTCGTTGTAGTCCCACGAATTGGCGAGCCAGTCGAGGAAGCCGTCACCGGCCGCATCGAACTGCGCGGTCACGAACTGGCCCGGGTCCACATCCTGGAAGCGTGACAGGTCGGCTCCCATCAACGTGACGTCGGGCACCCCGTCGCCGTTCGCGTCGATCTCGAGCGTGAACGTGAGGCCAGACAGGTGCTCGAACGGCCGCTCCGTCGCGATACCGAACTCGAGCACGTCGAGGTCGCCATAGAAGGCCGGATTGGCGCGACGGAAACCGACCGCGGCAATCGAGCCGACGGTGTCGTGCTGCAACTCGCCACCGAGCTTCGCGAGGGTGAAGCCCTCGGCCCAGCCGATGGTCGGGCCGAAATTCAGCAACTTCGCACCCCTGAAGCCGTTGTCAGGCAGCGCGAGCACCGCCGAGGCGGGATCGACCACGGCGACGTAGCCGACGCGCAGCGTGTCCTTGCCGTCGGACAGGATGCACCAGCCGTCCACTTCCGTCTGGCTGATGACGGCGTCGTCATAGACGCCTGCGGCCCACGCCGCACGCGGGTCGAAGTTCAGCGAGATGCGGACCTTCGCGCTGTCCTTGCCGCTTACCCGCACGCTGCGCGGGCAATTGACAGTCACGCCTGGATAGGTCTGGTTCGCGACATGCTGCACGCTGAAAGTGCGACGCTTGCCGCTCAGGTCGTGCACGACCACGTCTTCCTTCGCGTACGTGGACGAGAACGCATTGAGTCGCCCGAACGACACGCCCGCCGGGGCCGCGTAGCTCGTGAGCGCGGCCGCACGATCGACCCGCAGCGCGCCGACGCCCTGGCGCATCAGGTCGGTGTCGCCCGCGGGGCTCGCGTTCACGGTCGAGTTCTGCAGCAGGGCCTTGATCGCGCCCTGGCCGAGGTTCGGGAACTTCTGGCGCAGCAGCGCCGCGGCGCCCGCCACGTGCGGCGACGCCATCGACGTGCCCTGGAGATTCGCCGAGCCGGTGCCGGTGCCGACGCCCGCCGAAACGATGGCGAGGCCAGGCGCGGCGAGGTCCGGCTTGAACGTCGAGCCGCCGCCGCCGGGACCACGCGACGAGAAGGCCGTGATCTCGTCGTCCTTGGTCGGGTCGAGCGCCGCCGACAGGTTCACCGTGACACCCGCGGTCGCCGCGAGCACGTTGCCCACGGTGCTCGAGATCATGAGGCCCGGAATCGTGATCGTGGCGTCGAGGCCGCCCATCACGATCGGATCGATGCGCGTCGCATTGGCACCGTCGTTGAACACGACGATCGCGCGCGCGCCCGCCGCCTGCGCATTGCGGTACTTGTCGACGAAGCCGCAGACGCCGCGCCGTATGAAGGCGACATTGCCGGCGATGGCGCCGGCGTTCGCGAGCGCCGCGCAACCGTTAACCGGGTTCGCCAGCACGAGGCTGCCGGAAATCGGGCCCGCCTGCGCAAAGGTCACCGGGCCTGCGCCCTCGAGCGACGGGTAGGTGCCCGCCACATTGGCCGGCGCCGTGACGTCGAACTTCGAGTACAGGCGGCCGCCCGGCGTATTGGCCGCCGTCGAGATCGCCGAACTCGCGACACCCGGCGAGCCCGTGACATACGGCGTGTCGCCTTCGTTGCCCGCGGAAGTTGCAACGATGATGCCGACCGCCGCGGCATTGTTGCTCGAGATCGCCGACGGATCCTCCGGCTGGCCGAACGGCGAGCCGAGGCTCATGTTGATGACGTCGAGGTGATCGCTCATGTCGCCGTCGCCGTTCGGATCCATCGCCCACTCGATCGCGAGCGAGACGACGTCCGTGCTGCCACCCTCGTCGCTGAAGACCTTGAGCGCGTACAGGTCGGCGCCCGGCGCGACGCCCTGGCCGACACTGCCCGGCACGCCGATGCCCGCCGCGGTGCCCGACACGTGCGTGCCGTGGCCGTTGCCGTCGAGCGGATCCGGATCCGGCGCGGGCACGGAGGTGGGATCGTTCGCGTCGTAGGTCGGGCCGGCGAAGTCATAGCCGCCCTTCACCTTGGCGGTCGGGAAGGTTCCCGGCTCGATGACATTCTTGTCATTGGCCGCGTACTCGGCGGGATTGCCGCTGCCACCGAAATCGGCATGGGTATAGTCGATGCCGGTGTCGATGACGCCGATCGAAACGCCTTCACCCTTGCCGCTGCTCGCCCACACTTCCGGGGACCCGATCCAGGGCACGCTGTCGACGTTATCGAGCTGGTAACGATGCACGCGGCCGACGGAACGCACGCCCGGCATCGCGCGCAGGGCGGCGAGTTCGGAGGCCTTCACGTTGACGCGCAGGCCGTTCGCACCGACGCGCTGCGCCGACAGCACGCGCGCGCCGAGGCTGTCGAGCGTCGTGCGAAAGCGCGCCTGCTGCTGCGAAACACGCGCCGCCTGAGCGCGCTGCGCGGCGGGTGAGGCGTAGGCACCGGTGCTGGACAGGCTCTCGGCATTGAGTTCCGCCACCGCCGGCTCGTCGAGCCGCACGAACACCTGCACTTCGCCCCGGTCACCCGACAGCTTCGTGCCGTGCAGGCTGATCGAGCGACTCGGGTCGATGTTCTTGCGCTTGCCCGGGCTCCCGCCCAGGGTGATGGCGGGTGCCGCCACGAGCGCTGCCATAACGAAAAGCACCGCGATCTTCGACCGCGAAGCGAAGGAATGCTGGCCCATTGTCTTGATCCCCGAGTTGTTCTGGTATTCGATGCAGGCGAACCTACTCCCGCACGGCGGTTAATTCAACCGCCCGGGATTCGACATAACATCGCTAGAGCTTCCACTCATGACGGATGCCACCCTCGAATTTCCGCCCGAAACGATGCGCCGCATGGGTGACCAGGTCATGCGGCGCGTCGTGGATCACCTCGCGACGATCGACGAGCAGCCAGTGCGCGGCGACGTCGATGCGACCGCGCTCTGCCGGGCCATGCGCGAACCGGCACCGGAGGAAGGCAGCGCTCTCGAGCCGCTGCTCGACGCCCTCTTCGACGAGTGGATCCCGCGCACGTTCAACACGGCGAGCCCCGGCTACCTCGCCTACATCCCGGGCGGAGGAGTGTTCCCGGGCGCACTGGCGGACCTCATTGCATCAGGCGTCAATCGCTACACGGGCGTATGGCCCACCGCCCCCGCGCTGGTGCAGCTCGAGGCGAACGTGCTCGACTGGCTGCGCGAGTGGATGCAGTTTCCCGCCACCGCGCGCGGCCTCTTCACGACTGGTGGCTCGATGGCCAATTTCGCGGCCATCGTCAGCGCCCGCGAGCGCAAGCTCGGCGCGGAACTGCGTCGCGGCACGATGTACCTCTCGACGCAGACCCATCATTCGGTCGGCAAGGCGGCCCGTCTCGCCGGCATCCTGCCCGACAGGGTACGTGCGATCGAAGTGGACAGCGCATTTCGCATGCGTGCCGATCTGCTCTCGCAGGCCATCGCGGCGGACCACGCGGCAGGCCTGCAGCCCTTCCTGGTCGTCTCTTCCGCGGGCACCACCAATACCGGCGCGGTCGACCCGCTGCCCGCGATCGGCGCGCTGTGCGCGCGTGAAGGACTGTGGCATCACGTCGATGGCGCCTACGGCGCGAGTTTCCACCTGTGCCCGGAGCTGCGCCCCCTGCTCGCCGGCCTGCCGCAGGCCGATTCGGTCACGCTCGACCCGCACAAGGGACTGTTCATACCCTACGGCACGGGCGCGGTGCTGGTGCGCGACGGCGAGGCGCTGCGCGCCGCGCACGCCGAGACCGCGAGCTACATGCCCGAAAACCAGGGCGAGGAATTCTATGACCCGCACCAGTACGGCCCCGACCTGTCGCGCGGCTTTCCGGGCCTGCGGGTATGGCTCGCGTTCAAGCTCTACGGCGCCGCCCGCTATCGCGCGGCGCTCGCCGAGAAGCGCGCGCTCGCGCTCGATGCGGCGCGGCGCGTCGCCGCCCTGCCCCATGTCGTCATGGACGCCCCACCGCAGCTGTCGCTGTTTGCGTTCCACCTCGAATGGCCGGGCGCGACGCTCGCCGAGCAGGATGCCGCAACGCGCGAGCTCCTCGAACGGGTCACGCGCCGCGGCAAGGTCTTCATCACGGGCTGCCAGGCCGGCGGCCGTTTCCTCGCACGCGTGTGCGTGCTGAGCTTTCGCACGCGCCAGGCGCAGATCGACACCTGCGTTGAACACATCGCCGGGGAAGCGGGCGCGATCGTCGCCCGCGCGCGCGCCTAGCGTTCGTCAGCCCGCGAGATTCGCGTTCGCAAAGTCCCAGTTGACGAGGTGGGCGAGGAATGCCTTCACGTAGTCGGGCCGGCGCTGCTGGTAGTCGATGTAGTAAGCGTGTTCCCAGACGTCGAGCGTCAGCAGCGGCTTCTGGCTGCCCGTGAGCGGCGTCGCCGCATTCGAGGTGGTGGTGATCTTCAGCGTGCCGCCATCGAGCACGAGCCAGGCCCAGCCGCTCGCGAACTGGCCGACCGCCGCCGCCTGGAACTGCTCGCGGAAGGCGTCGTGGCTGCCGAAGTCCTTGACGATGCGCTGCGCGATCGCACCCGTGGCGTCGCCGCCGCCGTTCGGCCGCATGCTCTGCCACAGGAAGGCGTGGTTCCAGGATTGCGCCGCGGCATTGAACAGCGGCCCCGGCTGGCTCGCCTGCGCCTTGACGATCTCGACGAGCGAGGCGGACTCGAGCGGCGTGCCCTTGATCAACGCACGGGTCCGGTCGACATACGCGGCGTGATGGCTGCCGTGATGGACCGTGAGGGTCTTGCGGGAGATGTGCGGCTCGAGGGCCTCGATGGCGTATGGCAGCGCGGGCAGTTCGACGGACATGCGGGTCTCCTGTAATCCAGACCGCCCACCATAGCGGCACGCTGCCGGTTTGACCAGCATCGAGGGGGCCGCCGCTCATACCGCGTGGCGGACGGCCGCAGCAGCCGACTGCGCGCGCACCGCCTCATTGCGACGAAGATGCGCAGCGGGCCGCTCGCGCCCCGGGCCTGAGGAGAGTGACGCAGTGAAGAATTCCTGGATCGCAACCAGCCTCGCCGCTGCACTGGCTTTCGCCGTGCCCGCGGTTCCTGCCGCGCAGGCCGCGCCCGATCGCTACACGCTGGTTCATGCGGGCGCGCTGCTCGCCGTGCCGGGCAAGGCACCGCAGCGCGAGATGACCATCGTCGTGAAGAACACGCGCATCGTCGGCGTGTCGCCGGGTTACCTCGACGCCGCGGCCGCCGCCATTGCACCCGGCGCGCAAGTCGATCTCGTCGACCTGCGCGACCGCTTCGTGCTGCCGGGCCTGATGGATGCGCACGTGCACCTGCACGGCGAGCCTTCGTTCAGCCGACATCGCGCTGAACGCGGCGACCGCAATCCGCCCACATCCTCGGAAGGCGCCGTCAACGCCATCGTGTACGCACGCCGAACCCTGTCCGCGGGCTTTACCATCGTGCGCGACCTCGGCTCGGACGACGAGGCCGTGTTCGCGGTCCGCAACGCCATCAATGCGGGGCGCATGATCGGCCCGCGCATCCTCGTCTCCGGCTCCGCGCTCGCGGTGACCGGCGGCCACGGCGACTCGCTGCCCCTCGACGAGACGGGTGACCCGCAGGCGCGCCTGCGCGACGGCACGTGCGATGGCCCGATGGAGTGCCGCGCCGCGGTGCGCTACCAGTACAAGCTTGGCGCCGATGTCATCAAGTTCACCTCGACCGGCGGCTTCGGCTCGAACACGGGCCTCGAGCCGCAGCTCTTTCCGGACGAGATCGAGGCAATCGTCTCGACCGCCCACCTCGTCGGCCTCAAGGCGGCCGCGCACGCCTATTCGCCGATCGCCATCAAGCAGGCGGTGCGCGCGGGCGTCGACTCGATCGAGCATGGCTTCCTGCTCGACGACGAGGGCATCGCGCTGATGAAGAAGGCCGGTACATTCCTCGTGCCGACGCTGTCGGCGAGTTACCCGCCGCCGGTCTTCCGCATCCGCGACCCCGAGTCGGTGCGGATACGCAACGAGCACAAGGCGTTCGAGCGTGCCCACGCGGCTGGCGTGAAGATCGCCTTCGGCACCGACGCGGGCACGTTCGCGCACGGCGACAACGCCAAGGAATTCGGCCTGATGGTGAAATTCGGCATGACCCCGATGGAGGCGATCCGCAGCGCAACCGTGGTCACGGCGGACCTGTTCGGTGTGACGGCCGATGCGGGCACGATCGAACCGGGCAAGCTCGCCGACCTCGTCGCACTCGCCGCCAATCCGCTCGACGACGTCGGCGCCCTGCTGAAGGTCGATTTCGTGATGAAGGGTGGCCAGGTCGCCAAGCGGGACGGGCGCATGCTCGAGCCCTTCAGCTATCCGCAACCTTCGGCCACTTTCTGACCCTGAATGGAGTACCCCATGCCACTACGGATGATTCGCCGAGGACCCGCCAGTGCCCTCGCCTGCGCCCTGCTGGCTGCGGGCAGCGCCTACGCGCACGAGGGCGAATCGCATGCGCCCGCAGCCGCTGCACCGCTGGCCGGCGAGGAGCGTGCCGTGGCCGAGGTCCTCGGACAGTACGCCGCGGCGCTCAGCGCAAACGACCTCGCGCGCGTGCGGCCGCTGCTCGTGGCCGGGGATGCGTTCAGCTACTTCGAGGGCAGCTTCGTCAATGTCGGCTGGCAGAGCTTCCACGACCACCTCGCCCCCGAGATGGCGATGTTCGAGCGCCCCAGCTATCGCGTCACGGACCTGCGGCCCTTCGTCAGCGGCGACCTTGCGTACGCCACCTTTTCGTGGGCCATGGACGTCACCGTCGTGAGCCCGAAGTTCGAGGCAGGCCGTCATCCCGTATCCATGGCCGGCAAAGGCACGGCGGTGCTCAGCCGCATCGACGGGCAATGGCGCATCCGCCACTTGCACACGGCGCAGGCACCGGCCCGCAAGGCCGGCGCGGGTCACTGACGGCCGGGACTGTCGGCGTCAGGACGTGGGCGCCGCCGGCGCCGCGTCGAGGTTCCACATGTCGCGCAGGATGAGCCACTTGCCATCCCGTTTGCGCCACACTTCCATGTACTTGCCCGCGCCGACGCTGACGCCCGAGGTGTCCTTGATCGTGAAAGCCCCGGCATGCCAGCCCAGGTCGCCGGAAACGCCGGACGTGCTCGCGCCGAGTTCGAGGGTCGTGCCGGCGGAGGTGGCGATGTCCGTCGTGAGGAACTCGCGCAAGGACTCCTGATTCGTCGCGGCCGGAACGCCCGGGGGCATCACTACCGCGTCTTCGGCATACAGCGCGAGGATCGCATCCACGTCCCCCCTGGAGTACGCGGCGACCCAGGCCTCCGTGCCTTTGCGCATCGCTTCCTCGTCGGCCTTGCTGTTGCCCGCGCCGGGCGCCGATGGCGCGCATCCGGCGAGAGCCAGCAATCCCGCTGCGACCCACGCAGCCTTCCCGAGAATTCGCATGGTGGCATCCTCCCGTTGCTATGGGCTGTCACTCAGGCGGCGGCCCGAGGTAGTCCTTCTTCCCGAGTTCGACGCCGTTGTGCCGCAGGATGTTGTACGCCGTCGTCACGTGAAAGAACAGGGTCGGGAGCATGTGGTGTACCAGGTACGGTTGGCCGCGCATCGTCCGCGTGCCGGCGCGCGTGCTCCAGGTGATCGTACGGTCCTCGGCGCCCTCGAACTGCGCGGGCCTCAAGGTCTGCAGGTATGCCACGGTCTTGCGCGAACGCTCGATGAGTTCAGGCAGCGTCGTCTCGTTGTCTTCCCACGAAGGCGGCGTGAGGCCGGCAAGGCGCGAAGCGCCTGCCTTGGCGCTGTCGGATGCGATCTGCACCTGCCGCGCGAGCGCGAACATGTCCGGGTAGAGGCGGCTGGCGGCGAGCACGGTGGCGTCGAACTTGCGCGCCTCCGCGTGCGCCGCCGCCTTCTCCAGGATCGCGGTGAGGCTGGTCATCATCTGGATGCAGGGCGGGACGCAGGCATCGAACAGGGTCAGTTTCATGTCGGACTCCGTGTGAAATTCAATGCGGCGGGCTGATCGCGGGATAGCCCGTCACGCGCAATACCCCCGGGATGCCGTACAGCCGTTCCGTCGGCACGCCCGACGGCACGAGCACCGTCACGACCACGGTAGCGGGCTGCTCGCCCTGGCCGCGCATCGGCACCGGATCGCAGCCCGGCAGGGCCGAGACGCCGGCCGCCGCGAGGCGCTCGGCGATCGCAGCCGCCAGGTCGGCGGCAAATTCGAGTTGCAGGGTTCGCATGGTCGTCAGCTCGCCGACGATGCCCGCACCGAAGCGGGGGCTCCAGCCCCGGCGGCCCGTCGTTGCACGCAGGGTCGCGCGGGCGCGCTCCTGCGTCAAACCCGGACGGACCGCCGAAGTCCCGGAATCGCTCGGGAACCTGCCGGCGACTTGTCGACCCTTCGGCGTTGCGCCTAGACTGCGCGGCGCGCCCTGGCGCGACCCCTCATCCCAAGGAGCTCCCATGATCCTGTCGTTCCGGCGCGGCGTTGTCGCCCTGTCCCTGCTGGCCTTCCTCACGGCCGTTTCGCCCTCTCCCGCCTCCGCCGCGATGATCGGCACACCGGCCGCGGTCGCCGCCACGACGCGCGCCGCGAACCTCGCGCGGGTCGACAGTGTCCTCGCCCGGGCCGACGTGCAACGGCACCTGACGGACCTTGGTGTCGCGCCGCAGGCAGCCCATGATCGCGCCGCGGCCCTGACCGACGCCGAACTCGCGAACTTCGCGGTCCAGCTCGACAAGGCGCCGGCCGGCGGCGACATCCTGGCGATCATCGGCGCCGTATTCGTCGTGCTCATGATCCTCGAGTTCACCGGCGTGATCGACATCTTCAAGAAGGCCTGAGCGAGGCGTGCCGCGCGTCCGCCTCGCGGCGCTGATCGCCGTCGCGGGGCTCGCGGCGGGTTGCCGCACGGTGCAGTGGCCCGCCGAAGTCCCCGCGCGCATCGAGCTCTCGGGTACTCCCTTTTACCCGCAGGACGCCTTCCAGTGCGGGCCTGCCGCACTGGCCACCTTGCTCGGCGCCAGCGGCGCCCATGCGCCGCCATCGGACCTCGTCGACGAGGTCTACATCCCGGCTCGCAAAGGCAGCCTGCAAACCGAGATGCTGGCGGCCGCACGCCAGCGGCATCGAATTCCCTACCTGCTCGAGCCACGTTTCGACGCGCTGCTGGCCCAGCTCGGGGACGGTCGCCCCGTACTCGTCTTGTTGAACCTCGGCGTCAGGTCCTGGCCGATCTGGCACTACGCGGTCGTGATTGGCTACGAGCGCGACGCAGGGCGCATGCTGCTGCGCTCGGGGACGACGGCGCGCGCGCGCATGTCGCTGCGCCGCTTCCTCGGTGCCTGGGACCGGGCGGACCACTGGGGCTTCGTCGCACTGCGTCCCGCGGAGCTGCCGCGCCCGGCGACAGCCTCCCGTTACGCCGCCGCGGTCGCGGATTTCGAGCGCATCGATCCGCACGCAGCCCTGCGCGCCTATGAGGCCGGCATGGCCCGCTGGCCTGACGAACCGCTATTGCGGTTCGGCGCTGCGAACATGCTGCTCGCCATGGGCGAGCCGGCGCGGGCGGAGGAGGCCTTGCGCAAGTTGCTGCGCGTCGCGCCCGCCGAGGTAGCTGCGCGCAATAATCTCGCCGAGCTGCTCTCGCAGCGCGGCTGCCGCGACGCCGCGCTCGCGCAGATTGCCGTGGCCGGGGAGCACGCGCGCGGCACGGCGCTCGCCGCCGCGGTGGCAGCCACGGCGGACGAGATCGCGGCACGCACCGGCGATCCCGCCGCAGCCTGTCCGCGCGAAGGCACGCCACGCCAGGACACGCCGCGCTAGGCCAAGCCGCGCCCCCGCAACAGCCGGTACGCCGCTGGAATCACGATCATCGAGAGCAGCGGTGCACTCAGCATGCCGCCCACCATCGGCGCGGCAATGCGCTGCATCACCTCCGAACCCGCGCCGCCGCCGAGCAGGATCGGCAGCAGGCCGGCGATGATGACGGCGACCGTCATCGCCTTCGGGCGCACGCGCTGCACGGCGCCCTCCCGGATCGCCGCGTCGAGCGCCGCAAGGCCGGCATCGGGTCGCGCAGCGAGCGTGCGTTCCCAGGACTGGCGCAGGTACAGCAGCATGATGATGCCGAACTCCGCGGCGACGCCCGCGAGCGCGATGAAGCCGATCAGCGAAGCCACGGAGATCGCGTGCCCGAGGAGCCACACCAGCCACAGCCCGCCGGCAAGCGCGAACGGCAGCGACAGCATGATGATCGCGGCCTCCGCGGGCCGACGGAAGATCGCGCAGATCAGCACGAAGATGATCGCCAGCACGGCCGGCACCACGAACCGCAGGCGCTCCCGCGTGCGCTCGAGGTACTCGAACTGGCCCGACCATGCGATCGAGTAGCCGGCGGGCAGCACCAGCTCACGCGCGGCGGCCTTGAGGTCCGCCACGACGGAGCCGAGGTCGCGGCCGGACACATCGACATAGACATAGCTCGCGAGGCGCCCGTCGTCGCTCCTGAGCATCGGCGGCCCGGCATCGGGGACGATGTCCGCCACCTGCCCGAGCGTCAGCTGCACGCCACCGGGCGCCACGATCGGCAGGCGCTCGAGGGCCGCCACCGAGTCGCGCTCCGCGCGCGGATAGCGCACCACGACGGGGTAGCGCTGCCGGCCTTCCAGCGTCTGGGTCACTGGATCGCCGCCGATCGCCGTCGCGATGAACTCCTGCAGGTCGCGCTGCGTGAGGCCGTAGCGGGCCGCGCGCGCGGGGTCCACGCGGATGTCGAGATAGCGCCCTCCCTCGACGCGCTCGGCCAGCGCCGAGCTGACCCCGGGCACCGTCCGCGCGAGGCCCTCGATCCGACCGGCCACGCGCGCCAGTTCCGCTACATCGGGACCCATCACCTTGATGCCGATCGGGCTCTTGATGCCCGTCGCGAGCATGTCGATGCGATTGCGGATCGGCGGCACCCACAGGTTCGTGAGGCCCGGCACGCGCACGGCGGCATCGAGCTCGTCGCGCAACTTCGCGGGCGTCATGCCGGGGCGCCACTCGCTGCGCGGCTTGAAAGTCACGGTCGTCTCGAACATCTCGAGGGGCGCGGGATCGGTGGCGGTCTCGGCGCGCCCCGCCTTGCCGAACACGTGCGCCACTTCCGGCACGGTGCGAATCATCCGGTCGGTCTCGCCGAGGAGTTGCGCCGCCTTGCCGGCAGACAGGCCGGGCAGCGCAGTGGGCATGTAGAGGAGCGATCCCTCGTCGATTGTCGGAAGGAACTCGCTGCCGAGGCGCGCCAGGGGGATGAGTGACAGCAGCAGCACGCCGCCGGCCGCCGCGAGCGTCGCGCGCGGATGCCCGAGCACCCAGTCGATCACGGGTCGATATGCCGCGATCAGCCAGCGGTTCAGCGGATTGTCGCGCTCGGGCCGGATGCGTCCGCGGATCAGCAAGCCCATCAGCACCGGGATCAGGGTGACCGAGAGCACCGCGGCGGCGGCCATCGCCCAGGTCTTCGTGTACGCGAGGGGCGAGAACAACCGGCCTTCCTGCGCCTGCAGGGCGAACACCGGCACGAACGACAGGGTGATCACCAGCAGGCTCACGAACAGCGCGGGCCCCACCTCCGTCGCGGCCGCCCGCGCCAGTTCGAGCCGCTCGGTCGCGGTCGGTGCGCGGCGGTTCGCGGCCTCGAACTGCTCGAGATGCTTGTGCGCGTTCTCGATCATCACGACAGCCGCGTCGACCATCGCCCCGATAGCGATCGCGATGCCGCCGAGCGACAACAGGTTCGTGCTGATGCCCTGGTAGTGCATCACGATGAAGGCCGCCAGCACGCCGAGCGGCAGCGTCACGATCGCGACCAGCGCCGAGCGGGCATGCCAGAGGAAGAGCGCACAGACGATCGCCACCACGAGGAATTCCTCGGCGAGCTTGCGCGCTAGATTGCGGACCGCTTCCAGGATCAGCGCCGAACGGTCATAAACCGGAACGATCTCGACGCCTCGCGGCAAGCTGCCCGCGAGGCCCGCCAGCCTCGCCTTCACGGCGTCGATCGCCGCGAGCGCATTCTTGCCCGATCGCAGGACGACAACTCCGCCCACGACCTCGCCTTCGCCGTCGAGTTCCGCGATGCCGCGGCGCAGGACCGGGCCGCGCTGCACCAGCGCGATGTCGCGCAGGAGCACCGGCACGCTGTCGGCGCCCCGCACGATGGGCACGGCCTCGATATCCTCCCGCGTGCGCAGGTAGCCTTCGCTGCGCACCATGATTTCGGCCTCCGCCTGCTCGATGACCGATCCGCCTGCCGCGCCGTTCGCCGCGCGGATGGCTTCCACGAGCTGCGCCACGGTGATGCCACGCGCCGCAAGCGCCGCGGGGTCCGGCACGACCTGCCAGCCCTGCACCATGCCGCCGACGGTCGCCACTTCGGCGACGTCCGGCACGGTTTTCAGCTCGTAGCGCAGGAACCAGTCCTGCAGGGCTCGCAGCTCACCCGGCCCGTGCGCGCCGCTGCGATCGACCAGCGCGTACTCGTAGATCCAGCCGACCCCGGTCGCATCGGGCCCGATGGCGGGCGACACCGACGCGGGCAGCCGGTCGCGCGCCTGGCTCAGGTACTCGAGCACCCGCGAGCGCGCCCAGTAAAGGTCGGTGCGGTCGTCGAACAACACATAGACAAAGGAGTCACCAAAGAACGAGAAGCCGCGCACGGCCTTGACGCCCGGCACCGAAAGCATCGTGGTCGTCAGCGGATAGGTCACCTGGTCCTCGACGATGCGGGGCGCCTGGCCGGGCCACTCGGTGCGGATGACGACTTGCGTGTCGGAGAGGTCCGGCAGCGCATCGAGCGGCGCGCGCACGAGCGCCCAGGCGCCCCAAACCGCGATCGCGAGTGCGGCGACCAGGACGGCGATGCGATTGGCGATTGCAAGGGCGATGACGCGCGCGATCATGGGTGTGTCCCGTGATCGCCGAGGCGTTCGAGCCCGCCAGCGAGGCTCGCCTCCGAATCGAGCAGGAACTGGCCGGAGACCACCACCTGCTCGCCGCCTTCGAGCCCCGCGAGCACTTCCGTGCGACCGCCGCGGCTGCGGCCCGTGCGCACGGCCATCGGCATGAATTGCGCCTCGCCGTGGCGCACGATCACGCGGGCGCGCTCGCCGCTGCCGATCACCGCGTCGCTCGGCACCAGCAGCCGCTCGATGCCGCTGTCCTCGTCGAGGCTGACGCGCGCGAGTTGCCCCGCGGCCAGCATTCCGCCCGCGTTGTCGAGCACGATCCGCGCCGGCTGCGTGCGGCTCGACGCCTCGAGCGTCGGCAGCAGTGACTCGACGCGCCCCGTGATGCGGTCCGGCAAGCCGCTGACCTCCGCGACGACGCCGCTGCCCGCCTTGATGCCGCCGGCATCCGCCTGCGGCACCGCCGCCTGCAGCCAGACGGTTCGCGTGCCGTTCACGCGAAAGAGGATCGCGCCGGTGGCCGCCACCTCTCCTTCCCGCACGCCGATCTCGCTCACGATGCCCTCGATCGGCGCGGTCAGCAGGACGCGGCCATCGGGCCCGAGTCGGGTACCGGGCGGCACGCCGAGGGCGCGCAAGCGAGCCTCGGCCACCGGCTCGAGCTCGCGAGCCGCGGCGTCCGTCGACTGGGCAAGCGAGCGCGCCTCCGCGAGGGCACTGCTCCACGCCGGGGCGATCACGCTCGCGAGCGGATCGCCCGGGCGCACCCGCGTGTAGGGCACCCTGACGTGCAGCCGGTCGACTATGAGGTCGGTGCGCGCGCTGACGATCCGCTCGAGCCGCAGGTCCCAGCCGATCGTGCCGGACACTGCAAGCTCGCCGCCGAGGCGGCCGCGCTCGGCGGCAACCGTGCGGATGCCGAGGCTGTGCTGCGTAATCGGCTGCACTTCAGCGCCGGCGGCCACCGCTTCGTCCGCGTACCGCGGCATGAGGTCCATATCCATGAAGGGCGACTTGCCCGGCTTGCTGAAATGCTGGCCGGGCACCATCGGGTCGTACCAGTAGAGGACCTTGCGCCCTGCAACGGGCGCCGTGGCCACCGCATGGGACATGCGCTGCCCGCTCCACCAGCCGATGGCGCCGGTGAACGACGCCAGCGCAAGCGCGGCCAGCACGGTGAACTTCTTCGAGACGGGCTTCATGGCACGGACTCCTCAAAAAGGTAGGCGAGATCGGCCCAGGCACGGCCCAGGTCGCCCAACTGGCGTGCGTGGACGCGATGGGCCTCCGCTTCATCGCGGCGGGCATCGAGCCACGCGCGCAGTTCGCCGCCCGCGCGATAGGACGCGAGGGCCGCAGTACTGCGCGCGTGCGCGAAGCGCAGCACCTGTTCATGCGTGCCGGCCTGCGTCCTGAGCCCGTTCCATTTCGCGTAGGCCGCCCGCGTCCGGGCCTGCAGTTCGCGACGCAGGCCCTCCTGCGTCGCCCGAGCCGCACGTTGCTCGGCGAGGCGGGCCGCAATGTCCGGCCCCTGCCGATGGCGCGCGAAGAATGGCAGGCTGACGCCTACTTCGAGCATCAACATGTCGTCGAAGCCGCTGCGCTGCCCATAGCGCGCCGCGACGCTCCAGTCCGGGCGGCGCCCGGCGCGCGCTTCTTCAACCGCCGCCGCAGCGGCCGCCACGCGCGCGTCCGCCGAGCGCAACGCGGGTTGCCGGCCGAGGGCCGCGAGCGCGTTGGCCTCCGTGCGGGGCGCGTTGTCGAAGGGCTGCGCCTCGTTCGCGATCGAGACGACGTCGTCCCCGACCCATCGCTGCAATTCGGCCATGGCTTCGCCCCGCGCACCCTCGACGGCGGCGGATTCGGCTTCGAGCTCGAGCACGGCGGCCTCGGCGGCGAGCAGGTCGAGCGCCGTCTCGCCGCCCGCCGCGCGCGAGCGGGCCAGTTGCAGCGCCAGCTGCGCCTGCGCGCGCAGCGTGCCCAGGGCCTCGATCTCGCGGGCCGTCGACCACGCCCCGACCCAGGCGATCGCCGTCGATCGCTCGACATCGAGGCGGGTGCTGCCTGCATCGGCCTGCGCGAGCTCGACGGCGCGCCGCGCGACTTCACGCTGCGCCGCGCGCCTGGCGCGTGCGGGCAGCGCCTGGCTCAGTCCGATGGTCCTCTGAGTCATCGCATCGGCATCGGGGTCGAAGGCGTCCGCCCCCGCCACCGGCAGGTCGTCGATGCCGAACGTGAACATGGGATCGGGGAGCCGGCCGGCACGCCGCAGGTCCTGCGTGGCGGCCTCCACGGTGGCAACGCCGGCTTCGAGCTGCGGCGCAAGTTCGACCGCGCGGCGCACCGCGGCATCGAGCGTCAGCCCGCTCCCTGCCGCCCACGCAGCCGCAGGCAGCAAGAGCGTGGCGAGCACAAGGCGGGACAGCAATGATGGATACATGGAACCTCCGGATGTACGACGGCAGGCGCCGGCAGGCGAGCGCCGGCGCCAACGCAAGCGGGACCGGAGGTGGCTAGATCAGGAGCGTGCAGTAACGGAGGCGTGGCGGAGGGTCGGCCGCGGCCTGTGGCGGCTCCGGGCGGGCAGCCGGCTGGCCGGAGGACGAAGCCGCGACGCGCAGGCCCAATAAGAGGACCGGCACTGCCATGGCAGCCGCCGACTTGGCGATATCGGCCTGCGCGGGCGAATCGGGCGAGCAGTGGCTGGCGCAGAGCGCAGCCTCACCGGCGTCGCCCTGCAGTCCCCGCGAGCCGGGGCATTCGTAGGCGGCCAGCGCCAACTGCTGGAACAGCAGGCAGAAGCCCGCCGCCAGGGCAATGCGCAAACCGGATCGTCGCCGCCCGCTCACGTCCGGCATCTTACGCCCGGCCGCGATGCGCGGGCGTGACCTGGATCAAATGCTCTTCGAGAGCCGGCGCAAGTAGGCGGCGAACGGCGCCCCGAGCTCGGGGTGCGCGAGGGCGTGCTCGACGGTCGCCTGCAGGTAACCGAGCTTGTTGCCGCAGTCGAAGCGCTTGCCCGCGAAGCGATAGGCATAGACGGGCTCGTCCTGCATGAGGCGTGCGATGCCGTCGGTGAGCTGGATCTCCCCGCCCGCGCCACGGCCGATGCGCTCGAGGTGCTCGAAGATGCGGGCCGTCAGCACATAGCGCCCGACGACCGCGAGCCGCGACGGCGCCACCGCGGGCTTCGGCTTCTCGACGATGCTGCGGATCGGGCGCACAGCGCCCTCGCCGCGCCCGACCGCCACGATGCCGTACTTGTCGGTGTCCTTCTTCGGCACTTCCTCGACGCCGAGCACGCTGGCGTGCACTTCGGCATAGACCTCGGCCATCTGCGCGAGGCAGCCCTGCTCGCCCTCGATCAGGTCGTCGGCGAGGTGCACGAAGAACGGCTCGAAGCCGATGGCCGGCGCCGCGCACAGCACGGCGTGGCCGAGGCCGAGCGGCGCGGGCTGGCGGATGTAGATGCACGAGGCATACTTCGGCAGGACGCTGCGCAACTGCTTCACCAGCTCGTTCTTGCCCTGTGAAACGAGCAGCTTCTCGAGTTCCTGGTCGGAATCGAAGTGATCCTCGATCGCGCGCTTCGACGCGCCGGTGATGAAGACGAGCCGGCGCGCCCCGGCCTCGAGCGCTTCCTCGACCGCATACTGGATGAGCGGCTTGTCTACGACAGGCAACATCTCCTTCGGGCTTGCCTTGGTTGCCGGCAGGAAGCGCGTGCCACGGCCAGCCACGGGAAAAACGGCGGTACGGATCGAGGCTTTCATGCGCATGCGGCGATCTTATCGCATCGGCCGCATGCGCCGCTCAGCGGCCGGGCGGCCTGCCCGCGGCATTGCGTCCCGCGGCGGGAGACTGGGCGGCAGCGGGCTTCGCGCCGGCGGGCTTCGCGGCGCCGACATGCATTTGCCCGCGGTTGTCCTCGATCACTTTGCGACCGATGCCCTCGACCAACGCGAGCTCGTCGACGTTCTTGAACGGGCCGTGCGCCTTGCGGTACTCGACGATGGCCGCCGCGCGCGCCGCGCCGACGCCCTTCAGCGCGCGATCGAGCGCGGGGGCATCGGCGGTGTTGATGTTGATGGAATCCGCGAGCGCAACGGCAGGCAACGCGCAGCAGAGCAACAGGCAGGTGATGAATGAACGCATGGCATGTCTCCCCGGAAGGTGGGCGGCCAAGGCCGCATGGGGCAGACGCTACGCCGCACGCAGCGGCGCGCCGAGCGCAGAAAGCGCGGTAATCGCGCCGATTCGCGGCTCAGTCGCGGATCGGCTTGTCGGCGCCGTCGTTGACGCGCTCGCGCAGGTCCTTGCCTGGCTTGAAGTGCGGCACGTACTTGCCGGCGAGCGCCACGGCTTCGCCGGTCTTGGGATTGCGCCCCTGGCGCGGGGGCCGGAAGTGCAGCGAGAAACTGCCGTAGCCGCGGATCTCGATGCGATCGCCGGTCGCGAGCGCATCGCTCATGATCTCGAGGATCTGCTTCAGCGCGAGCTCGACGTCCTTCGCCGGCAGGTGCTTCTGCTTCGCCGTGATGATCTCGATGAGTTCCGATTTCGTCATGCAGTTCTCACCCCCCGGTGCGGCCGGTGCCCGGGTCGCGAAACCCGGGCACCGGCGCCCACGACTCGATCTTGCGGATCAGGAACGGTCCGACGAGCCGATCTGCTCCTTCAGCAGGTCGCCGAGCGACGTTCCCGAACTGGCGGGGCCCTGGTCGGAGCGGTAGCTCGACACGGCCTCGGCCTCTTCATGGGCCTCCTTCGCCTTGATCGACAGCGAAATCGTGCGCGTCTTGCGGTCGACGCCGGTGAACTTCGCCTCGACCTCCTCGCCTTCCTTCAGCACGGTGCGCGCGTCCTCGACGCGGTCACGGCCGAGCTCCGAGGCACGCAGCTGGCCCTCGATGCCGTTGCCGAGGTCGATGATCGCGCCGCGCGCGTCGACTTCCTTGACGGTTCCGCGCACGATCGTGCCGCGCGGGTTCTCGGCGATGTAGGCCGAGAACGGGTCCTTGGCGAGCTGCTTGACCCCGAGCGAGATGCGCTCGCGCTCCGGGTCGATCGACAGCACCATGGCCTCGATGAGCTGGCCCTTCTGGTAGCTGCGCACCGCTTCCTCGCCGGGTACGTCCCAGGAGATGTCGGAGAGGTGCACGAGGCCGTCGATGCCGCCCGGCAGGCCGATGAAGATGCCGAAGTCGGTGATCGACTTGACCTGGCCCGAGACGCGATCGCCGCGGTTGCTGTTCTCGGCGAATTCCTTCCACGGGTTCGCCTGGCACTGCTTCAGGCCGAGCGAGATGCGGCGGCGCTCCTCGTCGACGTCGAGCACCATGACCTCGACTTCCTGGCCCGTCTGCACGACCTTGGCCGGGTTGACGTTCTTGTTGGTCCAGTCCATCTCGGAGACGTGCACGAGGCCTTCGACGCCGTCCTCGATCTCGACGAACGCGCCGTAGTCGGCGATGTTCGTGATCTTGCCGAACACGCGCGTGTTCGGCGGATAGCGGCGCGCGATGTTCTCCCACGGATCCGCGCCCAGCTGCTTGAGGCCGAGCGAGACACGCGAACGCTCGCGGTCGAACTTGAGGATGCGCACCTCGATCTCGTCGCCGACCTTGACCACTTCCGACGGGTGCTTGACGCGCTTCCACGCCATGTCGGTGATGTGAAGCAGGCCGTCGATGCCGCCGAGGTCGACGAACGCGCCGTAGTCGGTCAGGTTCTTGACCGTGCCGCGCACGACCGCGCCTTCCTGCAGGTTGTCCATCAGCGCGCTGCGCTCGGCGGAGAATTCCTGCTCGACGACCGCGCGGCGCGAAACGACGACGTTGTTGCGCTTCTGGTCGAGCTTGATGACCTTGAACTCGAGCGGCTTGCCTTCGAGGTAGGAGGTATCGCGCACCGGGCGCACGTCGACCAGCGAGCCGGGCAGGAACGCGCGCACGGTCTCGATCTCGACGGTGAAGCCGCCCTTGACGCGGCCGGTGATCACGCCCGAGACGATCTCGCTCGCCTCGAACGCCTTCTCGAGGCGGGTCCAGGTGCGGGCGCGCTTGGCCTTCTCGCGCGACAGGCGGGTCTCGCCGTTGCCGTCCTCGACGGCGTCGAGCGCGACTTCGACTTCGTCACCGGCCTTGACTTCGACTTCGCCCCGTTCGTTCTTGAACTGGTCGACGCCGATCACGGCTTCGGACTTGAGGCCCACGTTGACGATGACGACATCGTCGGTGACCCCGACGACCAGCCCGGTGAGGATCATCCCCGGACGGATGCGCTGGTTGGCGAGACTTTGCTCGAATAGCTGAGCGAAACTTTCGGTCATTTGGTTGGTGTCCTGCATGCGCGGCTCGTCCGCGCTGTCACGCCCCGGCCCGTCCATGAGCCCTGGGGAAACCTCGAAAAAGCGCCGCTCCCTGCGGCACCACTGGATAAAACTGCCTCGCGCGCTTCAGCTCCACAGGCCCTGCGCCCGCCCGGCCGCCAGCACCGACGCGACGACCTGCACGATGCTCATGCCGGTCGAATCGACGATGCGTGCATCCGGCGCCGGCGCGAGTGGTGCGACCGCGCGGGTCGAATCCCGCCGGTCCCGTTCGGCTATCTCACGCGAAAGGGCGGCGAGGTTAGCACCGGAACCCTTTTCTTTCAACTGCTTATACCTCCTGAGCGCCCGCTCTTCGGCGCTTGCGGTCAGGAAGATCTTGAGGTCGGCCGCCGGGAAGATCACGGTGCCCATGTCACGCCCGTCAGCCACCAGGCCGGGGGCCCGGGCGAAGGCCCGCTGGCGCTCGAGCAGGGCGTCGCGTACAGCCGGCCAGGCGGCCACCCGGGAGGCCCCCTGGCCCGTCGTTTCGGAGCGTACGTCACGCGTGACATCGGCCCCGTCGACGCGGATCCGCTCCCCGCCCTGCCCGTTGCCGCCGAATTCGACGTCCATGGCGCGCGCGAGGGCCGCGTGGCCCGCCACATCCTCCGGAGGGACGCCCCGCAGGCTGCCCAACAGGGCCACCAGACGGTACAGCGCACCGCTGTCGAGCAGGTGCCAGCCGAGATGCCGGGCCACCTCCCGGCTGATCGTGCCCTTGCCCGACCCGCTGGGGCCGTCGATCGTGACTACCGGAACATGGCTGCCCGCCTCCATGCGCGCATCCTACGAAATCGCGAGCCCGGCCGAGCGCGCGAGCGGCACGAAGCCGGGGAAGGACGTCGCGACATTGGCGACGTCCAGGATCTCGAGCGGGCCCGTCGCGCGCAGGCTCGCGATCGCGAAGGCCATGGCAATGCGATGGTCCCCGTGGCTGTCGATCGTCCCGCCCGAGACCGGTCCGCCCTCGATGCGGATGCCGTCCGCGCGCAATTCGTGGCGAACGCCGAGCGTCGCGAGGCCCTCCGCCATTACGGCGAGGCGATCCGTTTCCTTGACGCGCAGTTCCCCGGCGCCGCTCAGCTCCGTGGCGCCCCCGGCGGCGGCGGCCGCGATGAACAGCGCGGGGAACTCGTCGATCGCGAGCGGCACGAGCGCCTCGGGAATGCGCACGCCGCGCAGCGGGCCCGCACGCACGATGAGGTCCGCGCTCGGCTCCCCGCCGCTCTCGCGAAGGTTCTCGATGCGGATGTCCGCGCCCATCAGGCGCAGGATGTCGATGATGCCGGTGCGCGTCGGGTTCACGCCGACATTGCGCAGCACGAGGCCGTCGTGCGCAGCGAGCGCGCCGGCCACGAGGAAGAAAGCCGCGGAGGAGATGTCCGCCGGAACGTCGACGCGCGTGGCCGTGAGCCGCTGGCCGCCCGCGATCGACACGCTGGCACCGTCGCGGGCGAGCCGCACGCCGAAGCCGGCGAGCATCCGTTCGGTGTGGTCGCGGGTCGGCGCCGGCTCCGTCACCCGGGTGACGCCCTCGGCCGCGAGGCCCGCAAGCAGGATGGCCGACTTCACCTGTGCGCTCGGCATCGGCAGCGCGTAGTCGATGGCGGCGAGCGGCCGGCCGCCGGCGATCCTGACCGGGGGCCTGCCCTGCGCCGTCTCGATCGCAGCGCCCATCGCGCGCAGCGGCTTCGCCACGCGCTCCATGGGCCGTTGCATCAGCGAACGGTCGCCCACGAGCACGGTATCGAAGGCTTGCCCGGCGAGCAGGCCCATGAACAGGCGCATCGCCGTGCCGGAGTTGCCCATGTCGAGCACCTGCCCGGGCGCCGCGAGGCCGTGCACGCCCGCGCCGTGCACCGTGAGCTGCGTCGCGGAGTGCTGTTCGACCGTGACCCCCATCGCGCGCAACGCGGCGAGCGTCGCGTGGCAGTCCTCGCTCGGCAGGAAGCCGTGGACTTCAGTGCGGCCCGCGGCGATGCCGCCGAGCATCAGCGCGCGGTGCGAGATCGACTTGTCGCCGGGGACCGTGAGTTCGCCGCCGACCCGGCCGGCGGGCTGCACGAGATAGCGCGCCGAACTGCCGCTCAACGCGCCCCGCCTTCCCGCCAGGCATCGACGCCCGCAAGCAGCCGGTCATTTTCCTGTGCGAGACCCACGGTGATCCGCAAGTACTGCGCGAGCCCATAGTTGCCGACCGGGCGCACGATCACGCCTTGGCGCAGCAGGTGTCCGTTGAGCGCGGCCGCGCGCTGCGCGCCGCCGATGTCCACGAGGAGGAAATTGCCCGCCGACGGCAAGGCCCGCAGGCCGCGCGCCGCCAGCTCGCGCGCAAGGCGCGGGCGCTCCTGCGCCACGAGCGCAACGGAACGGGCGATGTGGTCCCCGTCCGCGAGCGCCACCCGGGCACCCTCGAGCGCGATCGAATTGACGTTGAAGGGCTGGCGGATCCGGTTCAGCACGTCGGCCACTTCCGGATCGCTCGCCGCAAAGCCGACACGCAGCGCCGCCAGCCCGTAGGCCTTGGAAAAGGTGCGCACGACAACGAGGTTCGGGTGCCGCGCGAGCCAGGCGAGGCCGTCGCCGCAGCCCGCATCGAGCGCATACTCGAGGTAGGCCTCGTCGAGCACCACGATCGTGGTGGCGGGCACGCGCGCGAGGAACGACTCGACCGCGGCCGCCGGCGCCCATGTGCCGGTCGGGTTGTTGGGATTGGCGATGAAGACGAGTCGCGTCGCGGGCGTCACCGCCGCAAGCATCGCCTCGAGGTCGTGCCCGAGCGGCATCGTCGCATGTGTCGCGGGCAGCGCCGGCACGACGACCGCGCGCGCGCCCGTCGCCTGTACGGCAAGCGGGTACACCGCGAAACAGTATTGCGAGTACACCGCTTCGGTGCCCGCCGTGAGGAACGCCTCCGCGAGCAGCACGAGCACGTCGTTCGACCCATTGCCGAGCGTGAGCTGCGCGGGCGCAAGCCCGTAGCGCGTGGCGAGCGCCTGCTTCAGCGCATGGCCGCTGCCATCGGGATAGATGCCCGCCTCGCCGAGCGCCGCCTGCATGGCCGCAAGCGCTGCGGGACTCGCCCCGAGCGGATTCTCGTTCGACGCGAGCTTGACGATGTCCTCGAGGCCGAGCTCGCGGGCGAGCTCGCTGACGGGCTTGCCGGGCGCGTAGGGCGCGATGCGCCGCACGCTCTCGCTCGCCAGCTGCGCGGGATGTGGCGTGCTCACCGGATCGCGCGCGGATAGGCGCCCAGCACGCGAAACAGCGACGCGCGCTTCTTCAGGCCGGCGAGCGCCTGCGCGATGCGCGGCTCGTCGGCGTGGCCCTCGATGTCGAGGAAGAACACGTAGTCCCACTTGCGCTTGCCGGACGGGCGCGACTCGATGCGCGTGACGTTGATGCGATGCTTCGCGAGCGGCTCGAGCAGGCGATAGAGCGTGCCCGGCGAATCGGTATGGCTGCCCGACACCAGCAGGCTCGTGCGATCGACCCCGCTCGGCGCGAACAGCTTGCGGCCGATGACGAGGAAGCGCGTGGTGTTGTCGGGCCGGTCCTCGATCTCCGTAGCGAGCAGGTTGAGGCCATAGACCTCGGCCGCGGTGTCGCCGGCGATCGCCGCCGTGCCCCGCTCGTCGCGGGCACGGCGCGCGCCTTCGGCGTTGCTCGCAACCGGCACCAGTTCGGCCTCCGGCAGGTGCTCCCGCAGCCAGTCGCGGCACTGCGCGAGCGCCTGCGCGTGCGAGCAGATGCGCTTGACCGCCTTCAGGCTGTCCATGCGGCCCATCAGGAAGTGGTGGATGCGCAGTTCCACCTCGCCACAGACATGCAGTGGCGAGGACAGGAAGCGGTCGAGCGTGTAGTTGACCGTCCCCTCGCTCGAATTCTCGATCGGCACGACGCCGAAGTCGGCGCTGGCCGCCTCGACTTCGTGGAAAACCTCGTCGATCGAGGCGAGCGCGAGCGCGCGCACCGAATGACCGAAATGCTTGAGCACCGCCGCTTGCGTGAAGGTGCCTTCCGGGCCGAGGAAGGCCACCTTGAGCGGCTCCTGCTGCGCGAGGCAGGCCGACATGATCTCGCGGAACAGCCGCAGCACTTCCTCGTCGCGCAGCGGGCCCTTGTTGCGCTCGAGCGCAAGGCGCAGCACCTCGGCCTCCCGCTCGGGCCGGTAGAAGTCGACGGTGTGGCCGTCCTTGTGCTTGGAGATGCCGACCTCGCGCGCGAGCCCCGCGCGCTCGTTCAGCAGCGCGTGCAACTGCGCGTCGATGCCGTCGATGCGCTGGCGGATGGCCCCGAGCACCTTGGGCGACCCGGCCGGCGCCTTCCCCGGCACCGCCTTGCCGCGCCGCTTGCCTGCCTTGCGTCCTGCCATGGCCACCCCCCGCGTCAGACGACGCGCGCCGAAAGCACCCCTTCGATCGAACGGATCTTCTCGACGACCGCCGCCGGGATCCCGCCGTCGGCGTCGATCAGCGTGTAGGCATACTCGCCGCGCGACTTGTTGAGCAGGTCGGCGATGTTGAGCTTCGCCTCGGCGAGGCAGGTCGAGATCTGGCCGACCATGTTCGGCACGTTGCTGTTGGCGATCGCGAGCCGCGCGGTGCCGGGCACCCGCGCGAGCACGGCCTCGGGGAAATTGACGCAGTTGCGCAGGTTGCCGTTCTCGAGGAACTCGCGCACGGTTTCCGCGGCCATCACCGCGCAGTTCTCTTCGGTCTCGCCGGTGGACGCGCCAAGGTGCGGCAGGGTCACCACCTTCGGGTGGTCCTTCAGGCCGTTCTTCGGAAAATCGCACACGTAGCCGTGCAGGTGCCCGGCGTCGAGCGAGGCGAGCACGGCCTGGTCGTCGACGATCGGCGCACGCGCGAAATTGAGCACGACGCCGCCCTTGCGCATCAGCGCGAGGCGCGCCGCGCTGACGAGGCCGCGCGTCTGGTCCATGAGCGGCACGTGCACCGTAATGATGTCGGCGCGGGCGAACAGGTCGTCGAGCGACAGCGCCTGCTCGACGCTCGAGGAAAGCTGCCAGGCGCGCTGCACGGTGATCTGCGGGTCGTAGCCGAGCACCTTCATGCCGAGCGCGAGCGCCGAGTTCGCCACTTCGACGCCGATCGCGCCGAGGCCCACGACGCCGAGCACGCGGCCCGGCAGCTCGAAGCCGACGAAGTCCTTCTTGCCCTTCTCGACCGCCTCGTCGATCGCCTTGTCGTCGCCCTGCGTGCGGCGCGCGAAATCCCAGGCGGCGCAGACGTTGCGCGCGGCGATCAGCATGCCGGCGAGCACCAGCTCCTTGACCGCGTTCGCATTGGCACCCGGCGCGTTGAACACCGGCACGCCGCGCTTCGCGAGCGCCGCCACCGGGATATTGTTGACGCCCGCGCCGGCACGGCCGACCGCGAGCACGCTCGGCGGGATCTCGAGCTTGTGCATGTCGGCCGAACGCACGAGGATCGCGTCGGGCTTCGCGATGTCGGAGGCGACTTCGTAGCGCTCGCGCGGCAGGCGCTCGAGTCCCTTGACGCTGATGTTGTTGAGGGTCTGGATCCGGAAAGTCATGCGTGGCGGCCCTGGAAATCCTTCATGAAGGCAATGAGCGCGTCGACGCCTTCGATCGGCATCGCGTTGTAGATCGAGGCGCGGAAGCCGCCGACCGAGCGATGGCCCTCGAGGTTCACGAGTCCCGCCTTGCCGGCCTCCGCGAGGAAGGTCTTCTCGAGGTCCGGGTTCGGGATGGTGAACGGCACATTCATCCAGGAACGCGCTTCCTTCGCAACCGGGTTGCGGTAGTAGCCCGAGCCGTCGATCGCCGCGTACAGGCGCTCGGCCTTGGCGCGGTTGCGCTCGGCCATCGCCGCGAGCCCGCCCTGCCCCAGCAGCCACTTGAACACGAGGCCCGCGAAGTACCAGCCGAAGGTCGGCGGCGTGTTGAGCATCGAGCCCTCCTTCGCCATCGCCGCATAGTCCCACACGAGCGGCGTACCCGGGCGGGCGCGGCCGAGCAGGTCATCGCGAACGATCACGACCACGAGGCCCGAGGGACCGATGTTCTTCTGCGCGCCGGCGTAGATGAGCCCGAATTTCGATACGTCGATCGGGCGCGAGAGGATGGTCGAGGAGAAATCCGCCACCAGCGGCACGTCGCCGTGCACGGGCACGTACGGGAATTCGACGCCGCCGATCGTCTCGTTCGGCGTGTAGTGGAGGTAGGCGGCGCCCGGCGTCAGCCTGAGCGCGCCCTGGGCGGGCACGCTGCTGTAGTTGCCGGCGGCCTCATCCGCCGCAACGTTCACCTTCGCGTAGCGCTTCGCCTCGCCGATCGCCTTCTTCGACCAGGCGCCGGTGTTGACGTAGTCGACGGTCGAATCCTGCGTCGCGAGATTGAGCGGGATCGCGGAGAACTGGCCGGTGGCCCCGCCCTGCAGGAACAGCACCCTGTAGTTCGACGGGATCGCGAGCAGTGCGCGCAGGTCGGCTTCCGCCTCATGGGCGACGGCGATGAACGCCTTGCTGCGATGGCTCACTTCCATCACCGACATGCCGCTGCCGCGCCAGTCGGTCATTTCAGCCTGGGATTGTTCGAGGACTTCGAGGGGCAGCGTGGCCGGCCCCGCTGCGAAATTGAATACGCGCACGAGCTTGGATTCCGGGGGTCAGAAAGGTCGAAAGGGACCCCCGAATGTTATCAAGGCAGCGGCGGCCCGTCAGAACTTTCCGTGCTCTCGTCCGAATCTCCGGCGCTGCTTTCGCCGTCGAGACTCTCGATGCGTTCGACGCCCGTGAGGCGTTCGCCCTCATCGAGGCGGATGAGGCGCACACCCTGCGTATTTCTCCCTACGACCGACACGTCGGCGACCGGCGTGCGAACGAGCGTGCCGTTCGAGCTGATCAGCATCAGCTCCTGCGGCGCCGCGACCTGCAGCGCCGCCACCATCGCACCGTTGCGTTCGGTCGTCTGCAAGGCGATCACGCCCTGCCCGCCGCGCCCGTGCACCGGGAAGTCATCGAGCGGCGTCAGCTTGCCGTAGCCGTTCTCCGATGCGGTCAGTACGTACCCTTCCCGCACCACGATCAGCGCGATGAGCTCCTGCCCGGTCTCGAGGCGGATGCCGCGCACGCCGGCCGCGTCGCGGCCCATGGCGCGCACTTCGCTCTCGGCGAAGCGGATCGCCTTGCCGCCGCTCGAGAACAGCATGATCTCGCAGCTGCCGTCGGTCAGGTCGACGCCAACGAGGCGGTCGTTGTCGCGCAGGTCGACGCCGAGGATGCCGCTGGTGCGCGGGCGCGAGAACGCCGACAGCGGCGTCTTCTTCACCGTGCCGTGGCTCGTCGCCATGAACACGTGGTGCAGGTCGTCGAACTGCTTGACCGGCAGCACGGCGTTGATCTTCTCGCCCTCGCGCAGCGGCAGCAGGTTCACCATGGGCTTGCCGCGCGCATTGCGACCGGCCTGCGGCAGCTCGTAGACCTTGAGCCAGTACACCTGGCCGCGGTTCGAGAAGCACAGCAGCGTGTCGTGCGTGTGCGCGACGAACATCTTCTCGATGAAGTCCTCGTCCTTGACCGCGGTCGCCGTCTTGCCGCGCCCGCCGCGGCGCTGCGTCTGGTATTCGGTGACCGGCTGCGACTTCGCATAGCCCGCGTGCGAGAGCGTCACGACCACGTCCTGCGGCTCGATCAGGTCTTCGGTCGTGAGGTCGAGGTGGTCGCGGTTGATCTCGGTGCGGCGCGCATCGCCGTACTGCTCGCGCACCTCGATGAGCTCGCCGCGGATGACCTCGGTGAGGCGCTCGCGGCGCGCGAGGATGTCGGCCAGGTCGCGCACCAGGTCGAGCAGCTGCTGGTACTCGGCGACTATCTTGTCCTGCTCGAGCGCCGTGAGGCGGTTCAGGCGCATCTCGAGGATCGCCTGCGCCTGCGCCTCCGAAAGCCGGTACGCGCCGTTCACGAGGCCGGTGTCGGCGCCGGCATCGTCGGGCCGGGTCGAGACGTCGCCGGCGCGCGCCAGCATCGCCGGCACGCCGCCCGGCGGCCAGGCGCGCGCCATCAGCGCGACGCGCGCGTCGGCCGGCGAAGCCGCCGCCTTGATCGTCGCGATCACCTCGTCGATGTTGGCGAGCGCAACCGCGAGGCCCTCGAGGATATGGGCCCGTTCACGCGCCTTGCGCAGGTCGTGGATCGTGCGCCGCGTGACCACCTCGCGCCGGTGGCGCAGGAAGGCCTCGAGCATCTCCTTGAGCGACAGCAGGCGCGGCTGGCCGTCGACCAGCGCCACCATGTTGATGCCGAACACCGTCTCCATCGGCGTCTGCGCGAAGAGGTTGTTGAGCACCACCTCGGCGACCTCGCCGCGCTTCAGCTCGATGACGACGCGCATGCCGTCCTTGTCGGACTCGTCGCGCAGCTCGGAAATGCCCTCGATCGACTTCTCGCGCACGAGGTCCGCGATGCGCTCGAGCAGCCGCGCCTTGTTCACCTGGTAGGGCAGCTCGGTGACGATGATGGCCTGGCGGCCGCCCTTCTCGAGGTCCTCGAAATGCGTGCGCGCGCGCACCGACAGGCGACCGCGCCCGCCCTTGTAGGCGCTGACGATTTCCTGGGCGCCGTTGATGATGCCGGCCGTCGGGAAATCGGGCCCCGGCACGATCTGCATCAGGCCCGCGAGCGAGATCGCCGGATCGTCGAGCACCGCAAGGCAGGCGTTGACGATCTCGGTGAGGTTGTGCGGCGGGATGTTGGTCGCCATGCCGACCGCGATGCCGGACGAGCCGTTCAGCAGCAGGTTCGGCACGCGGGTCGGCAGCACGGCGGGCTCGTGCTCCGACTCGTCGTAGTTCGGCACGAAATCGACGGTTTCCTTGTCGATGTCGGCAAGCAGCTCGCCGGCGTAGCGCGACATGCGCACTTCGGTGTAACGCATGGCCGCGGGCATGTCGCCGTCGACCGAGCCGAAATTGCCCTGGCCGTCGACCTGCAGGTAACGCATCGAGAACGGCTGCGCCATGCGCACGATGGCGTCGTAGACGGACGCGTCGCCGTGCGGGTGGTACTTGCCGATCACGTCGCCGACGACGCGCGCCGATTTCTTGTAGGACTTGTTCCAGTCGTTGCCGAGCTCGCGCATGGCATACAGCACGCGCCGGTGCACCGGCTTCAGCCCGTCGCGCACGTCGGGGAGCGCGCGCCCCACGATCACGCTCATTGCGTAATCGAGGTAGGAACGGCGCATCTCGTCTTCGAGGTTGACCGGCAGGATTTCGCGGGCGATATCGGCCATGCGGACTGACGATTCCGGCGAGGTTGAAAGGCGGAATTTTACCACATCCACCGGTCCCGCCCCCGATCCGCGCAGCGCGATGCCCGGGGGTACCGGTATAATTTTGCGCATGCAGCCGATCGACCTTCTCATCGAAGCCCGCTGGGCATTGCCCATGGACGATGCGGCCGCGATCGGCCATGCCGCGCTCGCGGTCGACGGCGGGCGCATCGTCGCAATCGGCGCCGCGGCGGCCCTCGCCGCGCGCTTTGCGCCGCGCGAGCGCATCCAGCGCCCGCGCCACGCGCTCCTGCCCGGGCTCGTGAATGCGCACACCCACGCGGCGATGAGCCTGCTGCGGGGCCTGCCGGTGCGCGGCCCGCTGATGCAATGGCTCAACGAGACGATCTGGCCGTACGAGCGCCGCAGCGTGAATGCGCAGTTCGTCCGCAGCGGCACGCAGCTCGCGATGGCCGAGATGCTCGCGGCCGGCATCACCTGTTTCGCCGACATGTACTACTTCCCCGACGAAGTGGCGCGCCTCGCGCGCGCGCGGCACCTGCGGGCCGTCGTCGGGGCGCCGATCGTCGAGGCGCGCACGCCCTGGGCGGCCGACGCCGACGAGCATCTCGACAAGGCGGCGCGGCTGTGGGACGAGTACCGCGACGACCCGCTGATCCGTCCCTACTTCGCGCCGCACTCGCCCTACGCCGTGGCACGCCCGACGTTCGCGCGCCTGCGCCGCCTGATCGACCAGCTCGATGCGCCGCTCGCGATGCACCTGCACGAGACCCAGACGGAGGTGCAGGACAGCCTCGCGGCGCACGGCGGGCGGCCGCTGACCTGGCTCGGCGACGAGGGCTTGCTGCGCCCGGGATTCTCCGCCGTGCACATGAACTGGCTCAGCGACGAAGACATCGACCTCGCGGCGCGCACCGGCATCTCGGTCGTGCATTGCCCGCAATCGAACCAGCGGCTCGGCAGCGGCACCTGCCCGGTGGGCGCACTGCGCTCCGCCGGCGTCAATGTCGCGCTCGGCACCGACGGCGCGGCGAGCGCCGGCGCGCTCGACCTGCTCGCGGAAGCGCGCGCGGCCTGCCTGCTCGCGAGCCAGTCGACCCACGAGCCCGGCGCGCTCGGGGCCGGAGAGGCGCTGCGCCTCGCGACGATGGGCGGTGCGCAGGCGCTCGGGCTCGCCGGCGAGATCGGCTCGCTCAGTCCCGGCAAGGCCGCGGACGTGATCTGCATCGACCTGTCGGCGCCGGCCTGCCAGCCCGTGGGCGACCCGGCCGATGCCATCGTCTACTGCGCCGGGCGCGGCGCCGTGACCGACGTGTGGGTGGCGGGCCACGCGATGCTGCGTGACAGCCGGCTGCTCGCCTTCGACCCGGAGGAGCTCGCCACGATCGCGCGCGAGTTCCCGGCGCGCCCGCAGGTTGGAGCCGCCGCATGACCGCCGCCGCCGATGAGGCCGAGCTCGCCAAGTTCGATGCCCTGGCCCACCGCTTCTGGGACCCGCAGGGCGAGTTCAAGCCGCTGCACCGGCTGAACCCGGTTCGCATGCGCTTCGTGCAGGAGCGCGCCACGCTTGCCGGGGCGCGCGTGCTCGATGTCGGTTGCGGCGGCGGCCTGCTCGCCGAAGCGCTCACCGCGGCCGGCGCACGGGTGACCGCGATCGATCTGGCGCCCGCCATGATCGAGGTGGCGCAATTGCACGCGCTCGAGCGCGGGCTGTCCATCGACTATCGCACCATCGGCGCCGAATCGCTGCGCGCCTCGGGCGTCGCGCCTTTCGATGCCGTCACCTGCATGGAGATGCTCGAGCACGTGCCGGAGCCTGGCGCGACGCTCGCGACTTTCGCGGGGCTCGTGCGTCCCGGCGGCGACCTGTTCGTATCGACGATCAACCGCGGCGTGAAATCCTTCGCGCTCGCGATCGTCGCCGCCGAGTACGTGCTGCGCCTGCTGCCGCGGGGCACGCACGAGTACGATCGCTTCATCCGCCCGTCCGAACTCGTGGCGCAGGCGCGCGCGGCGGGCTTCACCGTGCAGGACCTCGCCGGCATCGAATACGACCCCTTCGGTGGCGCGAGTTCCCTTACGGCCGATCCCTCGGTGAACTACCTCGCGCATTTTCGCCGCGCGCAGGCGGCGGCATGAGTCGTGGCATGGAGCGGGCGCCGGTCCGCGCGGTGCTGTTCGACCTCGACGGCACCCTGCTCGATACCGCCCCCGACATGGTGGGCGCGATGAACGCATTGCGCGCCGAGGAAGGCCTGCCGCCGATCGATTTCGCGACGGCACGCGCGCAGGTGTCGCACGGCTCGAACGGCCTGATGCGCATCGGCTTTCCGCAGGCGCAGGGCGAACGGCTCGAGGGCCTGCGCGAGCGCTTCCTCAACCTCTATCGCGCCCGCCTCATCGACGAGACCGGCTTCTTCCCGGGCGGCGAGGCGATGCTCGAGCACATCGAGGGCGCCGCGATGCCGTGGGGCGTCGTCACCAACAAGCCCGGCTGGCTCGCCGGGCCGTTGCTGGCCGGACTCGGGCTCGACCGGCGCGCCGGCTGCCTCGTGAGCGGCGACACGCTGCCGGTGCGCAAGCCGCATCCGGAACCGCTGCTGTACGCCGCCGGCGCGCTCGGCGTCGCGCCTGCGGAATGCGCCTATGTCGGCGACGCGCTGCGCGACATCGAGGCGGCGCGCGCCGCGGGGATGCGCGCGCTGGCCGCCTCCTTCGGCTATGTGTGCGAAGCGGATGAGCATCATCTGTGGCCCGCGGAAGGCTGGCTCGCCGAGCCGCGCGACCTGATCGCCTGGCTCGAGGCCCCGCCATGAACCTCACATTGCTGCTCGCCGCAGCCGCGGCGGCCTTTGTCCTCGGAGCCGTCATCGGCTGGCTCATCGGCCAGCTGCGCGCCGCGCGGCGCGCCGCCGAACTCGGCGCCGCGCTCGAGGCCGCCAGGGCACGACTGGCGGCGGACGAGGAACGCGCCCGCGAGCAGGTCGAGCTGCTGACGCGCAGCGAGACACGCCTGCGCGCGGCCTTCGACGAGCTCGCCTCCGAGTCGCTGCGCGCCAACAGCGAAGTCTTCCTCGCGCTCGCGCGCGAGTCGCTCGGCCGCGAGCACGCCACCGTGCAGGGCGCGCTCAGGGAACGCGAGGCGGCGTTCAACCAGCTCATCGATCCCATCCGCGCGGCGCTCGCGCGCACCGAGGCCGAGGTGCAGGCGCTCGAGCGCGAGCGGCGCGAGGCCTTCACCAGCCTGCGCGCGCAGATCGAGGGAATGACCAGCGGCCAGGCGCAGCTTGCCCGCGAGACACGCAACCTCGTCACGGCGCTGCGCCGCCCGGAAGTGCGCGGGCGCTGGGGCGAGGTCACGCTGCGCCGGGTGGTCGAGCTCGCCGGCCTCACCGGCCACGCCGATTTCACCGAGCAGGCCCAGGTCGCGACCGAGTCGGGAACCCTGCGCCCAGACCTCGTCGTGCACATGCCCGATGAGCGCGACCTCGTCGTCGATGCGAAGACGCCGCTCGACGCCTATCTCGAGGCGATCGAGGCCGACAGCGACGACGCGCGACGCGCCGCGCTTGCGCGCCATGCCCAGCAGGTCGAGGCGCGCATCCGCGAGCTCGCCGGCAAGGCCTACTGGGCGCAATTCGCCCGCAGCCCCGAGTTCGCGGTGCTGTTCCTGCCGGGCGACCAGTTCCTCTCCGCCGCGCTCGCCGAGCGCCCCGAACTCATCGACAACGCGCTCAAGCAGAGCGTGGTGATCGCGACGCCTTCCACGCTGATGGCGCTGCTGAAGGCCATCGCCTTCGGCTGGCGCCAGGCGCAGGTGGCGCAGAATGCGGCCGAGATTCGTGACCTCGGCCAGGAGCTCTACCGGCGGCTCGGCAATTTCTCGACGCACCTCGCGCGCGTCGGCCAGCGGCTCGGCGGCGCGGTCGAGTCCTACAACAGCGCGGTGGGCTCGCTCGAGCGGCAGGTCTTGCCGCAGGCGCGGCGCTTTACCGAACTCGGCGTGACGGCCGACGCCGCCCTGCCCACGCTCGAGCCGGTCGAGCGCCTGGCGCGCGAACCCGCCGCGCCGGCCGCCGCGACGCCGGACGCCGCCGCACCCGGCGCCATCCCTTCGTGAGCGGTGACCCGTCCGGATCGCCGCCCCCCGGCTCGGGCGCGCGCTACTTCGCCTGGCTCTATGCACCGGCCGGTGCGCGAACGGGCATCGCGGCGCTTTTCTCGATCGAACACGAGATCATGACGGGCGCGCGGGCGCGGCTCGATCATTCCGTGGCGCATGCGCGACTCGCCTGGTGGCAGGAGGAAACGCAGCGGCTGCGCGCGTCGATTCCCGCGCATCCGGCCGCCCAGGCACTGCGCAACGCCTGCCTCGCCGCGGGCCTGCCTGCGCCGGACCTGTGTGCCCTGCCGGAACTTGCAGCGCGCGAACTCGCCCGGCACAGCCTCGGCCGCGGGCCCGCCACCGCGGAGGACGCCGCGCAGGATGCGGCCCTGTGGACCGACGGCCTGTTCAGCCCCTATGCCGCGCTCGCCGCCGGCGGGGCGGGGATCGGCTCCTACGCTGCCGCGCTCGGCCGGGCGCTGCACGAACACGAGCACATGGCCACGGACCGCTCGCGCAGCGCACTCGAGGCGCAGCTGCGCGCATTGCCCGGGCACCTGACACCCGCCTTGCGGGGTGGCATCGTGTGGGCCTCCCTCGCACTGCGACCGCCGCGCGCCGCAGCGGACCGCCGCGAAGCCCTCGCGCAAAACTGGATCGCATGGCGCGCCGCAAGGCGCGCCATGCGCGGCCGAACCTGAGGACGACATGACCCCGAACGTGGAACCCCGCCTGTACGTGGCCGCAGCCGATGAGCTCGCGGGCCGCGTCATCGCCATCACCGGAGCCGGCAGCGGCATCGGCCGTGCGGTGGCGCTCGCCTGCGCCGCGCACGGTGCCGAGGTCGTGCTGCTCGGCCGCACCGTGCACAAGCTCGAGCGCGTCTACGATGAAATCCGCGCGGCCGGCAGCCCCGAGCCGATCATCGCGCCGCTCGACCTCGAGCGCGCCACGGCAAGGGAGTACGACGCGGTCGCCGATGCGATCGGTGCGCGCTTCGGCCGGCTCGACGGACTGCTGCACAATGCCGGGCTGCTCGGCGACCTCTCGCCGATCGAGCACTACGACGTGCCGCTGTGGGCGCGCGTCCTGCACGTCAACGTGACCGCCGCGTTTGCGCTCACGCAGGTCGCGCTGCCGCTGCTGCGCGCGGCGCCCGATGCGGGCGTACTGTTCACCTCGAGTGGCGTGGGACGGCGCGGGCGCGCCTACTGGGGCGCCTACGCCGTGTCGAAATTCGCCATCGAAGGGCTCACGCAGGTGCTCGCCGAGGAAACGTCGGGCGTGTCGCGCGTGCGCGTGAACGCGATCAATCCGGGCCCCACGCGCACCGCGATGCGGCGCACCGCCTATCCGGCGGAAGCCCCCGACAGCGCGCCCCTGCCCGAAGCCATCACCGCGGCCTACGTCTGCCTGCTCGGGCCGGGCGGGCGCGGGATGTCGGGGCTGTCCGTGGACGCGCAGGCGCCTCGTCCCTGACCGCGTCGCTGGCCCCGGGCGCGGCCGGCAGCAGCGACGCGAGTTCCGCCTCCGTCAGCGCACGCGAGCGGCCGCGGGGCAACGTGCGGTCGAGCTCGAGCGAGCCGAAGCGCACGCGCAGCACGCGGCTCACGGTCGCGCCCTGGCGCTCGAACAACCGCCGGACCGACTTGCCGCTCGCGCCACGCGTGACGATTGCGTACCAGCGGTTGCTGCCCTCGCCGCCCGCCGCTTCGCAATGAAGCACGGCGAGCCGCTCGCCGTCGTCGAGCTCGCCGCCCAGCACCGTCTCGAGGCGCGCGGCGGGCAATTCGCCATGGAGGCGCACGCGGAATTCGCTTTCAGCCTGCCTCGCCATGCGCTGCAGGCGGGCCGCGACCTCGCCGTCCGGGGAGAAGATTTCGAGGCCGCCGTCGATGCGCGGCATCGGGCTCACCACGACGAACCGCCGCCCCGATCGCCGCGGCATCCGCGCCAGCAGCGACTCATGGCCGGAATCGTCGGGCTGTTGCAGGGACTCGCCCGGCGAACGATGCGCCAGGAACACCTGCGCGCGCGGCGCGGCGGCGTGGCGGCGGATCGGCCGGCCATCGAGGCGCACATCGTCACGCGCGCCGATGCGCACGCCGAGCGTAGCCGTCGCGCCATTCACCGTGAGTCGTCCCGCGCGGATCCAGTCTTCCGCCTCGCGGCGCGAGGCGAGGCCGAGGCTCGCGAGCACCTTCTGCAGGCGCTCGCCCGGCCCGGCGCTCACGGCTCGGCGTCGGGAGGCGCCGCGACGAGTCCCGGCGCCGTTTCGCCGGCCGCCTCGAGTTCCTCGTCGTCGCCCTCGGCATCGGCATCGCCGTCGGCCACATCGGCATCGACGGATGCGGCTTCCGAGAATGCCGCCTCCGCGGAGACGGCAGCCACGGCGGTCTCGTCGGCGGTACCGGGCAGGTCAAGCTGGGGGGACAGCTCCGTCATCGCCTTGAGTTCCGCGAGCGACGGCAGCTGCTCGAGGCTGCGCAGGCCGAAATAGTCGAGGAACTCCTTCGTCGTGCCGAGCAGTTCCGGGTGTCCCGGCACGTCGCGGTGGCCGACGCTGCGCACCCAGCCGCGATCCATCAGCGTGCGCACGATGTTCGGGTTCACCGCCACGCCACGCACCGACTCGATCTCGGCGCGCGTGATGGGCTGGCGGTAGGCGATCAGCGCCAGCGTCTCGAGCAGCGCGCGCGAGAACTTCTGCGGGCGCTCCGGCCACAGGCGCGACACCTGCGGCGCGAACTGCGCGCGCACCTGCACGCGCCAGCCGCTCGCGGTCTCGAGCAGCTGCAGGGCGCGCGACTCGTACTCCGCCGCAAGCGCCGCGAGCGTGGCACGCAGTTCGGAGTTCGCCGGCCGGTCCGCTTCCTCGAACAGGCCCGCAAGGTCCGCGAACGACAGCGGCCGGCCCGCAGCCAGCAGCGCTGCCTCAACGATGTTGCGCAGTTGGGTGTCGCTCATGTGCCCGCCTCGCCGGCCGGATTGTCCGCGACCAGCTGCAATCCACTGTGGCCAGGCTGCGCCGCGCGCACGTGCAGCGGCGCGTACGGCTCTGCCTGGACGAAGTCGATCAGCCCTTCGCGCACCAGCTCGAGGATGGCGACGAAGGTGACCGTCACGCCCATGCGCCCCTCCTCGGGGCGGAACAGGCGCGCGAATTCTACGAAACTCGACCCCTCGAGTGTCGAGAGGATGTCGGCCATGCGGGCGCGGACCGACAGGCGCTCGCGCTGGATATGGTGGTGCGCGAACATCTCCGCGCGCCGCACCACGTCCTGGAAGGCGAGCAGCATCTCGCGCAGCTGCACCTGCGGCAGCAGGCGCACCACCTTGCGATCGGCTTGCACGCCCGCGGCAAACACGTCGCGCTCGAGGCGCGGCAGCGCGTCGATGTTCTCGGCCGCGCGCTTGAAGCGCTCGTATTCCTGCAGCCGCCGCACGAGGTCAGCGCGCGGATCGGCCTCCTCGCCCGTGTCGACGTGCGCCCGCGGCAGCAGCATGCGCGACTTGATCTCCGCGAGCGTGGCGGCCATCAGCATGTATTCGCCCGCGAGCTCGAGCTGCAGGTCCTGCATCAGATCGATGTACTCCATGTACTGCTTCGTGATGTCCGCGAGCGGGATGTCGAGGATGTCGAGGTTCTGCCGCCGGATGAGATAGAGCAGCAGGTCGAGCGGCCCCTCGAATGCCTCGAGGAACACCTCGAGCGCCTGCGGCGGGATATAGAGGTCCTTCGGGACCTCGGTCACGGCCTCGCCGTGCACGATCGCAAAGGGCATTTCCGCCTGCTGCGGCACGGCCTCGCCCGCCGGGGCCGCATCCCCGGCGCCGGGATTCGACACCACGAGCTTCAGGTCGGGCTTCACAGGTCCCCGCTCAGGTGCATCACGCGACGCACCTCGTCCATCGTGTCACGGGCCGCCTCGCGCGCCTTCTCGCTGCCCTCGACGAGGATCGAGCGCACGAGTTCGGGGTTGTCCTCGTATTCCTGCGCCCGCTTGCGCATGCCGCCGACGAACTCGACCACTTTCTCGATCAGCGGCTTCTTGCACTCGAGGCAGCCGATGCCCGCCGTGCGGCAGCCGCGGTCGGCCCACTCGATCGTCGCGGCGTCGGAATAGATCTTGTGCAGGTCGAAGACCGGGCACTTGTCCGGGTTGCCGGGATCGGTGCGGCGCACGCGCGCCGGATCGGTCTGCATCGTCTTGAGCTTCTTCGCGACGCTGTCGGGGTCCTCGCGCAGGCCGATGGTGTTGCCGTAGGACTTCGACATCTTGCGGCCATCGAGCCCGGGTACCTTCGGCGACTTCGTCAGCAGCACCTGCGGCTCGGTCAGCACGGCGACGCCGCTGCCTTCGAGCCAGCCGAGCAGCCGTTCGCGATCGGCGACGGTGATGCGGTTGTTCGCGAGCACGAGCGCACGGGCCTGCTCGAGCGCGGCCTGCTGGCCTTCCTGCTGGTACTCGCGCCGCAGCTGGCGGTACTGGGCGGCCAGCTTGCCCCCGAGGCCCTTGGCCGCCTTCTCGGCCTTGGCCTCGAAGTCGGGCTCGCTGCCGAACAGGTGGTTGAAGCGGCGCGCGACCTCGCGGGTGATCTCGACATGCGCGACCTGGTCCTCGCCCACCGGCACGAACGAGGGCCGGTAGACCAGGATGTCGGCCGACTGCAGCAGCGGATAGCCGAGGAAGCCGTAGGTGGCGAGGTCCTTCTCCTTGAGCTCGGCCTGCTGGTCCTTGTAGGTCGGCACCCGCTCGAGCCAGCCGAGCGGCGTGATCATCGACAGCAGCAGGTGCAGCTCTGCGTGCTCGGGCACGTGCGACTGCACGAACACCGTGGCGACGCCGGGATTGATGCCGGCCGCGAGCCAGTCGACCACCATTTCGTGGATGTGGGAAGGCAGCCGGCTCGTGTCTTCGTAATCGGTCGTCAGCGCGTGCCAGTCCGCGACGAAGAAGAAGCACTGGTATTGGTACTGCAGCTCGATCCAGTTGGCGAGCGCCCCATGGTAGTTGCCGAGGTGCAGCGCACCGGTCGGCCGCATGCCGGAGAGGACGCGCCGGGCCTGCACATTCGCGCTCATGCGGGCCTCGCAGCAGGGGTCGTCAGGCGGGTCGGCGTGGGACTCGGCACGTCGTGGTCAGGCTTCGCAGGGTTGGCGCGGGCGGCGCGGATGGGCCGGCATTATAGCGGGCCACAGGCCATGGGCCATGGGTGCCCGGCTACCGGCCGGATGCCGCGAGCCCGAGGCGCGCCAGGTCGCCCTTGCCGACCCGCAGCACCGCGGGGGGTTGCACGGCGAGGTCCACCACGGTCGTCGGTTCGAGCCCGCAGGGCCCGCCGTCGAGCACGAGGTCGAGGTCGTGGGCGAGCCGCGCCTGGATCTCCCGCGCGTCGTTGAGCGGCTGGTCGTCCCCCGGCAGCACCAGCGTGGAGGTCATGATCGGCTCGCCGAGTTCGGCGAGCAGCATCCGCGGCACCACATGGTCCGGCACGCGGATGCCGATCGTGCGCCGCTTCTCGTGCTGCAGCCGCCGCGGCGTCTCGCGGGTCGCCGGCATCAGGAAGGTGTAGGGGCCCGGCGTGCCCGCCTTGAGCAGGCGGAACTGCCAGGTATCGATGCGCGCATAGCGCCCGATCTCGGTGAGGTCGCGGCACATCAGGGTGAAGTGATGGTGGCGGTCGGCCTGGCGGATGCGCCGCACGCGCTCGAGCGCATCCTTGTCGCCGATATGGCAGCCGAGCGCGTAGCACGAGTCGGTCGGATAGGCGATCACTGCCCCGGCGCGTATCGCCTCCGCGGCGCGCCGGATGAGGCGCAGCTGCGGGTTCTGCGGATGCAACTCGATGTAGGGGCCCATGCGGGTATCATATCGGCCCCGACGCAGCCCATCAGGCCATGCAGCAGATCCTCGACTTCGCGCCGCTCGTCGTGTTCCTCGGCGCCTACTACCTGAAGGACCTCTATTTCGCGACCGGAGCGCTGATGCTCGCGATGCTCGCGATGCTCGCGGCCGACTGGTTGCTGCTGAGGCGCGTCCCGACGATGCACTGGATTTCGGCGGCGCTGGTGCTCGCCTTCGGCGCGGCCACCCTGCTGCTGCACGACCAGCGCTTCATCCAGTGGAAGCCGACCGTCTTCTTCTGGCTTGTAAGCGTCGCGTTGCTCGCGAGCCGCTGGATCGGGCAGCGCCCGCTGGTCGAGCGCCTGCTCGGGCCGGCACTCGGCGCCGAAGCGCAGGTGCCGCCGGCGACCTGGCAGCGGATCAACCTGCTGTGGGTGGCGTTCTATGCGGCCCTCGGCCTGCTCAATCTCGCGGTCGCCTTCAATGCGAGCGAGCGCACCTGGGTGAATTTCAAGGTCTTCGGCCTGACCGCGCTGACCTTCGTATTCATCGCCGCCCAGCTTCCCTGGCTGCTGAAAAGGACGCGCACGCCATGACGGTCGTCGACCCCGGCGCGCGGGTGCGCCTATTGCGCGAAACGCTCGAGGCCGCCTTCGCGCCCGCCAGGCTCGAAATCCATGACGATGGCGCCCATCACATCGGCCATCCCGGCGCGCGTGAAGGCGGGCATTTCCGCGTGGAGATCGTGGCGCACGCCTTCGCCGGGCGCACGTCGCTCGAGTGTCACCGTTTGGTCTATGCTGCGCTCTCCGACGTGATGCGGGGAAACATCCACGCGCTGTCGATCAGCGCGCGGGCGCCCTCCGATTGACTTGAATTTTCATTAATAACCCACTGAGATATTTCATGAAATCAGCCCTGATCCCGGCGCTGCTCGCCACCGCCGCCCTGGTCGCTGCGTGCAAGCCCGCGGCCAACGCCCCCGCGGCAAGCGCCGAAGCGAAGCCAGTCGCCACCGTCAACGGCAAGGCCATCTCGCGCAACCTCTACGAGACCTACGCCAAGGGCGTGTCCGGCAAGGAATCCTCGGCCCTGACCGAGGAACAGCGCAGCCAGATCCTCGACAACCTGGTGCGCGCCGAGCTCATCGCCTCGCAGGCGGAAAAGGACGGCATCGCGGCCAAGCCCGAGACGGCGGCGATGCTCGAGCTGTCGCGGCTCAATATCCTGCAGCAGGACATGATGCAGAAATACCTCGCGGACAAGACGCCGACCGAGCAGGAACTGCGCGCGGAATACGAAACGCAGGTCGGCGCGCTCGCGAAGCAGGAATACCGCGCGCACCACATCCTGGTCGCGACGGAGGATTTCGCCAGGAGCCTCATCGGCAAGCTCGACAAGGGCGAGAAGTTCGAGGCGCTCGCGCGCCGCGAGTCGATCGATTCGTCGAAGGACAATGGCGGCGACCTGGGCTGGTTCACGCCCGATCGCATGGTGCCGCCGTTCGCGGCCGCGGTCGTTGCGCTGAAGAAGGGCGAGTACACGAAGGCGCCCGTGCAGACGCAGTACGGCTGGCACGTTATCCGCCTCGACGACACGCGTGACGTGCAGCCACCGCCGTTCGACAGTGTCAAGGACCGCCTGGTGCAGATCGTGCAAGCGAAGAAGTTCACGGCGTACGCCGACGAACTGATGAAGACCGCGAAGATCGAAAAGACGCCTTGAGGGAATGGTGCCGGGTTTTCGGTGTAACCGAATGACCGAAAGCCCGGCGCCACGCCTCCTCACGTAGGCGGTTTCCTGTCGTTGATCACGGCCAGCAGTGCCGGTTCATCGAGCACCCGCACGCCGAGCGCCCGCGCCTTCTCGAGCTTGCCGCCCGCCTCTTCCCCGGCCACCACGAAGCTCGTCTTCTTCGACACCGATCCCGCGACCTTCGCCCCGAGGGCGGAGAGCGCCGCGGATGCCGCTTCGCGGGTCAACGCCGACAAGGTCCCGGTCAATACGAATGTGAGCCCGGCCAGGGGCGCCTCTTCCGCGCGCATGACCGGCACCGCCGGCCAGTGCACGCCCCGGGCGCGCAGTGCCTCGAGCAGTGCGCGGTTGCCCGCGTCCGCGAAGAATCGCGCGACATGCGCCGCCACCACGGGGCCCACGTCGGGCACCTCGCGCAACTGCGCCTCATCCGCGGCCATCAGGGCGTCGATGTCACCGAAATGGCGCGCCAGCGCCAGCGCCGTGGACTCACCCACGTCGCGAATGCCGAGGCCCAGCAGCAGGCGCGGCAACGTGGTCGCGCGGCTCGCGGCGATCGCCGCCACGAGATTGCCCGCGGACTTCTCGCCCATGCGATCGAGCGGCGCGAGCGCGGCGGCCTCGAGCGCGTAGAAATCGGCGGGCGAGGCCACCATCCCGGCCTCGACCAGCTGGTCGATGATGCGATCGCCGAGCCCGTCGATGTCGAGCGCGCGGCGGCCGGCGAAATGCTTGAGCGCCTCGCGCACCTGCGCCCTGCAGCGAAAGCCGCCGGTGCAGCGCGCAACCGCCTCGCCCTCCTCGCGCACGACGGGAGAGCCGCAGACCGGGCACTCCGTCGGCAGCTGCACCGGCAACGCATTCGCGCCACGCCGCTCCGGCAGCGTCCGCACGATCTCCGGAATCACGTCCCCCGCGCGGCGTATCACCACGGTATCGCCCACGCGCACGTCCTTGCGCACCACCTCATCCATGTTGTGCAGGGTCGCATTGCTCACGGTCACGCCGCCGACGAACACCGGCTCGAGCCTCGCCACCGGCGTCACGGCGCCGGTGCGGCCCACCTGGAACTCGACAGCCTTGACCACCGTTTCAGCCTCGTCCGCCGGGAACTTGTGCGCCAGCGCCCAGCGCGGCGCACGCGACACGAAGCCGAGCCGCTCCTGCCAGTCACGGCGGTCCACCTTGTAGACGACGCCGTCGATCTGGTACGGCAGCCGGGCGCGGGCCGCGCCGATGCGCGCGAAATATGCGAGGCAGCCCTCGATGCCCTGCACCACGGCCGACTCCGGGCAGGTGCGCAGGCCGAAATCGCGCAACTGCGCCAGCAGCTCACTGTGACGCTCCCAGCCCGCCGCGCCCTCGACGGCGCCGACGCCGTAGATGAACAGTTCCAGCGGCCGCGAGGCACTCACGCGCGGATCGAGCTGGCGCACCGCGCCGGCCGCCGCGTTGCGCGGATTGACGAAGGTCTTGTCACCGCGCGCGGCCGCTGCTTCATTCATGCGCGCAAAGCCCGCGAGCGGCATGAACACTTCGCCACGCACTTCGAGCAGCGGCGGCGGCGCACCGCGCAGGCGCAAGGGCACGCCCCGGATCGCGCGCACGTTCGCGGTCACGTCCTCGCCGCGCGTGCCGTCGCCGCGTGTCGCCGCCTGCTCCAGCCTGCCGTCGCGATAGGTGATCGAGATCGCAAGCCCGTCGAGCTTCGGTTCGGCGGAGTATTCGAGGCAATTCGCGGCGTCACCGAGCCGCTCGCGGACCCGCCGGTCGAACGCGCGGGCGTCGTCCTCCGAAAACCCGTTGTCGAGCGACAGCATCGGCACGCGATGCACCACCTCGCCGAAGGCGGCGAGCGGCGCCGCGCCCACGCGCTGGGTCGGCGAGTCGGCGGTGACGAGTTCAGGGTGCTGCGCTTCGAGGGTGCGCAGCTCGAGCATCAGCCGGTCGTACGCGGCGTCGGGGATTTCCGGGTCGTCGAGGACGTGATAGCGGTAGTCGTGATGCTCGATCTCGGCGCGCAGGGCGGCCATCCGCTGCCGCGCCGTTTCGTTCACGGGCCGGCTCCCGCGTACTGCGCCCGCAGCGCGACCACCCGCGCCGCCGTGAGCGGCTCGCCCCGCTGGTCGCGCAGCTCGGCATTCAGGCGCGCGGACAAGAGCCGCCCCACTTCGACCAGGCGATCGAAGGTCTCGTCAGCCGGCAGCGCGCCCGGCAGGACCGCGAACACATTGATGCCCGCGAAGCGCTCGGTGTCCATCGAGTCGAGGCGGAAGACGCCGGGACGCATGAGTCCCGCCGCGCTCAGCAGCACGCGGCCATCGTCGCGCGGCAGGTGGAAGATCTCCATCGGCCCGTGCAGAAAGCCCTCACCGACGAGCGCCTGGCGCACCGAGCGCCCCGCGAACCTGTCGGCACCCCGCGGCATCACGCGCAGTGCGACCACCTGGCGCTCGGACTCGGCCGGCCAGTCGAGCACGAGGCTGGCACCGGAATGCTGCTGGATGGCGGGCGCCTGCCACTGCGCGTCATCGGCATCGCGCTCGATCACCGGCCCAACGTCATCCTCGATGTGCACGGGCACGGCCGGCTCCACCGGCCTTGTCGCGAATGACAGGTCGATCTCGGCGGCATCGCTCACCTTGATCACCGGCAAGTCCTGCGGCGGCTCGCGCGAGGCACGCACCGGCGAATGCGACCCGACCTGGGGCGGCGCGGGAGACTCGGCGGGCACCCGGGGTGGCGCCTCGGTCTCAGGCATCGCCTCCGCCGCGACCGCTCGAGCAGCGGCCCGCGCCTTGCGGCGCTCCCACGCGAGCAGCCCGACGATCAGGACCGCGCCGGCGGCGAGTAGAATGATGCGCAGCTCGGGCATGGCGGTCTTCCCTACGCGCTGGCGAGGCGGACGGCTTCGTCGACGTCGACCGCCACGAGGCGCGACACGCCGGGCTCGGTCATCGTGACCCCGAGCAGGCTCGCGGCAAGTTCCATCGTCACCTTGTTGTGCGTGATGAAGATGAACTGCACGCGCTGCGACATGTCCCGCACGATCTCGCAGAAGCGCCCGACGTTGTGTTCATCGAGCGGTGCGTCGACCTCGTCGAGCAGGCAGAACGGCGCCGGGTTCAGGTCGAAGATCGAGAACACGAGCGCGACCGCCGTCAGCGCCTTCTCGCCGCCCGAGAGCTGCGAGATCGTGCTGTTCCGCTTGCCCGGGGGGCGGGCCATGATCGCGACACCCGCGGACAGCGGGTCCTCGCCAACCAGCTCAAGGTAGGCGTGGCCGCCGCCGAACAGGCGCGGGAACTTTTCCTGCAGCCCGGCATTGATGCGGTTGAAGGTGTCCTCGAAGCGCGTGCGCGTTTCCTTGTCGATCTTGCGCATCGCCTGCTCGAGGGTGTCGAGCGCCGAGGTGAGATCGGCAAACTGCCGGTCGAGGTACTCCTTGCGCTCGGCGTTCTCCTTCAACTCGTCGATCGCCGCGAGGTTCACCTGGCCGAGCTTCTCGATGTCGGCGCGCACGGCGGCGAGCCGCTCCTCCCACAGCGGGACGGCGGCGTCCTCCGCGAGCCCTTCGAGCACCGCGGGAAGCTCGAAGCGTGTCGCCGCAAACTGCTCGGCGATGCTCTCGCGCCGCACGCGGGTCTCCTGCGCCGCGAGGCGCGCCGCCTCCATCGCCTCGCGCGCCGTCGCGACGCGCTGCTCGGCGCTCGCGCGCCGTTCATCGAGTTCGCGCAAGGTCGCGTCGGCTTCCTCGAGGCCGCGACGGGCCGCGGCGAGCTCGCCTTCTATGGTCACGCGCCGGCTGAGTGCCGCGTCGAGCCGCTGCTGCAGCTCGCGGATCGGCTCGCCGCCGCCCGCGAGCTCGGCATCGAGTTCCGAGGCTCGCGCCTCGAGTTGCGCGCGCTGCTCGTGCAGGCGCGTCAGGTTCACGCCCTTGCCGGACTCGCTCGAGCGGCGCGATTCGCTGCGGATCAACAGGTCGCGCGCGGCGAGTTGCGCCGCCTGGGCGCGCTGGCGCGCGATGACCACCTGCTCGCGGCGCTCTTCGCGCTCCGCCTCGAGCTGCGGCCGGCGTGCATCGAGCGCGGACAGCGCATCGAGGCCGCGGTCGAGCGCCGTGCGCGCCTTGGCGAGCGCATCCTGGGAAACGCCGATCTCGCGCGCGACATCGGCAGCTTCCAGCTCGAGCCGCTCGCGGCGCAGGGCGGTTTGCTGGGCCCGCGCGCGGCCTGCCTCGAGCTGGCCGAGCACATCCGCATGTTCCCGGTGCGCACTCTGTATGCGCGCCTGCGCCGCATCGCGCGCCTGCTCGGCGGCGGCGAGCACCGCGCGCAGGTTGGCAATCTGCTCCTCGCCTTCACGCACGCGCCCGTCGGCCGCATCGAACTCGGCACGCACGTCCTTCAACCGCTGCTCGCGCTCGATGACGCCCGCGTGATGATCGACACCCCGGCTGACGCGCAGCCAGCTGCGCCCGACCCACTCGCCCTGGCGCGTGATCACGGACTGGTCGGCCGCGAGGCCAGTGCGCATCTGCAGCGCGGCGCCAAGCGACTCGGCGGTCAATACCCGCCCGAGGAGATCGATGAGTGCCCGCGGCCCGCGCACGAAGCCGGCCAGCGAGGGACCGTCGACGCCGCCACCCGCCGCCCCGTCGGGTTCGAGCAAGGTCAGGCTGGCGCCGCTCAGGGTGTCGATGGCGCCGGCCGCGCCATCGAGGTCCTCGACGCAGACCGCCTCGAGGTAATCGCCGAGCGCCGTCTCGACCGCTCGATCCCAGCCGCCTTCCACCGTGAGCATTTCCGCCAGCCGGCCGCGCCCGGCGAGCCCCGCGCTTGCGAGCCACTCGCCCGCGCGGCCGCCGCCGCGCCCGAGCGCCGCCTTCTGCAGCGCTTCGAGCGACAGGACCTCGCCGCGTGCGCGCTCGCGATCGGCCCGCAGGCCCTCGAGCCCCAACTCGCTCTGCAGTTGCCGGCCTCGCGCTGCCTGCACGTCCGCCAGCGCAGCCGTGAGCGACGCGGCGAGACCGTCGGCCGTGGCCCGCGCCGTCGACTCGCGCCCCGCGAGTTCCGCGAGCTGCGCGTTCGATTCCTGCGCGATCAGCGCATCGCGCTCGACGGCCAGCCGGTCGGCCTGGCCCGTCAGGCGGCGGAACTGGTTCTCGAGCTGCTCGATGCGCGCGCGCTCGACCTGGGTCGCCTGGCTGGCCGCGCCGAATTCGCGGTTGAAACCCTCCCAGCCCTGCTGCCACTGGGTGAGTGCGCCTTCCACCTCGGCCAGCGAGCCCGCAGCCACGCCCTCGGCGCGATGCGCCTGCTCGAGCTGCGGCGCGAGCGCGGCGATCTCCTCGCGCAGCGCGGCGAGCTCCGCGGCGTCGCGCTCGATGAGCAAGGCCACCTCGGCGAGCGAACTGCGCGTACCCGCCAGGTCCGTCGTGCGGCGCTCGCGCAATTCGCGTGCGTGCTGGATGGCCTGCTCGCTGCGCGAAATATCCGCACCGACCTCGTAGTAGCGCCCCTGCACCGCCGAAACGAGCGCGGTCTGCTCCTCGTGGAATTCCCGCTGGCGATCGATAGCCGCCTCGGCCGCCCGCTGATCGGCGAGCGCGGCCTGCATCGCGAGGTCGCATTCGCGCATCGCCGAATCGTGCACGCCTGCGCCGCTGTCGAGTTCGCGCAGGCGCAGCGCCAGCACCTCGGCGGTCAACTTGCGCTCGTCTTCCTTCAGTGCCTGGTAGCGGCGCGCGGTGGCGGCCTGGCGCTGCAGGTGCCGGATCTGCTTGTCGACCTCGTCGCGCAGGTCCTGCAGCCGCTCGAGATTCTCGCGCGTATCGGCGATGCGGCTTTCCGTCTCGCGCCGCCGCTCCTTGTAGCGCGATATGCCGGCGGCCTCCTCGACGAAGGCGCGCATGTCGTCGGCCTTCGACTCGATGACGCGCGAGATCATGCCCTGCTCGATGATCGCGTAGCTGCGCGAGCCGAGGCCGGTGCCGAGGAACAGCTGGGTGATGTCGCGCCGGCGGCAACGCGCGCCGTTGATGAAGTAGCTTGAACTGCCGTCGCGCGACACCTGGCGCTTGAGCGAGACCTCGTTATAGCTCGCGTACGGCCCGGAGATCTTGCCGTCGGAATTGTCGAACACCAGTTCGACGTGCGCCGTGCCGACGGGCTTGCGGGCGCTCGAACCGTTGAAGATGACATCGGTCATGGAGTCGCCGCGCAAGTGGCGCGCCGACAGCTCGCCCATTACCCAGCGCACGGCGTCGATGACGTTCGACTTGCCGCAGCCGTTCGGGCCGACGACGCCCGTCAGGTTGTTCGGGAATCTGACCGCAGTGGGATCGACGAAGGACTTGAAGCCCGCAAGCTTGATCTTGGTGAGTCGCATCAGGCGCGCTAGTGTAAATTAATCGGCATGCCTTCACAGCCCTCGACGACCCTGGAAACCTTCCCGAATCCGCAGGCGGATATCGACTACACGATCCGCATGTCGATTCCCGAATTCACCTGCCTGTGCCCGAAGACGGGCCAGCCGGACTTCGCCACGCTCGAGCTCGAATACGTCCCCGACAAGCGCTGCGTCGAATTGAAATCGCTGAAACTTTACGTCTGGTCGTTCCGCGATCGCGGCGCGTTCCATGAAGCCGTGACTAACGAAATCGTCGCGGCGCTCGCGGCGGCGGTCGAGCCGCGATTCATGCGCCTCAGCGCCAGATTCAACGTCCGCGGTGGCATCTGCACCACGGTCGTCGCCGAGCGCCGACAGCCGGGATGGCAGCCGCCGCAGCCCGTCGCATTGCCCTGAAATCCGGCGCTTACGCAGGCCTGTACAGCAGGCCGTACGCCAGTATAATCCCGCGTCCGTTTTCGGGTCCGAAGCCTGTAAGGAGCCCAGGATGCCTGCGAAGAAGGCGCCTGCGAAGAGCAGCAAGCCGAAGAAGACTTCCGTGAAGTCCGCCCCCCGTCCCGCAGCGAAAGCCGCTGCCCGCAAGGCGCCCGCGCGAGCGAAGGCCGCCGCGCAGAAGCCTGCAAAGAGAGCATCCGCCCCTGTGCCGAAACCCGTGACGAAGACGACTGCGCCCGTCGAGACAAGCTTTGTGCGCCGCGCCCCCGAGCCCGCGCCGCGGGCACCGGAAGCCGAGGAGGTCGAGAGTGCCGAGGGCATGGCGAACCTGCTCGCCGGCCCGCGCAATGTGCAGCCCTACATTCCGCGCCGCGGCGAGCAGTACATGGGCAAGGCCCAGCTCGATCACTTCCGCGACATCCTGCTGAGCTGGAAGCAGGACCTGATGCTGGAAGTCGACCGCACCGTCTCGCACATGAAGGACGAGGCCGCGAACTTCCCCGACCCGAACGACCGAGCCACGCAGGAAGAGGAATTCAGCCTCGAACTGCGCACGCGTGATCGCGAGCGCAAGCTGATCCGCAAGATCGACGATGCGCTGAAGCGCATCGAGGACGGCTCCTACGGCTACTGCCTCGAGACGGGCGAGGAAATCGGCATCAAGCGGCTCGAGGCGCGCCCCGTGGCCACGCTTTCGCTCGAAGCCCAGGAGCGCCGCGAGCGCCGCGAACGGCAGTACGGCGACCGCGACGACCGCTATCGCTGACGGCCCGCCGGGCTGCGGGCGCTTCGCGCCCTCGCCCACCGGCGACCTGCATCTCGGCTCGCTGCTCGCTGCGGCCGGCAGCTACCTCGACGCACGACACGGCGGCCAGCGCTGGCTCGTGCGCATCGAGGACCTCGACACCCCGCGCGTCGTTGCGGGCTCGGAATCCCGCATCCTCGCGACGCTCGAGGCCTGCGGCTTCGAGTGGGATGCCCCTCCCCTGCGCCAGAGCGCCCGCATCGATGCGTATCGCGCGGCGCTCGCCACCCTGTCGCACGCGGGACGGCTGTTCGAATGCAGCTGCACGCGCAAGGCGCTGGAGGACGGCGCCGACGGCGAGCGCATCGCGGCCTATCCAGGAACCTGTCGCTCCGGCCCGGCACGGCCCGGACCGACGGCAACGCGCTTTCGCGTCGATGCCGGCGAGTATGCGTTCACCGATCGGCTCCAGGGCGTGGTGCAAGGGACCTGGCAGGCGCGCGGCGACGTGGTCGTGCGCCGCCGGGACGACGTGATCGCCTACCAGCTTGCCGTGGTGGTCGACGATGCGTGGCAGGGCGTCACCGATGTCGTCCGCGGCGCAGACCTGCTCGATTCCACGCCCTGGCAGATCGCCTTGGCTCGCACCCTCGGCGCGGCGCCCCCGCGCCACGCGCACCTTCCGGTGCTCGTGGAACCGGACGGACGCAAGCTCGCGAAATCCCGGCGCGCCGTTCCGGTGGACCCGGAACGAGCCGGCCGGGCGCTCGAGACCGTGCTGGGGCTCCTCGGCCTGCCACCGCCGCCTCCCCTCGCCGGCGCCCCACCGCGGGAGTTGCTCGCCTGGGCGGTCCCGCGGTGGTCGCCCGAGCGCCTGCGCGGACGCGGCTCGCTGCCGGTCCCGGAATAGCTTGGGGTCCGTTGCCCGGTTGTACTATGGTAGGGGGCAGCGGCTGGGGCCGGCGAGGCGAGGAACTGCCATGAGCGAACCCAGGGTCGTCAAGAAATATCCCAACCGGCGTCTCTACGACACCGTCGAGAGCCGCTATATCACCCTCGCGGACATCCGGCGCCTCGTCGTCGAACACATCGATTTCGTGGTGATCGACAAGAAGAGCCAGGCCGACATCACGCGCTCGATCCTGTTGCAGGTGATCGCGGAGCAGGAGCACGCCGGCGAGCCCGTGATGAGCCGCGACTTCCTCTCGCAGGTGATCCGCACTTACGGCGGGCAGTTGCAGGGGGTTGTCGGCAGCTATCTCGAGCAGAGCCTCAAGCTGTTCAATGCGCAGCAGCGCGAGATGCGGGACCGCGTGCGCAATGTCGTCGGCGTCGATCCGCTCGAGGCCGCCTCGCAGGTGGCGCAGAAGAATTACCAGCGCTGGCGCGCCGTGCAGGACGATATCTTCCGCACCCTGCTCGGCTCCGGTGGCCGTACGCGCGAACGGGAAGAGGACGACAAGCCACCGCGGGACACCGCGGCCCCGCCCCACAGTTAGAAAAGGGGGTGCCGGGTTTTCGGTCTTGGCGAAAACCCGGCGCCGCTCCGGTCAGCCGTCGACGTTGCGCATCGACAGGCGCACGCGGCCCTGGCGGTCCACTTCGAGCACCTTGACGCGCACGTTGTCGCCTTCCTTCAGCTTGTCCGAGACGCGCTCGACGCGCTCCTCGGAAATCTGCGATATGTGCACGAGGCCGTCACGGCCCGGCAGGATCGTGACGAAGGCACCGAAGTCCATCAGGCGCGCCACCTTGCCTTCGTAGACGCGGCCGACTTCGACGTCAGCCGTGATCAGCTCGATGCGGCGCTGGGCCTCGCGGCCCGCCTCGCCGTTGACCGAGGCGATCTTGACCGAACCGTCGTTCTCGATGTCGATCGTCGTGCCGGTTTCTTCGGTGATCTGGCGGATCACCGCGCCGCCCTTGCCGATCACGTCGCGGATCTTCTCGGGGTCGATCTTGATCGTGATGATCGAGGGAGCGAACTCCGACATCTTGTCGCGCGAAGCGGAGATTACCTTCGCCATCTCGCCGAGGATGTGCAGGCGGCCCTGCAGGGCCTGCGCCAGTGCGATCTTCATGATCTCGGGCGTCACGCCCTCGACCTTGATGTCCATCTGCAGCGCCGTGACGCCGTCCTTCGTGCCGGCCACCTTGAAGTCCATGTCGCCGAGGTGGTCCTCGTCGCCGAGGATGTCGGTGATGACCTTGTAGCGGCTGCCCTCCAGCACGAGTCCCATCGCGACGCCGGCCACCGGCGCCTTGATCGGCACGCCCGCGTCCATCAGCGAGAGGCTCGCGCCGCAGACGCTCGCCATCGACGAGGAGCCGTTCGACTCGAGGATCTCCGACACCACGCGGATCGTGTACGGGAAGGTCGTCATGTCGGGCATCACGGCGGCGATGCCGCGGCGCGCGAGGTTGCCGTGGCCGATTTCGCGGCGCTTCGGCGAGCCCATCATGCCGGTCTCGCCGACCGAGAACGGCGGGAAGTTGTAGTGGAACATGAACGGCTCGCGGCGTTCGCCCTCGAGCGCGTCGATGATCTGCGCATCGCGCGTCGTGCCGAGCGTCGTGACGACGAGCGCCTGCGTCTCGCCGCGCGTGAACAAGCCCGAACCGTGGGTGCGCGGCAGCACGCCGACCTTCACGTTGATCGGGCGCACCGTGACGGCGTCGCGGCCGTCGATGCGCGGCTCGCCCGCGATGATGCGCTGGCGCACAATATCGCTCTCGAGCTTGAAGAGCTGGTCGTCGACCGGGTCGGCGGTCCACTTCGGGGTGTCGCCGGCCGTCAGCGCCGCAGTCACTTCCGCCTTGATCTCCTTGATGCGGCCGTAGCGCGCCTGCTTCTCGGTGATCGTGTAGGCCTCGCGCAGCTTCGCCTCGGCGGCACCCTTGACGAGCGCGGCGAGCTCGGCGCTGCCTTCCGCCGGCTTCCAGTCCCAGCGCGGCTTGCCGGCTTCCTTGACGAGTTCGTTGATCGCCTTGATCGCGACCTGCATCTCGGTGTGGCCGAAGACCACGGCGCCGAGCATCACTTCCTCGGACAGGCCCGCGGCCTGCGACTCGACCATCAGCACCGCCTGCTGAGTGCCGGCGACGACGAGGTGCAGCTGCGAGCCCGCGAGTTCCTTTGCGGTCGGGTTCAGCAGGTACCTGCCGTCCTTGTAGCCGACGCGCGCCGCGCCGATCGGGCCCTTGAACGGCACGCCCGCGATCGAGAGGGCCGCCGAAGCACCGAGCAGCGAGGGGATGTCGGCGTCGATTTCGGGATCGAGCGACAGCACGGTCGCGACGACCTGCACATCGTTGTAGAAGCCGTCCGGGAACAGCGGGCGGATCGGCCGGTCGATCAGGCGCGAGGTCAGCGTTTCCTTCTCGGAGGGACGCCCTTCGCGCTTGAAGAAGCCGCCGGGGATGCGGCCCGCGGCGTAGGTCTTCTCGATGTAGTTGACGGTCAGCGGGAAGAAGTCGCGGCCCTTGGCCGCTTCCTTCGCCGCGACGGCGGTGACGAGTACCCGGGTGTCGCCCATCGAGGCGATGACGGCGCCGTTGGCCTGGCGGGCCAGCTCGCCCGTCTCGAGCGTCACGGTATGTGCGCCGAATGCAAAAGATTTCTTGAAAGCGCTCACGCTTCAGTCCTCACGAAAAAAGGGGTTGCGATAGCAAAAGGCCGCGCTTTCGATTGGCGCGGCCTTTCGGCGGGGTCCTTAGCGGCGGAGCCCCAGGCGCTCGACGAGCTCCTGGTACTTCTCGGGCTTCGTCGCCTTGAGATAGTCGAGGAGCTTGCGGCGCTGGTTCACGAGCTTGACGAGCCCGCGACGCGAGGAGTGGTCACCCTTGTGCGCACTGAAGTGCTCACCGAGACCATTGATCCGCTCGGAGAGCAGCGCGACCTGGACTTCTGGCGACCCGGTATCTTTCGGATCGCGGCGGAATTGCGCGAGAACTCCGCTCTTTTTTTCCGTGGTTAGCGACATTACAGGGAAATCCTTGAAAATCTTGGCTTTGTACCGTTTTGGAGGCGCGGCATTCTACTCGTACGCCTGTCCACTCACAAGTTGAAGATCCGGCGGGGCCGGATGCCCCCGAAGCCGTCCATCTCTCCGAGCCCAACCGACTCACCGGCTTCGTCGGCCAGCCGCACGCTGGCGCCCGGGCCCATGGGCACCCCTTCCACGCCCGTCCCCGCCGGCAAGTCCGCCCTGCCGATCGCCTGCCCCTGCCGCACCCGCCGCACGCAGGCGGGCGACAGGCGCACCACGGGCCAGCCGGGAATGCCCCGTTCGAGAGGCAGGAGTGGCGGCGGTGCCCCGGCCCGGGCCGCCTCGGTGACCTGGTCGAGCGGAAGCATCGGTTCACGCACGAAAGGTTCGACCCAGGCGCGATGCAGCCGCGTCACGTGCCCGACCGTACCGAGCACGCGGGCGAGGTCTTCCGCCAGCGTGCGCACATAGGTTCCCTTGGAGCATTCGACGGCCAGGCCAAGGGCCGTGGCCTCGAGGCGTTCCAGCGTCAGTGCATGGATGGTGATATCGCGGGCGGCGCGCTCGACCTCGACGCCGGCACGGGCGAGCTCGTACAGCGGCCGGCCATCGCGCTTCAATGCCGAGTACATCGGCGGCACCTGCGTCTGCGGGCCCAGGAACCCCGCCAGGGCAGCCGCCACCGCCGCAGCCCCGAGCGCCGGAACCGCCGCGCGCTCGACCACTTCGCCCTCGGTGTCGCCCGTGGAGGTGCGCGCGCCGAGCGCGACCGTGAATTCGTAGCGCTTGCGCCCCGCGAGGACCTCGCCCGCGACCTTGGTCGCCTCGTCGAGGCAGATCGGCAGCATGCCCGTCGCGAGCGGGTCGAGGCTGCCCACGTGGCCGGCCTTCGCGGCGCCGTAGGCGCGCTTCACGCGTTGCAGCGCGGCGTTCGAGGACAGGCCCCGCGGCTTGTCGAGGAGCAGGATGCCGGAGGGCACGGTGGATGCGTCAAGTCGGCTTCGGATCGGACGGCCCGGCCTCTCCGGCCGGCTCGTCCTCGCCCGCGCGCGAGCGATCCTCGCGCACCGCCCGATCGATCAGCGAACTGAGCTGCGAAGCCTCCTCGAGGTGCCGGTCGATCACGAACTCGAGGCGCGGCGCATGGCGCAGCGACAGGCGCCGGCCCACCTCGCCGCGCAGGAATCCCGCCGCGCTCGCGAGGCCCTCGCGCACTTCATCCGCGGGATGGCGGCCGCCGAAGGGCAGGAAGAAGACGCGCGCCACCGACAGGTCGGGCGCGAGCTGCACCGCCGTGATCGTGACGCTGCCGACGCGCGGGTCCTTGACCTCGCGCGCGACCAGCGCCGACAGCACGCGCTGCACCTCGCCCTCGATGCGCTCACGGCGTGCGTTACCGGCCATGGCTCACGCGCCCATCACTCGATGGAGCGCGCCACCTCGACACGGGAGAAGCACTCGATCTGGTCGCCGACGCGCACGTCCTGGTAGTTCTTCACGCCGATCCCGCACTCGGTGCCGGCGCGCACCTCGCCCGCGTCGTCCTTGAAGCGCTTCAGCGACTCGAGGGCGCCCTCGAATATGACCACGTTGTCGCGCAGCACGCGGATCGGGTTGTTGCGCTTGACGAAGCCCTCGGTCACGAGGCAGCCCGCGACCACGCCGAACTTGCTCGAACGGAATACCTCGCGCACCTGCGCGACGCCGACGATCTGCTCCTTGATCTCGGGCGCGAGCAGCCCCGACATCATCTGCTTCACGTCGTCGATGGCCTCGTAGATGATGCTGTAGTAGCGCACCTCGAGGCCCGCATCCTTGAGCGCATCGCGCGCCGCGGCGTCCGCGCGCACGTTGAAGCCGATGATCTGCGCGCGCGAAGCCGCCGCCAGCTGCACGTCGGAGGCCGTGATGCCGCCGACGCCGCTCGCCACGACATTGACCTTGACCTCGTCGGTCGAGAGCTTGGTCAGCGCGTCGCGCAACGCCTCGGCGCTGCCCTGCACGTCGGTCTTGAGCACGATCGCGATCGTGCCCGCCTTGTCCTCGCCCATCTGCGAGAAGACGTCCTCGGCACGCGTCGCCTGGCGCGCGAGCTTGACGTCGCGATACTTGCCCTGGCGATAGAGCGCGACCTCGCGCGCCTTGCGCTCGCTCTCGACCGCGAGCACCTCGTCGCCCGCGTTCGGCGCGCCCGAAAGGCCGAGCACCACGACCGGCATCGAGGGACCCGCCTCGCCGACCGGCTTGCCGTTCTCGTCGAGCATCGCGCGCACGCGGCCGAACTCCTGGCCCGCGATGATCGGGTCGCCCGTCTTGAGCTTGCCCTTCTTGACGAGCACGGTCGCCACGGCTCCGCGGCCCTTCTCGATCGCGGACTCGATCACGACGCCCGAGGCGAGGCCCGTGTGCGGCGCCTTCAGCTCGAGCACTTCGGCCTGCAGCAGGATCGCATCGAGCAGCTGGTCGATGCCGGTGCCGGCGCGCGCCGAGACATGCACGAAAATGTTCTGGCCGCCCCAGTCCTCCGGGATGACGTCGTGCTTCGACAGCTCGGTGCGCACGCGGTCGGGATCGGCATCGCTCTTGTCGATCTTGTTGACCGCCACCACGATCGGCACGCCGGCCGCCCGCGCGTGCTGGATCGCCTCGATCGTCTGCGGCATCACGCCGTCATCCGCCGCGACGACGAGCACCACGACGTCGGTCGCCTTCGCGCCGCGCGCGCGCATGGCCGTGAAGGCCGCGTGGCCCGGCGTATCGAGGAAGGTGATGACGCCCTTGTCGGTCTCGACGTGGTACGCGCCGATGTGCTGCGTGATGCCGCCCGCCTCGCCCACCGCCACCTTGGTGCGGCGGATGTAGTCGAGCAGCGAGGTCTTGCCGTGGTCGACGTGGCCCATGACGGTGACCACCGGCGGACGCGGCTGCCAGTCGTCGGGACTCGCCGCGACGCCCTGCAGGTCCGCATCGACCTGGTCGTCCTTCTGCGCGCGCGCGGTGTGACCCATCTCCTCGACCACGAGGATGGCGGTGTCCTGGTCGATCGGCTGGTTGATCGTCGCCATCACGCCCATGTTCATCATGACCTTGATGACTTCGGTCGCCTTGACCGCCATCTTCTGCGCGAGCTCGGCGACGGTGATCGTTTCACCGATCGCCACTTCACGCTTGACCGGCGCCGTCGGCATCTCGAAGCCGTGGCGCCCGGCGTCGCCCGACGTCACCGACTGGCGCGAGCGGGCCGGTGCCAGGCGCTTGCGGCGCTTGAGGCGCGAGGTGGCGTCGCCGGTGACATGCAACTGGTCGCGCCCATAGCGCGTCGGCTGGCCCGCAGCCGCGGGCGGCGCCGCGCGCGAGCCGCGCTCCGGCCTCGAATGGGCCGCGGGCGGTGACGCTGGCGACGGCGGGAGCGGGGGCGGCTCGGGCTGCAGCTTGCGCTGGCGCTCCCGCTCGGCCTCGGCGCGCGCCTGCTCCTCGGCCAGGCGACGCGCCTCTTCCTGGGCGCGCTTCCGGTTCTGCTCGTCCTCGATGCGGCGGCGGTTCTCCGCCTCGATGCGCTCGTTCTCGGCGCGCGCGGCATCGGCGCGCTCCTGCTCGAGGCGCGCGGACTCGTCGGCCTCGCGCTTCTTGCTGTCGATCTCTTCCTGTTGCTGGCGCGCCTGCTCCTGCAGCACGTCGCGCTTGATGTAGGTCGCCTTGCGGCGCACTTCCACGTTCACCGTGCGCGCGCGGCCCTGCACGCTCGCGAGCTTCAGCTCGCTCTGCGACTTGCGCTTCAGGGTGATCTTGCGCGGCGCACCGGCGCCCTCGCCTTCCTGCCCGTGGCTCTTGCGCAGGTGCGTCAGCAGCTCGAGCTTGGCCTCGTCGCTGATGCGGTCCTCGGGGCCGGACACGCGGATGCCGGCCTGGTCGAGCTGCACGAGCAGCCGGTCCACGGGCACCTTCAACACTTCCGCGAACTGGGTGACGGTCACTTCAGCCATGGGTTGTTCCCTTCGTCCTTCAGCGACTCGCCTCGAACCAGTGTTCGCGCGCCTTCATGATCAGCTTGCCGGCTTCCTCGGGCGACAGCCCCTCGATGTCGAGGATGTCATCGACCGCCTGGTCGGCCAGGTCCTCGCGGGTACGCACGCCGCGCCGCGCGAGCGCCAGCGCGAGGTCGGGCTGCATGCCCTCGAGCAGCAGCAGGTCCTCGGCCGGCATCTGCGAGTCGAGCGACTCCTCGGAGGCGATCGCCTGGGTCAGCAGCACGTCGCGCGCGCGATTGCGGAGCTCGCGGATCATGTCCTCGTCGAACTCCTCGATCGAGGCGATCTCCGCCTGCGGCACGTAGGCGATTTCCTCGACCGAGGAGAAGCCTTCCTGCACCAGGATCGTCGCCACGTCCTCGTCGACGTCGAGCTGCTTCATGAAATTCTCGACCAGCACGCGCGACTCCGACTCGCTCTTCGCCTCGGCGTCGGATTGCGTCATCACGTTGAGGTCCCAGCCGGTGAGCTGGCTCGCGAGGCGGATGTTCTGCCCGCCACGGCCGATCGCCTGCGACAGCTTGTCCTCCGCGACCGCGATATCCATGCTGTGCGCGTCCTCGTCCATCACGATCGACAGCACTTCAGCGGGCGACATCGCGTTGATGACGAACTGCGCCGGGTTGTCGTTGTGCGGGATGATGTCGACGCGCTCGCCGGCGATCTCGTTCGAGACGGCCTGCACGCGCGAGCCGCGCATGCCGACGCAGGCGCCGACGGGATCGATGCGCGGATCGTTGCTGCGCACCGCGATCTTGGCGCGCATGCCCGGGTCGCGGGCCGCGCCGAGGATCTGGATCAGGCCCTGGCCGACCTCCGGCACCTCGAGCTTGAACAGCTCGATCAGGAATTCCGGCGCGGTGCGCGACATGAACAGCTGCGGCCCGCGCGGCTCGGGGCGCACTTCCTTCAGCCAGGCCTTGACGCGGTCCTGCTGCTTGACCTGCTCGCGCGGGATCATGTCGGTGCGCGGCACGAAGCCCTCTGCGTTGCCGCCGAGGTCGATGTAGATGCCGTTCCTGTCGACGCGCTTGACCACGCCCGAGAGCAGCGAATTGACGCGGTCCTTGTACTGGTCGATGACCTGCGAACGCTCGGCCTCGCGCACCTTCTGCACGATCACCTGCTTCGCCTGCTGGGCCGCGATACGCCCGAACGCCACCGACTCCATCGGCTGCTCGACGAAGCCGCCGGCCTCGGCCTTCGGGTCGATGTCGAGCGCATCCTCGAGTCGCAACTCGCGATCGGGCACCTCGAGTTCGGTGGAGTCGTCGGCAAACACCTTCCAGCGGCGGAACGTGTCGTAGTCGCCCGTCTTGCGGTCGATGGCGACGCGCGCGTCCCACTCCTCGCCGTGCTTCTTGCGCGTCGCCGCGGCGAGTGCCGCCTCGAGCGCCTCGAAGATCACTTCCTTGTCGACGCCCTTCTCGTTCGAGACGGCATCGACCACCATCAGAATTTCCTTGTTCATCCCGACTCCTCCAACACGTCGCGCCGCTCAGGGCGGCGCGAGACGCGTGCGGTCTATTGCCGCGAAATCCATTGCCACCGGTTCGCCATCGACCTCGAGCTCGATGCCGTTCGCCGACACCGCCACGAGCGTACCCGTGTAGCGGCGCCGGCCGTCGCGCGGCGCGCCGAGTTCCACCTTCACCCGCTCGCCGCGAAAGCGCTCGTAGTGCGCGGGCTTGCGCAACACGCGATCGTGGCCGGGCGAAGACACCTCGAGCGTGAAGGCGCCCGGCATCGGGTCCTCCACGTCGAGCAGCGCCGACACTTCGCGGCTCACCCGCTCGCAATCGTCGACGCCGATACCCGCCGCGCTGTCGAGGTAGATGCGCAGCATCCCCGAACCGCGGCCCGGATTGGCTTCGACATCGACCAGCTCGAAACCGAGTTGCTCGACCAGCGGCTCGAGCAACGCGATGAGCCGATCGCGCAGCACCGTCGACGTCACCCGAACCTCCAGAAAAAAAAAGGGCCCGAAGGCCCACCCTGCTTCCATACGAGTGCCGGCCCCAAGCCGACACCGGGACCCCGGCCAGGAGTCCTTAAAAAAGAAAAGCCCCTCGGGGGGCTTTCCAAATCAATCACTTGGCACCCAAAGCTCCAGCGGAGCTTTCGAGGGGCCAGCCCGTGCTGGCACGGACCGGCCCCGCCGAGGGCGCGAATTGTAGCCCTGTCAGCCGGCTTGGTAAACCCGCTTCGCGAGGCGGCTCGCGACCCGGCCATAGAGCAGGTAAACCACGAGACCGATCCCATTCCAGATGAAGAAGCGGTCGCGGGTCGCCGGCGGCAGGCTCGCGAAAAGATAGATGCAGCCGAGGATCGCGAGCGGACCCACGAGCCAGGGCCACGGCGTCGTGAACACGCGCGGCCGCCCCGGCTCCCGCACCCGCAGCGTGAGCACACAAGCGGCGACCGCGATGAAGGCGCAAAGCGTGCCTGCGTTGGCGAGTTCGGCGATCTCGGCCAGCGGGAAGATGCCGGCGATCAGCGACGTGACGATGGCGGTGACCAGGATCATGGCGACCGGCGTGCCCCGCCGCGCGTTGATGCTGCCGAGGCGCTCGGGCAGCAGGCCGTCGCGCGCCATCACGAAGAAGATGCGACTCTGCCCATACATGAAGGCGAGGATCACGGTCGGCAGCGCGATGACCGCCGCAGCCGCGATGAGGGTCGCCGCGAGCGGGCTGCCGAGCGTGCGCAGGATGTAGGCGAGCGGCTCGGGGCTCGCCGAGAACTGCTCGTAGTTCATCGCACCCAGGGCCGCCGCGGCCACCAGCATGTAGAGCAGCGTGCAGACGATCATCGAGCCGATGATGCCACGCGCGAGGTCGCGCTTCGGGTCGACCGTTTCCTCGGCGGCGGTCGACACGGCGTCAAAGCCGTAGAAAGCGAAGAAGATGATGGCCGCCGCCGCCATGACGCCCCGCACTTCCGTGCCTTCCGCATGCGCGGCGAAACCGTGCGGCATGAAGGGCGTGAAATTCGCGCCGTTGAAGGCCTTCGCCGCGATCAGGATGAAAAGCAGCAATGCCGCGACCTTGAAGACGACGAGGAAGGCATTCACCGTGGCGCTCTCGCGCGTGCCGAGCATCAACATGCCGGCGACCGCGAACAGGATCACCACCGCCGGCAGGTTGACCACCCCGCCGGCGTGCGGCCCGGCGGTCAGCCAGTGCGGCAGGTGGATGCCGATCGTCTCGAGGAAGCCGACCGCATAACCGGACCAGCCGACCGCGACAGCGCTGCACACCACCGAATACTCGAGGATCAGGCTCCAGCCGACGACCCAGGCGATGAGTTCGCCTCCCACGGCATAGGTGTACGTATAGGCGCTGCCCGCCGCGGGCATCATCGTCGCGAGTTCCGCGTAGCATAGCGCCGCGCAGGCACAGACAACGCCCGCGACCAGGAAGGCGAGGATCACCGCGGGACCTGCGCGGCCCGCGCCCACGCCGATCAGGGTGTAGATGCCGGTGCCGACGATGGCGCCGACGCCGAGGGCGACGAGATGCGGCCAGCGCAGCGTGCGCTTCAGCCGATGCCGCTCATCGATATTGTTGAGCGCATCGATCGACGTGCGCCGGTTCCAGAATGACATCGGTCAGCCCCCTGCCGTTTCGTTTGAGTCGATCTTAGCAACGTTGCGACCCCGCGAGGGCCGGAGCTGCGCCTGCACGGCCCGCCGCCCCGCCTGTCCAGTGAACAGGGTGCGCAGGGATGCGACGGCGCTATGCGGGGCCGAGCCCACGAGTCATTTCTCGTTGCGCTGGTGCTCTTGACGACGGCGCGGGATTTCACTGTAGCCGCGCAACGCGTGCCGCCGCAGCCCTGAATATCAGCCAGTGAATTGGTAGCGGGGGCAGGATTTGAACCTGCGACCTTCGGGTTATGAGCCCGACGAGCTGCCAGACTGCTCCACCCCGCACCAGTAGGGGCGCGCATCATAGCGGGACCTTCCGGCAAGTACAACCGATGTCCGGTTCATCGATAGAGCGATTCCACCAGGTCGATTTCGCGCACCAGGCGGCGCGAGGTTTCGTCGGAGATCCGCCGATCGCGGGCAAGGCCGAGGACCTCATCGCGCTCCCCCTGCAGCCCGGCGAGGCGGAGCTGCCGTTCGATGGCATCCGCGTCACGCAACAGGCCGGCGCTGCTGTCGTCCGGCATCCCCTCGCGGACCCGCCGCTGGTAGTTCGCGATCACGCGGCTCGCCGCCTCGGCACAGAGGTCGGCCCTGGAGGCGTCTGTCTGTCGCTGGATCTCCTGCAGTGCCCGCGTGACCGACTCGATCGCGGCCCTCGCGGCTGCGGAACGGGCCCGGTCTTCCTCCTGCTTGCCGGTTGATTCCTGCGGCACTTCCAGCCCTTTGAGCAGCGTGGGCAGGCCGGCGCTCGCCGCAACCAGTGACAGCACGATGACTGCGGCCGCGACGAAGATCGCGAGGCTGCGCGCCGGGAACGGCTGTCCGTCCGGCATCAGCAGCGGCAGTGTCAACACGCCGGCCAGCGTGACGGCTCCGCGTACACCTGCCAGCGACGTCGCGAGAATCAATCTCCAGCCCAGGCTCCGCTCGCCAGCTATCAGCTGCTGCCGGCGATAGAGGTTCACCCGCAGCGACACCCAGACCCATGCGATGCGCAGCAGCGCGAGCCCGGCGGTGGCTGAAACCGCGTAGACGGCGAGCCACCAGGGAGGGTGAAGACCGCTCTCGTGCATCGTTGCGACCGTATCGAGCAGGATGCCGGGGAGTTGTTCGCCGAGCAGCACGAACATGATGCCTTTCAGCGTGAACTGAATGGTGTTCCAGACCGCGGTGCGTTGTAGCCGGGTGCTCGCCATGATGCGGCCCGAGAGTTCCACGTAACTCATCGTGATCCCGGCCGCAACGGCCGCGAGGATCCCGGATGCCTGGAGGCGTTCGGCGAGCAGATAGGCGCCGAATGGGATCAGCAGGCTGATCAGGATCGGTGAGCCGCTCTCTTCGCCGAAGCGGCGCGACACCCGCTGTTGCGCGAATGCGGCGGCAAGCGTGAACAGGACGCCGGCCGCGAGACCTGCGAGCGCCACCCAGAGGAATTTCATCGCGGCGGCACCCGGCGAGAACACGCCGGTCAATGCGGCTGCGATCGCGAACTGCATGCACACGAGGCCGGATGCATCGTTGAGGAGCGATTCTCCCTCGAGCACACGCATCAGCCGCTTTGGCACGGGGGCCCGGGACGCGATCGATGTCACCGCCACCGGGTCCGTCGGCGACAGGACCGCCGCCAGCGCAAAGGCAACCGCCAGCGGCATTGCGGGAATGAGCCAGTAAAGGAGGTAACCCGCGCCGATCACCGTGAACACCACGAGGCCGAGCGCCAGTTGCAGGATCGCAGCGCGATCGCGCCGCAGCCCATCCTTCGGGATCCGCCAGCCGTCCAGGAAGAGCAGCGGAGGAAGGAACAGCAGGAAGAACACATCCGGCTGCAGCGCCACGCCTTCGTGCAGCACGCCCGCAATCGCGCCGCCCAGCGCGATCTGCACGATCGGCAGCGGCAGGGAGAATGGCAGTGCGCGCACCAGGTAGCCGCTGACGAGCACCGCCAGCAGCATGGCGAGGACGAGCTCTATCGAGGCCATGCGCGCGATCCGCGCATGGCTCAGGCCATCGCGTAGAGGTACTGCACGAACGAGCGGACCGCGCCGTCGAGTCCCGCGATCTTCGGGTTCGCCGACTCGATCAGGTAGTACTCGTCCGGCGCATGCGCGCGCAGGCCGTGGCCCAGGCCGAAGTGCGCCGCCGGCAACTTGAGCGGCGCGCCGGTGAAGACGAATCCAGGCCAGGAGCCGCCGCGGCGCGGCCAGTAGATCGGGTCGATGCCGTCCGACTCGTAGACTCGCGCGATCGTACGGATGAGCGCCGAGTCAGCCGGGGTCGTGGTCGGATCGTAGCCGCCGCTCACGTTGACTTCGATGTCGCCGTAGCCGCGCTTGGCGAGATAGGCCTTCAGCTTCGCGACGGCGCCGTCGCGGGTCATGTCGGGCACCAGGCGGAAGTCGAGCTTGGCGACCGCGCGATGCGGCAGCACGGTCTTGCCGCCCTGCCCCGTATAACCGCCCACCAGGCCTTCGATGTTCACGGTGGGGCGTGCGCACAGGTCCTCGAGCGACTGGCGCCAGTCGGCGTTGCGCGCCCAGTGCGTCACGCCCATCGACTGCTTCGCGCTCGCTTCGCTCATGCGCTTCGCGGCGTCGTCGAGCATGGACTCCTCGGCCGCCGACAGCGGGCGCACGTCGTCCCACCAGCCGTCGATCGCAGGGTCGCCCTTGTCGTCGATGAGCGTACCGAGGGCCTGCACGAGATGGAACGCGGGGCTGTCGAGCCGCGCGCGGTTGCTCGAGTGAACGTCCCGAGAGGGTCCGCGGCCCCACTTCTCCCCGCTCGACACCAGCTCGAGCTCCACGACGCCTTTCGCGCCGAGCGAGACGGTCACGGTGCCGTCGAGTGACTGCGCGGCCTCAGGCATGAAGATGCCGAGGCATTTCTCGAGCGCAGCGCGCACCTGCGGGGCAAGCACGGCGTCCGGGAAGTTCGGCGAGCCGATCTCCTCTTCGCTCTCGGCGATCAGCACGAGGTTGACCGGCAGCTTGCGTCCCGCCGCCCGGATCGCATGCAGCGCCGACAGGAAGGCCGCCTGCGGGCCCTTCTGGTTCACCGCGCCGCGGCCCATGACGGCCTTGCCGACGCCCGGCACGTCGACGATACGGGCCTCCCAGGGCGGCGAGGACCATTCCGCGGGATCGACCTGCTTCACGTCGTACATGAAATACACGCCGAGCGTGCGCTTCGCGCCGGCATCGAGCGTACCGAATACCGACGGGTGCCCGCGGGTCGGGATGCGCTCGACGTGCTGGAAGCCCGCGTCGCGCGCGAGCTGCATCATGTAGCGGCAGCCGTCCTCGATGCCGCGATTCTCGGCGGCGATGGTGGCCTGGCGGATCCAGTCCTGCAGCCGCAGGACCGCGGCATCGTGGCCCTTGGCCACCTGCTGGTAGACGGCATCGAGCCGGGCCGCGCCGATCGCGGCGGGTGCGGCAGCGAGCAATGCGCCGGTGCCGAGGGTGGTTTGTACGAACTCACGACGACCGACGTTTTGCATGGTGGCTATCCCAGTACGTTGCGGCAGATATCGATGAGGACGCCCGGCACGAGGCCGAGCACCAGTGCGGCAAGGGCGTTCAGGCCGAGCACGAAGCGCAGGGATGCGCCCGCCTCGCCGCGCGGCTGTGCGGGTGCGTCGTCGAAGTACATCAGCTTGACGACACGGATGTAGTAGAACGCGCCGATCACCGAGGCGATCGCGGCGATCACGACAAGCACGAGCGATCCCGCTTCCCACAGCGACTCGAAGATCGCGAGCTTCGCCCAGAAGCCGACGAACGGCGGCACGCCGGCCGTCGAGAACATCAGCATCAGCATGCCGACCGCCAGCAGCGGGTCGCGCGCGGCGAGGCCCTTGTAGTCGTCGAGATCATCGGCCTCGAAGCCGCGGCGACTGGCGAGCAGGATCACGCCGAAGGACCCGAGCGTCATCAGCACGTAGACGATCGTGTAGTAGAGCGCCGCCTGGTAGCCCGCGGCGGTTCCCGTGGTGAAGCCGAGCAGGATGAAACCGACGTTCGCGATCGCCGAATAGGCGAGCATGCGCTTGAGGTTGGCCTGTGCGATCGCGAACAGGTTGCCGACGGCGAGCGACGCCACGGCGAGGATCGCGATCATCACGGTCCAGGTGGGCGAGACCCCGGCGAGTGCCTGCGACAGCAACCGGTAAGCGAGCGCGAAGTAGGCGAACTTCGGGGCGGTCGACACGAACAGGGTCACCGCGGTCGGCGCGCCGTGGTAGACGTCGGGCACCCACATGTGGAATGGCGCCGCGCCGAACTTGAAGGCTACGGCGACCACGACGAACGCGACGCCGACGATCATGCCGAGGCTCGGCTCGACGGTCAGCCGCTGGGCCACCTCGCCGAGGTCGAGCGTGCCGGTCAGGCCGTACACCAGCGAGATGCCGTACAACAGCATGCCGGAGGCCAGCGAGCCGAGCACGAAGTACTTCATCGCCGCCTCGGTGGACACGGGCGACTCGCGGTCGAAGGCGATCATCGCGTAGAGCGACAGTGCGAGCAGCTCGACACCGATATAGAGCGACAGCAGGTTGCCCGCCGAGGCGAGCACGAAGATGCCGAGCAGCGCCGTCAGCGCGAGCACGTAGTATTCGCCACCGGCGATGCCGCGGCGTGCGAGTGCCGGGCCCGAATAGAGCAGCGCGATCGCGGTGAACAGCAGGCCCGACAGCTTGAGCACGAGCGCGAGCGGGTCGGCGACGTACAGGCCGTCGAACAGCGTGGTGCGCACCGCCACGCTGCCGAAGTCGACCGCGACCCAGGCAAGGCCCACGAGCGCCAGCAGCGTCAGTGTGCCGGTGAGCCGCGGGCGCCTCGCGCCGCCCGCGAACACGTCGATCAGCAGGATCGCGCAGATCGCGGCCGTGAGGTACATCTCCGGCGCCGCGGTGGCGATCGTCGACCAGTACGTCTGCATGTCGGGCATCGGGCGTCGGCCTCAGAGGGGCAGCTTGCTCGTCGTCATCTGTTCGACGAGGTGATGGATGGAGCTTTGCATGACTTCGAGCAGCGGCGCCGGCCAGACGCCGAGCACCAGCACGCCCACGGCGAGCGAGCCGAGCACGATGAGCTCGCGGCCGTTGAGGTCCTGCATCTGCGCGACGTGCTCGTTGGCCACCGGCCCGTAGACCACGCGCTTGACGAGCCAGAGCGTGTAGGCCGCGCCCAGGATCAGGATCGTGGCGACGAGGAAGGCGTACCAGAAGTTCGCCTTGAAGCTCGCGATGATCACGAGGAACTCGCCGACGAAGCCCGAGGTTCCCGGCAGGCCCGAGTTGGCGAGCGAAAACAGCACCATGAAGCCGGCGAACTTCGGCATCGTGTTGATGACGCCGCCGTAGGCCGAGATCTCGCGGCTGTGCACGCGGTCGTACATCACGCCGACGCACAGGAACATGGCGCCGGAGATCAGGCCGTGGGACACCATCTGCACCATGGCGCCGTCGAGGCCCATGCCGGCGCCGTGCAGGCTGCCTGTCGCTGCCACGATGTCCCAGGCGACGAAGGAGCCGAGCGTGACGAAACCCATGTGGGCGATCGACGAATAGGCGATCAGCTTCTTCATGTCGGTCTGCACGAGCGCGACGAAGCTGATGTAGACCACCGCGATCAGCGACAGCGCGATCATCAGCCAGTCGAGCTCGCGGCTCGCGTCCGGGGTGATCGGCAGGCTGAAGCGCAGGAAGCCGTAGCCGCCCATCTTCAGCATGATCGCCGCGAGGATCACCGAGCCGCCGGTGGGCGCCTCGACGTGCGCGTCCGGCAACCAGGTGTGCACCGGCCACATCGGCACCTTGACCGCAAAGGCCGCGAGGAACGCGAGGAAGATCCAGCGCTGCTCGACGAGGGTCAGCGGCAGCTCGTGCAGCGCACGCAACGAATAGTCGCCACCCTGCACGTACAGGTAGATCAGCGCCACCAGCATCAGCACCGAGCCGAGGAAGGTGTACAGGAAGAACTTGATCGTCGCGTAGACGCGCCTCGGGCCGCCCCACACCCCGATGATCAGGAACATCGGGATCAGCATTGCTTCCCAGAAGAAGTAGAACAGCAGGCCGTCGATCGCCGCGAATACGCCGATCATCAGGCCCGCCATGATCAGGAAGGCGGCGTAGTACTGCGCGGGCCGCTTCTCGATGACCGTCCAGGCGGCGATGATGACCGGCACCGTCATCACCGCGGTCAGCACGATCAGCGGCAGCGAAATGCCGTCGACGCCGAGGTGGTACCAGGAATTGAAGGCGGTGATCCACGGCAAGCGCTCGACGAACTGGAACTCCGCCGTGCCCCGGTCGAAGCCCATCCACAGCGGGATCGTGATCGCGACCGTGGCGAGCGCGACTGCGAGCGCGAGCCAGCGCGCGAGCGCGACGCGCCGGTCGCCGAGCGCGAGCACGGCGATGCCGCCGGCAATGGGCAGCCACACGAGGAGCGAAAGAATGCCGAAACCCTGCATGCGCTTGTGACCCCGTCAGGCGCGGACCAGGAACCAGCCCAGGAGGACCGCGAGCCCGATGACCATCCAGAATGCGTAAGTGTAGAGATAGCCCGTCTGGATCCTGCGGCCCGTCACCGCCACCCAGCCCACGAGCTTCGCCGAGCCGTTCACCAGCGCGCCGTCGATCAGCAGCTGGTCGCCGCCCTTCCACAGCAGCTTGCCGATGAGCCGCGCGAGTGGTGCCACGAGCTTCTCGTTGACCCAGTCGAAGTAGTACTTGTTGACGAGCACCGTGCGCACGGCCGACAGGCCGGCCGCCAGCCGCTCCGTGAGCCGCGGGTTCACGAGGTACAGGTACCAGGCCGTCGCCACGCCGGCGAGCGCCAGCCAGAAGGGCCAGGCCGTGAGGCCATGCAGCGCGAACGCAACCGGCCCGTGGTACTCGTGCCCGAGCACGGCCACGACGTCGTTGGCCTCGCTCACGAAGATCGAGCTGCCGAACGCGCCACCGAAGAGCAGCGGCCCGATCGTCAGGTAGCCAATGACGACCGAGGGAATCGCAAGCGCCACGAGCGGCGCGGTCACGACCCAGGGGCTCTCGTGCGGCGTGCCGCCATGCCCGTGCGCGTGATCGTCGTGCGCGTGATCGTCGTGCGCCTGCGCGAACCGCTCTTTGCCGTGGAAGGTCATGAAGATCAACCGGAAGGTGTAGAGCGCGGTGACGAACACGCCGCCCAGCACGCAGTAGTAGGCGTAGGTGGCGCCCCAGCGATGCGATTCGCCCACCGCCTCGATCAGTGCGTCCTTCGAGTAGAAGCCCGAGAAGAACGGCGTGCCGATCAGCGCGAGCGAGCCGATCCAGCAGGTCACCGCCGTCACCGGCATGTACTTCGCGAGCCCGCCCATCTTGCGCATGTCCTGCTCGTGGTGCATGCCGATGATCACGGAGCCCGCCGCGAGGAACAGCAGCGCCTTGAAGAACGCATGCGTCATCAGGTGGAAGATCGCGACGCTGTAGGCCGACGCACCGAGCGCCACCGTCATGTAGCCGAGCTGCGAGAGCGTCGAATAGGCGATCACGCGCTTTATGTCGTTGTTCACGACGCCGAGCAGGCCCATGAAGAAGGCCGTGGTCGCGCCGATCACCAGCACGAACGACAGCGCGGCTTCCGAGAACTCGAACAGCGGCGACATGCGCGCCACCATGAAGATGCCCGCCGTGACCATGGTCGCCGCGTGGATCAGCGCCGAGATCGGCGTCGGGCCTTCCATCGAGTCCGGCAGCCAGACGTGCAGCGGCATCTGCGCCGACTTGCCCATGGCGCCCACGAACAGGCAGATGCAGATCAGCGTGAGGGCTGAAACGGCCGTCCCGGCGGTCAGCGGGAACTGCACGCCGGCGAGCGACGGGGCGATCGCGAAGGCGTCCTTGTAGTCGAGCGAATGCGTGAAGTACGCGACCCCGGCGATGCCGAGCACGAAGCCGAAGTCGCCCACCCGGTTGACCAGGAAGGCCTTCAGGTTGGCATGGATCGCGCTCGGCCGCGTGTACCAGAAGCCGATCAGCAGGTAGGAGACCACGCCGACCGCCTCCCATCCGAAGAACAGCTGCATGAAGTTGTTCGACATCACGAGCATCAGCATCGCGAAGGTGAACAGCGAGATGTAGCTGAAGAAACGCTGGAAGCCGTCGTCCTCGCGCATGTAGCCGATGGTGTAGACGTGCACGCAGAACGACACGAAGGTCACGACGACCATCATCAGCGCCGTCAGCCGGTCGACCAGGAAGCCGACCTGCATGCGCACGCCGTCGGTCACGAGCCACTGGTAAACGGTGCCGTCCCAGGCCGGCACGCCGTCGAGGTAGACGAGCTTCGCGACATACAACGAGAGCGCGCAGGCGGTGCCGACGGCGAGGATCGTGACGCCCGCCGAAGCCGCGCGGCCGATGCGCCGGCCGGCGAGTCCGGCGAGCAGCGCCGCGAGCAGCGGCAGGAGCGGTATGGCGATCAGCAGGTTGGGTGTCATCGCCGCTCAGCCCTTCAGGGTGTCCAGGTCGTCCACGTTGATGCTCTGCTTGTGGCGGAAGAGCACGACGAGGATCGCGAGCCCGATCGCCGATTCGGCGGCGGCCACTGTCAGCACGAAGAACACGAATACCTGGCCGGACAGGTCGCCGAGGAAGCGCGAGAACGCGACGAAGTTGAAGTTCGCGCCGAGCAGCAGCAACTCGATGCACATCAGCAGCAGGATGACGTTCTTGCGGTTGAGGAATATGCCCGCGACCGCGATCGCGAACAGCACCGCCGACAGCGTCAACACATGGGCAAGCGTGATCATGGCCGCTTCTCCGCGTCCACCTTCACGAGCCGGATGCGGTCCCCGGCCCTGACGGCCACCTGGCCCGCCACGTCCTGCACTTTGAGGCCCGGGCGCTTGCGCATGGTCAGCGCGATGGCCGCCACGATGGCGACCAGCAGCAGCACGGCGGCCAGCTCGAAGGCATAGACGTACTTGGTGTAGATCACCGTGCCCAGCTCATGCGTGTTGCCGTAATCCGCCGGCAGCGGCGTCGGCGCCTGGGTCGCGTCGACGCCGAGGCGCCGGGCAGCGATCACGCCCACGAGTTCGAGGATCACGACGCAGGCGGTGAGCCAGCCGAGCCAGGCGTAGCGCGTAAAGCCGCGCCGCAGTTCCTCGAAGCTCACGTCGAGCATCATCACGACGAACAGGAACAGCACCATCACCGCGCCGACATAGACGAGCACCAGCACGATGGCGAGGAACTCCGCCTCGATCAGCAGCCAGATGCCCGCGCTCGTGAAGAAGGCGAGCACGAGGCAGAGCGCCGAATGCACCGGGTTGCGCGTCGTGATGACGCCGAGCGCCGCGGCGATCAGCACCGACGAGAAGGCATAGAAGAGGATCATCACGAACACGCCGCCCTCCCCTCCCTCAGCGCCACGCCGCGTCGGCGGCCTTGTCGGCCGAGATCATGGCCTCGTACCGGTCGCCGACCGCGAGCAGCTTGTCCTTGGTCATGATGTTCTCGCCGCGATGCTCCATGTGGTACTCGTGTATGCGCGTTTCGACGATCGCGTCGACCGGGCAGGCTTCCTCGCAGAAACCGCAGTAGATGCACTTGAAGAGGTCGATGTCGTAGCGGGTCGTGCGGCGCGTGCCGTCGGCCGCGATGTCGGACTCGATCGTGATCGCAAGCGCCGGGCAGACCGCCTCGCAGAGCTTGCAGGCGATGCAGCGCTCCTCGCCGTTCGGGTAGCGGCGCTGCGCGTGCAGGCCGCGGAAGCGCGGCGACTGCGGCGTCTTCTCTTCCGGGTAGTTGACCGTGACCTTCTTGCGAAACAGCGTGCGCAGCGTGACGGAGAGCCCGACCAGCAGCTCCCACAGCAGGAAAGTCTTGAAGACGCTGCGGAGGTTCATGGCGCCAGCACCTTCCACGGTCCGACCTTGCAATACGCCATGACGCCCTCTACCGCGATCCACACGAGCGTCACCGGGATCAGCACTTTCCAGCCGAGACGCATGATCTGGTCGTAGCGATAGCGCGGGAAGGTCGCCCGCAGCCAGTAATAGAAGAACATGAAGGCCGAGATCTTCACGCCGAGCCACAGGAAGCTCGGTTGCGCGAGCCAGCTGCCTTGCGGCAGGTAGCCGTCGAACGGCGACAGCCAGCCGCCGAAGAAGAACACCGCCGTGAGCGCCGAAATCAGCAGCATGTTGGCGTATTCGGCGAGGAAGAACAGCGCAAAGGCGATGCCGGAATACTCCACGTGGAAGCCGGCCACGATCTCCGACTCGCCCTCCGCGACGTCGAACGGCGCGCGATTCGTCTCAGCGACGCCCGAGATGATGTACACGACCGCGAGCGGGAACAGCCAGATCACGTTCCAGCTGAGCGGCCCGCCCGCCTGCTGCCTGACGATGTCGCCGAGGTTCAGGCTGCCGGCGGCCATCACCACGCCGACGAGCGCGAAGCCCATGGCGATCTCGTAGGCCACGATCTGCGCGGCCGATCGCATTGCCCCGAGGAAGGCGTACTTCGAGTTGGCGGCCCAGCCGGCGATGATCACGCCATAGACGCCCATGGACGTGAGCGCCAGCACGTACAGCAGACCCGCGTCGATGTCCGCGATCACGAGGTCCGGGGACAGCGGCACGACCGCCCAGGTGGCGAGTGCCGGCACGAGCGCGATGATCGGCGCGAGGCCGAACAGGAACTTGTTGGCCCGGGTCGGGACGACCACTTCCTTGATCAGCAATTTCAGCACGTCGGCGAAGGCCTGGAACACGCCCGGCCAGATGCCGAAGATGCTGCCGACGCGGTTCGGACCCTTGCGCAGCTGCATCCAGCCGATGATCTTGCGCTCGAACAGCACCGCGAAGGCGACGGAGAGGATCACGCCCACCGTGACGACGAGGATCCAGATCGTCGTCTGGACAATCGGCAGCGCGAGGATTGCGAGGACTTGCTGCAGCATCGGGCGGCGCTCAGTAGGTCACGGCCGGCGCCCGGCCGTCGCGCGTGCGTTGCAGGGAGGGCGCGCGGCGCACCAGCGCGTCGATCTGGTACATGGGCACGTCGACCACGCGGGCAGCCTCGGCCGCCGCGGCCACCGCATGCGCGCCCCGATACGGCCCGGCCTCGAGGTCCTCGCCGCAGGTGCGCCGCAGTTCGTCGCGCACTTCCTCCGATGACTGGTATTCCGAACCCGCGATGCCGAGCAGGTTGCACAGCACGCGATACACCTTCCAGCCCGGGCGTGACTCGCCGACCGGCCGCGCCGCGCCCGGTACGCTCTGCCAGCGTCCCTCGAGGTTGACGTAGGTTCCGGAGGTTTCCGCAAAGCTGCCGATCGGCAGAAGCACATGCGCCACTTCCCTGAGCGCATCCGTCACATAGGGCGTGGCCGCGACCACGAACCCCGCTCCAGCCAGGGACTTCGCCGCCTGCTCGAAAGCGCTGTCCAGCCAGGGCTCGACGCCGCCGGCGAGCAGGTAGGCCGACAACGGCTGCTCGAGCATCTGCCGGGCGTTCAGGCCGGGAATGGACGGCACCTCGCCGCCCGCGTCGCGATGGGGCACCGCGCCCGCGAGATACGCACCGGCCGCGTTTGCGCCTTCCGCGAGCACGCCGAGCGTCGCGCCCGTGGCCACCGCGAGCGCGGCCGCGAGCGCGCGCAGGTCGTCATAGGCCGGATGGCGGATCGCGAGTGCGCCCAGCCAGATCGCGCGCTGGGTGCCGCCGGCGAGTTGCGCGGCGATCGCCTTGTGTTCGTCCGAAATCCGGGCCGCGCGCACGAGCCCGGCCAGCCCGGCCGGCGGCGCGGTACCGCTGCCCGCGAGCGCCGCACCGAGGATAGCGGCCAGCTCGAGCGCCTGGTTCGCCGGCGCGACCTCGAGGTAGTTCGCCACGGGGAACAGGTATTCGTAGCGCGCCGGATTCAGGAACGACACGCGCGCGCCACGCCGCGCGGCCTTGCGCACGCGGTGCGCGAGGATCGGGATCTCGTGGCGCAGGTTGCTGCCGATGACGAGCAGCGCATCGAGCGCGTCGACCGATGCGAGCGGCTGGCCGAGCGACGGGAAGAGCGGATCGGCATGCTGGTCGCGGAAATCGCCCTGCCGCAGCCGATGGTCGATGTTGTGCGAACCGAGCCCGCGCACCAGCCGGTTGAGGAGATAGAGCTCCTCCACCGGGCTCGACGGGCTCGCAAGCACGCCGAGCGAATCTGCCGCGCGCTTGAGGCCGCTGGCCGCGGCCTCGAGCGCCGCCTCCCAGCCGACCGCGCGCCACTCGCGGCCCTCGCGCAGCATCGGCGTCGTGAGCCGGTCGGCGCTGTAGACACCCTCGTAGCTGAAGCGGTCGCGATCCGAAATCCAGGTCTCGTTGACGGCCTCGTTCACCCGCGGCACGACGCGCATCAGCTTGCCGCGCAACACATGGCCGTAGAGGTTCGAGCCGGCGCCGTCGTGCGGCGAGATGAGCGGCGCCTGGGTCATTTCCCAGGCGCGCGCGCGGAAGCGGAAAGGCTTGCTGTTGAGCGCACCGACCGGGCACAGGTCGATGATATTGGCCGACAACTCGTGGTCGACGCTGCGCTCGATGTAGGTGCCGATCTCCATCCACTCGCCGCGGCCGGTGGTGCCCAGCTCCTGGATGCCCGCGACGTCCTGCCCGAAACGCACGCAGCGCGTGCAGTGGATGCAGCGGGTCATGTCGGTCGAGACCAGCGGACCGATGTTCTTGTCCTTGACGACGCGCTTTCGCTCGACGAAGCGCGAGATGTCGCGGCCGTAGCCCATCGCGAGGTCCTGCAGCTCGCACTCACCGCCCTGGTCGCAGATCGGGCAATCGAGCGGGTGGTTGATCAGCAGGAATTCCATCGTCGCCTTCTGCGCGGCGAGCGCCCTGGGCGACTTGGTGAAGATCTTCATGCCCTCGGCGACCGGGGTCGCGCAGGCGGGCATCGGCTTCGGCGCCTTCTCCACCTCGACGAGGCACATGCGGCAGTTGGCCGCGATCGGCAGCTTCTCGTGGTAGCAGAAGCGCGGCACGTACGCGTCGTGCGCGTCCGTGACCTGGATGATCATCGCGCCCTTCTTCGCCTGGCGCGCGACGCCGTCGACTTCGACGTTGACCAGATCCTCACTCATACGATGCTGCGCCCGCCATGATCGACCATGTACTCGAACTCGTGCCGGAAGTGCTTGACGAAACTCTGCACCGGCCACGCCGCCGCATCGCCGAGCGCGCAGATCGTGTGGCCCTCGATGCGGTTGGCGACATCGACGAGGAGGTTCACGTCCTCGCGCCGCCCCTGACCCGCGAGGATCCGCTTCAGCGTGCGGTTCAGCCAGCCCGTGCCCTCGCGGCAGGGCGTGCACTGGCCGCAGGACTCGGACATGTAGAAGCGCGACAGGCGCTCGAGCGCCTTGACCATGCAGGTGGTCTCGTCCATGACGATCACCGCCGCGGAGCCGATCGCCGATCCCGCCGCCTTCAGCGAGTCGTAGTCCATGTTGAGCTTGAGCATCGTCTCGCCCGGCACGACCGGCACGGAGGAGCCGCCGGGGATCACCGCCTTCAGCTTGCGGCCGCCCCTGACGCCACCGGCGAGGGCCAGCAGGTCGGCGAACGGCACGCCGAGCGGCAGCTCGAAGTTGCCCGCTTTCTCGACGTGGCCCGACACCGAAAAGATCACCGTGCCACCCGAATTGGCCGGCCCGAGGGCCGCGAACCACTGCGGCCCCTTGCGCAGGATGGTAGGTACCGAGGCGTAGCTCTGGGTGTTGTTGATCGTGGTGGGCTGGCCGAAGAGGCCGAAGTTCGCCGGGAACGGCGGCTTGAAGCGCGGCTTGCCCTGCTTGCCCTCGAGCGATTCGAGCAAGGCGGTCTCTTCGCCGCAGATGTAGGCGCCCGCGCCGATGAAGCTGTAGAGGTCGAAATCGATGCCCGAGCCCTGGATGTTCTTGCCGAGCAGGCCGGCCGCGTAAGCCTCGGCGAGCGCCGCCTCGAAGCGCGGCGCGGGTTCGCCGAGGAACTCGCCGCGGATGTAGTTGTAGCCGACGGTCGCGCCCATCGCGAAGCCGCCGATCGCCATGCCCTCGATCAGCGAGTGGGGGTTGTAGCGCAGGATGTCGCGGTCGTGGCAGGTGCCCGGCTCGCTCTCATCCGAATTGCACACCGCGTACTTCTGCATCGGCGCATTGCGCGGCATGAAGCTCCACTTCACGCCCGTCGGGAAACCGGCGCCGCCACGGCCGCGCAGCCCCGAGGCCTTGACGCCGTCGATCACCGCCTCGCGCGTCATGCCGCCGGCGAGGATCTTCTTCCAGACGTCGTAGCCGCCGATCTTGCGGTAACTGTCGAGGGTCCAGGAGCGCTCGAGCCCGAGCGGCTCGAACACCACGAGGTTGCGCTTGTCGTCCCAGGCACCCATCACTTCAGCTCGTCGAGGATCGCGTCGATCCTCGCGGGGGTCAGGTTCTCGTGGAACACATGGTCGACCATCATCATCGGCGCGCCGGTGCAGGCCGCGAGGCACTCCTCTTCCTTCTTGAGGAAGATGCGGCCATCCGGCGTGCTCTCGCCGAGCTTGATGCCGAGCTTGCGCTCGGTGTGCGCCACGAGTTCCTCGGCGCCATTCAGCATGCAACTGATGTTGGTGCAAATGCTGACGTGGTGGCGGCCGCAGGCATGCGTCTCGAACATCGAGTAGAAGGTCGCAACCTCGTAGACCTGGATGGGCGGCAGGGCGAGGTACTCGGCCACGCCGTCCATCAGCTCCGTCGTGAGGTAGCCGTTGCCCTGCTCCTGCGCGAAGCGCAGCGCCGAAATCACCGCCGAACGCTGCCGGCCGGCGGGGAACCTCGCGATCCAGTGGTCGATTTCCGCCCGCGTATGCGCGGACAGCAGCTGCGCCTTCGGCCCCAGCACCGGCTCGAATGTCTTGCCGTCGCTCGTCGTCACAGCCATCAGCGGTCGACCTCTCCGAAAACGATGTCCTGCGTACCGATCATCGCCACCACGTCGGCGAGCATGTGCCCCTCGACCATCTCGGCGAGCGCCGCGAGATGCGCGAAGCCCGGCGCGCGGCACTTGAGGCGATAGGGCTTGTTCGCGCCGTCCGACACCAGGTAGATGCCGAATTCGCCCTTGGGCGCCTCGACGGCAGCGTAGGTCTCCCCTTCCGGCACGCAGTAGCCTTCGGTGAAGAGCTTGAAGTGATGGATGAGCGACTCCATGTCGCCCTTCATGTCGGTGCGACGCGGCGGGCGCAACTTGGCGTTGTCCACCATCACCGGGCCCGGGTTGGCGCGCAGCCAGTCGATGCACTGGGCGACGATGCGGTTCGACTGGCGCATTTCCTCGACCCGCACCAGGTAGCGGTCGTAGCAGTCGCCGTTCGTGCCGACCGGGATGTCGAAATCCATCCGGTCGTAGACTTCATAGGGCTGCTTCTTGCGCAGGTCCCAGGGGATGCCCGAACCGCGCAGCATCGGCCCGGTGAAGCCGAGCTGCTTCGCGCGCTCCGGCGACACGATGCCGATGTTGACGGTGCGCTGCTTCCAGATGCGGTTGTCGGTCAGCAGCGCCTCGTATTCCTCGATCGCCTTCGGGAAGCGCCGCGTGAAGTCCGCGAGGAAGTCGAGCAGCGAACCCGAACGCGCCTCGTTCAGGCGATCGGCGTCCTTCTGGGTGCGCCACTTCGACGCCTGGTACTTCGGCATCTCGGCCGGCAGGTCGCGATAGACGCCGCCCGGCCGGTAGTAGGTCGCGTGCATGCGCGTGCCCGAGACCGCCTCGTAGCAGTCCATCAGGTCCTCGCGCTCCTTGAAGCACAGCAGGAATACGGTCATCGCGCCGATGTCGAGGCCATGCGCGCCGAGCCACATCAGGTGGTTCAGGATGCGCGTGACTTCGTCGAACATCACGCGGATGTACTGCGCCCGCTCGGGCACAGTGACGCCGAGCAGCCGCTCGATCGCCATCACGTAGGCGTGCTCGTTGCACATCATCGAGACGTAGTCGAGGCGGTCCATGTAACCGATCGACTGGTTGAAGGGCTTCGACTCGGCGAGCTTCTCGGTGCCCCGGTGCAGCAGGCCGACATGCGGGTCGGCCTTGCCGATCACCTCGCCGTCCATCTCGAGCACGAGGCGCAGCACGCCGTGGGCCGCCGGATGCTGCGGGCCGAAGTTCAGGGTGAAATTGCGGATCTCAGCCATCGAGGCGGTCCCCGCGAATCACGCGCGGCACGAGGGTGCGCGGCTCGATCGATACGGGCTCGTAGACGACGCGCTGCTTCTGCGCGTCGTAGCGCACCTCGACATTGCCGGTGAGCGGGAAGTCCTTGCGGAACGGGTGGCCGATGAATCCGTAATCGGTGAGGATGCGGCGCAGGTCGGGGTGCCCGTTGAACAGGATGCCGAACAGGTCGAAGGCCTCGCGCTCGAACCAGTTGGCGGCCGCCCACACGCCGACCACGGAATCGACGATCGGATCGTCAAGGCTCTCGCAGCGCACCTTCAGGCGCAGGCGGTGGTTGAGCGCCACCGACAGAAGCTGGTACACGACGGCATAGCGGCCCGCCGCCGCGGCCGCGTGCGGCGCGCTGCGATCGACGCCGCGGCTGAAACCACTGCGCGTCGCGCCCCAGGTCCGCCATTCGTCGCGCCCGTAGTCGAGGTAGTCGACGCCGCAGACATCGATCAGCGTGTCGAACTCGAGGCCCGGCGTGTCGCGCAGGGCGGTGCAGGCGGCCAGCAGGTCCGCCGGCGCCACGTCGTAGGCCAGCTCATCGGCGAGCGAAGGCGCGCGGATCGCGCGCCCCGCGAGTTGCGCGTCGACGTTCCGGGCCAGTGTTTCGATACGCTCGGACAACGAAAACCCTTTCAGGCTGCGGTCGAGGGGGCGCGCGCGATGCTGCTGCGGGCGATCTTCTTCTGCAGTTGCAGGATGCCGTACAGCAGGGCCTCCGCGGTCGGCGGGCAGCCGGGCACGTAGACGTCGACCGGCACGATGCGGTCGCAGCCGCGCACCACCGAATAGGAATAGTGATAGTAGCCGCCGCCGTTCGCGCACGAGCCCATCGAGATGACCCAGCGCGGCTCGGCCATCTGGTCGTAGACTTTTCGCAAGGCGGGCGCCATCTTGTTGACGAGCGTGCCCGCCACGATCATGACGTCGGACTGGCGCGGGCTCGGCCGGAACACGATGCCGAAGCGGTCGAGGTCGTAGCGCGACGCGCCGGCATGCATCATCTCGACCGCGCAACAGGCGAGGCCGAAGGTCATCGGCCAGAGCGAACCGGTGCGCGCCCAGCCCACCACGTTGTCGACCGTCGTCGTCAGGAAGCCGCGCTGCGAGTACGACTCGACGGCTTCCGCGGCGTCACTGTCTAGTCCCACTCGAGCGCCCCCTTCTTCCATTCGTAGATGAAGCCGACCACGAGGATCGCGAGGAAGATGCCCATCGCGACGAGCCCGGCCGCGCCGATCGCGTCGAGCGCGACGGCCCACGGAAACAGGAAGGCGATCTCGAGGTCGAACACGATGAAGAGGATCGCGACGAGGTAGTAGCGGACGTCGAACTTGCGGCGGCTGTCTTCGAAGGCTTCGAAGCCGCATTCGTAGGCGGACAGCTTTTCCACGTCGTTCGGCGCCTGGCTGAAGTAGCGGCCGATCAATGCGCCGAGGACCAACAGCAGGATCCCGACGCCGGTGGCAATGCCGAGGTAAAGGAGTATCGGAAGGTAGTTGTTGAGCATGGTGCGCCGACCGCAAAGCGGCGCGCATTGTATCAAAGGTGGTGCCGACGGGGAGATTCGAACTCCCACACCTTGCGGCGCTAGCCCCTCAAGCTAGTGTGTCTACCAATTCCACCACGTCGGCAAAAATACCTATTGCTGCTGCGCCGGTGCCGGCGCCTGCGGAGCCGGTGTCGCCGCGGGCGCCGGCACGGCGGGCGCCACCTGCGTTTCGATCTCGTCCAGGATCGTGCGCGGCGCCGCCGCTTCCTGCCGGCCGAGATACACGAGCGCGAGGCTGTTCAGCATGAACACGGCCGCGAACACCGCGGTCGCGCGCGACAGGCCGGTGCGCGCACCGCGCGCGCCGAACACGGTGCCGGATGCGCCGGCGCCGAATCCCGCGCCCGCATCCGCGCCCTTGCCGCGCTGGATCAGCACCAGCGCGACGATCGCGAAGGAGCTGAACACCTGGATGAACATCAAGACTGTACGAAGCACGCTCGTTGACCTTCGGTTATGCGGCCAGTCCCGCGGCCGCGACGATCGCCAGGAACTCGTCCGCCTTGAGGGACGCGCCGCCGATCAATCCGCCATCGACATCGGGTTGCGCGAACAGCTCCGCGGCATTTCCCGCCTTGACGCTGCCGCCATACAGGATCCTGACCTGGCCCGCGATCTTAGCATCGCGGGCAGCAATTCGCCCGCGAATGAAGGCATGGACTTCCTGCGCCTGCCCCGGCGTGGCATTGCGGCCCGTGCCGATCGCCCAGACCGGTTCATAGGCGAGCACGGCCGTGGCGAGCGCCGCGGCACCCGCGAGCTCGAGGACCGCATCGAGCTGGCGCGCCACGACGGCGGTCGTCTGTCCCGCTTCCCGCTCGGCGAGCGACTCACCGACACACAGGATGGGCGACAGGCCGCGCGCTTGCGCTGCCGCAAACTTGCGCGCCACGAGCGAGTCGCCCTCGCCGTAGAGGGCGCGCCGCTCGGAATGCCCGACGATCACCATCGTGCAACCGACGTCGCGCAACATGGCCGCCGAGACCTCGCCCGTGTAGGCGCCCTGAGCCTCCGCGCAAACGTCCTGGGCGCCGAGCGCGACGGTCGAGTCGCGCACGGACCGGGCGACGTCCGCGAGGTAGACGAACGGCGGGCACACGGCGCAGTCGGCGGCGCCGAGCCCATGGCTCGCAACGATCGCCTCGACGAGGCCCGCGTTCTCGGCACGCGAGCCATGCATCTTCCAGTTTCCGGCTACGAGGGGTCTGCGGCTCATAAAAGGCGCGCGATCATAGCGGCGCCCCCGCCGGCGCGCAACGACGGCGGCCGCCCCGCCTCAGGGTTTGACTGTAATCGTGATTTTCTTCGACATCACCGGCGGATCGTGCGGGATGTGCAGGGCATCGCCGAGCACGAGCTGCAGCGTGTGCTTGCCGGGCGCCAGGCTGATCGTGGTTTCCGTCTGGCCCTTGCCGAAATGCACGACATGATCCGAGGCGGGCAACGGGCTGCCGAGGTCGGCCGGCGGATCGGTGTCGATCAGCAGGTGATGGTGGCCGGTGTTGTCGAACTTGATGCCCGCGGGCGCGACACCCATGCCCTTCAGCCCGAAGCGCACCGTGACCGGCCCCTTGACCGTCGCGCCATCCGCGGGCGATTCGAAGTAGACCTCCGCACCGGCGGGCGACGGCGTGCGCGGCAGGTCGGCCTGCGCGACGAGGGCAACGGCTGCAAGCAGCAATCCAGGAATGAGGAAACGCATGGCGGGACCTTTCACGAGGCGTGCAATCGAAGGCGCGAGGATAGCGCGCTCAGGCCGCGGCGGCACTCACCGCCGCGGCGATCTCTTCCGCGCAGCTGCGCGTGAGCGCCTCATCGCGTCCCTCGACCATCACACGGATCACGGGCTCGGTGCCGGAGGGCCGCAAGACCACCCGGCCTTCGCCGCCGAGGCGCCGCTCCACGGTCTCGACGGCAGCGCCGACGGCCGGCACGGCCGCGGGGTCGAAGCGCGCGGCGACGCGCACGTTCAGCAGGACTTGCGGGAAGCGTGTCATGCCCGCGGCAAGTTCCGCGAGGCTGCGCCCCGTCCGTCGCATCACGCCGATGACCTGCAGCGCGGCGACCAGGGCATCGCCGGTCGTGGTGCGATCGAGGCACAGGACATGGCCCGAAGTTTCGCCGCCGATCAGGCCGCCCGTTTCCTTGAGCATCGCGAGCACATAGCGATCGCCCACCTTGGCCCGCCGGAAGCCGATGCCGCGCTCGCGCAGCGCGACCTCGAGCCCGAGGTTGCTCATCAGCGTGCCCACCACGGGGCCCGTCAGCTCGCCGGCCTCCTGGCGCGCGCAGGCGATGATGTAGATGAGCTGGTCGCCGTCGACGATGCGGCCGAGGTGGTCGATCATCACGAGGCGGTCGCCGTCGCCGTCGAGCGCGATGCCGAAGTCGGCCCGCACGCCGGGCACGGTGAGCTGCAGCAGTTGCGGCGCGGTCGAACCGCAGCCGTCGTTGATGTTGCGGCCGTTCGGCGAGCAGCCGACAGGGATCAGTTCCGCGCCGAGGTCCGCGAACAGCCGCGGCCCCACCTTGTAGGCGGCGCCATTGGCGCAGTCGAGCACGATCTTGAGCCCCTCGAGGCTCGTGCCGGCCGCGAGCGTCGAGGCGCAGAACCGCTGGTACTCGGTGCGCTGCTTGTCGACCCGCACCGCGCGGCCGAGTTCGCGCGAGCCGCGCGTCACGGTGCCGCTCTCGATCTCGCGCTCGATCTCGTGCTCGAGTTCGTCGGAGAGCTTGCCGCCGCTGCCGTCGAAGAACTTGATGCCGTTGTCCTCGTACAGGTTGTGCGAGGCGCTGATCACGACGCCGAAATTGCAGCCGAAGTAGCGCGTCATGTAGGCGATGCCGGGCGTCGGCAACGGCCCGATCATCTTCGCATCGACGCCGGCGGCGACGAAGCCGGCCTCGAGCGCCGCCTCGAACATGTAGCCCGAGAGGCGCGTGTCCTTGCCAATGAGGACGCTGCCGCCGCGCGGCGCGAGCACCCGCGCCGCCGCGCTCGCGAGCGCCAGCGCGAAATCCACGGTCATCGGCGCCTCGCCGACCCGGCCACGCACGCCATCGGTGCCGAAGAACTGTCTGCTCACCCTGCTCCCCCTTCACGCGCCGCCGCCACCATGCGCAGCGCATCGACCGTTTCCGCGACGTCGTGCGCGCGCACGATACACGCTCCACGGAGCGCCGCAATCGTCGCGAGCGCAATGCTGCCCGCGAGCCGCGCGCCGACCGGGCGGCCGGTGAGTGACCCGATCATCCGCTTGCGCGACAGCCCCGCGAGCAGCGGCAGGCCGGGCGACGCCAGCTGCCCGAGGCGCCGCAGCAGCTCGAGGTTGTGCTCCAGCGTCTTGCCGAAGCCGAAGCCCGGGTCGATCGCGATCCGCTCGCGGCCGATGCCGGCCTGCGTGCAGGCCTGCACCCGCGCCGCGAGGAAGTCCGCCACCTCGTTCACGACGTCCTCGTAGCGCGGATCGTCCTGCATTTCGCCAGGCTCGCCCTGCATGTGCATCAGGCAGGTAGCGACCTTCGACCCGGCCACGGCTTCGAGCGCACCCGCCAGCCTGAGCGCCCGCACGTCGTTCACCATGTGGGCACCCGCCGCGATGGCGGCGCGCATCACTTGCGGGCGGCTGGTATCGACCGAGACGACGACCGGCAGCGTCACCGCATGCTCGATGGCCGGCATGACCCGGTCGAGCTCCTCGGCCGGCGACACCGGCGAGGCACCCGGGCGCGTCGACTCCCCGCCGATGTCGACGATCGCCGCGCCCTCCTCGACGACGCGGTCGATGCGCGCCCGGGCCGCGCCTGCGTCCCGGAACGCGCCGCCATCGTAAAACGAGTCGGGGGTGACGTTGACGACTCCCATGACGACGGGAGCCGACAGGTCAAGCGTGCGGGACCCGCAGGCGAGCCTCAAGGAGAGGGAGCGAGTGTCCCGCCCGCGGGCCCTTCCGCGGCGGGCTTCGACGGCGGCTGCCTGCCGACGGGCGGCGTGTCGTCCCAGTCGGCCGGCGGCTTCGGCTCGCGGCCGGCCATGATGTCCTTCAGCTGCTCTTCGTCGATGGTCTCGTACTTCATCAGCGCCGCGGCGAGCGCGTCGAGCTTGTCGCGGTTCTCGACCAGGATGGCCTTCGCCTTGCGATAGGCCTCGTCGATCACGCGCCGCACCTCGACGTCGATCACGTGCGCGGTCTCGTCGGACACCTGCTTGTGCTGGGTGACCGAGCGGCCGAGGAACACCTCGCCCTGGTCTTCCGCATACGTGAGCGGGCCGAGCCGATCCGACAGGCCCCACTTCGTGACCATGTTGCGCGCGAGCGCCGTGGCGCGCTCGATGTCGTTCGAGGCGCCGGTGGTCACGGCCTCGGGGCCGAACGCCAGCTCTTCCGCGATGCGCCCGCCGAAGAGGCTCGCGATCTGCGACTCGAGCCGCTGCTTGCTGTAACTGTAGCGGTCTTCCTCGGGCAGGAAGAACGTGACGCCGAGCGCGCGGCCGCGCGGGATGATCGTGACCTTGTAGACGGGGTCGTGCTCCGGCAGGTTCACGCCGACCACCGCGTGGCCCGCCTCGTGGTAGGCCGTGTTGCGCTTCTCCTTCTCGTTCATGACCATCGAGCGCCGCTCGGCGCCCATCATGATCTTGTCCTTGGCGCGCTCGAGTTCGTCCATCGTGACGGTGCGCTTGTTCGAGCGCGCGGCAAACAGCGCCGCCTCGTTCACCAGGTTCGCGAGGTCGGCGCCGGAGAAGCCCGGCGTGCCGCGCGCGATCAGCGCGGGCTTGACGTCGTCTCCCAGCGGCACCTTGCGCATGTGCACGCGCAGGATCTGCTCGCGGCCGCGCACGTCGGGCAGCGGTACGACGACCTGGCGGTCGAAGCGGCCCGGGCGCAGCAGCGCCGGGTCGAGCACGTCCGGGCGGTTGGTCGCCGCGATGACGATGATGCCCTCGTTGCCCTCGAAGCCGTCCATCTCGACCAGCAGCTGGTTCAGGGTCTGCTCGCGCTCGTCGTGGCCGCCGCCGAGGCCCGCACCGCGATGACGGCCGACCGCGTCGATCTCGTCGATGAAGATGATGCAGGGCGCGTGCTTCTTCGCCTGCTCGAACATGTCGCGCACGCGCGAGGCGCCGACGCCGACGAACATCTCGACGAAATCGGAGCCCGAAATCGTGAAGAACGGCACCTTCGCCTCGCCCGCGATGGCGCGCGCGAGCAAGGTCTTGCCGGTGCCCGGGCTGCCGACCATCAGCACGCCCTTCGGGATCTTGCCACCGAGCTTCTGGAACTTGCCCGGGTCCTTGAGGAAGTCGACGATCTCGCCGACCTCCTGCTTGGCCTCCTCGACGCCCGCGACATCGGCGAAGGTCACGTTCACCTGGTCTTCGCCGAGCAGGCGCGCACGGCTCTTGCCGAAGGACATCGCGCCCCGTCCGCCGGCCGAGCCCTGCATCTGGCGCAGCATGTAGACGAACACGAGGATCAGGAGCAGCGCGGGCGCCAGCTGCAGCAGCAGCTGTGCAAAGAAATTGGGCTGGCGCGGGGCGCGGCCCTCGATGCCGACGCCTGCCTTGTCGAGCGCACCGATCAGCGCCGAGTAGTCGGTCTCGGGGTTCACCGTCTTGAACTGCGACTTGTCCTTGCGCACGCCGAGGATGGTGTCGCCCTGGATCACGACCGAATCGAGCTTGCCGCTCTTCATCTCGTCGAGGAAGCGCGAATAGCGGATCGGCTCGGGCTCGCCGACCTGGGGCATGTAGCGGCTGAACACCGCCAGCAGCACCACCACGATCACGGCCCACAGCAGTATGTTTTTCGTCAGATCGTTCAAGGAGTTGACCTCATGCGCAAGGCTTCCACGCTACACCATCCGGTAGTCCCTAGCCAGAAGGTAAAGTTCCGGGCTGCGGGCCCGGGATGCGGCCGGCCGCGCAAACTCCACCTTTCCGTATTGCCGCCGGGCGCTGGCCACCAACTCCTGGAGGCCCGCACCCCGGAAGGTCTTGATGAGGGTGCTGCCACCCGGTTTCAAGACCCGGCCGGCCATGTCGAGCGCCAGCCCTCCGCGTGCGCGCGCTTCACGAACGGGTCCGTGAAATGCTCGCGCAACCAGCCCGCACTGCTTATCGACCGACGCGCCATGCGCCTCCTGCCCTACAATCGACCGATGGACCTGACCGAAAGACAGCGCAAGCACCTGCGGGGCCTCGCGCATCCCTTGAACCCCGTCATTCTAGTGGGCGGCGACGGCCTCACCGAGGGCGTGATCGCCGAAACCGCCCGCGCGCTGCACGACCATGAACTCATCAAGGTGAAGGTCCGTGGCGCGGAGCGCGCCGACCGCGACGCGATGCTCGAGCGGCTCGCGGCCGCCACGCAGAGCGCCCTTGTCACCCGCATCGGCCATGTCGCGGTGCTCTACCGGCCGCGCCCCGGCAACCCGAAGGTCGTGATCCCGGACGCCCCAGGCCCTGCCGGTCAGACGTAGCGGATCGCGACGATCTCGAACGAGCGGTTGCCACCCGGCGCCGTCACCACGACCACGTCTCCTTCGGACTTGCCGACGAGCGCCCGGGCGATGGGCGAGGTGATCGAGATGCGGCCGGCGCGGATGTCGGCTTCGTCTTCGCCGACGATCGCATAAGTCACGCGCTTGCCGTCCTCCTCGCCCTCGAGCTCGACGGTGGCGCCGAACACCACCCGCGAGGGATCGGAGATCTTCGTCGGGTCGATGATTTCGCAGGCCGAGAGCTTCGACTCGATCTCGTTGATGCGCCCCTCGATGAAGCCCTGCTGTTCGCGCGCGGCATGGTATTCGGCATTCTCGGACAGGTCGCCGTGGCTGCGCGCCTCGGCGATCGCCTTGATCACCCGCGGGCGCTCTTCCGACTTCAGGCGCTTCAGTTCCTCCCGCAGCTGCTCCGCGCCGCGCAAGGTCATCGGTGTCCGTTTCATGCGTGCACTTCCCGGTGCAGTTCCTGCAGGCTGTTGACCTCGACTTCGTCGATGTGATCGAGCGCCTCGCAGGTCGCGAGCGCGCCGTTCAGCGTGGTGTAGTAGGTCACGCGGCGGTGCACGGCCTCACGGCGGATCTCGTTCGATTCGCGGATGGCCTGCTTGCCTTCGGTCGTGTTGACGATGAGTGCAATCTCGTCGTTCTTGATCATGTCGACGATATGCGGCCGGCCCTCGCGCACCTTGTTGGCGCGCCGGCAGCCGATGCCCGCTTCCTCGAGTACCTTTGCGGTCCCCGAAGTCGCCACGATCTCGAAGCCGCGCTCCTGCAGCCGGCGCGCCAGCTCGACGGCCCGCGGTTTGTCGCGCTCGCGCACCGAGATCAGGCACAGGCCGCTGCGCGGCAGGGTGACGCCCGAACCCGCCTGCGCCTTGGCATAGGCCTCGCCGAAGGTGCGACCCGTGCCCATCACCTCGCCCGTCGATTTCATCTCGGGGCCGAGGATCGGGTCGGACTCGGGGAATTTCGCGAACGGGAACACGGCTTCCTTGACCGAGAAATAGCCGGCGGGCCGCACCTCGGCGACACCGAGTTCGGCGAGCTTGCGGCCGGTCATCACGCGCGCGCCCACCTTGGCGAGCGGCACGCCGGTCGCCTTCGAAACGAAGGGCGCGGTGCGGGACGCGCGCGGGTTCACCTCGAGCACGTAGACGATGCCGTTCTGGATCGCGAACTGGATGTTCAGCAGGCCGACGACCTTGAGCGCAAGCGCGAGCTTCGTGGTCTGCTCGCGCAGCTCCGCCTGCAACTCCGGCGTCAGGCTGTTAGGCGGCAGGCAGCAGCCCGAGTCGCCCGAATGCACGCCTGCCTGCTCCACGTGCTCCATGATGCCGCCGATCATCACGTGCTCGCCGTCGCAGACGGCGTCCACGTCGACCTCGGTCGCGACATCGAGGAAGCGGTCGAGCAGCACCGGGCTGTCGTTCGAGACCTTCACGGCATCGGTCATGTACGCGCGCAGGTCGGCTTCGTTGAACACGATCTCCATCGCGCGCCCGCCGAGCACGTACGAGGGCCGCACGACGAGCGGGAAGCCCACTTCGCGCGCGAGCTGCACGGCCTGCTCCTCGTTGCGCGCCGTGGCATTGGCCGGCTGCTTGAGGCCGAGGGTCTTCACGAGCTGCTGGAAGCGCTCGCGATCCTCCGCGACATCGATCGCGTCGGGCGAGGTGCCGATGATCGGCGCCCCGGCCTCCTCGAGCGCCCGCGACAGCTTGAGCGGCGTCTGCCCGCCGTACTGCACGATCACGCCCTCGGGCTGCTCCTTCGCGATCACCTCGAGCACGTCCTCGAGCGTGAGCGGCTCGAAGTACAGTCGGTCGGAGGTGTCGTAGTCGGTCGAGACGGTCTCCGGGTTGCAGTTGACCATGATGGTCTCGAAGCCGTCCTCGCGCAGCGCGAGCGCCGCGTGCACGCAGCAGTAGTCGAACTCGATGCCCTGGCCGATGCGGTTCGGGCCGCCGCCGAGGATCAGGATCTTGCGGCGCGCGGTCGGCTCCGCCTCGCACTCTTCCTCGTAGGTCGAGTACAGGTACGCGGTGGTGGTGGCGAATTCCGCGGCACAGGTATCGACGCGCTTGTAGACGGGCACCACGCCGAAATCGCGCCGGCGCCCGCGCACGGCCTTCTCGCTCGTGCCGGTGAGGGTCGCGAGGCGGCTGTCGGAGAAGCCCTTGCGCTTCACCTCGCGCAGGCGCTCGGCGGAGAGGGCGTAGAAGCCCCCCTCGTGGATGCGGCCCTCCTCGCGGATCAGGTCCTCGACCTGCGCCAGGAACCAGCGGTCGATGTAGGACAGCTCGTGGATGCGCTCGAGCGTCCAGCCGGCGCGGAAGGCGTCGGCGACGTACAGCAGGCGCGACGGCCCCGCGGAGCGCAGCTCGTAGGCGAGCCGGGCCGCGTCTTCCTCGCCAAGCGGCAGCGTGAGCTGCGGCACGAAACCGTCGAGGCCGGTCTCGAGCCCTCGCAACGCCTTCTGCATCGATTCGGCGAGCGTGCGGCCGATCGCCATGACCTCGCCGACCGACTTCATCTGGGTCGTGAGGCGGGTGTTCGCGTCGGGGAATTTCTCGAAGGTGAAGCGCGGGATCTTGGTCACCACGTAGTCGATCGATGGCTCGAAGGACGCCGGCGTAGCGCCGCCCGTGATGTCGTTCTGGAGCTCGTCGAGCGTGTAGCCGACCGCGAGCTTGGCGGCGATCTTGGCGATCGGGAAGCCGGTCGCCTTGGACGCGAGCGCCGAGGAACGCGACACGCGCGGGTTCATCTCGATGATCAGCATGCGCCCATCGGCGGGGTTCACCGAGAACTGCACGTTCGAACCGCCGGTGTCGACGCCGATCTTGCGCAGCACCGCGATCGAGGCGTTGCGCATGCGCTGGTATTCCTTGTCGGTGAGCGTCTGCGCCGGCGCCACCGTGATCGAGTCGCCCGTGTGCACGCCCATCGGGTCGAGGTTCTCGATCGAGCAGACGATGATGCAGTTGTCCTTGCGGTCCCGCACCACCTCCATCTCGAATTCCTTCCAGCCGATGACCGATTCCTCGATCAACACCTCGCTGGTCGGCGAAGCCTCGAGGCCGCGCGCCACGATCGCCTCGAGTTCCTCGCGGTTGTAGGCGATGCCGCCGCCCGAGCCGCCGAGCGTGAACGAGGGGCGGATCACGCAGGGGTAGCCGACCTCGGCCACCACGGCGAGCGCCTCCTCGAGGCTCTTGGCGATGTGCGAGCGCGGCGACTCGAGGCCGATCTCGCGCATCGCGTTCCTGAAGCGCTCGCGGTCCTCCGCCATGTCGATCGCTTCGCGCGAGGCGGCGATCAGCTCGACGCCGAACTTGCCGAGCACGCCCTCGCGGTCGAGGTCGAGCGCGGTATTGAGCGCGGTCTGGCCACCCATCGTGGGCAGCAGCGCGTCGGGCCGCTCCTTCTCGATGATGCGCGCGACGGTGCGCCAGTTGACCGGCTCGATGTAGACGGCGTCCGCCATCTCCGGGTCGGTCATGATCGTGGCCGGGTTCGAGTTCACGAGGATGACCCGGTAGCCTTCCTCGCGCAGTGCCTTGCAGGCCTGGGCGCCGGAGTAGTCGAATTCGCAGGCCTGGCCGATCACGATGGGACCGGCGCCGATGATCAGGATGCTCTGGATGTCGGTGCGCTTCGGCATGTCAGGACACCCGCTGGCGCAGCTGGTTCTGCAGGCGCCGCACCATGAGCTGGGAGAAGTGCTGGAAGAGCGGCCGCATGTCGTGCGGCCCGGGGCTCGCCTCCGGATGCCCCTGGAAGCCGAACACGGGCTTGTCGACCCACTCGAGCCCCTGCAGCGTGCCGTCGAACAGCGAACGGTGCGTCGCGCGCACGTTCGCGGGCAGCGTCGCTTCGTCGACCGCAAACCCGTGGTTCTGGCTCGTGATCATCACCCGGCCCGTATCGAGTTCCTGGACCGGGTGGTTCGCGCCGCGGTGGCCGAATTTCATCTTGAGCGTGCTCGCGCCGCAGGCGAGGCCGAGCAGCTGGTGCCCGAGGCAGATGCCGAAGACCGGCAGGTCGGTCTCGAGCAGGCGGCGCACCGCTTCGATGGCGTAGCTGCAGGGCTCGGGGTCGCCGGGACCGTTCGAGAGGAACACGCCATCCGGCGCGAGCGCGAGCACTTCCTCGGCGCTGGTCTGCGCCGGCACCACCGTCATGCGGCAGCCGTGGTCGGCGAGCATGCGCAGGATGTTGCGCTTCACGCCGAAATCGTAGGCGACGACGTGCAGGCGCTGGTGCGCGCGCAGCGCACGCTGCCCCGACGCGTCCCACAGCGAACCTTCGTTCCACTGGTAGCTGCGCTTGGTGCTGACGACCTTCGCGAGGTCCATGCCCTTCAAGCCGGGGAACTTGCCGGCGGCGCGCACCGCGGTCGCGGGATCGATCTTCTCGCCGGTCATGATGCAGCCGGCCTGTGCGCCGCGCTCGCGCAGGATGCGCGTCAGCTTGCGCGTGTCGATGCCGGCGATGGCGACCGTCTTCGAGCGTTCGAGGAATTCGGAGAGTGTGTCGACTGCGCGCCAGCTCGAGGCGGCGAGCGGCAGGTCGCGGATCACGAGGCCGGATGCGTGGACGAGCGCCGACTCGAGGTCTTCCGGCGTCGTGCCCGTGTTGCCGATGTGCGGATAAGTGAAAGTGACGATCTGGCGCGAATAGGAGGGGTCGGTGAGGACCTCCTGGTAACCCGTCATCGCGGTATTGAAAACAACTTCGCCGGTGGTATTGCCCTTGGCTCCGATGGACTGGCCGCGGAAGATCGTTCAATCCGCCACCGCCAGAACTGCGGGAACGCACACCAAATCTTTCCCCTGCTCACAAGCACAAAGCGGGAGGAGTACTTTCGAACTGCCTCCCGCCTTGCACGGACTAACCCGACAATCGGATTACGCGCAAAGTTTAAGGTCCACGGCCCGGGGTGTCCATGCGAAATCGGGCTGCAGAGTTCTCCACCGAAACTGAGATGGCTTTGCGATTTCCAGTCTAACTTACTGATTTTATTCCAAGCACGTCCCGCATGGTGTACTGCCCCGGCCGCTGTGCGGCGAGCCAGACGGCTGCCCGGAGCGCCCCGCGGGCGAAAATCGCCCGGTCCGTCGCCCGGTGGCCGAGCGACAACTCTTCTCCCGACGCGAGGAAGCGCACCGTGTGCTCGCCCACGAGGTCCCCGCCACGCACCACCGCGTAGTCGACGGTGCCCTGGCGTTCCGCCGATACCGCGCGGCCGAGCGCCAGCGCCGTCCCGGACGGTGCGTCCTTCTTCGCCCGGTGATGCGCCTCGACGACCGACACGTCGAACTCGTCCGGCAGCGCCGCCGCGGCGCGGCGCACGAGATCGAGCAGCAGCGTGACACCGAGGCTCGTGTTCGGCGCAACGAGCAGCGGGATGCGCTGCGCCGCGCGGGCGAGGTCCGCCTCGATGCCCTCGGGCAGGCCCGTGGTGCCGAGCACCAGCGGCACGCGCGCGAGCGCGCACTGGTCCACGTGATCGCGCGCCGCCTGCGGAGATGAAAAATCGATCACCGCCTGCGCGCCCGCGAGCGCAGCGCCGAGGTTGCTCGTGACAGGCACGCCGATGCGGCGCACGCCGGCCATCTCGCCCGCGTCCTGGCCCACGGCCGCGCTGCGTGCCGAGGCGACCACGGCGCTTGCCTCCACGCTGCAGGCGGCGGCATTGGCCACCAGCGCACGGCCCATGCGGCCGGAACCGCCGACGATGACGACCCGCGTCAAGCGTCACCCGTGAAGAAGCTCTTCACGCCCTCGAAGAAGGATTTCTCGCGCGGCGTATGCCGTTGGCCGCCCTGCCGCAGGGACTCGTCGAGGCGCTTCACGAGCTCGCGCTGCTCCGCGGTGAGTTTTACCGGCGTTTCTACCACGACGCGGCAGAACAGGTCACCCCGCGCGCCGCCGCGCACGGGCTTGACGCCCTTGTCCCGCAGGCGAAAGACGCGCCCCGACTGCGTCTCGGCGGGAATCTTGAGCGATACATGGCCGTCGAGCGTCGGCACTTCGACGGCGCCGCCGAGGGCCGCCGTCGCGAAGCCGATCGGGACCTCGCAGGACAGGTGTGCGCCGTCGCGCTCGAAGATCGGGTGCTCCTTGACCGTGACCTCGACGTAGAGGTCGCCCGGCGGCCCGCCGTTGCGGCCGGCTTCGCCCTCCCCGCCGAGGCGGATACGGTCGCCCGTGTCGACACCGGCTGGCACCTTGACCGAGAGCTTCTTCACGCGCCGCACGCGCCCCTGCCCGAGGCAGGTATCGCAGGGATTCTTGATGATCTTGCCGCTGCCACGGCACTTCGGGCAGGCCTGCTGCAGCTGGAAGAAGCCCTGCGAGATGCGCACCTGGCCGCTGCCGTGGCAGGTCTCGCAAGTCACCGGGGTGGAGCCCTTCGCCGCGCCGCTGCCGTGGCAGGTCTCGCACTCGGCGAGTTTCGGGATCTCGACCTCCACCGACTTGCCGAAGACCGCCTCGTGCAGGTCGAGTTCGAGACCGTAGCGCAGGTCGGCGCCGCGATAGACCTGGGACCGCCCGCCGCCGCGGCGGCCACCGCCGAAGATGTCGCCAAACACGTCGCCGAAGACGTCGCCGAATGCGTCCCCGGGATGGAAACCCCCTGCCCCACCCGGCCCGCCGCCCAGGCGTGCGGCGTCGATGCCTGCATGGCCGAACTGGTCGTAGGTCGCGCGCTTCTGGGCATCGGAGAGAACCTCGTAGGCTTCCTTCGCCTCCTTGAATTTCTCCTCGGCCTCCTTGTCGCCCGGGTTGCGGTCGGGGTGGAATTTCATCGCGAGGCGGCGGTAGGCCTTCTTGATGTCGGCCTCACCCGAGTTCTTCGCTACCCCGAGCACCTGGTAATAGTCGCGTTTCGACATGCGTTTCCTGCTCGTACACCAAAGCCGCCGCGCACCCGTGGGCACGCGGCGGCCGGATCGGTCCCGATGGGCCGCCTCTTACGACGCCTTGCGGCCCTTGTCCTTCACTTCCTCGAACTCGGCGTCGACGACATCGCCCTCGGCACCCTTGGGCGCATCGCCCGGGGCAGCGCCATCGCCCGCGCCCGCGGCGTCGCCGGCCGCGGCGCCTTCCGACGCGGCATAGGCCTGCTGCGCGATCGCGGCCGACGCTTGGCCGAGCGCCTCGAGCTTCTTGTCGATCGCCGCCTTGTCGTCGCCCTTGAGCGCGGCACGCAGGTCGGACAGCGCCGACTCGACCTTGGCGCGCTCGCCGGCATCGACCTTCTCGCCGAGGTCGGCGAGCGACTTCTCGACGGCGTGGATCATCTGCTCGGCGCGGTTGCGCGTCTCGACGAGCTCGCGGAACTTGCGGTCTTCCTCGGCGTGCGCCTCGGCGTCGCGCACCATGCGCTTGATCTCGTCCTCGGTGAGGCCGCTCGAGGCCTTGATGACGATTTTCTGCTCCTTGCCGGTGGCCTTGTCCTTCGCCGACACGTGCAGGATGCCGTTCGCGTCGATGTCGAAGGTGACCTCGACCTGCGGCATGCCGCGCGGCGCCGGCGGCAGGTCCGACAGGTCGAACTTGCCGAGCGACTTGTTGTCGCCCGCCCGGTCGCGCTCGCCCTGCAGCACGTGGATCGTGACGGCCGTCTGGTTGTCGTCGGCGGTCGAGAACACCTGCGAGGTCTTCGTGGGGATCGTGGTGTTCTTCTCGATCAGCTTGGTCATGATGCCGCCGAGCGTCTCGATGCCGAGCGACAGCGGCGTCACGTCGAGCAGCAGCACGTCCTTCACTTCGCCGGCGAGCACGCCCGCCTGGATCGAAGCGCCGACCGCGACCGCCTCGTCGGGGTTGACGTCCTTGCGCGGCTCCTTGCCGAAGAAGTCCTTCACGTACTTCTGCACGAGCGGCATGCGCGTCTGGCCACCGACCAGGATCACCTCGGAGACTTCCGAGGCCGACAGGCCCGCGTCCTTGAGCGCGACCTTGCAGGGGTCGATCGTGCGCTTGACGAGATCCTCGACCAGCGACTCGAGCTTCGCGCGCGTGAGCTTGATGTTCAGGTGCTTCGGGCCCGAGGCGTCGGCCGTGATGTACGGCAGGTTGATGTCGGTCTGCTGGCTCGAGGACAGCTCGATCTTCGCCTTCTCGGCCGCTTCCTTCAGGCGCTGCATCGCGAGCGGATCCTTGCGCACATCGACGCCGGATTCCTTCAGGAACTCGTCCGCGAGGAAATGGATGATCTTGAGGTCGAAGTCCTCGCCGCCGAGGAAGGTGTCACCGTTGGTCGAGAGCACCTCGAACTGGCGCTCGCCGTCGACCGCGGCGATCTCGATGATCGAGACGTCGAAGGTGCCGCCGCCGAGGTCGTACACGGCGATCTTGCGATCGCCCCCGTCCTTGTCGAGGCCGTAGGCGAGCGCGGCCGCGGTCGGTTCGTTGATGATCCTCTTCACTGTCAAGCCCGCGATGCGGCCGGCGTCCTTGGTCGCCTGGCGCTGCGAGTCGTTGAAATACGCGGGCACCGTGATGACGGCCTCGGTGACTTCCTCGCCGAGATAGTCCTCCGCGGTCTTCTTCATCTTCATGAGGACGCGCGCGGAGACTTCCGGCGGCGCCATCTTCTTGCCGTGGGCCTCGACCCAGGCATCGCCGTTGTCCGCCTTCACGATCCGGTAGGGGACCATGCCGACGTCCTTCTGGACGACCTGGTCGCCGAACTTGCGGCCGATCAGGCGCTTGACCGCGAACAGCGTGTTCTGCGGGTTGGTGACCGCCTGGCGCTTGGCCGACTGGCCGACCAGCACCTCGTCGTCCTTGGTGAACGCGACGATGGACGGGGTCGTGCGATCGCCCTCGCTGTTCTCGATCACGCGCGCCTTGCCGCCTTCCATGACCGCAACGCACGAATTGGTCGTGCCGAGGTCGATGCCGATTACCTTGCCCATGTCTGTCTCCGCGAATCGTTGGCTGAAAATCCTGTCCCCTAGATGGGGACCCTCCCGTGCCGAATCAAGCCGCCTCGCCCGGCGCCTTGGCGACAATCACCCGGGCCGGGCGCAGCAACCGGCCGTTGAGCGCGTAGCCGCGCTGGACGACGGTGAGCACCGAGTCGGGCTCGGCGGTCGCCGAGGGTTGCGCCAGCATCGCCTCGTGCTGCGTCGGGTCGAAGGGTTCGCCCACGGGGTTCAATTCGACGATGCCGAGCCGCTCGAAGGCCTTCGCCAGCAGTCGCTGGGTGGCGAGCTGGCCCGCCGCGAGGCTGTCGCGATCGGCGGTCGGGGCATTCTCGACTGCGAGATCGAGGCCCTCCTTCACCGGCAGCAGCTCCTGCGCAAAGCGCTCGAGCCCGTAACGGTTGGCCGCCTCGATGTCGCGCTGCGCGCGCTTGCGCACGTTTTCCATTTCCGCGACGCTGCGCAGGAACTGGTCGTGGCTCTGCTTCGCGCGGGTTTCCGCCGCTTCGAGCTGCGCCTGCAGCTCCCCGATCGAAATCCCGCCCGCCGCGCCGTTCTGGGGCGCAGCCGCTTCCGGCGTACCGGTGTCCGCTTCGGCCATCAATACCTTCCTCGAATCAATTAGTTACGGCTTCGCGCCCGTTATGGGGGCTCAGCGGCGGGAATTCAAGGCCGCGCCGAGCAATTTGGCCGTGAGATCGACGATCGGGATCACCCGCTCGTAGGCCATGCGCGTGGGGCCGATCACCCCGAGCACCCCGACCACTTCATTGTCGGCGGAATAAGGCGCCGTGACGACGCTGCAATCGTCGAGGATCTGGAAGCCCGACTCGTGGCCGATGAAGATCCGCACGCCATCGGCCTTGAGGCTCTGGTCCAGCAGGTGCAGGAAGTCACGCTTCTCGTTGAACGCCTCGAAAAGCCGCCGCAGGCGCTCGACGCTCGCCAGTTCCGCGACGCCCATCAGGTTCGTTTCGCCGGCAATCACGTACTCGAGCTGGCCGCCCTCGGCGGCGCTGAACACCTGCTGGGCGACCGAGATCGCGCTGCCCATGACCTCGTTAAGGTGCTCGCGCGTTTCCTTCAGCTGCCGCAGGATTTCCTGCCGTCCCTGCGACAGGGTCCGGCCGCGGAACTGCTCGGTCAGGAAGTTCGCGGCCCGCTTCAGCTCGTCCGGCGAAAAATGGCGCCCCGCCTGGATGATGTGGTTCTGCACCTCGCGGTCGTTGAAGACCATGATCACGAGGATGCGGTTCTCGGAAAGCCCCACGAATTCGACCTGGGAGACCGCCTGAACCTGCGCGCGCGGCAGCGTGACGACCCCCGCGAGATGGGTGACGCTCGACAGCAGGCGCGAGGCCGCGGCGACCAGCGTCTTGGTGTCGTCGCTGCCGGACGCCAGCTCGCGGTTCATCTCGGCGACGTCGGCCGTGCCGAGCGGCTGCACCTTGAGCAGCGAATCGACGAAGAAACGGTAGCCCTTGTCGGTCGGGATGCGGCCGGCCGAGGTATGCGGCGAGGCGACGAATCCGAGCGCCTCGAGGTCGGCCATCACGTTGCGGATGGTCGCGGAGCTCAGCGCGAGCCCGGAGTCGCGCGACAGAGCGCGCGACCCGACGGGCTGGCCGTCGCGGATATAGCTCTCGACCAGCACCCGCAGCAGTTGCTGCGCGCGTTCGCCCAGCGGCTCGTCCCGTTGCTCTTGCGCCATGCCGATCCACGCTAGCGGAGATCGCAAAAGCGTGCAATCGGTGCACTATCCCCTCGTTGGCCCGACCGTCGCCGCATGTTAAAAAGGGCCGCATTGCCATGGCCCGGTGATGCATGCCCAGCGCCCCTCGAACCTTTGCCCTGGTCGGCCGTTTTTCGGACCCGCGCGTTGCGGAAAGCGCCACCATCGCGGCCGCCCACCTCGCGGCGCGGGGCATCGCCACGCTCGTCGCCGCCGATGCGGAAGCCACCGCATTCCACCCCGCCGCCGCCTCGATCGAGCGGGTCGCCGAACCCGAGCTCGCCGAGCGAGCCGAACTCGTGCTCGCGATCGGCGGGGACGGCACCCTGCTGTACGCCGCCCGCCTGGTCGCGCACCGCGGCGTGCCGCTCCTCGGCATCAACCGCGGGCGGCTCGGCTTCCTCACCGACGTGCTGCCGCAGGACATCACCGCCTCGATCGACGCGGCGCTCGCCGGGGACTGCGATATCGACGAGCGGCCGCTGCTCGAGGCGCGCCTCGACCGCGCGGGCGGCGAGCGGCTGACGCAGCTCGCGCTCAACGACATCGTGATGCAGAAGCACGAGACCGGCCGCATGCTCGATTTCGAATCCTGGATCGACGGCCATTTCGTCAATTCCCACGGTGCCGACGGCGTCGTGGTGGCGAGCCCCACCGGCTCGACCGCCTACGCCCTCTCCTGCGGCGGCCCGATCGTCGCGCCGCAGCTCGATGTCGTGGTCGTGGCGCCGATCTGCCCGCACACGCTGTCCGACCGGCCGATCGTGATTTCCCGCCGTTCGGTCGTCGAGTTCCGGCTCATCGACCGGCCCGGCACCCGCGCGCACGTCTCGGTGGACGGCATCGTGCTCGCCGACCTGCTCGTCGGCGACCGGCTCGCCGTCGCTGCATCCGAGCTCGCGGTGCGCCTGCTGCACCCGAAGGGTTACGACTACTACCGCCTGCTGCGCTCGAAGTTGCACTGGGGCCGCGGCGGCCACGCCCACCAGCGGTGACACCGACATGCTGACGCACCTGCAGATCCGGGATTTGGCGATCATCGACGCGGCGGAGATCGAGTTCCGCCCCGGCCTCACCGTGCTCACGGGTGAAACCGGGGCCGGCAAGTCGATCATCGTCGACGCCCTGCAGCTGCTGTCCGGTGGCCGCGCGGGCGCCGAGGTCGTGCGCCACGGCGCCGAGCGCACCGAAGTGAGCGCGAGCTTCGACCTCGGCGACCCCGCGGGCGCGCTCGTGCGCCTGTTGCGCGAGCAATCGATCGACGTCGGCGACGAGCTCACGATCCGCCGCGTCGTCGCGAGCGACGGCCGCAGCCGCGCCTACCTCAACGGCCAGTCGGTGCCGGTGCAACTGCTGCGCGAGGTCGGCGTGCTGCTGGTCGACATCCACGGCCAGCACGAATTCCAGTCGCTCGTGCGCCCGGCCTCGCAACGCGAGCTGCTCGATGCCTCAGGCGGCCTCGAAGCCCTCGCGGGTGAAGTGTCCGGCCTGCAGCGCGTGTGGCTCAACCTGCTGAACCGCACGCTCGACCTCGAAAGCCGCGTGCACGATCGCGATGCGCGCGCCGAACTCGTGCAATTCCAGGTGCGCGAACTCGAGGCGCTGGACATGAAGGACGGCGAGCTCGCGCAGCTGGCCGAAGAGCGCACGCGGCTCGCCAACCGCGGCCGGCTGGTGGAAGCCGCGCAGGAGGCGATCGCACTGCTGTACGAAGCCGAGGAGAACAACGCCCACGCATCGACCAGCCGCGCCCTCGCCGCGCTCAAGGCGGCGGGCGTACACGACCCGCGCCTCGGCGGCATCGCGCCGATGGTGGAGGAAGCGCTGATCAACCTGCGCGAGGCCGCGCGCGAACTGTCCCACTACACCGAGACCCTCGACCACGACACGAGTCGCCAGGGCGAGGTGGAGCGGCGGCTCGCCGCCTTCGAGGACCTCGCCCGCAAGCACCGCATCGCCGCGGCCGAGCTGCCTGCGCGGCTCGCGCAACTGCGCGAGGAACTCGGCAGCCTCGAACACGCCGACACGCAGCTCGTCACGCTGCGCAAGGAACAGGCCGAGGCGCTCGCCGCCTGGCGCACCCGCGCCGGCCAGCTCTCTTCGCGGCGCACGGCTACCGCGAAGGCGCTGTCGAAGGAAATCACGCAGCGCATGCAGGCGCTCGGGATGGCGGGCGGGCGCTTCCAGATCGACGTCTCGCCGCTCGACTCGCCCGAGCCCGCGCCTCACGGCCTCGACCAGATCGAGTTCCGGGTCACGGCGAACCCCGGCCAGCCGTTGCGGCCGCTCGCCAAGGTCGCCTCCGGCGGCGAGCTCGCGCGGCTGTCACTCGCGGTGCAAGTGGCCCGGGCGGGCCGCGAGGGCCGCTGCATGATCTTCGATGAAGTGGACGCGGGCGTCGGCGGCGCGGTGGCCGAGATCGTCGGCGGAGAACTGCGCGCGCTCGGCGATCGCGGCCAGGTGCTGTGCGTCACCCACCTGCCGCAAGTGGCCTCGCAGGGCCATCACCAGTTGCGGGTGAGCAAGCTGACGGACGGCAAGACCACCCGCACCCAGCTCGTCGTCCTCGAGCCCGACGCGCGCGTCGAGGAAATCGCGCGGATGCTCGGCGGCGTGGAAATCACCGACAAGGCGCGCGAGCACGCGCGCGAAATGCTAGGGCTTGCGCGACGGGCAGTTCGCACGGCGGCAGTGCCCGTAAAGAATAAGTGAGTGGTCGCGGACCTCGAACCCGAGCCGGTTCGCCGCCGCCGTCTGCCGCTCCTCGATGCCGCTATCCATGAACTCTTCGACCTTGCCGCAGTCAAGACACACGATATGGTCGTGGTGCGTTCCCTCGTTCAGCTCGAACACGGCCATGCCGTTCTCGAAATGATGGCGCACCACGAGGCCTGCCGCCTCGAACTGGGTGAGCACGCGGTACACCGTGGCGAGCCCGATGTCCTCGTTCGACTCGAGCAGCTGCTTGTAGATCGCCTCCGCACTCTGGTGCCGCGTCGTGCCGTTCTCGAGGATCTCGAGGATCTTGAGGCGGGGCAGGGTCACCTTGAGCCCGGCCTTGCGCAGATCTTTGCCTTCCAAATCAAGCGCTCCCGGTTATGATTCGCCGATTATCCCCCATATGCACACCAGGCAACCACCCTTGAACCGAATCGCGCGGCTCGCCGCACTCGCCCTCGTTGCCGCCGGCCTCACGGCGGGCTGCGTCTACCGGATGAACATCCAGCAGGGCAATTACCTCGACCCGAATGCCATCGCACAGTTGAAGGAAGGCATGACGCGCAGCCAGGTGCGCTACCTCCTCGGCACGCCGATGGTGCCCGACGCCTTCAACGAGAACCGCTGGGACTACCTCTACATCATGAAGCGCGGGCGCATCCGCAATGCGGAAAAGCGCCGCGTCTCGGTCTGGTTCGAGGGCGACAAGGTCGCACGCATCGAAAAGGTGAACGTGGCCGCGCCAGTCTACGTGCCGGCCACGCCGGCGCCCGCGGTGCCGGCCACACCCAAGGCCGCTGTCGAGTCGCCGGAAACATAGACGGCGGGTCGGCGGGTTGCGAGTTGCGCGTGGCTGGCCGCTCTCCCTCCGGCCCGCCTCCCACTATTTTCGCCTCTTCCGGGAAACCCGCTCCCGCCTCGCCGCCCGCGGATCCACCGCGAGCGGGCGATGGATCTCGATGCGATCGCCGTCGGCGAACACGAACTCGCGCGCGCACACCGCGCCGAAGATGCCGACCGGGGCGCTGTCCCAGGGCAGCACCGGCGCGTCGCCTGCGGCGAGCCGCGCCGCGGCCAGGGCATCGGCCACCGTGGCGTGTTCCGGCAGTTCGAGCGGCCAGCGCCACTGTGCATCCGGGAGCGCGTAGGCGACGGTGCAGCGCTTCACGCCACCGCCCGTCATGGTGCGACCGCGCGGGCGCGGGCGACAAACGCGTCCACCAGCGAGCCGGCCGTTTCCTCGAACATCGGCTCGAACACCGCGGCTGTCAGCCGGTTGGCGAAGGCGAAGCGCAAGGTGAGTTCGATCCGTGTGCCCGCGTCCCCGATGGGCGTGAGCGTCCAGAGGCCCCGCAGCATGCTGAACGGCCCGCGCAGCTGTTCCATGGCGACGCTGCGCCCCGGTTCGAGCGTATTGCGCGTCGTGAACTCGGTGCTGAGCGGCCCGCGGCGCACCCCGAGCGTGGCGACGATCTCGCGCTCGCCGCGCGACTCGACCACGGCCCGCGTGCACCAGGGCACGAACTCGGGGTAGGCCTCGATGTCATTGATCAGCGCGTAGATCAGGTCGGGCGACTTGCCGATGAGCGCCGCGCGTGTCAGTTCCCGCATGGCGCAATTGTCTACAATACGGCGTGGCAAAGGAAAAGAAACCCGACAAGCCGATTGCGGAAAACCGCAAGGCGCGCTTCGACTACTTCATCGAGGACCGCTATGAGGCGGGGCTCTCGCTCGAGGGCTGGGAGGTGAAGGCGATGCGCGCGGGGCGCGCGAACCTCACCGAGGCGTATGTCTACCTCCGGAATGCCGAGGCCTTCCTGATCGGTGCGCACGTGACGCCGCTCAATACGACCTCGACCCATGTGCATGCGGACCCCACCCGCACGCGCAAGCTCCTGCTCTCGCGCAGCGAGATCGACCACCTCGTCGGCGCCGTCGAGCGCCGCGGCTACACGATCGTGCCGCTCGACCTGCACTGGAAAGGCGGCCGCGCAAAACTCGACATCGGCCTCGCGAAAGGCAAGAAGCAGCACGACAAGCGGGCCACCGAGAAGGATCGCGACTGGCAGCGCGACAAGGTGCGGTTCCTCAAGCGGGGCTGAGCGTGGAACGGGCCGACTACGCCATCCTCGGTGCGGGCGCGATCGGTTCGGTGCTCGGCGCGCACCTGGCGCGCGCGGGCCATGCCGTCGCCCTGCTCGCCCGCGGCGAGCGCGCCGCGCAGATCGAGCGCGACGGCGTCGTCATCCGCGGGCTCGCCGGGTTCAAGGTACCCGTGCCCGTCGTGCGCGACCCGGCGACGCTCGGCGGTGCGCGTGTGCTGATCGTCGCCACCAAGACGCCCGGCACCGCCGCGGCGCTCGCGGCACTGCGCCACGCCAGCTTCGACACGGCGTTCTCCATCCAGAACGGTCCCGGCAAGAACGAAATACTCGCGCAGGCCTTCGGTGCCGCGCGCGTGCTCGGCGCCCTCGCCGACACCAGCGCCGAGCTCCTTGCGGGCGGCGAGGTGCTGTTCACCCGCAACGTCAACGTGGTTCTCGGCGAGCTGCCTTCCGATACCAGCGAACGCACGCGACGCATCGCGCACGAAATCGACGCCGCGGGCGTGCGCTGCGTGCAATCGGGCGAGGTGCTGTCGCGCGAGTGGTCGAAGTTCTGCGCCTGGACCGGGCTCATGGCGGTGTCGGTGACCACGCGGCTGCCGACCTGGCGCTTCCTCTCCGACCCGGACTCGGCGCTCGTCATCGTGCGCCTCGTGCGCGAAACGGCGCGCCTCGCTCAGGCGCTCGGCATCGCCATCACCGACGAATCCGTGCTGCCCGTCGCGAGCATCACGCGTGACAGCGACGCAGACGCCGTCGCGGCCGTGACCGCCCTCGGGGCGCGCTATCGCGCGACGGCGCCCGATCACCGCATGTCGTCGCTGCAGGACATCGACAACGGCCGCCCGCTCGAAGTGCACGAAACGCTGGGCTACGCCGCGGCCAAGGCGGCGGAACTCAGGCTCGATCTGCCGCTGCTGCGGACGCTCTATCCCCTCGTCGCGGCGCTCGGTCCGGCCCGGCGCGCCCGCGGACCTTGAATTCCGCCTGATCGGCTATACTGACCGGGTACCTGATGGGGGCGACCGGTTTCGACGTGGGTTGCGAACCTTCAGGGGCGTACCGAGGCGCATGGCCCTCGTTAATCACTGTGCAAAAACTTAGTTGCCAACGACGACAACTACGCTCTGGCGGCTTAACCCCGCCTAACCCCTGACCACTCGGTGCCTGTGCCGGTGAACCAGGGGACGCGCTCACAGGATCGCGATCCACCGTGCGACGGGGTGGGTTTGCTAAGAGACACCGTCTGCTGGCCGAGCGTCTTCCCTGCTCCTCGGGTAGCGTGAGGCGAGAACCAATGAGAGAGCTACGTACGTAGATCCTGGAGTCTAGGACTTGCGGACGGGGGTTCGATTCCCCCCGCCTCCACCATGATCGTCGATGGCCGACGGAGCATGCAGACAGTGCTGGCAAAGCGGCTGCCGGGCGCTTGATCTGCTGGATGCCTACCTGCGGTATGCCTTCAACGAAGCGTCATCGAGCCCCACGAGCGCGAGCAATTTCGCGTAGTCGCCCGCATGCCGCGGATCATCGCGAAGGACCTTCATCCGCGGGTCGCTGCGCAGGAAGATCAGGCAGTTGGAGCGCTTGCCGACGGCGTCGGCCAGCAGATCGACCGCCCTCGCCCGATTCGCTTCGTCGCCGAGCGAAAGGTGCGCCACGGCGGTTTCGTAGGGGCACATGTAGATCTGTTCGCGCTCGGCTTCCTCGAGCAGCGGCAACACCTTCTCCTTCTGCCCCGCGTAGCCGTAGCCCTGCGCCAGCATGATCAGCGCCACCGGCGCGCGGTCCGCCAGGTCCACGCACCGTTCGAGCAGGGCCACGGCTTGCGCCGTGTCGCCCCGCAGGTAGGCCGAAACGCCTGATCCACAGAAGACGAAGCCGTTGTCGGGATGCTGGCGCATCTGCTTTTCGCCCCACTCCCGCGACGCTTCCTGTTCGCCGACCATGAACAGCGCCCAGTTGCCCCAGTCGGCGAGTTCGGTATTGAGCGGGTCGAGTGCATTGGCCCGGGCGAGCGCCTCCCTGACCTTTGCCTTCTCGCCGAGCGCGGAGAAGTAGAGCGCGAAGCCCAGCTCCGTCGTCGCAAGGCTCGCATCGAGCGCCCGCGCCTTGCCCAGGTTTTCCCAACCTTCTTTCCACTGCCACGCCATCACCTGCGTCAGGCCGAGCGAGGACAGCGCGCGCGCCGAGCCCGGGTCGCGCGCGAGCACGGCCTCGAGCGAGGCCTTCACCTGCGGCAGCAGTTCGATCGGAGGTTCGAAGTAGGTGAAGATCGAGCGCAGCGCATCGCTTTTCGCGTGCCAGGCGGCGAGGAAATCCGGATCGAGCGCGATCGCACGGTCGAACAGCTCGACCGCGTGCTTCATCGATTCGTAGGTGAACCGTTCCATTTCGCGCCAGCCCGCGGCATACGGTTCATAGGCCCTGGGGTTGTTCGGCACTTCGGCCAGCGCGCGCTGTTCGTCCTGCAGGATGGCCACTTTCAGGGCGCCCGCAACGGCTGTGGCAATCCCGGCGGCTGTCTCGAAGAAGTTCTCGTTGTCGACGTGCAGCGTGAACGGGCTGCTCCAGACGTCGAGGTCCTTGCGCAGGTCGGTCAGGCGAGGGTTGATGCGCAAGGTGCCGTCGGGGCCCACGCTCACTTCCCCGTCGAGCACGTATTCGACATCCGGCAGCAGATCTTCAATGTGCGCGCGCGTCTTGTCCTTGCGGAACTCGAAGGCCGACGCCTGGGGCACGGCCCGCAGCCCCGATATCTTGCGCAGGTTGTCGACGACTTCGCGCGACAACTGGTCCGCGAAGGTCCGGTGCATCGCCGTGGCGTTGTCCGAGACGCCGAACGGCACGGCGAGTACGTAGGGCCGGTTGGCGACCGGCTCCTGCAGGGAGCTGCCGGGCAGGCGCCAGCCGAGGAACGCGGCGAGCGGCAACAGGAGCGCGACGGCGACCAAGAGATGCCGGGACCACGAAGTACGGGGCGCAGGCGGCAGGCTCGTCGACGGCAACGGATCGGGCTCGCCGTCGCGGCGCTCGGCGCCGGGACCCCGGACGCCCTCACCGACCTCCTCGACCGGCGCGATGAACTGGTAGCCGCGGCCGCGCACCGTCTGGATCGTCTGCTGCAACTCGCCGTTGTCGCCCAGTACCCGCCGCGCGCTCTTCACGTGGTTGCTGAGCGTCGCGTCCGAGACCTCCCGGCCTTCCCAGACCGCCTCGAACAGCTCCTCGCGCGTCAGCACCCGGTCGCGATGCCGGATCAGGTGCACGAGCAGGTCGAACACCCTGGGCTCCACGGCCACGGCGATATCACCGCGACTGATCCGGAAACGAGTGGTATCTATGAGGTATTCGCTGACCCGGTACTTGCTGGCGGCCATCGTTATCGAATCGTTAGGCAAAGATTAGGGTCGCTTCAAGCAGCGCTCCCCGGCGCCCCGGACGATACAAGCGCCTTGGGCAAACAACAACTTGCCAACCGGGAGAGACCCATGCCGACACCGCTGCAGATCCTGCTCGACCCCATCTCGCTTGCCGTCCTCGGCATCTATGCCGCCCTGATCCTGCTCGAGGCGCTGTTCCCGGCTCGCCCCCTGCCGAAGGTGCGCGGCTGGCGCACGCGGGCGCTGGTCGTGTTCGCCGGCTACTTCTTCCTGTCGAGCTACCTGCCCCTGCTCTGGGGAGACACCCTCGCGAATCTCCAGCTCTTCGACCTGCAGGCCGTGGATCCCTTCGCCGCGGCAGCCCTCGGCGTGCTGCTCTTCGAGCTCTTCGTCTACGCCTGGCATCGCGCGATGCACGAGACCCAGTGGCTGTGGCGCGGCTTTCACCAGATGCACCACAGCGCGGAGCGCATGGACATCTTCGGCGCCTTCTATTTCAGCCCCCTCGACACCCTCGGGTTCACCTTCTTCAGCAGCATGGCGCTGACGATCCTCGGCCTGCCGGCCAAGGCCGTCACCTACTACCTCTACGCGACGATGTTCCTGGCCAGCATCCAGCACACCAACATCCGCACGCCGCAATGGCTCGGGTATGTCGTGCAGCGGCCGGAGAGCCACAGCCTGCATCACGCGCGCGGCATCCATCGCTACAACTACTCCGACCTGCCCTTTTGGGACATCGTCTTCGGCACCTTCCGCAACCCGAAGGAGTTCATGCCCGAGAGCGGTTTCGCCGGCGCCTCCTCCGCGCAGATCGGCCGGATGCTGATGTTCCGCGATATCGCGGCCGACGCCGCCGCTTCTTCCGGGCAGGCCATACAGCGGGGGCGCGCGTGAGTGCCTAGAATGCCGCCATGGGATTTCGCCTCTTCGCCGCCCTCACCTTCGGCTTCGCGCTCTCCCCGGCCCTCGCCCAGGCCGATGATGCCCGCGCGACCATCGCCAGCATCCAGCGCCTGCTGGCGGAACGCCCCAACGAGCCGACGCTTTACTACTACCTCGCGGCATTCCAGGCTCGCGTCGGCGACAAGGCCGACGCAGTCGCGAGCCTTGGGAAGCTCGCGGTCATCGGCAAGGGCTTCCTTCCCGCCCGCGCCATGGGATTCGATGCGATCTGGGACGACGCCGGCTTCCGCAAGGCCTACGCGACCCTCGAAGCGCAGCTGCCGAGGATCGCGGACGCGCCCGTCGCGTTCGAGATCGCCGACCGTGATTTCATCCCGGAAGGCATCGCCTGGGATGGCGCATCCCGACGATTCTTCCTCGGCAGCATCCCGCAGCGGCGCATCGTCAGCGTCGATGCGGCGGGCAGGGTCACGCCATTCTCAGAACCGGGCGACGGCTTGCAGCATGTGCTCGGCATCGCCATCGACGCGCAGCGGCAGCTCCTGCACGCCGTCAGCACGAATGCCCTCACGGCGGCTGGCCGCAAGGCACTCGTCAACGAGGTCGTCACTTACGACTTGCGCCGGGGCCGCAAGCTCGGCGCGACGCGGGTGCCTGATGCCGTGCAGTTGAACGATGTCGCGGCTTCACCGAACGGCGACCTGTACACGAGCGACTCTGCGTCCGGCGCCGTTTGGCGGCTGCGTGGCGATGTGGCCGCGGCCTTCCTGCCCGTCGGCCAGGTCCGCGGCAGCAACGGCCTCGCCGTGTCGGCCGACGGCAACTGGCTCTACGTTGCGCACACGACCGGCCTTGCGCGCGTGGCGACGGCCGACGGCAAGCTCGAGCGCATGCCCGTCCCGCCGGGGGACGCCGTGTCGGCCATCGACGGGTTGTACGTGTACGGTGACAGCCTGCTCGGCATACAGAACGTGACGAATCCCGCGCGCATCATTCGCATGCGGCTGTCCGCCGACGGCGCGGCCGTCACGGCTGTCGAAACGCTGCAGTCCCATCACCATCCGGCGTTCGACGACCCGACGACCGGCGCCCTCGCCGGCGACGATTTCTACGTGCTCGCCTCCGCACAGGTCGCGCGCTTCAACGACCAGGGCCAGGTCGAGGAACCCGCGACGGCCGCCACGCCCAAGATCATCCGCATCAGGCTGCCCGCCCGACCCGCAACGACAGCGGCCAACTGACGCGCCGCCGCTCCCCGGGCGGTCCCCAGCAGCCAGCCAGCCCGACTTCGAGCGCCTCGACCGGATCACGGCCCTGCGCCGCGGCGAAACGCGCGGTCGCCGACCAGGTGCGCAGGTAGCCGGCGAGTTGCGCGAGAGTCCAATCGACTTCCATGGTGAATGCGGGCGCGGCGATCGGCGCGAAGGGAAACGGCAGCTCGCGATAGCCCGACTCGATGTGCGAACGTTCGGCCGGCCAGTAGGGCCCGACCACGACCGAGTAGTAGTGCTGCACGAGTTCGTCGACGGCGGCACCATCGACCGTGGTAAGGCCGTAGCACCACTCGGCAATGACACCGGAGCGCTTCAGGACGCGCTGCGCCTCGGCATTGAAGCGCGCCAGGTCGAACCAGTGCAGGGCCTGCGCGACGACGATGAGATCGACGCTGGCGGCTCCGAGCCCCGAATCCTCGGCGGTCGCGACGCAGTACTCGATGCGCGCCTGCGGCAGGGCCGCGCCGATCTGGGCCCCGCTCGCGTCGGTGGCCACGACCCGCCGGAAGCACCGTGCCAGATCCACTGCCGCCTGCCCGCTGCCTGTCGCACAGTCCCACGCGAGGTCGCGCGCCGGGGCCTGCCTGGCAAGCCATTCGAACAGCGCGAACGGGTAATTCGGCCGAAAGCCCGCATAGCCGCGGGCCACGGCGCTGAAATGATCCGCGAAACTCACATGTCGACGAAGGTCTTGAAGCCGCCCCAGAACATGCGCTTGCCGTCGAAGGGCATCTTCTTCGGATTCATCATCGCGGCGAGGCGCGGGTCCTTCATCACCTTGCCGTTGACCTGATCGCGCTGCCGACGGGACTTGTACACGATCCAGGAGAAGATCACGACTTCGTTCGCCTTCAGCTTCACGCTCTGCGGGAACGATGTGTACTTGCCCGGCTTGACGTCATCGGCGACGCATTCCCTGTACTCGAGGGCGCCGTGCTCGCGCCACACCTTGCCCGCCTTGCGCGCGATCGCACGATAGGCGGCGAGCTTGCGACGGGGGACCGGAACGACGAATCCATCGACATACCTGGCCATGAACCACCTCCACGTTTCGGCATAGAGTACGCCCAAGGACGCGCCGGGGCCGCCCCGGCCGACAGCCCTGTCGGCGAACGCCTGCTTCGCGCGTCCTCGGACGGGAGGGACGTACCGATGCTGTATGCCGTGCTCTGCTACCACCGTGAGGACGAGGTCTGCGCCTGGTCGAAGGCCGAGGACGACGCCGTGATGGCGAAGCTCGCCGTCGTGCAGGACAGGCTCGCGAAGGCGGGCCGCCTCGGCCCCGTGGCGCGCCTGATGCCGACCACCGCGGCCACCACGCTGCGCAAGGACTCCGACCCGCCGCTCGTGATCGACGGCCCGTTCGCCGAGACCAAGGAACAACTGCTCGGCTTCTACGTGATCGATTTCGCTTCGCTCGAGGACGCACTCGGGACCGTGCGCGAACTCGCGCGCGCGAATCCCGGCGGCGCCTATGAGGTGCGGCCCATTTCGCTGTTCCACCCGAGCCACTTGCCGGCATGAACGACCCCGCCTGGATCGAGGCCGCCCTCACCGGCGCGCGCGCCCAGGCGATCGCGGCCTTGCTGCGCTACTTCCGCAACCTCGATACGGCGGAAGAGGCCTTCCAGGAAGCCTCGCTGCGCGCGCTGCGGACCTGGCCACTGAAGGGGCCACCGCGCGATCCGGCCGCCTGGCTGATCCTCGTCGGCCGCAATGCGGCGGTCGATGCCGCACGGCGCAGGAAGCGGCACGAACCATTGCCTGCGGATGACGTGCTGTCCGACCTGGAGGACACCGAATCCGCGCTGGCGGACCGGCTCGACGGCGAGGCCTATCGCGACGACATCCTGCGGCTGTTGTTCACCTGCTGCCACCCCGGGCTGCCCGCGACCCAGCAGGTCGCGCTCGCACTGCGCATCGTCTCGGGACTTTCGGTCGCGCAGATTGCGCGTGCCTTCCTCGTAAGCGATGCCGCGATGGAGCAACGCATCACGCGCGCCAAGGCGCGTGTCGCCAGGGCGGCAATCGCCTTCGAGGCACCGGGCGCGCCCGAGCGCGCCGCGCGGGTCGCCGCGGTCGCCGCGATGATCTATCTCGTCTTCAACGAAGGTTACTCGGCGGGCGGCGGGGCGAACGACATGCGCCGCCAGTTGTGCGGCGAGGCGATCCGCCTCGCGCGCCTGCTGCTGCGCCTCTTCCCGGCGGAACCCGAGATCATGGGCCTTGCAGCCCTGATGCTGCTGCAGCACGCGCGCTCGGCGGCGCGCCTCGATGCCGGGGGCCAGATCGTGTTGCTCGATGCGCAGGACCGAACGCTATGGAATCGGGCGGAAATCTACGAAGGGCTCGCGCTGCTCGACAAGGCCCTGCGGCATGCGCGACCGGGCCCCTACCAGGTGCAGGCCGCGATCGCGGCGCTGCATGCGCGGGCCGCGAGGCCCGAGGATACGGACTGGCAGGAAATCGACTTCCTGTACGCGACGCTCGAGCGGATGCAACCCTCGCCCGTCGTGTCGCTCAATCGCGCCGTGGCGGTGTCGAAACTGCGCGGCGCGCAGGCTGCGCTCGAGCTGATCGAACCACTCGGCGAGCGCCTCGCCGGGTACTTCCATTTCCACGGAGTGCGGGGCGCGCTGCTGCTGCAGCTCGGGCATGCGGGACAGGCGCGGGAAGCCTTCAACCGCGCCATCGCGCTCGCCAACAGCCCGGCCGAGGCGGCGCATATCCGCGCGCACCTCGATCGGCTCGATGCCGACCCGAATGTCAGGCCGGCGGGCGGGCCGAACCGTCGAGCGTCGTGATCGGGCCGTAGAGCTCCGGCCGCCGGTCGCGGAACACGAACCAGTTGTTGCGCAACTGCTCGATCTCCGCGAGATCGAAGGTGGCGGTCAGCACCGCGTCGCCCTCCTCGCCCGCCTCGGCGACCTTGGCGCCGGTCGGGTCCGCGATGAACGACGAGCCGTGGAAGCGGATCCACAGGCCCTCGGGGTCCTGCAGCGAGCGCTCGATGCCGTAGCGATTCGAGGCGATCAGCGGCATCACGTTCGCCGCCGCATGCCCTTGCTGCGTTCGCTGCCAGTGTTCGCGCGAATTGACCGGCAGGGCCGGCGGCGGCTCGCTGCCGATCGCGGTCGGATAAAGCAGCGCTTCGGCGCCCATGAGCGCCATGCAGCGCGCACTTTCCGGAAACCACTGGTCCCAGCAGATGCCGACGCCGAGGCGCGCGTGGCGCGTGTTCCACACCTTGAAGCCGGTGTCGCCCGGCGCGAAGTAATTCTTCTCCTGGTAGCCGGGCCCGTTCGGGATATGCGACTTGCGATAGGTCCCGAGCACGCGGCCGTCGGCGTCGATGATCGCGATCGAGTTGTAGAACACCTGCCCCGCGCGCTCGAAGAAGCTCACGGGCAGCACGACGCCGAGTTCGCGCGCGATCGGCGCGAAACGCCTGACCGCGGCGTTGTCCGCGAGCCCCGTCGCGAGCGCAAGATGGCGCGTGTCCTGCTCGATGCAGAAATACGGCGTCTCGAACAGCTCCTGCAGCAGGATCACCTGCGCACCGCGCGCGGCGGCTTCGCGCACCAGCCGTTCCCCCGTCGCGAGATTGGCGGCCACGTCCCAGCCGCAGGCGAACTGCGTGGCGGCAAACGTCACGGGACGCGGGGCAGCAGTCAGGTGCGACGGCAACATCGGCGCGAGCTTAGGGCCAGAAGCCGGGCTTGGCTACCGTGCGGCCCTCACTGCCGGGTTTCGACCTCGGCGGCGGGGAAGAGTGCCTGGTCGAGCGCCTTCACGTAGATCTGCTCGTCGGCCGGGCCTGGCACGAGGACATGGCGATTGAAGAGCAGGTTCGGGATCGTGTTCACGCCGAGCAGCAGCAGGCGGCGTTCGTCTTCGACGACCTCGTCGTAAGCTGCCTTCGGGTCGCTCAGTTCCTCGAGCAACAGCGCAGGCAGGCCGCACTCCGCACCGATCCTGGCGAGCTCCCCGATCGAGCCGATGTCACGGCCCTGCTCGAAATAGGCGCGGAAGATCGCATCGAGCACCCGGCCGTGCAGCCCCTCCGCCGCCGCGAGCTTGACGAGCCGGTGCGCCGCGGTCGTGTCGGGCATCCCGGCGAGTTTCGTGAAATCGAAGTGGATGCCGAGCGCCTCCCCGGCCTCGGCGAGGCTCGACTCGGCAAACTCGACGCTCACGCCTTTCGGCAGGCGGGTTGCGAGGTGATCGCGCCAGTCGCGCGGGGCCGGCGCCTCCGGGCGCTTGAGCCGCAGCGGATGCCAGCGCAACTCCCGCACCGACACACCCTGCAGGTGCTCGAGCGCGCGCGCGAGCCGGCGCGTGCCGAGAAAGCTCCAGGGGCAGGAAAAATCGCCGACCAGGTCGATGTCGAGGCTGCCTGCGGGTACCACGGGAAATGAAACGGGAGCACTCATGCCGCAGATATGGGGACGGCGGAGCCGGAAGCAAGCGGAACCCGGCACCACGCCTATCTTTTGCCGGCCGACACTTCCCGGGTGATGCGGATGGCGGTCTCGAGCGCGCGCAGCCCGTCTTCGCCAGTGACGACCGGCGGCCTGCCTTCGCGGGCGCAGTCGATGAAGGATTCGATCTCGGCGCGCAGCGCATCGCCCTGCTCGAAGCTCTGCTCCTCGATCGTCACCGGCAGCTGGCCTTCGCTGGGCTCCCCGGCGCGCTTCCTGATCACCGTGAGGATCCGCTGCTGCAGGTCGATCGACAGGTACGCGTCGTCCTCGAAAAGCCGCAGCTTGCGCTCGGTCTTCAGGCTCACGCGGCTCGCGGTCGTGTTCGCGACGCAGCCGTTCTCGAAGCGGATGCGCGCATTGGCGATGTCGATCTCGTCGGAAAATACCGGCGCGCCCACGGCCTCGAGCGAGGCGATCGGGCTGCCGACGATCGCCTGCACGATGTCGATGTCGTGGATCATGAGGTCGAGCACGACGTTCACGTCGGTGCCGCGTTCCCGGTAGGGCGCGAGCCGGTGGCACTCGATGAAGCGCGGCGTGCGCAGGCAGGGTTCGGCGGCGCGCACCGCGGGATTGAAGCGTTCGAGATGCCCGACCTGCAGCACCCGGCCGGCCTTGCGGGCAGCCTCGATGAGCATGCGCGCCTGCTCCGCGGTCTCGGTGATCGGCTTCTCGACCAGCACATGCGCGCCGGCCCGCAGGAAGTCGTGCGCGATCTGGAAGTGGGCCGGCGTGGGGGTCACGACGCTGACGGCGTCCACCTCGCCGAGCAGTTCACGGTAGTCCGCCACCGGGCGCGCGCCCGTCTCCGCCGCGACGCGCATGCGCGCCGATTCGGTCGCATCGGCCACCGCGATGAGGCGGCTGCCCGTCGCCTGCGCGTACTTTTGCGCGTGAAACCGCCCGAGGTACCCGACGCCGATGACAGCCGTGCGAAATTGAGACATCGCGGCAGCCTACAGCGAACGGCGCGCGGATCACAGCGCGCGCAAGCCAGTCGCGCCGGACGCCGCCATGCGCGGTATGCTCCCCGCCCCATGGCGCGCTTGCCCGAAATCCTTCGTTCCCGGCCCTGGCCGCAACGCGAGGCCCTGCTGCTGTTCGCGGCACTGATCGTCGGCCTGATCCTGCTGCCACCCGCGGTCTACTACACCGGCCACGAGATGCTCGGGCCGTACGCGCGCGGCGGATTGCCGCAATTCTGGGGCGACTACTTCGCCGGCCTCGTCCACGGCAGCCTGCCCGGATGGCTTCTCGCGCTCGGCCCCTACGCCTGCGTTATGTTCGGTCGCGGTGCGCGGCTCGCCTGGCGCCTCGGCGCCCGAGTGTGAACTGCATCACATTTTCCGACGCGGCAGTCCGCGACGGTTCGCGCAGTGCGACACTCTTCGTTGTCGAACAATGATTTAGACCGGGGAAGCGATGAAGGACATGACTCAGGGGGCGGGGCCATCGCCCGCGCAGTCCGTGGCGCAAGGCAAGCTGACGGACGCCCGCAATGCCAACACACTGACGCGCATCAGCCTCGAGCTGACGCGTTCCTTCGAGATGGACGAAGCGAATCGCGGTACGGACCCGTACAACTCGCTGGGTGGCGCAGGCCCCTCGCAGGCCTGGAACAGGCAGCGCGCACGCCGCTGACGCCGCGGCGCAATCAGGGCCGCGGGCCGCGGCTGCGGTCGCGCGCCGCGCGGAATTCGTTGTCCGCGTTCCAGTTCGGGAACGCCGCGTCGTTCGCGAGCCGGCTGCCGATCGCGTAAATCAGGTCCACCACTTCGAGCCCCGCGCCGAGCTGCGCATCGGGCGTGTAGTTGTCGCCGACCTGGTGATAGCGCCTCGCCACGTAGTCGGCCTCGCGCGCCGCGCCCGCGGCGGCGCCTCCCTGCACGTCGTCGATGCCGGTCTTCAGGTAGAGCGCCGGCACGCCCGCCTGCGCGAAGCTGAAATGATCGGATCGATAGAAGTGCCCTTTTTCGGGCAGTGCCTCGGGCACCGGCGTGAGGCCGCGGCGCGCGGCCTCCTCGGCGAGGTAACGATCGAGGTCCGATGCGCCCGCGCCGACCACGCGCACGTCACGCGTGCGCCCGCCGAAGTACAGCGCGTCCATGTTGAACACCGCAACCGTCTGCGCCAGCGGCACGAGCGGATGGGCGACGTAGTACTCGCTGCCGAGGAGCCCCTGCTCTTCGGCCGTGACCGCCAGGAACACGACCGTACGCTCGGGCCGCGCCAGCGCGCGCTCGAAGGCGTCCGCAATGGCGAGCAATCCGGCGACCCCCGTCGCATTGTCGACCGCGCCGTTGAAGGTCTGGTCGCCCTCCCCACCCTGCGTGCGGCCGAGGTGGTCCCAGTGCGCCACGTAGAACACGTACTCACCCGGCCGCTTGCTGCCGGGGATCGCGGCGATCACGTTGGCGGAGTTCGACTTGCGCAGGGAATTCTCGACGCCAGCGGTGGCGCGCACCGGGAGCGGCACAGGCCTGAAGCCACGCGTGCCCGCCGCCTTCTTCAGGGCCTCGAAGTCCTGCCCGGCCGACGCCAGCAACGCAGCGGCGCGCTCGTGCGTCAGCCAGCCTTCGATGGCGACGCGGCCCGCGCGCCCGTCGCCCGCCTGCATGTCGAGCTGCGGATTCGCCCAGCTGTTGACGACGGTCGGCCAGCCGTAGGCCGCGGGCACGGTCTCGTGCACGATGAGCGCCGCGGCGGCGCCCTGGCGCGCGGCCTCCTCGAACTTGTAGGTCCAGCGGCCATAGTAGGTGAGCGCGCGGCCGCGGAAGAGCGACTCGTCGCCGCTCGCGAAGCCGGGGTCGTTGATCAGGATGAGCGCCGTCTTGCCCTTCATGTCGACGCCCGCGTAGTCGTTCCAACCGTACTCGGGCGCCACCACGCCATGGCCGACGAACACGACCGGGCTGTCGGCGATCGCGGCGGCCGGCACCTGCCGCTTCGTGAACACGACCGCGTCCGCGCCGAACTTCATCGTTTCGACGCCGCGAGGGGTGGTGAACGAGAGGCGCGGCTCGGGCTTCGGCGCGATCTCGAGCAAGGGCACCGGCTGGATGAAGCTGCTGCCCGCGATCGGCACCGCACCCAGCGCACGGAACTGCTCGACGAGGTACGCGACCGTCTTCTCCTCGCCCGCAGTGCCGGGCATGCGGCCCTCGAAGGCGTCGCCCGCGAGCGTCGCGAGGTGCCGCGCGTACACGGCCTCCTGGACGGGCGGAGCCGCCGCTGCGATGGACGCCAGCCACAGCAGGGGAACCGCGAGCACCCGGCGGCGGTCGAACGTGCGTGCGATGCGGTTCATCGCGGCCAATAGATCCAGCCGGCAAGCACGAGGCCGGCGACGAGCGCGACATGGGCGGCCGGGCGCCAACCTCGGGCGCGGATCTCGCCGATGAAGCTCGTGGCGGCAAGCGAGGTCAAGACGAAAGCCAGCCCGATCGCCTGCAGCAGCGGCCCGCGCTCCTCGGCGATCCGGTCGGCGTGCTCGGGCAGGAACAGGAGCACGATGCCGGTCAGGGTAAGGGCGACGAAAATCGACAATGTCGACCCCATCACGATTCCGATGAGCATGGCGAGCGGTCGCATGGTCTCCTGCCTGTTGGGCCGCGCCGCGGGCTTGTCGCCTGCGCCGCTGCGTTCTAGCCTAGACTGTCCATTGTAACCGAGCCTATTCGAGCCCCGAATGCCCGCACGCCGCCTGTCCGCCGGATTCCTCGCCTCCACGCTCGCCGTGGTGCTCGCCGTCATCGCGGGCTCCTCGCAGGCGCCTGCCGGCACCTCGGCGCTCCCGCCGGGGGCGATCGCGCCTTCCGAGCGCCACCGCCTCGTCGCGCGCCGCGTCGGCATGATCCTCGAGGACACGCACTATCGCGGCGCGGACATCGACGACCGCATGTCGGCGCAGGTGTACCAGCGCTACCTCGACTTCCTCGACGGGCAGCGCAGCTATTTCCTCGCAAGCGACATCGCCGAGTTCGACCGCTATCGCCTGCGCTTCGACGACATGATCCGCACCGGCGAGATCGAGCCGGCCTACGCGATCTTCGCGCGCTTCCAGCAGCGCAACCGCGAGCGCATCAAGTTCGCGCTCGCGCAGCTCGACAAGGAACCCGACTGGACGGTGGACGAAAGCTTCGCGTTCGACCGCAGCAAGGCAGGCTGGCTGCCCGATGTGGCGGCGCTCGACGAACTGTGGCGCAAGCGGGTCAAGAACGACGCGCTCGGCCTGCTGCTCGCCGGCAAGAGCTGGGCGGAAGCCAGCGACACGCTGCGCAAGCGCTACGACCGCGTGCTGAAACGCGTCGACCAGGTGTCCGCCGAAGACGTGTTCGAGAACCTGATGAATGCGTACGCGCGCACCTACGACCCGCATTCGAGCTATTTCTCGCCGCGCAATTCCGAGGAATACCGCATCCAGATGAGCCTCAACTACGAGGGCATCGGCGCCTCGCTGCAGCTCATCGACGACTTCGTGACCGTCATGGGCATCATCGAGGGCGGGCCCGCCGCGGTGGCCGGCACGCTCAAGCCCACCGACCGCATCGTCGCCGTGGCGCAGGGCGCCGACGGCGCCTTCACCGACGTGATCGGCTGGCGCATCGACGACGTGGTGCAGCTGATCCGCGGCAAGGGCGGCACCCTCGTGCGCCTGCACGTGCTGCCGGCCGGCGCGGCGCCCGGCGCGCCGGAGAAAACCCTCGCCTTCACCCGCAACAAGGTCACGCTCGAAGCGCAGGCCGCGCAGAAATCGCTGCAGACGATCGAGCGCGGCGGGCGCAGCTATCGCATCGGCGTGATCAACGTGCCGGGCTTCTACCAGGACATCGCCGCGCAGAACGCCGGCGACCAGGACTACCGCAGCACCACGCGCGACGTGCACCGCCTGATCGACGAGTTGCAGAAGGAAAAGATCGACGGCCTCGTGCTCGACCTGCGCGGCAACGGCGGCGGCTACCTGCCGGAGGCGACCGCCCTCACCGGCCTGTTCATCGATCGCGGGCCCGTCGTGCAGTTGCGCGATTCGGGCGGGCGCACCGAAGTGCTCGACGATCCCGACCCGGGCGTCGTCTATTCGGGCCCGCTCGCGGTGCTGGTCGATCGCTTCAGCGCCTCGGCCTCCGAGATCTTCGCCGGCGCGATCCAGGACTACCGGCGCGGCATCGTTCTCGGGCAGCAGACCTTCGGCAAGGGCACCGTGCAGAACCTCGTGCCGCTCGACGGTTACGCGAAGAAGCCCGTGAACGGCCAGCTCACGGTCACGATCGGCAAGTTCTACCGCGTCACCGGTGAGAGCACGCAATTGCGGGGCGTGTCGCCCGACGTGCCGCTCGCATCGCTCATCGACATGAAGGATGTCGGCGAGAGCTCCCTCGAGGAAGCCCTGCCCTGGGACCGCATTCCCGGCGTACCCTTTCGCGCGACCGGCAGCGACGACGTGCGCCCGGCGGCACTCGCGAGCGAGGAAGGCCTGCGTGCGGCGGCCGATCCCGACTATCGCTGGCTGGTGGCCGACATCGCCGCCGTGCAGGACGTGCGCAAGCTGACGTCGGTCTCGCTCAACCTCAAGGCCAGGCGCGAGGAACGCGCCGCGCAGGACCGCGAGCGCCTCGCGCGCGAGAACCGGCGGCGTGCGGCGCTCGGCCAGCCTGCGCTCAAGTCCGTCGAGGAAATTGCCGCGGACGACGCACCCGACATCGTGCTGAACCAGGCCGCCCAGGTCATGGCGGACATGGTGGGCGGCCCGGCGGCTGCACTGGCCCCGAAAACGGTGTCCAGGTCGCCCTAAGTCTTTGATTATGGCGCGCTTGGTGTTGTAGTTGACTACAACACCATATGGCAGTAGCATCGCCTCGCCTGATAGTCCAGGGAGGCCGATCCGCCATGCGTACCCCAGTTGCCGCTTGCACACTCGCCGTCGCTCTCGCGACGACCCTCGCCGCCTGCAGCGGCGCCCCCGCCGGGACGGCCGCCAAGGATGCCGCGCCCGCCATTCCCGTCGAGGTCGCGAAAGTCACCCGCGGCGAGATGCTCGCCCGCTATACCGGCACGGCCACGCTCGAGGCCGAGGCCGACGCCGAGGTGATCGCGCGCGCCGGCGGTGAAGTCGAGCGGGTGCTCGTGGAGGAAGGCGACCGGGTCCGGGAGGGCCAGGTGCTCGCGGTGCTCGACGGCCGCCAGTTGCGCCTCGAGGCCGCGCAGGCGCGCGCGCAGTTCGCCAAGGCCGAGCGCGACTATCGGCGCCAACTCGAGCTGCACCAGAAGGGGCTCGTGTCGGCCGGCGCCTTCGAGGGCCTCAAGTTCGATTTCGAAAACCTGCGCGCGGCCTACGACCTCGCGGAACTGCAGCTGTCCTACACCGAGATCCGCGCACCGTTCGCGGGCCTCGTCGCCACTCGCCACATCAAGGTGGGCCAGAACGTGGCGCAGGGCGCAAAGACCTTTCGCATCACCGACCCCACGCCGCTCAAGGCGAGTGTCTTCGTGCCTGAGCGCGAGCTTGCGCGCCTCGCACCCGGCCAGCTCGCCGTGGCGCAGATCGATGCATTGGGCGGCCGCACGTTTCCCGCGCGTGTGACGCTCGTTTCCCCGGCCATCGATCCCGCCACGGCGACCTTCAAGGTCACGCTGCAGTTCGCCGACGAGGCCGGCGTGCTGAAGCCGGGCATGTTCGCGCGGGTCGGCATCGTGTTCGAGCGCAAGCCCGCGGCGCTGCAGGTGCCTCGGGTGGCGTTGATCGAGGCCGATGGCGCGGCCAGCGTGTTCGTCGTTCAGGACGGCAAGGCCCAGCAGCGGGCGGTGACCACCGGGCTCGCCGACGGCGGCCAGATCGAACTCACGCAGGGAGTCACGGCCGGCGACGACGTGGTGGTGGTCGGCCAGAACGGCCTGAAGAGCGGCAACGCCGTGCGCGTCGTGTCGCTCGAGGCCAAGCCCACCGCAGCGCTGCGCACGGCCCTGCGCTGATCCGCGGCGGCAAGGGGGTCCCATGAGCATCGTCGATCTCGCCCTGCGCCGTCGCGTCACTATCGCCATGGCGACGGTGGCGGTCACGCTGTTCGGCCTCGTCTCGCTGTCGCGGCTCAAGGTGAACCTGCTGCCGGACCTGTCCTACCCCACGCTGACGATCCGCACCGAGTTGCCGGGCGCGGCGCCACTCGAGGTGGAGAACCTGATCGCGCGGCCGATCGAGGAGGCGGCCGGCACCATCCGCAATGTGCGCAGCGTGCGCTCGGTTTCGCGCTCCGGTCAGGCCGATGTGGTGCTCGAGTTCGCCTGGGGCACCGACATGGATTTCGCCGGCATCGAGGTGCGGGAACGCCTCGACCTGCTGCAACTGCCGATCGACGCGCGGCGTCCGCTGCTGCTGCGCTTCGACCCGTCCACCGAACCCGTGATGCGGCTCGCGCTCGTCGACCTTGCGGCCGCCGGCACGGCGGCCGGCGATGGGCGCCTCAAGGCGCTGCGCCGCTTCGCCGACGATCGCCTGAAACCCGCGCTCGAGGCAACCGAAGGCTCCGCCGCGGTCAAGGTGAGCGGCGGCTTCGAGGACGAGATCCACGTCTACGTCGACCAAGACCGGCTCACGCAACTGAAGCTCGATGTGGCGGGCGTGGCGGAGCGCATCGGCGCCGAGAACGTCAACCTCTCGGGCGGCCGTCTCGAGCAGGGCACGCAGCGCTTCCTCGTGCGCACGCTCAATGAATTCCGCTCGCTCGCGGAGATGGAGAATGCCGTCATCGCGACGGTCGACGGCCTGCCGGTCTACATGCGCGACATCGCGCGCGTCGAGCACGGCTATCGCGACCGCACCGCCATCACCCGCCTCGACGGGCGCGAATGCGTCGAGCTCGCGGTGTACAAGGAGGGCGACGCCAACACCGTGCAGCTCGCGCAGGCGGTGCGCGAGCGGGTGGCGGAACTCGGCAAGTCGCTGCCGGCGGACTCGCAGCTGCGCACCGTCTACGACCAGTCCACCTTCATCGCGAACTCGGTCAGCGAAGTCAGCGATGCGGCCATCTGGGGCGGCCTGCTCTCGGTGATCGTGCTCTATCTCTTCCTGCGCGACGCGCGCGCGACGCTCGTGGCCGGCATCGTGATCCCGGTCACGGTGATCGGCATCTTCGTGCTGATGTACGGCTTCAACCTGACGCTCAACATCATGTCGCTCGGCGGCATCGCGCTTTCGGTGGGCATGCTGATCGACAACTCCGTCGTGATCCTCGAGGCCATCGCGCGCAAGCGCGACGCCGGCCTGTCGCCCGTTGAAGCCGCGCGCGCCGGCACCGCCGAAGTGGCGATGGCGGTCACGGCCTCCACCCTGACCACGGTGGCGGTGTTCTTCCCGATGGTCTTCGTCAGCGGCATCGCCGGGCAACTGTTCCGCGACCAGGCGCTGACCGTCACTTTCGCGCAGGTCCTCTCCCTGCTGGTGAGCCTCACGCTCGTGCCGATGATGGCGGCCTGGCGCACGGACACGTCGGAACGCTACCTCCCGCGCGACGGCCTGCGCGCCGAACTCGCCGGGCGCGCCGCCCTTCTTGCCGGACGCGTACGCGACATGGGGCGCGCGCTGCGGCCGGGCGAGTTCGGCCGCGCACCTGCCGCACGCGGATTGCGGCGCGTATTCGCCTGGCTCGGCTGGCCCTGGCGCCTGCTGCTCGTCACCGCCATCCGCCTGCTGCGCGCCAGTGCGGCCGCCTTCGGCGCGCTGTGCGGCCTGCTGCTCGCCCCGGCGGTGCATGTCACGCAACGTGGCTTCGAATGGCTCGACCGGCTCTATCCGGCGGCGCTCGACTGGGCGCTGCGCAGGCGCGCGATGGTGCTCGGCGTGGCCCTGTCGCTGCTCGCGGTCACAGGCTTCGTGCTCGCGCGCCTGCCGACGGAACTGATTCCCCAGCTCGCGCAAGGCGAGTTCAACGTGAAGCTGCGCCTCCCGGCCGGCTCGCCGCTCGACGGCACCGACCGGGTGCTGCGCGCCGCGCAAGCCGCTGCGCTCGAGCTGCCCGGCCTCGACCAGGCCTACGCGGTCTCGGGCACCGGCAACCGCCTCGACGCGAACCCGGTCGATTCCGGTGAGAACATCGGCGAGCTGGCGATCAGGCTGAAACAGCCGGCCGGGCCGCTCGAGGAAGCCGCAGCGATGGAGCGCCTGCGGCGTGCGCTCGACGCCCTGCCGGGGGTGCAGTACGAATTCACCCGCCCCGCCCTCTTCACCCTCTCGACACCGCTCGAGGTCGTGCTGTCGGGCTACGAGCTCGAGCGCCTGCAGGCCGCCGCGTCGGCGGTGCGGGACCGCATGGAGGCGAGCGGTGCCTTCACCGACCTGCGATCCTCGATCGAGGGCGGGCACCCCGAAATACAGATCCTCTTCGACCAGGACCGCGCCTCGAAACTCGGGCTCGAGGTGCGTGACATCGCCGACCGGGTGGTCTCGAGCCTGCGCGGCGACGTCGCGACGCGTTACCAGTTGCGCGACCGCAAGATCGACGTGCTCGTGCGCAGCGTCGACACCCGCGATGCCTCGATTGAGGACGTGCGCGGCCTCATCGTGAACCCGGGCGCCGAGCGCGCCGTGCCGCTCGCCGCGGTTGCGGACGTGCGCCTCGCGATGGGCCCCGCCGAGATCCGGCGCGCCTCGCAGGAACGCGTGGCAGTGCTGTCGGCGGCGCCCGCGGGCGGCAATCTCGGCGAGGCCGCGGTCGTGGCGCGCGACATACTGGCGGCTGCCGCGCTGCCCGCCGGGGTGACCGGCGTGGTCACCGGCCAGAGCGAGGAAATGCAGCAGAGCTTCCGCTCGCTGCTGCTGGCCTTCGCGCTCGCGGTCTTCCTCGTCTACCTCGTGATGGCGTCGCAGTTCGAGTCGCTGCGCCATCCCTTCGTGATCCTCTTCACCATACCGATGGGGCTGATCGGCGCCGTGTGGGGTCTCGCGCTCACCGGCACGACCGTCAACGCGGTGGCCTTCATCGGCCTCATCCTGCTCGCCGGCATCGTCGTCAACAATGCGATCGTGCTGCTCGATGCGGTGAACCAGGCGCGCGAGCGGGGACTTGCGCGCCACGACGCGCTGGTGCTCGCGGGCCGCACGCGCCTGCGGCCGATCCTCATCACGAGCGTCAGCACGATCCTCGGCCTCGTGCCCATGGCGCTCGGCCTCGGCGAGGGCGCGGAGGTGCGCCGCCCAATGGCCATCACGGTCATCGGCGGCATGCTGGTCGCGACGGTGCTCACGCTGATCGTGATCCCGGTGCTCTACACGCTGCTCGACCGGCGCGAGCGCCCCGCGCCGGCGGGCGCACTGGCGGCGCCGCCCGCATGATCCACACGAACTTCGCGCTGCGCCGGCCCGTCACGACGGTGATGATCTTCGCCGCCGTCGCCACGATCGGCGCGCTCGCGGCGAAACTGCTGCCGCTCGAGCAGTTCCCCGACATCACCTTCCCGTTCATGGGCGTCACGATCCCCTACCCCGGCTCGACGCCGGAGGAGATCGAGGAGGAGATCACCCGCCCGGTCGAGGACGCGCTCGCCACCTTGCCGGGCATCCGCGAGATCCGCTCGCGCTCGGAAAGCGACCAGTCCAGCTTCGAGATCGAGTTCGACTGGGGCACCGACGTCGACGCCGCCGGCTTCGAGGTGCGCACCAAGCTCGATGCGATCCGCCACGACCTGCCCGAGGCGGCGAACCGCATCCTGATGTTCACGGCCTCGAGCGCCGACCAGGCGATCCTGACGATCCGGCTGTCGGCCGACAGCGACCTGTCGTCCCAGTACGAGTTGCTCGAACGCGCGCTCAAGAAGCCGATCGAGCGCATCGACGGGGTCGCCCGCGTGGAACTCGCCGGCGTCGAGCCGCGCGAAGTGCGCGTGCTGGTGAGCGCCGACCGGGCCGCCGCCCACCGCTACGACCTGCGCGACCTCGTGCGCCGGCTGCAGCGCGCGAATTTCTCGGTGAGCGCAGGCCAGCTCACGGACCGCGGCCAACGCTTCCAGGTGCGGCCGATCGGCGAACTGCGCTCGCTCGACGAGATCCGCAACCTCGTGATCGGCCCCGACCTGCGCCTCGGCGACATCGCCGATGTCGCGCTCGTCAGCCCGGAGCTCACCGTGCGCCGGCACCTCGACGGCCGGCCCGCCGTCGGGCTCGACGTCTTCAAGTCAACACAGGCCAACGTGATCCAGGTCGCGGATGCGGTCCTCGCGGTCGTCGAGCGGGCGCGCGAACTGCCACAGATGCAGGGCGTGACGATTTTCGTGATCGACAACCAGGCGACTTCGATCCGCAATTCGCTCGCCGATGTCGGCGAGGCCGGCCTGATCGGCGCCTCGCTTGCGCTGCTCGTGCTGTTCCTCTTCCTGCGTCATTGGCCGACGACCCTGATCGTGAGCCTCGCGGTGCCGCTGTCGCTGCTCGTGACGCTCGCCGCGATGTACTTCCTCGGCCTCTCGATCAACGTCATGTCGATGATGGGCATGATGCTCGCCATCGGCATGCTGGTGGACAACGCGGTGGTGGTCACCGAAAGCGTCTTCCGCCACCGGCAACTCGACCCGGCCAACCCCGGGGCGGCCACCCTCGCCGGGGTGCGCGAGGTCGGCATCGCGACGCTCGCGGGCACGGCCACCTGCGTCGTGGTGTTCCTGCCGATCCTGTTCGGCGAACGCAACCAGATCACGATCTTCCTCACCCACGTCGCGATCCCGATCGTCGTGGCGATGTGCGCCTCGCTCGTGATCGCGCAGACCATCGTGCCGATGCTCACCGCGCACTTCCCGGCACCGCCGCCGATCGCGCACGGCAGCTACTTCGCGCGCCTGCAGGACCGCTACGTGGCGCTGCTGCGCGCCGCGCTGACCCGGTCGCGCCGGGCAGCCGCGGCGCTCGCGGCCCTGCTGCTCGCGACCGTCGGCCTGGTCGCGGCCTCGAGCGCCCTGCCGGACAAGCTGCTGCGCTTCGACATGTTCCCGCAGGATGCGGGGCGCGAGCTGGTGCTCGACTACCGGCTCGAGGGCAACCACCCGATCGAGCGCGTGGAGGCCGCCGTCAATACGGTGGAGGCCTATCTCGCGGGGCACCGCGAGCAGTTCGACATCGAGAGCCTGTACTCGCGCTATGACGCGGCGAGCGCCACCACGGTCCTGATCCTGGCCCCCAAGGAATCCATGCGGGTGCGCGCCTCCGAGACGATGCGCCTCGCGAGCGCCGGCATGCCCGAGATCCTGATCGGCAAGCCGACCTTCAGCCTCGACGGCCAGGGCCAGTCGGGCGGCTTCTCGCTGCGTCTGACGGGCGAGTCGACCGAGCGCCTGGCCGGACTCGCAACCGACGTCGCGCACGCGCTGCGCGGCATCGAGGGCCTGACCTCGATCCGCTCGGAGGCGCGCGACGGCGACGACGAGGTGCGCATCGGGGTCGATCAGGACCGAGCCGCCGCGCTCGGCCTGACGCCGCGTGCGGCGGCGTTGACCATCGCCGCGGCACTGCGCGGCGACCGCCTGCGGGAGTTCCGCTCGGCCGACCGCGAGCTGACCCTGCGGCTCGCATTCCGCGATTCCGATCGCCAGGACGTGGCCGACCTCGCGCGCCTGCCGCTCTACCTGTCCTCGGGCGAGCGCATCGACCTCGGCAGCATCGCGAGTTTCACCATCGAGAAGGGGCCGCGCGTCATCCAGCGCGTGAACCGGCTGACCTCGGTGACGCTCGGCGGCGTGATCGGCGAGGGAGCCACGCTGCCGGTGGTGAAAGAGCGCGTCGAGCGCATGATGGCCGCGTACCAGTTGCCGCCCGGCTACTCCTGGGAGTTCGGCCGCGGCGTGCAGCAGGACGACGACGGCACGCAGACGATGGTCTTCAACCTGCTGTTCGCGATCGCGATGATCTATCTCGTCATGGCCGCGGTGTTCGAATCGACCATCTTGCCGGTCTCGATCGTGACCTCGATCCTGATGGCGGCGATCGGCGTCGTCTGGACCCTGTTCGTGACCCGCACGACCTTCACGTTCATGGCGCTCATCGGCATCCAGATCCTGATGGGTGTCGTGGTCAACATCGGCATCGTGCTCGTGGCGCACATCAACGACCTGCGAAATGCGGGCGCCGCTCGCCTCGATGCCATCCTGCAGGCGAGCCGCGACCGGCTGCGCCCGATCCTGATGACCACGCTGACCGCATCGCTCGCGCTCGCGCCGCTGGCGCTCGGCGACGCCCAGCTCGCCGTCGGGATCGCCGGCCCCTCGTATGCGCCGATGGCGCGCGCGATCATGGGGGGGCTGGTGTTCGGCGCCGCGACTTCGCTGCTGGCCGTGCCGGTGTTCTACCAGTGGCTCGACGACGCCATCGTCGCGACGCGGCGCTTCCTCGCACGCACACGCACGGGCGCGGTCAGCGCAACACGACCCTGAAGAGGTCCCAGGTGTCCTCGGCGAGGACGTTCGGCAGGCGCGAGGCACTGGCGCCCTGCGCGCCGCGCTCGAGCACGTCGCCCTCGGCCATGCCGATCGAGTCAGGGGTCGGCACCGTGTCGGTGCCGTCCCGGTAGCGCGCGAGCTCCCGCAGGCGATCGGTGCGTTCGCGCAGCTCCTGCGACAGGCGCGAACGCTGCTGCAACACGGATCGCGCCCGCGCGATGTCCGCCATCAGCCGTTCGCATTCCTCGCGCGTGCCGTAGTCGTCCATCGCCTCGCGCCGCGCGGCCGCATCGCGCGCGAGGGCCACGAGCGGGGTGCGTGCGAGGCGCAGGCAAAGGAGCTCGGCGTAACCGATCGCGGCGAGGTTGATCGCGCGGCGCGCGCCAACGGACAGGCCGGGAAAATCCGTTGCCTGACCCGAGTCGAAGGCGTCGTGGGCGCCGCGGGCCTGTTCGAGCGCGGCGCCCGCGGCTTTCGCGTTCGCCTCGAGCGCATGCAGCCGCCGCGTGTACTCGCGCCGCTGGAAGAAATGCCAGGGTCTCGTCAGCGACGCGAGGCGCCGCTGCGTCTCGCCATGGCGCGCCTTCGCCTCGGCAGCCACGGTCTCGGCCTCGCGCAGCTGCGCCTCGAGCGCCTGCCGCTGCGCGAACTGGCGGCGATTCGACTCGGCATGGTGCTGCCGGCGTTCCCTTTCCTCCTGCTGGCGCACGAGGTCGGCGACCAGCTGCGCGATGAGCTCGCGGCCGAGCCCCCAGAAGCCTCGCAACTGGTAGAACACCAGCGTCGGCCAGGCGCCCTCGGGAAGGGCAAGCCGGGCCTCGAGCGCCTCGAGCATTTCCTGCACGCGCGCGGTCGCACCCTCCTGCTGCTTCAGGCGATCGCCCAGCCGGTGGATTTCGTCCTGCAGCGAGCCGTAGGCCTTCTTCAGCTCGGCGCGGTTGCGGAACAGCTGCACGACCCGCTGCTCCTCGGCCTCCTTCTCCGGCTCGCGGCCGAAGCGCAGGCTGCCGAGCGCCTTCATGTGAAGCGGTGGCCGCGGTCGGCGCAGTACTCGAGCCACTTGTTGAGGAACATGTTGCGGGCCCAACGCTCGCGCGTGCCCTCGCCCGCACCCTGCGCCTCGGCGACATGGGCGTCGTGGTAGACACGCACCCGCAGCTCGGGCAGCGCGAGCGGCGCGTAGGTCAGCTCGATGGTGGTCGTGTAGCGGGAACGATCCACGGTGCGCAGGTTCAGGTCGCAGTCGCCGTCGACCCTCGACACCGCGGCATCGGCCAGGGCGCAGGGGTTGCCCGCCAGCCAGCCAAGGCGCAGGTAATTGCTTTCGTACAGCGCCATCAGCGCGACGAAGCTTTGCGGCCGGGCACGCCAGGAGACCGTGGCAAGCGCGTCAGTCTGCATGCCGGGCGACTATAGCGCAGGCGGATGCCGAGGCAAGGGACCGGGTGGCGGGGATGTGACCGCCCTCAAGGTCGGACGCGCCGTTCGATGCCGGCGCTGTCGAGGATGTGGCTCGCGATTTCCTCGATCGAGCACTCGGTCGTATCGAGGCAGGGAATGCCATAGCGCTCGAACAGTGTCTCGGCGGTGCGGATCTCGTACTGCACCTGCTGCTGCGAGGCGTAGCGGCTGTCGGGCCGGCGCTCGTTGCGTATCTGCTGCAGGCGTTCCGGCCGGATGGTGAGCCCATAGAGCTTGTGGCGATAGGGCTCGACGGCGCGCGGCAGCCGCCCGCCCTCGAGGTCGTCGTCGGTGAACGGGTAGTTGGCGACGAAGATGCCGTACTGCAGGGCCATGTAGAGGCAGGTCGGCGTCTTGCCGACCCGCGACACGCCGACCACGACGACATCCGCGGCCTCGTAGTCGCGGCCGCTGCCGTCGTCGTTCGCGAGCGCGAAATTGGTGGCGTTGATCCGGGTCGTATAGGCGGTCAGGTCCGCTATGCCGTGCGCACGCCCTGTCCGATGGGTGGAGCGGGTGGCGAGTTCGGCCTCGAGCGGGCCGACGAAGGCGTCGAAGAAATCGAGGAACAGGCCGTTGCTGCGCTTGACGACATCGCGCACGTCGGTCTGCACGAGCGTCGAAAATATGATCGGCCTCACACCGCTCTCACCCGCGGCGAGATTGATCTTCCTTACGGCTTCCTCTGCCTTGTCAACACTCGACACAAATGGCAAAGTCACCGGCCGAAACTCGAGGCCATCGAACTGCGTCAGGAGACTGTGGCCCATGGTCTCCGCAGTCACCCCGGTCTGATCGGAAACGAAAAATACTGTTCGTCGACTCACGCGGACGAGTCTTTCATTGCCCGGCTCGCCCCGCAAGTAGCCCGTCGCGGATTTCCGGAGCCTTCATTTGACTACGTACGTCCTTCCGTTCGAGACCCTGAAGAAACACGATGTCGAGATCGTCGGCGGCAAGAACGCCTCGATCGGCGAGATGATCGGCGCCCTCGCGCAGCTCGGCGTGCGCGTGCCCGGCGGCTTCGCCACGACCGCCGATGCCTACCGCGAATTCCTGCAGCAGGGCGGCCTCGACGGTCGCATCCGCGAGGCGCTCGCCGGCCTCGATGTCGACGACGTGCGCAAGCTCGCCGCGACCGGCGCGCAGATCCGCGAGTGGATCCTCGCGACGCCCTTCCCGCCCGCGCTCGAGCGCGCGGTGATCGAGTCCTTCCGCGCCATGGGCGGCGGCCGCGAAATCGCGGTCGCGGTGCGCTCCTCGGCGACCGCCGAAGACCTGCCGGAGGCGTCGTTCGCCGGCCAGCAGGAAACCTTCCTCAACGTGCGTGGCGAGGCGCAGGTCCTGAAGGCGATGCACGAGGTGTTCGCCTCGCTGTTCAACGACCGTGCCATCGCCTATCGCGTGCACCAGGGCTTCGACCATTCACTGGTCGCGCTCTCGGCCGGCGTCCAGCACATGGTCAGGAGCGACCTCGGCGCCAGTGGCGTGATGTTCACCCTCGACACCGACTCGGGCTTCCGCGACGTCGTGTTCATCACCTCGTCCTACGGCCTCGGCGAGACCGTGGTGCAGGGAGCCGTCAATCCCGACGAGTTTTACGTCTACAAGCCGGCGCTGCGCGCGGAGCGCAGCGCGATCCTGCGCCGCAACCTCGGCGGCAAGGCCATCAAGATGGTCTACGGCGAGCCCGGCAGCGGCGAGCGCGTCAAGACCGTCGACGTGGCGCGCGCCGACCGGCAGCGTTTTTCCCTCGACGACGCCGATATCGTTGCGCTCGCCAGGCAGGCGCTCGTGATCGAGCAGCATTACGGCCAGCCGATGGATATCGAGTGGGGCAAGGACGGCTCCACGGGCGAGATCTACATCCTGCAGGCCCGCCCCGAGACGGTGCAGAGCCGCGCGGGCCGCACTATCCAGCGCTACACGCTCAAGAACCGCTCGCAGGTGCTCGCCACCGGCCGCAGCATCGGCCAGCGCATCGGCGCGGGGCCGGCGCGTGTCATCCGCGACGTCGCGGAAATGGCGCGCGTGCAGACGGGCGACGTGCTGGTCGCCGACATGACCGACCCCGACTGGGAGCCGGTGATGAAGCGCGCTTCGGCGATCGTCACCAACCGCGGCGGCCGCACCTGCCATGCCGCGATCATCGCGCGCGAACTCGGCATACCGGCGGTGGTCGGTTGCGGCGACGCGACCGCGCGCATCAAGGAAGGCGCCGAAGTCACCGTGTCGTGCGCCGAGGGCGACACCGGCTACGTGTACGACGGCCTGCTCGATTTCGAGCGGCGCCAGATCGAGCTCGACGCCCTGCCGCCGATTCCCGTCAAGATCATGATGAACGTCGGCAATCCCGACCGTGCGTTCGATTTCGCGGGCATTCCCCACAAGGGCGTGGGCCTCGCGCGCCTCGAGTTCATCATCAACCGCATGATCGGCGTGCACCCGCGCGCCCTGCTCGAGTTCGACCGGCTGTCGGCCGACCTCAAGGACCAGATCCGCGGCCAGATGGCTGGCTACGCCGATCCCGTGCGCTTCTACGTCGACAAGCTCGCGGAAGGCATCTCGCAGATCGCGGCGGCCTTCGCACCCGAGCCCGTGATCGTGCGCCTCTCCGACTTCAAGTCGAACGAGTACGCCAACCTCATCGGCGGGCGCCAGTATGAGCCGTCGGAGGAAAACCCGATGCTCGGCTTCCGCGGCGCCTCGCGCTATGTCGACGCGAGCTTCCGGCCCTGCTTCGACCTCGAATGCCAGGCACTGCTGCGCGTGCGCAACGAGATGGGCCTCAGGAACGTGCAGGTCATGGTGCCTTTCGTGCGCACGCTCGCGGAAGCGCGCGCAGTCACCCAGCTGCTCGCGGCGAACGGCCTCGCGCGCGGCAAGGACGACCTCAAGATCATCATGATGTGCGAGCTGCCGACCAACGCCCTGCTCGCGGAGAAGTACCTCGAGCACTTCGACGGCATGTCGATCGGCTCGAACGACATGACACAGCTCACGCTCGGCCTCGACCGCGACTCGGGCCTCGTCGCCAAGCAGTTCGACGAGCGTGACGAGGCGGTCAAGGCGCTGCTCGCCATGGCGATCAAGGCCTGCCGCGCGCAGGGCAAGTACGTCGGCATCTGCGGCCAGGGACCGTCCGACCACCCCGAGCTTGCCCGCTGGCTGCTCGAACAGGGGATCGACAGCATCTCGCTGAACCCCGACACGGTGGTGGAAACCTGGATGTTCCTTGCAGAGACCGGGACGGGGTGAGTGAGCCGCGCGCGGGTCGCAACCGCAAGGGCGGCGGGCTGGAGTGCGCTCTGCGCGGTCCTCCTTGCGCCTGCCGCAGCCATCGCGACTTCCGACCCTGGCCTGCAGCAGCGCGTGCGCGCGGCGACCTTCGAGGTGGTGCTGCCGAAGCCGGCCGATGAAAAGGTGACCTACGAGCGGCCGCTGCCGCTCGAGCTGATTCCGTACGCGGAGCGCAACGACAGGTACTGGTCGATGGGCACGGCCTTCGCGATCGGTCCGGGGCGGTACGCATCGGCCGCCCACGTCCTGCTGCAGGCCGTCGGTGCGCAGTACGGTGCGCCCGGCATTCGGGATGCGCAGGGCAAGGTCCATGTGATCGACCGCGTGCTGCAATTCTCCTTGCACGAGGACTTCATCGTATTTTCCGTCGCAGGCTCCTCGCCTGCTGCCCAGCCACTCGACACCAATACCCGCCCGGCCATTGATGATCCCGTCCTTGCGGTCGGCAACGCACTGGGCGAGGGTGTGGTGATCCGCAGCGGCCTGCTCACCTCCTTCACTCCGGAAGCGCAGGATGGCCGGTGGAACTGGCTGCGCTACTCGGCGGCCACTTCCCCCGGCAACAGCGGCGGCCCCCTGCTCGATGCCACCGGCAAGGTGATCGGCATCGTCATCGGCAAGTCGCCCGACGAAAACCTCAACTACGCGCTGCCCATCGATCGGGTGCTGGCCGACAGGGGCACGCAGGCGCGGATCGACAAGGTTGAATCGGTCAGGTTTGCGATGCTGCGCGATCCCGTGGTCGCCCGCCATGCGGATCGATTCGGGCTGCTGCTGCCATTCGCGGCGTTTTCCGGCGCATTGACGGATTCCTTCGACCGGTTCTATCGCAAACTGATGCTCGACCGGCTGGGCGGGCCGCCTTTCGGCAACGGCAGTGCCGGCGAACTCTTCGCCACGGTCGAGGAGAACACGCTGCCTTCGCTCGTCCTGCAGGATTCGAACGCGGCATGGCAGGTCGCGAAACTCACGTCGCTCGCCGACGAGCGCTTGCCCGACGAGGGCCGCATCCGGTTCGCCTCGGCCAATCCCGCCGGCCTGACGATGTTCCGCCTGCAACCGGGCAAGCGCTTTCGCGCCTCCCGGCCCATGGACAGCAGGCAGTTCATGGATTTGCTGTTGAAGGGTCTTTCGCTCCCGCGCATCGTCGGGACGCAAGCCGTGCGCGTGACCTCCCTCGGTTCCGCCCAGGGGCAACAGCCGTACGACGACACGTTTGGCCGTCGCTGGTCCATCCAAACCTGGTCGCTCGGCTTCGCCGAGGCCTATGTCGTTGCCATGAGCCTGCCGACACCGGAGGGCTTCGCGGGCATCACCTCGCTCGCGCCGAGCGGCCAGCTCTCGCTTGCGATCGCCACCCTCCAGGCGCTGGCCAGTTACTTCCATGTCAGTTACTCCGGAACGCTCGCGCAATGGCAGGACTTCCTGGCCGCCGGCAACCTGCGGCCGCGCGTGCTCGACGATTTGATGCTCGATTTCGACGCTTCGAGGGGCCTGCGGCTTGCCAGCCGCAGGCTGCGCATCGACGTACCGCGCGACCTGCTTGCGCTCGACGCAGGGAGCCAGCTCGATCTGCCCATGACATACGTGCATGACGGCAAGGCGGTGTGGGACATCGGCGGGGTCCGGCTCCAGCCGGATCCGTGCGGAGGAATTTCGTTCGGGGCCTTCCGCCAGGCCGCGCCACCGGAAGACTCGAACAAGGAGTTGCGGGACAGGTGGCGGGACATGAAGGCGCGCCGGGGAAAGTTCGACGGCGCCACCGGGCACGACGATTCGTACGGCAAGCTCTGGGCTTACACTTCCATCGGGTCACCCGGCCAGGCCGCGACCGCGCCGGACCCATCGGCGCGAGTCCTGTACGAACTGTTTTACGAGACGGACGAGAAACTGTTTCCGCAGGAATTCGCCGCCAGGCGCCGCAGGCTGTTCGACGCCGTGCGGATACTGGAGCGCTGAGTGCAGATCGCGCCGTTCAGGAACGCCTTGCGGACGGGGGCCTTGCTGCTCCTGTCCTGCGCCGTCCTCACGGCAAGGGCCGATGACCCGGACGCGAAGATCACGACGCTCGATCAGTGGGATGATGCCACCGAGTACCTGCGGCGATCGGCGTGGACGTCACAATTGGCCGGCTCCGGGAGCGAGCTCCCCAGGGACGCTCGCGGCCGCACCGTCGCAGACGACATGCAGCGCTGGAGCCTCGACGAGGCCACGCTCGCACACCTGGCGTCGCTGCGCGCCGCGGCACGGGAGGCATCGCTTGCGGGCCAGGATCCCGCAGCGGAACGGGCCCTGCAGGAAGCGGCGCCGATACTCGAGCGTGCCTTGCTCGACGCCCTCCTGGTCAATGCGTACTGGTCGACCTGGGAGCTGGTTGAACATCATCGCCTGCTGATCGAACGCTGGCTTCCGCGTGCGCCGCTCGTCGCCGCCGCAAGCATTCGCGGTGCCATTGCGGACGCTGGTTCAAAGGCGATGGGCCTGCTGCCTGCGGACAGCGACGACCGCGCCGCCAGAGCCAACCGGCTCGCCACCTACCAGTTGTTGAATGTCGCGATCGCGAAACAGCTGAATGAGGCACGCGGCGTCCTGCTCGACGCCCTCGATGAGCTGCAAGCGGCACACTCCGAGCCGCCGCTGGCCCGGGACCGTGAGTCTCCCTGCACGCCGCCTGCGACGCAGGTTTCCGGCTCGGGCCGCCCGAAAATCACCAAGGCGTCCTTCGACATCGGTGCTCTCTACCCGCCTCAGCAGAAACGCATGCAGGTCGAAGCCACGGTCCGTATCGCGGCCCGCATCTCGGCCGATGGATGCATGCTGCACGCCGAAGTCGACAAGACCTCCGGCTCGGACGAACTGGACGCCGCGAGCCTCGTTGCCGCGGAGTACCTCGAGTTCGCACCCGCGCAAGCCGACGGCAAGGCGGTCGAGAGCCAGACGAAATTCAATATCCGGTTCAGACTGTACGACTAGCGCGTCGCCGCCTGCACCACGGTGAGCGTCGCCATGTTGACGATGCGGCGCACGGTGACCGCGGGGGTGAGGATGTTCACCGCCGCGGCGCAGCCGAGCAGCACCGGGCCGATCGCCACATTGTTGCCCGCCGCGGTCTTCAGCAGGTTGTAGGCGATGCTCGCCGCGTCGAGGTTCGGCAGCACCAGCAGGTTCGCCGAACCGCGCAACGTGGAGCCCGGCGAGGTAACGCGCCGCACCGCTTCGTCCAGCGCCGAATCCCCGTGCATCTCGCCGTCGACCTGCAGCTGCGGCGCGCGTTCGCGCACCAGCGCCAGCGCACGGCGCAGCTTCAGCGCCGACGGTGCATCGCTGCTGCCGAAATCGGAGTGCGACAGCAGCGCCACCTTCGGTTCGACGCCGAAGCGGCGCACTTCCCCGGCGGCCATGAGCGTGATCTCGGCGAGCTCCCCGGCGTCGGGGTCCTGGTTGACGTGCGTGTCCACGATGAACAGTTGCCGCCCGGGCAACATCAGGACGCTCATGCCGGCGAACACGCTCGCGCCCGGCGCCCGGCCGATGATGTGCTCGACGATCGCGAGGTGCTGCGCCGTCGTGCCGCGGGTGCCGCAGATCATGCCGTCGGCCTCGCCTCGCTCGAGCAGCCGGGCGGCCACCCACGTCGGCGCATCGGCGCCCGGATCGGCCACCGAGTAGTCCTCCCCCCGACGCAGGCGCAGGCCGAATTCGCCGACATGCGCCTCGATTGCATCGGGCCGGCCCACGAGCACGGGCCGGACGAGCCCTTCATCGACGAGGACCTGCACCGCGCGCAGCACCCGCTCCTCGCCACCCTCGGCAAACACGATGCGCGAGTGCGCCGCGCCCTCGTTGCGGGCCGCCGCGAACACCGGCTGCATGATCGAGCCGCTGTGGTAGGTGAATTGCTGCAGCTTCTGCACGTACGCATCGAAATCGGCGATGGGCCGCGTCGCGACTCCGCTGTCGTTGGCCGCGCGCGCCACGGCCGGCGCGATCTTCAGGATCAGGCGCGGATCGAAAGGCTTCGGGATCAGGTAACGCGGGCCGAAGCCCGGCGTCCCCGAGCCGTAGACGCTCACCACTTCCTCGCTGAGCTCCTGGCGGGCAAGCGCCGCGATGGCATGCACCGCGGCGATTTCCATTTCGCGGGTGATGGTCGTCGCGCCGGCATCCAGCGCCCCGCGAAATATGTACGGGAAGCACAGCACATTGTTCACCTGGTTCGGGTAGTCGCTGCGGCCCGTGGCGATGATCGCATCGGGTCGCGCCGCCGCGGCTTCCTCGGGCAGGATCTCCGGCACCGGGTTGGCGAGCGCGAATATGAGCGGCCGCGCGGCCATGCGCGCAGCCATCCCGGGCTTGAGCACCCCGCCTGCCGACAGGCCGAGGAAGACGTCCGCCCCCTCCATGACATCCGCCAGGCTTCGGTGCGGCGTGAGCTGGGCGAAGCGCGCCTTCTCCGGGTCCATCAGCTCCTTGCGACCCTCGTACACCACCCCCGCGAGATCCGTCAGCCACACCTGGCCGCGCGGCAGGCCGAGGTCGACCAGCAGCTCGACACAGGCGAGCGCCGCCGCGCCGGCGCCGCTGACCACGAGCTTGACGGCGCCGATCTCCTTGCCGACGAGCAGCAGGCCGTTGAGCACCGCCGCGGCCACCGTGATCGCGGTTCCATGCTGGTCGTCGTGGAAGACGGGGATCTTCATGCGCTCGCGCAGGCCGCGCTCGACGGCGAAGCACTCCGGCGCCTTGATGTCCTCGAGGTTGATGCCGCCGAAGGTCGGCTCGAGCGCGGCGATGATGTCGATGAGCCGCCCCGGGTCGCGCTCGTCGATCTCGATGTCGAAGACGTCGATGCCGGCGAACTTCTTGAAGAGCACCGCCTTGCCCTCCATCACCGGCTTGGCGGCCAGCGGCCCGATCGTGCCGAGGCCGAGCACCGCGGTGCCGTTGGTGATGACAGCCACGAGGTTGCCCCGCGTGGTGAACCGATGCGCCGCGCGCGGATCGGCTGCAATCGCCTCGCAGGCATCGGCAACGCCCGGCGAGTAGGCGAGCGCGAGGTCGCGCTGGTTCGAGACCTGCTTGGTCGCGACGATGGCAAGTTTCCCGGGGACCGGGAACTCGTGGTAGTCGAGCGCATCCTGGCGCAGGTTGTCGCGCGCGCTCGCAAACGGAGGAGCGCTGCCACCCGGAGCCGGCTTCTGCACGTAACCCATGCCGCGACGTTAGCGCGTGAACCAGGTGAGCGCGAGCCCGGCCGCGGCGGGAAGGGCCTGCACGTAGAGGATCCTGCGGCTGGCGGTCGCGGCGCCATAGGTGCCCGCGACCAGCACGCAGCCGAGGAAGAACAACTTGATGGACAGGCCTCCAGCGCCAAGGCCCAGGCCCCAGAGGAGCCCCGCCGCGAGGAAGCCGTTGTAGAGCCCCTGGTTCGCGGCGAGCACCTTCGAAGCGGCAGCGGCATCGGGCGAATGGCCGAAAGCCCGCAGGCCCGCCGGCTTGTCCCACAGGAACATCTCGAGCACGAGGAAATACAGGTGCAGCAGCGCGACGAGCGCGACGACGGCATTCGCCAGCGTGGTCATGGAAGCTCCCTGCCTCGCGATCCGGACGACCCTTACTCTACCGGACACGGCCGCAGGCCGCACCCGCGTCAGCCCCGCGACAGGCCCCGGATGCGCGCTTCCGACGCCTCGCGATCCGTGTCGTCGAAGACACGCACGGTCAGCAGCGTGATCGTGGCGGGCTCGAGGCAGCGCACATTGACGCTGTAACCGTCAGGGTTGGACCTCGGCACATAGAACGCCTTGACCCCGCAAGTGCCGCAGAAGCTGTGGCGCGCCACGCCCGTATTGAAGCGGTACTCACGCAGGGCGCCCTTTCCCGCGAGCAAGCGGAATCGCGAGCGCGGCACGATCAGGTGCAGGAAGCCGGTCGCGCGGCAGATGGAGCAATTGCACTCGAGCGCATCTATCGCGGCTGGCGCATCCACCTCAAAGCGCACGGCGCCGCAATGACAGCCGCCGCGGTGCACGACGAAGGGACTGTCGGCCGTCACGCCTTCCCCGCAAGGAACGGGCATTGGTCGAGATCGACATTGCCGCCCGAGAGGATCACGCCGACCTCGGAACCGATGCGCGTCGCGCGACCGCTGAGCAGCGCCGCGACCGCCACGGCGGACGATGGCTCGATCAGCAGCTTCAGGTCCTCGAGCACAATGCGCATCGCCGCGACGATTTCCGCCTCGCTCACCGTGACCACCTCATCGACATGCCGGCGCAGCAGCTCGAAATTGCGTACGCCGATCGAGCCGCGCAGGCCGTCGGCGATCGTCGCGGGGGCATCGACCCACACGCGCCGGCCGCTGGTGAACGAGCGCCAGGCGTCATCCGCTCCCGCGGGCTCGGCGGCAACGACCGTGCAGCCATCCGCCATGCCGCGCACCGCAAGCGCCGTACCGCCGATCAGGCCGCCGCCGCCCACCGGCGCGACCAGCGTCCCGAAATCCAATGGCTCCGACAACAGCTCGAGCGCCGCCGTCCCCTGCCCCGCGATCACGTCGAAATCGTCGAACGGATGCACGACGTGCGCCGGTTCCCGCGCGACCAGCTCGGCGAGCGCTGCCTCGCGCGCGGCAATCCCCGGCGCACACTGCATGACGCGCGCCCCGGCTGCCTCGATCGCCGCCACCTTCGGCCGCGCCGAGCCCTGCGGCACGATCACCGTGCAGGCGAGGCCGAGGCTGCGGGCGGCGATCGCGAGCGCGTTGCCGTGGTTACCCGAGGAGTGCGTGGCGACGCGCGTCACGCGTGAATCGCCCGGCAGCGCCAGCAGGGCATTCAACGCCCCGCGCAGCTTGAAGGCGCCACCCTGCTGCAGGTTCTCGCACTTGAAGACGACGCTGCGACCGGCCCGCTCATCGAAGCGATCGGAGCGCATGACCGGCGTGCGCCGCACGCGCCCCTGAAGGCGCCCCGCCGCCGCCACCACGTCGGCGAACTCCGGCAGGCGCTCACTCACCGCGAAACTCCGGCGCGAGCAGCAGCCTGCGGTAGTGGCGCAGTTCCGCGATCGAGTCGTGGATGTCGGCGAGCGCCAGGTGCGCGCTGCGCTTCACGACGCCCGCCGCGACCTGCGGCGCCCAGCGCCTCGCCAGTTCCTTGAGCGTGCTCACGTCGAGGTTGCGGTAATGGAAGAAGCGCTCGAGCGCCGGCATCTGGCGCGCGAGGAAACGGCGATCCTGGCAGATGCTGTTGCCGCACATCGGCGATGCGCCGGCCGCCACGTGCTGCGCGAGGAAATCGAGCGTCTCGCGCTCGGCGTCCGCGGTGGCGGCGCCACTCGCACGTACCCGCGCAAGCAGGCCCGAAGCGCCGTGGTGACGCTGGTTCCAGTCGTCCAGCCGCGCGAGCGTCGCCTCGTCCTGGTGGATCGCGATGACCGGACCCTCGGCGACCACGTCGAGCTGCGCCGTGGTGACCACGGTCGCGATCTCGATGATGACGTCCGAATCGGGCGCGAGGCCGGTCATCTCGAGGTCGATCCAGATCAGGTGCTCGGGGCTGCTCATGGGCGGCATTCGCGGGAAAGTTGTCGCAAATACTAGCAAACGCTACGCTGCCGCCGCGCCCCATGACAGCCGCAGCCACGTTCGAAGCCGAGATCATCGCCGCGTTCGGCCGCCACCTGCGGGTGCGCGACGCCGCCGGCTGCGAGTTCGAGGCCCGCCCGCACGGCCGGCGGCTCGTGCTTGCCTGCGGCGATCGCGTGCTGTGCCGGCGCGACCCGCAACATGCCGAAGTGCACGTCACCGACGTCCTGCCCCGCCGGACCGCGCTGTGGCGCTCGAACCTGCGGGGCGAAGCCGAACTCGTCGTCGCGAACCTGTCGCATCTCGTCGCGGTGATCGCGCCGCGCCCCGCGCCCGACTACTTTGTGGTCGATCGCTACTTCGCGGCCGCGGCGTCGAGCGGCATCGCTTCCGTCCTGGTCGCGAACAAGGCCGACCTCGGCCACGACACGGCGTTGCGTGCGGAACTGGCGAGCTATGAGGCGATGGGCGCAACCACCGTCGCCTGCGCCGCGGCCGCCGGGGAAGGCGTGGATGCCCTGCGCGGCCTGCTGCGATCGGCCACGGCCGTACTCGTCGGGCAATCGGGCGTCGGCAAGTCCTCGCTCGTCAATGCCCTCGTACCCGATGCGGGCGTCGACACCGCGGAACTCGTGCGGCAAACGGAGGAAGGTCGCCACACGACCACGGCAGCGAAGCTCTACGACCTGCCGGGCGGCGGACGCATGATCGATTCACCGGGCGTGCGGGATTTTTCCCCGGCGATCGACCACCTCGAGCCCGGCACGCTCGGCTACACCGACGTGGCCTGGCTCGCGCCGAAGTGCCGCTTCCTCGATTGCCGCCACATGCGCGAACCCGACTGCGCAGTGGCGGCAGCGGCGGAGAGCGGCGAACTGCCGGCACGGCGCTACGAGAGTTACCGGCGCATGCGGCGCCTTTTCGAGCAGCTCAGCGAGACTCGCGGGCCGGCCCGGCGCAGGCCGTGACGCTGCTACGACTGGCTGCCGCAGACACTTCGGACCAGCGATCTCATCCAGCGGTGCGCAGGATCGGCGTCCAGCCGCGGATGCCAGAACAGTGACACCGTAAAACCCGGCAAGGGCATCGGCAGTGCGAAGCAATGCATGCCCAGGCACAGGCTGGCGGCATGTTTCCCGGGCACCGTCGCGATCATGTCCGATGCGCGCGCCAGCGCGATGGCGGGCGAGAAGCCACCCACCGTCGCCGCCACGTTCCTCGCAAGACCCAGCCGTTCGAGCGCCGCGTCGATCGAACCCATCTGCAGGCCGGGTCGCGTGATCAGCACGTGCTCCCCGGCGGCGTACGCCCGCGCGGTCATCCTGCGACTGAGGAGTGGATGACCCTTGCGGACGACGCCGACGAACGAGTCCCGGAACAGGCCCACCGCAATGATCTCGGGGCCCATCGGTAGCCCGATGACGCCGGTCTCGAGATCCACCGTGCCGTCCCGCAAGGGCGTACTGTCCTTGTCGGGCTTCGCGAGGAACGACAGGCGCACGCGAGGCGCGTCAGCGCCCACGCGGGCAATCAGCCGCGGGCCGAAACTCTCGACGAATCCCTCGCTGCAGCGGAGGGTGAATATCCTCGACAGCGACCCCAGGTCGAGCCGCATGGCGGGGCGAAGCACCGCCTCCGCGTCGTCGACGACGCGCCGCACGCGATCGCGCAATTGCGCGGCGCGCGGGGTCGGCACGAGCCCGCGTCCCGCACGCACCAGCAGCGGATCCCCTGTTGCCTTCCTGAGGCGCGCGAGCGCGCGGCTCATGGCGGACGCACTCAACTGCAGCCGCCGCGCGGCGCCGGCCACGCTGCCTTCCGCGAGCAGCACATCGAGGGTCGCCAGCAGGTTGAGGTCGAGGCGTGCCATGCCGGATAAATACCACGATTCCCGCATGACATGGCGTTTGGTGCACGAATAAGTTGCCATTGCTGCGTCTACCGCCACCTGCGGCACGACCCCACACTGGTCGCCACCTGCCACCACCCGCGATCGGGGAATGCCATGCCTCCATCCATGCCGGACGCCGGACTCGCCGACGGGCGCCAGGCCCCGGCGCTTCCGTGGACCCTCGCCTGCCTGTCGCTCGTCATGTTGCTGTCTTCCCAGGCCACGAGCATCGCGAACGTCGGACTGCCCACCCTCATGCGCGCCTTCGACGCGTCCTTCCAGGCGGTGCAGTGGGTGGTGCTGTCCTACCTGCTCGCGGTCACGACACTCGTCGTCAGCGTCGGCCGACTGGGCGATCTCTTCGGCCGGCGACGCCTGATGCTCGCCGGCATCGCCGTGTTCACCTTTGCCTCGCTGGCCTGCGGCGCGGCGACGGACTTGCGGGTGCTCATCGGCGCACGCGCCGCACAGGGCGCCGGCGCCGCCGTGATGATGACCCTCGCCATTGCGCTCGCCGGCGACGCCGTCCCGAAGGAAAGGATCGGTCGCACGATGGGTTTGCTCGGCACCATGTCGGCCGTCGGCACGGCCCTCGGCCCGTCCGTGGGTGGCCTGCTGGTCGCCGCGCTCGGCTGGCGGGCCATCTTCCTCGTCAACTTGCCCCTGGGTCTCCTTGCATTTGCGCTCGCCAGCAGGCACCTGCCAGACCCCGTGGCGCGAGGCGCCCGTCCATCCTTCGACTTTGGTGGCTCGCTGTTGCTAGCGCTCGCGCTCGCGGCCTACGCGCTCGCGATGACGGTGGGGCGTGGCGACCCCGGGCCGGTCAACGCCGCACTGCTTTGCGGCGCCTTCCTCGCCGCCGGCCTGTTCGTGCGCGTCGAAGCGCGATCGCGTCATCCATTGATGCGACCGGCCTTGCTGCACCACCCGGTCATCGGCGCCGGCCTCGCCATGAGTGGCCTCGGGACGACGGTCGCCATGACGACCCTCGTCGTCGGTCCCTTTCATCTCGCCGGCGCCTTGCGCCTCGATCCCGCCGAGGTCGGCCTCGTGATGTCAACAGGCCCGCTCGCCGCGGCGCTCGCCGGGGTACCGGCTGGGCGCGCCATCGATCGCTTCGGGGCCGCGCGTGCGACGCTTGCGGGACTGGTGGCCATGGCAATGGGCTGCCTGGCGCTGTCGATCATTCCAGCGTCTTGCGGCATCTGGGGTTACATCGCTCCGCTCGTCGTCCTGACGGCGGGATTCGCCACCTTCCAGGCCGCCAACAACACGGCGGTCGTGAACGGGGTCGAGGCGGGCGAGCGTGGAGTCGTCTCGGGCATGCTGGGCCTGTCGCGCAATCTCGGGCTGGTCACCGGCGCCTCGGCCATGGGTGCCGTATTCTCGCTCACTGCGAGCATGGGTTCGACCGGCTCGAGCCGCGCGGAGGCCATCGCATCCGGCACGCGTTCGACTTTCGCGGTTGCGGTCGTCCTCGTCATTGCGGCCCTCATGCTCGCGCTGCGAGGCGCCCGTGCGGCGCCCGGGAGGGAGCCATGAAATGGACCTTCAGGATATTCATGCTCGTGGGCCTCGGCGTCATCGCGATCGCCGGCTACTCGATCGCGACGGCACGCGGCTCCGCCCGGCCCGTGGGCTTCCAGCTCGAGCGCATCGTCGACGGCGAGGCCCGGCCGATGGCCATCGGAATCTGGTATCCCACTTCCGCCCGGCCACGCCCGACCACGCTGCTGGGAAGCACCTTGCTCGATGTCGCGCCCGGCGGGCCGGTGCTGGGGCAGCGGCTGCCGCTCGTCGTGATTTCGCACGGCAACGGGGGGAGCCTCGCAAGCCACTACGACCTGGCCATGGATCTCGCGGCTGCGGGTTACGTCGTCGCGGCACCGACGCATGCGGGTGACAGCCACTCCGACCAGGGTGCCGCCAGCTCGGCAAGCCTGTACAGCGGGCGTGCGCGGCAAGTGCGCGCGACGCTCGACCATGTACTCGGGCGCTGGGGTGACCGCGCGCATGTCGACCCCGCTCGCGTGGCGGCCTTCGGATTCTCTGCGGGCGCCTTCACGGTACTGACGCTCATCGGCGCCCGGCCGGACATGACGCGGGTTGCCAGCCACTGCGCCACGAACCCCGAATTCATTTGCGCCGTGTTGCGGCGCGCCGGATCCCGGCTCCTCGACCGCAGCGCCACGGTCGGAGGATTCGCGGCCGACCCGCGGATCAAGGCAGCGGCCATCGCGGCACCCGGGCTCGGATTCACATTCCCGGGCGATGCCCTGGCGGGAGTGGACGTTCCCGTGCAGTTGTGGGTCGGTGGGCGCGACGACACCGTCCCATTCGCCACCAACGGCAGGATCATCCGCGATGGCCTTGGCGGCCGGGTCGAATTCCACGAGGTCCGCGGCGCAAGCCACGTTTCCTTCCTGGCGCCCTGTGGGTTGCTGCGGCCGCCGGCGCCATGCGCCGACCCGCCAGGTTTCGATCGGGAGGCTTTCCACGCCAGGATCAACGCGGAGCTGATCCGCTTCTTCAATGATCGCGGGTTGCGGCCCACTATCCCCGGGGCAGGCGCCGCAGCTTCCACAACGGCAGCCGCGCCCGTTCGATGAATCCGAGCCGCGCGTAGAGATCGATCGCGCGCCGGTTGTAGTCACTCACGTGCAGGAACGGCGTTGCGCCGCGCGCCGCGATCCCGTGGGCGAGCGCCGCCATGAGCCGTGCCGCGTAGCCGCGCCCGCTGTGGTCGGGATGCGTGCAAACCGCACTGATCTCGGCGTAGTCGTCGATCGCGAGGCGTTCGCCCGCCATCGCCGCCAGCACCCCGCCCCGCCGGATACCGAGATAGCGGCCCAGCTCGCGCGTGCGCTCGCGAAAAAATTCGGGATACACGAGCGCCGTGAGCGCGAGCATGTCCGGCAGGTCCTCGCTGCCGAGGGCCTCGCATCCGGCAGCCGGCGCATCATCCGCGGGTGGCAGGCGCGCGCACGTCATCTGCAGGACTGAACCCGTGCCGATGACCTGCCATCCGGGCGGCCACGCGGGCGCCACGGCGACGACATACACCGACTCGCCCGGGTCGACGAACGCATCGAGCTCGCGTGCCACCTCGACGCCCGCGCCCTCGACCGCCACGAAGGGCGCGATTTCACGCGGATAGCGCCGCACCCCGCCCTCGCCGAGGGCGAAGTCGCGTTGGCGCCCGGTCAGCGCCGCCCACATCGGGTTGTCGAGGGGCGCGGCGAGACTCACGGCGTGGCCTCGGTCAGCCGATCGACTGACGCCCGGCCAGCGCGTGCGCGAGCGTGCCGCCGTCGACATACTCGAGTTCGCCGCCAATTGGCACGCCGTGCGCGATACGCGTGGCGGCGATGCCGCGACGACGCGCGACCTCCGACAGGAAGTGCGCAGTCGCTTCGCCTTCGACGGTCGGATTGGTGGCGAGGATGACCTCCCGCAGCCCCTCCTCGCCGAGCAGCGCCTCGAACTCGCCGACGCCGATCTGCTCGGGACCGATGCCGTCGAGCGGCGACAGGTGGCCCATCAGCACGAAGTAGCGGCCGCGGAAACTCCCGGACGATTCGATCGCCACGACATCCGCCGGCGATTCGACGACGCACAGCAGCGCGACGTCGCGCCGCGGGTTCTCGCAGATGCTGCACAGCTGCGCTTCGGTCAGCATGCGGCAGCGACTGCAGCGGCGCACCGCGGCGAGTGCGGTGGCGAGCGAGGTCGCCAGCGCGCCTGCGCCCGGCCGGCCTTCCTGCAGCAAGTGGAAGGCCATGCGTTGCGCGCTCTTCGGCCCGACTCCCGGCAGGATGCGCAGCGCGTCGATCAGCGCGGCGAGCGCGGGGGAATGCTTCATGCGCCGGGCGCGGTCAGAACGGCAGTTTCATGCCGGGGGGCAGGCGCATGCCCGCCATCAGGCCCGACATCATTTCGGACGAGCGCTGCTCGACCTTCTTCACCGCATCGTTGATCGCCGCGGCGATCAGGTCCTCGAGCATCTCGCGGTCCTCGCCGATGACCGCCGGCTCGATCTGCACGCGCTTCACGTCGTGCTTGCCGCTCATCGTGACCTTCACCATGCCGCCGCCGGACTCGCCGGTGACTTCGAGGTTCGCGATCTCGGCCTGCGCCTTCTGCATGTTCGCCTGCAGCGCCTGGGCCTGCTTCATCATGTTGCCGAAATTCTGGGCCATGCCGGGTCCTCTCACTTGCCTGTAGGCCGCACTGTCTCGGGATGCAGTGTGGCGCTGAATCGTTCCTGCAGCGAGCGCGCCATCGGGTCGCCCTCGAGCGCGGCGCGTGCCGCATCCATCTCGCTCGCGCTCTGGCGCGCACGGTCCGCCGCGAGCGTCCCGGTGGGCGCCTCGACGACCTCGATCTCGATGCGCACCGCCTCGCCGAGCGTCCGCGAAAGCGCCTGCGCGAGCCGCTCCTCCTGCGCCTTCGTGCGCATCGACTCATGGCGCGCGTCGAGGCCGAAGCGCACGACGGCGCCCTGGCGGCCGAGGAACGCGCAGTTGGCGGCGAGCTGGCGCGCAAGGCCCGACAGCTCGAGACGGGCCGCCAGCTGCGGCCAGTTCGCTGCATCGAGTGTCGCGCTCGCCGGCGCGCGGGACGCGGCGGCCGGGCGTGCCCTCGCCTGCCTTGCCTGCGTGGCCGGCGCGGCCTGGCCGGCCGGGGCACGGGGTGCCTCGGCCGCGGCGCCGGGGCTCGCGCCGGCTCCGGCGTAGCGGAAAGCGAGCATTCGCAGCATCACCATCTCGAAACCGGTGCGCGGATCCGGTGCAAGTGGCAGGTCGCGGCGGCCGAGGATGGCGGTCTGGTAGTAGAGCTGCACGTCGTCGGCCGGGATCGCCGCGGCGAGGCGCCCGACCAGCGCGGCATCTGCCGCCTCGGACAGGTCGTAGCCGGGCACCGCCTGTTTCAGCGCAACGCGCACGAGCACGCCCGCGAGCTCATCGAGCACGGCGCCGTAGTCGGGCGCCCATTCCTCGAGCGCGCGGGCGGCGGCAACCAGTTGCACCGCGTCGGCCGCAGCGAGCGCATCGGCGATCGCGGCGACCCGGTCGCGATCGATCGTGCCGAGCATCCCGCGCGCGGCGGGCTCGGTTACGGCCCCGCCGCCGAAGGCAATGAGCTGGTCGAGCAGGGACAGGCCGTCGCGCATGCTGCCGTCGGCCGCGTGGGCGACGAGCTGCAGGGCGGCGGGCTCGAACGGTACCTGCTCCGCAGTGAGGATTTCCGCCATGCGACCGGCGATCAGCCCGACCGGCAGGCGCTTCAGGTTGAACTGCAGGCAGCGCGACAGCACCGTGACCGGCAGTTTCTGCGGATCGGTGGTCGCAAGCAGGAACTTGATGTGCGGTGGCGGCTCCTCGAGCGTCTTCAGCAGCGCGTTGAAGGAATGCGCCGAGAGCATGTGCACCTCGTCGATGAGGTACACCTTGTAGCGGCCGGCAGCGGGCGCGTACTGGACATTCTCGAGCAGTTCGCGGGTGTCGTCGACCTTGGTGCGCGAAGCGGCATCGACTTCAATCAGGTCGACGAAGCGCCCCTCGTCGATCGAGCGGCAGGCGCTGCAGCTTCCGCAGGGCTCGGCGGTCGGTCCCGTCTCGCAGTTGAGGCACTTCGCGAGGATGCGTGCCACGGTCGTCTTGCCGACGCCCCGGGTGCCGGTGAACAGGAAAGCGTGGTGGACACGGCCTTGCGCCAGCGCGTTGGCGAGTGCCTTGAGGACGTGCTCCTGCCCCACCATCTCGGTGAAGCGTTTCGGCCGCCATTTGCGTGCGAGTGCCGTGTAGCTCATGGGCTCAGGACTGGAGGCGACCCGCACCAGCCGACCCTCCGGCACCCGACATCGTCGCTACCGTTGCTCCCTTCCGGGCCTGGCGGGGTTTGCGGCTGGTCGTCGCGGAGGAACCGATGCGAGCCGCCATGGAACCTCGAATCAATCGTGGCGGAAACTGTTGGCGGAGAGGGAGGGATTCGAACCCTCGAACACCTTTTGGATGTTGCTTCGCTTCCAACGAAGTGCCTTCAACCGCTCGGCCACCTCTCCGGAATCAATGGATTACATCGAATCGCGGATGATATCAGGCTTGTCAGGCCTGAGGTTGGGGAGCCGGCTTCGCCGGCGGCACATACTTCGGCGGCACATCGAGGCAGGGCTCGTCCGGGCTGCGGGGGCGCTCCGGGGTATCGAGCTCGGGCACGCGCATGGCGCCGCGCGTGTTCGGCGCATCCATGCCGGATGGCACCTTGAGCGGCGGGATGCTGTCCGAGTTCGTGTACTCGGGCGGCGCACCACAGCCACTTTCCGGGGTCTTGCAGCCGGCAAGGGCCGCGGCGGCCAGCAGTCCGATCAGCCAGTGTCTCATGCAGCTTCCTTCAGTCGAGGGCGACGCCCGCCGCCATCATCGCATGGCGCAACGCCGCCTCGTGGCGAGGTTCGAGCGGGGTCAGCGGCAGGCGCAGGCCTGGCGGCACGAGCCCCATCTTCATCGCGATCCATTTGGCGGGGATCGGGTTCGGTTCAATGAACAGCGCCCGATGCAGACCCGCGAGGCGGGCATCGAGTTCCGCGGCCTGTGCCGCCTTGCCCGCAAGCGCCGCATCCATGACGTCGGCGACCTGGCGCGGGACCACATTGGCGGAGACGGAAACCACGCCGCGCGCACCGAGCGCCACGGCTTCCCGCGCCGTCGCATCGTCGCCGCTCAGCACGGTGAAGCCCGCCGGCGCCACCTCCACCAGCTCGCGCACCCGCGCCATCGAGTCGACGGCTTCCTTGATGCCGACGATGCGCGGCAACGCGGCGAGCCGCGCCACTGTGGCGGGCAGCAGGTCGACCGCAGTGCGGGAAGGCACGTTGTACAGGATGACCGGCACGCGGCTGGCGGTCGCGACGGCCTCGAAATGGCGGTACAGGCCCTCCTGCGTGGGCCGCACGTACGCCGGCGTCACCACCAGCAGGGCGTCGACGCCGAGCTGCGACAGGCGCGCGACGCGCGCGACCGTCGCGCCCGTGCTGCTCGTCCCGGCACCGGCAATGACGACGAGGCGGCCGCCCGCCCGCTGCACCGCCAGGCGCGTGAGCTCATCGAGCTCGGCATCGGCCAGGGCGGTGGACTCACCCGTCGTGCCACCGACGACCAGCCCGCTCGTGCCATTTTCCGCGTGGAAATCGACGAGGCGCGCCCACGCCGCAAGATCGATCGCGCCGTCGCGCCCCATCGGCGTGATGGCGGCGACCAGACTGCCTGAAAACATCGAAAGTCCAGAGGGGAAAAGTGACAGGGAGTCGAAGGATGGTAAGGGGCGCCATCCCGCGAGGCAAGCAACCTGCGGCCGGCCGCACGGGACCGTTTCGCATTGCGCCCGCCGCCCGGTACACTGTCCCCGTGAAGCAACATCTCGCCGTCTCCGCAGTCGGCAGCGACCGTACCGGCATCGTCCACGAACTCTCGCGCGTGATCACCGAGTGCGGGGGCAGCATCAGCGAAAGCCGCATGGCGAACCTCGGCTCCGAGTTCGCGATGCTGCTGCTCGTGTCCGGCAACTGGCATTCGCTGGCGAAGCTCGAAAGCGAACTGAAGAAGCTCGGCGAGACCGCCGGCCTGACCGTCAACATCAAGCGCACCGAGCCGCGCGGCGCGCGCACCGACATGGTGCCCTACTCGATCGACGTGGTCTGCCTGGACCAGACCGGCATCGTGAGCGGCCTCGCCGGCTTCTTCTCGAGCCGTGCGATCGACATCGCGGAACTCTCGACGCGTGTCTATGCGGCCGCACACACCGGCGCCCCGATGTTTTCGGTGCAGATGATCGTCAACGTGCCGACCCGCATCCACCTGGCGCATTTGCGCGAGGAATTCATGGATTTCTGCGATTCGCTCAACCTCGACGCGATCATGGAGCCCGTCAAGTCGTGAAGGTCGGCGGGAAAGTCCCGGCCTTGCGCCTCCCGCAGAGCGACGGCAGCGAATGGCGCCTCGGCGACCATGCCGGCGAGAAGGTCGTGCTCTATTTCTACCCGAAGGACATGACTCCGGGCTGCACCCTCGAGGGGCAGGACTTCCGCGACCTGCACGCGGCATTCAGGCGCGCGAAGACGGCCGTCTTCGGCATCTCGCGCGACAGCTGCGCCTCGCACGTGAAGTTTCGCGAGCGGGAACGCTTCCCCTTCGAGCTGCTCTCCGACGCCGACGGGAAGGCCTGCCGCCTGTTCGACGTCATCCGCGAGAAGAACATGTACGGCCGCAAGGTGCTCGGCATCGAGCGCAGCACCTTCCTGATCGACGCGGCGGGCAGGCTTGCGCGCGAATGGCGCAAGGTCAAGGTGACGGGTCACGCGGAGGAAGTCCTTGAAGCGGCGAAGCAACCCTGACGGCCCTGGCGCCGTGAAGAACCGCAGCCCTGCCCGCGAACGGCGCATCTTCGTGCTCGACACGAATGTGCTGATGCACGACCCGACCTCGATCTTCCGCTTCGAAGAACACGATATCTACCTGCCGATGATCGTGCTCGAGGAACTCGACGCCAACAAGAAGGGCCTGTCGGAGTCCTCGCGCAACGTGCGCCAGGTCAGCCGCTTCCTCGACGAGTTGATGCGGGATGCCAAGAAGGACGCCATCGACGCGGGCCTGCCCCTGCCGTCCGGCTACTCGGGCAACCACGGCAAGAAACCCTCTTCCGGGCGGCTCTACTTCCAGACCCGCCAACTCGCCTCGGCCCTGCCCGACTACCTGCCGGGCCACGGCAGCGACAACGCGATCCTGTCGCAAGTGCTCGCGCTGCAAGCGCTGCACACCGAGGCGCGCGTCACGCTCGTGTCGAAGGACATCAACCTCAGGATCAAGGCCGCGGTCGTCGGCGTGCACGCCGAGGACTACTACAGCGACAAGACGATCGAGGACGCCGATGTCCTCTACACGGGCCACGCGCCACTGCCGGCCGACTTCTGGGACAGGCACGGCAAGGACATGCGCTCGTGGAAGGAAGGCGAGCGCACCTACTACACCGTGACCGGGCCGACCGTGCACGAATGGCAGCCGAACGAGTTCGTCCACCAGGACGACGCGCAGGGCATCGAAGCCATCGTGCGCAAGACCGACGGCGATACCGCCACCGTCGAGATCACGCGCGATTTCCGCGGCGAGCGCCACAATGTCTGGGGCATCACGGCGCGCAACCGCGAACAGAACTTCGCGCTCAACCTGCTGACGGACCCGGAGATCGACTTCGTGTCGATCCTCGGTCCGGCGGGCACCGGCAAGACCTTGCTGACGCTCGCCGCCGGCCTCATGCAGACGATCGAGGAGAAGCGCTTCGTCGAGATCATCATGACGCGCGTGACGATTCCGCTCGGCGAAGACATCGGCTTCCTGCCCGGCACCGAGGAAGAGAAGATGGAGCCCTGGATGGGCGCGCTGATGGACAACCTCGAAGTGCTGACCCAGAGCCAGGAGGGCGGCAACTGGGGCCGTGCCGCGACCAACGACCTGCTGCGCAACCGCATCAAGATCCGCTCGCTCAATTTCATGCGCGGGCGCACCTTCCTCAACCGCTTCATCATCCTCGACGAGGCGCAGAACCTCACGCCGAAGCAGATGAAGGCGCTCGTGACGCGCGCGGGGCCCGGCACGAAGCTCGTCTGCCTCGGCAACATCGCGCAGATCGATACGCCCTACCTCACCGAGACCACCTCCGGGCTCACCTATGTCGTGAACCGCTTCCGCGGCTGGCCGCATGCCGGGCATATCACGCTCGTGCGGGGCGAGCGCTCGCGGCTGGCCGACCACGCCTCGGAAATCCTTTGAGGGCGGCCGGTCCCCACGGGAACGCGGGCCTGAACCAACACCCGCACCCCGGGTCGAACCACGGATGAAGCAGGCGTGGATCCTGATGCTCCTGTGCGCGGCCGCGACGGCCGCGTCTGCCGTTGCGGCCCAGGCCAGCAACGAACTGCCGGACATGGGCAACCCCGTCGATGCGATCCTCACCCGGGGCGACGAGTACCGCATCGGCATCACCGTGCTGCGCCAGCTCCGCGAGCAGGGCCAGATCCTCGAAGACCCTGAAATCAGCGAATACATCCAGGCGCTCGGGTCGCGCATCGCGGCACAGGCCTCGGACGACGGCGAGCGCTTCACCTTCTTCGTGGTGCGAGACCCGGCCATCAACGCCTTCGCGCTGCCTGGCGGCTTCATCGGCGTGAACCAGGGACTGTTGCTTGCGACGAAGAACGAGTCGGAGCTGGCGGGCGTGCTCGCGCACGAAATCGCCCACGTGACGCAGCGGCACATCGCCCGCAGCATCCGCGCCGCGGGGCGGCAGAGTCTTGCCACCACCGCCATGGTGATCGCGGGCATCCTGCTCGGAGCCATGGCCGGCGGCGACGCCGCGCAGGCGGCGATCGCCGTCGCGCAGGGCACGGCCGCGCAGCAGCAGATCAACTACACGCGCTCGAACGAGCAGGAGGCCGACCGGATCGGCATCTCCTACCTCGCCTCGGCGGGGTTCGACCCGAACGCCATGTCCTCGTTCTTCGAAACGATGAACCGGCACACGGGGCTGGCGGGACAGAACATTCCCGAGTTCATCCTGACCCACCCCGTCACCACGAACCGCATCGCGGAAGCGCGCGATCGCGCCAAGGACTATCCCGTGCCCAAGGCGGGCAACGAAGTTCCCTATCTGCTCGCCCGCGAGCGCTCGCGCGTCGTGGCAGCGGAGGCCGACAACGACCTGCGCACCTACTATGAAGGGCAGATCGCCGAAGGCCACGACGGCGTCGGTGAAAAATACGGCGAGGCGCTCACCGAACTCGGCCATGGCGAAGCGACGGACGCCGTGGCGGTGCTCCACGGCCTGCACCAGCGCTACGATGGCAACCCCACCATTGCCGCCGCGCTCGGCCAGGCGCAGATGTCGGCGGGCGCCACCGATGCCGCGCTTGCCACTTTTGCCGACGCCCTGCGCCTGTCGCCGCGCAACGTGCCGCTCACGGTGCGCTACGCCGAAGCCCTGATGCGCGCCGGCCGGGCGCGCGAGGCGCACGTCATGCTGCTCGACCTCTTCAACAACGTGCCGCCAACGCCGGAGCAGATCCGCCTCACGGCGCTCGCGGCGAGCGCGGCGGGCGATACCGGCGACGCCTACTTCTACATGAGCGAGTACCACATCGCGAACGGCAACCTGCCGCTGTCGATGCAGCAACTGGAACTCGCCCTCGCGGCGCCGAACCTCACCGGCGTGCAACGCCAGCGCTTCCAGGCGCGACTCGACGAAGTGCGCGAGGCGATCAGCAAGGATCGCAAGCGCAAGCCGGAGGAGCCCGCCCGCGGCTGATTGCGGACTGCGGGCCGGAGGGGAAGCGGGACATCCGGTTCCTCACGGGTCGAGCGCCGCCGGCAACTGGTATCATGCGCATATGCCGCTCCGCCTCGCCGTCGCCCTCGCGACCCTCCTGTTGGCCGCCTGTACTTCCCAGCCGCTGAAGCCCGACCAGCGGGACCCGCTCGAGAAGTTAAACCGTTCGATGTACACGCTGAACGACGGGCTCGATCGCGCGATCGCGCGCCCCGTCGCGCGCACCTATCGCCGGATCACCCCGGCGATCGTGCAAACGGGTGTCAGCAATTTCTGGAGCAACGTCAATTACCCGACCACGATCGTCAACGAGTTCCTGCAAGGCAAGCCGCGCGCAGGCCTCAGCGACCTCGCCCGCTTCCTGCTGAACACGGTCGCGGGAGTCGGCGGACTGCTCGACCCGGCCACGGCCGCGGGCCTCGATCGCAACGACGAGGACTTCGGCCAGACGCTCGGCAAGTGGGGCGTGCCCGCGGGGCCCTACCTGATGCTGCCGCTCCTCGGCCCCTCCTCGATCCGCGACGGCACGGGCCGGATCGCCGATCGTTATTCGGACCCCGTCAATTACCTCGAACACTGGGAATGGCGCTACGGCCTCGACGGATTTCGCCTGCTCGAGCGGCGCGCACGGCTGCTACCGGTCACCGATACGCTGCAGGACGTCTACGATCCCTACGCCTTCATTCGCAACGCGTATTTCCAGCAGCGCGACTACGCCGTGCACGATGGCAACGTGGATGCCGCGCCCGCCGACGAAGGGCTCGACCTGCCGGACGACGACCCGGCGCCGCAGGACTGAAGGCGGCCCTGGCTCAGACGCCCGTTTCGAGCAGCTCGCCCACTTCACTGATTTCGGCGATCGCGCGCACACGCTCCGGCAACCCCTCGAATCGCAGGTGGCCGCCCGCGCGGTTGACCGCCGCCAGCCAGTCGAGCAGCACCGCAACCGCGGCGCTGTTGGCGGAATCGAGGCCGCTGCAGTCGATCGTCCAGTCGCGCACGCCGCCGCGCAGGAAACAGGCAAGGCCCGCCTGGTGGCCCGCGCGGGCCGTGCTGAAATCGAGGCTGCCGCGCAGCGCGAGCCGGCCCGGCCCCGTTTCCTCGAGCTGGATCACGCCGCCTTCTTCTGCGCCGGCGGATCGCCCTTCTCGAGCCGCTCGATGACGGCATCGAGGCCTTTCTGGTCGATTTCCGCGCCGAAGTCTTCCCGGAAGCTCTTCACGTAGCTGATGCCCTCGATCGTTACGTCCCAGACCTTCCAGCCGGCATCGCCCTTGCGCAAGCTGTAGTTGACCGGTACGCGATCGCCGTTGCTGCGCTTCACTTCGGTGCGCACGGTGGCCCGCTGGGCATCCGGGGCAAGCTGCGCGGGGAACACCTTGAGCCGCTCGCCGGTGAACTCGGCGAGTGCCGAGCCGTAGTTGCGCACCATCGACTGGTAGAAGGCCTTGATGAAGCGCTCGCGCTGCGCCGGCGTCGCCGTGCGCCAGTGGGTGCCGAGCACCAGCCGCGCCGCGTACTGCGAGTCGAAGTGCGGCAGCAGCACTTCATCGACCAGCTGTTCGACCTTGGCCGGGTCCTTGCGGTACTCGGCACGGTGCGCATCGAGCTCCTTGAGCATCGACTGCGCGGCCGAATCGATCAGCTGCCCCGGACCGCTCGTGTCCACGGGCCCCGCGGCCTGCAGGGGCAGGGACAGGGTCAGCACGGCGAGCGTCGCCGCGAGCAGGGTCGATCGGGTCATGGTTGCTTCTCCTCCTTCGCCTCGGGCGCACCCGCGCTGCCGCGGCTCGCGAAATTCGCGAAGAACTTGTTCACCAGGGTCTCGAGCACGATGGCCGACTGCGTGAACTCGATCGTGCTGCCCGCGTGCAGGTAGGTCTCCGACCCGCCGGGGCCAATGCCGACGTACTTGCCGCCGAGCAATCCCGCCGTCTGGATGCTCGCGTCGCTGTCGTCGGGGATCTTGTCGTACCGCTTCTCGATGTCGAGGGTGACGACCGCCTTGAAGTCGGCGGGATCGAACGAGATGCCGGTGACGCGGCCGATGCGCACGCCCGCGAGCGTCACGGGCGAGCCGGTCTTGAGGTCGCCGACGTTGTCGAAGCGGGCGGTCACGGCGTAACCCGACGCGCCACCGACCTGCACGCCGCTGCCCGGCAACTGGGTGGTGAGGAAGAAGAGCGCGGCAAAGCCGAGCAGCACGAACAGCCCGGTACCGATTTCGAGTGCGCGATTGGGACGCATGATGTCGAACCTTCTAGAGGAATGCGGCGGTCAGGATGTAGTCGAGCAACAGCGTCAGCACCGACGACGTCACGACGGTGCGCGTGGTCGCGAGCCCGACACCCGCGGCGGTCGGTTCGGTATGGTAGCCCTCGTGCACAGCGATCAGGCTGCATGCCGTACCGAATACCACGCTCTTTATGAATCCCTCCTGAACGTCGTTCAGCTGCACGGCGCCTTGCATCTGCGACCAGAAGGCGCCCGCATCGACGTCCATCATCTGCACGCCGACGAGCTGCGCGCCGAAGAGACCCACGAGGTTGAAGATGGCGACCAGCAGCGGCATCGCGATCACGCCGCCGATGAAGCGCGGCGCCACGATGCGCTGCATCGGGTCGACCGCCATCATCTGCATTGCGGTGAGCTGGTCGGTGGCGCGCATCAGGCCGATTTCCGAGGTGAGCGCCGTGCCCGCGCGGCCCGCGAACAGCAGCGCGGTCACCACCGGGCCGAGTTCCTTCAAGAGGCCGAGGGCCGCGGCGACTCCGAGCGCGTCTTCCGAGCCGAACCGCTGCAGCAGGTCGAATCCCTGCAGGCCGAGAACCATGCCTACGAAGAGGCCGCACAGCATGATGATGATCAGCGAGCGGGCGCCGGCGTTGTAGACCTGGTGAACGATCAGGCGCGGGCGGGCGAGTGCCGGGACGCACTGCGCCAGCACGGCGACGAAGAATACGGCCACGGCGCCGACGCGCCGCAGGGCGCCTGTCAGCAGGCCGTCACGGGACGCGGCTGAGCTCATGCCGCCCTGCCACGCTGGGCGCGGCGATCGACGCCGAGCAACTGGTCGCGATAGTCGGGCGCGGGAAAGTGGAATGGCACCGGCCCGTCGGCGACGCCGTCGAGGAACTGCCGCACGACCTCCGATTCGCTGCGATGCAGTTCCTCGGGGCTGCCCGAGGCGACGCAGCGGCCCTGCGAAAGCAGGTAGCTGTCGTCGGCGATCGCCGCGAGTTCGTGCACGTCGTGCGACACGACGATGCTCGTGATGCCGAGCACGCGGTTCATCTGCCGGATCAGCCGCACGATCACGCCCATCGAGATCGGGTCGAGGCCGACGAACGGCTCGTCGTAGATCAGCAGCTCGGGGTCGAGCACCACCGCGCGCGCCAGCGCGACGCGCCGTGCCATGCCGCCCGACAGCTCGGACGGCATCATGCGCGCGGCGCCGCGCAGGCCCACCGCGTGCAGTTTCGTCAGCACGAGCTCGCGGATCAGCGGCTCGGTGAGGTCGGTGTGCTCGCGCACCGGGAAGGCGACGTTCTCGAAGACATCGAGGTCGGTGAGCAGCGCCCCGTTCTGGAACAGCATCCCGGTACGCCGGCGCAATGCATACAGGTCGCGCTGGCGCAGGGTCGCGACCCTCTGCCCCCAAAGCAGCACCTCACCCGATGTCGGCGCCGTCTGCCCGGTGATGAGCCGCAGCAAGGTGGTCTTGCCCGTGCCGCTCGGGCCCATGATGGCCGTGACGCGCCCTCGCCGCGCCACGACATCGAGCCCCGCGAAGATCTCGCGCCGGCCGACGGCGTAGTGCACGCCCTTCACGTCGACCACCACGTCGTCGGCCTGCGCCGACGCGGCAGTCGGCCGATGTGATTCAGTCACGCGCCGCAAACCCCGCAGCCGCTCAGGCGGCTTCGGCCTCCAGCGTAGCGGCATAGCGGCCGGTCGTGGCGAGGCTGTTGAGGCGCGCGCGCTTGGCGAACTCCTTCTGGCCGGCACCGTAGGTCGCGGACTTGCCGCCCCAGGCCTTGAGCGCGGTGTCCTGCAGCGCGCGGCCGTAGCTGAAGGTGAGGTTCCACGGCAAGGGACCGAGCTTGTTCATCAGCGACAGGTGCAGGGTCGCCTCGGGCGAGCTCTGGCCGCCCGAGAGGAAAGCGATGCCAGGCACGGCCGAAGGCACATGGCGCTTGAGGGTGCGAACGGTCGCCTCGGCCACCTGGTCGGGGCTCGCGCGATTCGCCGCCTTCTTGCCGGAGATCACCATGTTCGGCTTCAGCACCATGCCCTCGAGGTGGATGCGATGGAGAGCGAGCTGGCCGAACACTTCCGCGAGCACCGCGTCCGTGACTTCCTCGCAACGCTCGAGCGAATGCCCCCCGTCCATCAGGACTTCCGGTTCGACAATCGGGACGATCTGTTGTTCCTGGCAGAGCGCCGCGTAGCGGGCGAGCGCATGCGCGTTCGCCTCGATGCCGAAGCGCGAGGGGATGCCGTCGGCGATGTCGATCACGGCGCGCCACTTCGCAAACCGCGCACCGAGCTGGTAATACCCGGCGAGCCGCTCGCGCAGGCCGTCGAGGCCCTCGGTGATGGTCTCGCCCGCGAAGCCCGCCAGCGCCTTGGCGCCGAGGTCCACCTTGATGCCGGGCAACACGCCCTGCTTCTCGAGCCACGCGGCGAACGGCACGCCGTCGCGCGTCTTCTGGCGCAGGGTCTCGTCATAGAAGATCACGCCGCTGATCCACTGGCCGATGCCGGGCGTGGTCAGCAGCATTTCGCGGTAGCTGCGGCGGTGCTCCTCGGTGGACTCGAGCTGGATCGCGTCGAAACGCTTCTTGATGGTGCCGGAGCTCTCGTCGGCCGCGAGAATGCCCTTGTCCTTCGCCACCATGGCGCGCGCGACGCGCTCGAGTCCTGCCTTGTCCATCGCCGGTTCCTTTTCCGCTGGTAATGTCAGCCGCCAATTATAGCGGATGGGAAATTGGCAGCGCGCCTTAAAGAGGACTAAAATAGTCCCCTATGCTGCGCATCAGCCGCCTGACCGACTACGCCACTGTCATCCTCGCCGCACTCGCCCGCTCGCCCGTGCCGCAGATGACGGCCGCTTCGCTCGCCGCACGCACCCGCATCGCGCCGCCCACCGTCAGCAAGCTGCTGAAGCAGCTGCATCGCGCGGGGCTCGTGGCCTCCACCCGGGGGCTGCATGGCGGCTACCAGCTCGCCAAGGGCGCGGACGACATCAGCGCGGCCGCCATCCTCGACGCCCTGGAGGGCCCGCTCGCGCTCACGGAATGCTCATCGCGCGAAAGCCAATGCGACATCGAGGGGCATTGCCGCGTGTCGCGCGCCTGGCAGGGCGTGAACGGCGCGATCCGCCGCTCGCTGCAGGATGTGACGCTCGCGCAACTCGCGGGGCTCGAGAACGAACCCACGCGGCTGCCGGTCCTCGAACAGGAAGTGAAGTTCATCGCCACGCGCACGCGGGGTGCGTCATGAGCGGCACCCCGGACATCGAGGCGCTCGTCGGGCGCAGCTACCGCCACGGATTCGTCACGGACATCGAATCGGACACCGTGCCGCCGGGGCTCGACCCGGACGTCATCCGCTTCATTTCCCGCAAGAAGGGCGAACCGCAGTTCCTGCTCGACTGGCGCCTGAAGGCCTACGGGCATTGGCTCAAGCAGCGCGAGCCGCGCTGGGCGCACGTGCGATTCGAGGCGATCGACTACCAGGCCATTTCCTATTACTCGGCGCCCAAGGTCGATGCGAACGCACCCAAGAGCCTCGACGAAGTCGACCCGAAGCTGCTCGCCACCTACGAGAAGCTCGGCGTGCCGCTGCACGAGCGCGCCCGCCTCGCCGGCGTCGCGGTCGACGCGGTGTTCGACAGCGTCTCGGTCGCCACCACCTTCAAGGAGAAGCTCGCGAAGGCGGGCGTGATCTTCTGCTCGTTCTCGGACGCGGTGCGCGACCACCCTGAACTGGTCGAGAAGTACCTCGGCACCGTCGTGCCGTACACGGACAATTTCTTCGCCACGCTCAATTCCGCGGTGTTCACCGACGGTTCGTTCGTCTATGTGCCGAAGGGCGTGCGCTGCCCGATGGAACTGTCGACCTATTTCCGGATCAACGCGGCGAAGACCGGCCAGTTCGAGCGCACGCTGATCATCGCCGACGAGGGCTCGCACGTTTCCTACCTCGAGGGGTGCACAGCCCCCCAGCGCGACGAAAACCAGCTGCACGCGGCGGTCGTCGAGCTCGTGGCGCTCGACGACGCGAAGATCAAGTACTCGACGGTGCAGAACTGGTATCCCGGCGACGAGAACGGCGTCGGCGGCATCTACAATTTCGTGACCAAGCGCGGCGACTGCCGGGGGCGCAATTCGCACATCTCCTGGACGCAGGTCGAGACCGGCTCGGCGATCACCTGGAAGTACCCCAGTTGCGTCCTGCGTGGCGAGGGTTCCGTCGGCGAGTTCTACTCGGTCGCGACCGCCAACAATTACCAGCAGGCCGACACCGGCACCAAGATGATCCACATCGGCGCCAACACGCGCAGCACGATCGTCTCGAAGGGGATCTCGGCCGGCCACGGCCAGAACACCTATCGCGGGCTCGTCAAGATCCTGCCTGGCGCATACGGCGCGCGCAATTTCACGCAGTGCGATTCGCTGTTGATGGGCGGCGACTGCGGCGCACACACCTTTCCCTACGTCGAGGTCAAGAACCCGACCGCGACCGTCGAACACGAGGCGAGCACCTCGAAGATCAGCGAGGACCAGCTGTTCTACTGCCTGCAGCGCGGCATCCCGCAGGAGGATGCGGTCAACATGATCGTCAGCGGCTTCTGCAAGAGCGTCTTTCGCGAGCTGCCGATGGAGTTCGCGGTCGAGGCGCAGAACCTGCTGGCAGTGACGCTCGAAGGAGCGGTGGGCTGAACATGCTGAAGATAGACAATCTCCACGTCACGGTGGCGGACCGCAAGGTGCTGGACGGGCTCACGCTCGAGGTGCCGGCCGGCGAAGTGCATGCCATCATGGGACCGAACGGTTCGGGCAAGAGCACGCTTGCCTACACGCTCGCCGGCCGCCCCGGTTACACGGTCACGCAGGGCCAGGTGCTGTACCAGGGCCGGGACCTGCTCGCGATGGCCGCCGAGGAACGTGCCTGCGCCGGCGTGTTCCTCGGCTTCCAGTACCCGGTCGAAATTCCCGGCGTCAACAATGTCTACCTGCTGAAGGCCGCGCTCAACGCGCGCCGCAAGGCCGCGGGCCTGCCCGAGGTCGACGCCTTCGAGTTCCTCGAACTCGTGCGCGGGCGGATGAAGTTCATGCAGATGGACGAGGGCTTCCTGTCGCGCGGCGTCAACGAGGGTTTCTCGGGCGGCGAGAAGAAGCGCAACGAGATCCTGCAGATGCTGGTGCTCGAGCCGCAACTCGCCCTGCTCGACGAGACCGACTCCGGCCTCGACATCGATGCGATGAAGATCGTGTCCCAGGGCATCAATTCGCTGCGCGGCCCGACGCGCTCGATCGTCCTCGTGACCCATTACCAGCGACTGCTCGACCACGTGAAGCCCGATCGCGTCCACGTGCTGTCGCGCGGCCGGATCATCCACAGCGGCGGCCCCGAACTCGCGCTCAAACTCGAGCGGCGCGGCTACGACTGGCTGCTCGGGGGCAGCGCCGCATGAGCGCCCTCGCCCGCCTCGTTGCCGATCACGCGGCGATCGCCGGCGCATTGCCGGCGGCAACGGCGCTGCGCGACCGGCGCAGCGCCGCGCTCGCGCTGGTCGCGAAGGACGGGCTGCCGGGCCCGCGCGAAGAGAACTGGCGCTACGCCAACCTGCGATCGCTCGAGCGCGTCGGCTTCACGCCGCCGCTCGCGCTGCAAGACGAGGCGATCGCGCAGGCCCGCGCCTTGCTGCCCGGGCCGCTCGAGGGATTCCGCCGGTTCGTTTTTGTCGACGGGCTTTTCGCCGCGCCACTGTCGGCAGGGCCCGGCGAAGCCAACGGCGTGGCACTCGACACGCAGGCGGCGATGGCCGCCGATTTCGGCCGGCACTCTCCCGACGCCCGCCTGGGCGCCCTGGCCGTCGCCTTCGCGCCGCAGGCTGCGGCCATCACGGCCGCCCCGGATGCAGTGGGCGACCTGGAACTGGTGTTCGTCGCCCTCCGCAGCGGCGAGCAGGCGGCCTCCTATCCCGCGTTGACGGTCGAGGCCGGCGCCCAGGCGCACCTGCGCCTGGTCGAGCGCCACATCGGCCGCGACGACGGCGCAAGCTTTTCCAACGCCGCGGTCGACCTGCGCATCGGCGCCGGCGCACAGGTCCGCCACATGCGCGTGCAGCAGCTCGGGGCCAGTGCCGTGCATTTCGATACGCTGCGCGCCGAACTCGGTGCGGGCGCATTCTACGGCCTCGATGCGGTGTCGCTCGGTGCACAGGCTGCGCGCACCACGCTGCATGCCCGACTCGCCGGGCGTGGCGCCCGCATCGCCTACGCAAGTTCCGCCGCCCTCGACGGCGCGCAGGTGAACGACACCCACGCGGTGGTCGAGCACGACGCGCCGGACAGCGAGACGACCGAGGACTTCCGCGGCATCGCCGCCGGACGCTCGCGCGTCGCGTTCAATGGCCACATCATCATGCGCGCCGGCGCGGCGCGCGCCGCCTCCCGCCAGTCGCTCAAGAGCCTGCTGGCGGGCCCGGGCGCCGAAGCGGATGTGCGCCCGCAGCTCGAGATCTATACGGACGACGTGAAGGCGAGCCACGGCGCGACGGCCGGCAAGCTCGACGAGCAGATGCTCTTCTACCTGCTGTCGCGCGGCATCGAAGCGCGCACCGCGAAGAGCCTGCTCAAGTGGGCGTTCCTTACCGAGCTCGTGGCGCGCATCGGAGTGCCGGCGCTGCGCACGCAGATCGAACGTGCATTCGCACAGCGCTTCACTGGCGAAGATGCCGCCGTGGCGCGGGAGCTCGCATGATGGCGCCCGCCCTCGCCCGAACCGCGGTCGGCTACGACACAGCGAGCGTGCGCGCCGACTTCCCGATCCTCGCGCGCGAGGTGCACGGGCACCGGCTCGCCTACCTCGACAGCGCGGCTTCCGCACAACGCCCGCGCGCAGTCATCGAGGCGGTCGATCACTACGAAACGCATTGCCACGCCAATGTGCATCGGGGCGTGCACGCGCTGAGCCAGGCGGCGACGGATGCCTTCGAGGGCGCGCGGGAACGCGTGCGCCGCTTCCTGAATGCGCGCTCGGCGAAGGAGATCATCTTCACCCGCGGCACGACCGAGGCGATCAACCTCGTCGCCCATGCCTGGGCGCGCCCGCGCCTCGGCCCGGGCGACGAGATCCTGATCACCTGGCTCGAGCACCACGCCAACATCGTGCCGTGGCAGATGGCCTGCGCGGCCACCGGCGCGACGCTCAAGGTGGCGCCGATAGACGAGCGCGGCGAACTGCGCTTCGATGAGTTCGAGGCCCTGCTCTCGCCGCGCACGCGGCTCGTGGCGGTGGCGCAGGTCTCCAACGCCCTCGGCACCGTGCTGCCGGTCGCGCGCATCGTGAAGGCCGCGCATGCGCGCGGCGTCCCGGTGCTGCTCGACGGTGCGCAGGGCGTGCCCCACGGCGGCGCCGACCTGCAGGCGCTCGATTGCGACTTTTACGCCTTTTCTGCCCACAAGCTCTACGGCCCGACCGGCATCGGCGTGCTGTACGGCCGCGAGGCCCTGTTGCGCGAGATGCCGCCGTGGCAGGGCGGCGGCGACATGATCCTCTCGGTGAGCTTCTCGGGCACCACTTACAACGACCTGCCGTGGAAGTTCGAGGCCGGCACGCCGAACATGTCGGGCGCGGTCGGGCTCGCGGCGGCCATCGACTACCTCGAGGACCTGGGCGCCGCGGCCGTGCATGCCCACGAGCAGCGCCTGCTGGCGCAGGCCACGACGGCGGCGCTCGAAGTTCCCGGCCTGCGCGTCATCGGCACGGCGGCCGACAAGGCCGCGGTGCTCTCCTTCACGATCGAGGGCATCCATCCGCACGACCTCGGCACGATCCTCGACAGCGAAGGCGTCGCGATCCGCACCGGGCACCATTGCGCGATGCCGGTCATGGACTTCTTCGGGCTGCCCGCCACCGCGCGCGCCTCATTCGCCTGCTACAACGACGATGCCGATGTCAGCCAGCTGATCGGGGCGCTGCACAAGGCACGCGAGGTATTCGCCTGATGGACCTGAAGGAGCTCTATCGCGACGTGATCCTCGATCACAACAAGCGGCCGCGCAATTTCGGCCCGCTTGCGCCCGCTGATGCCAGCGCCGACGGCCACAACCCGCTGTGCGGCGATCGCCTCACGGTCTACCTGCAACTCGACGACGGCCGCGTCCGCGACGTGCATTTCGACGGCAAGGGCTGCGCGATCTCGGTCGCCTCCGCCTCCCTGATGACGGAGGCCGTCAAGGGCAAGGACCGCGGCGAAATTGCGCGCTTGTTCGCCGACGTGCACGCCACGCTCACCGGGACGATGGCGGAGCCGCCCGCCTCGCTCGGCAAGCTCGCGGCGCTCGCCGGCGTGCGCGATTTTCCCGCGCGGGTCAAATGCGCAAGCCTGTGCTGGCACACGCTCAATGCCGCGCTCGCGCATGAATGCCGGCCGGTGACGACGGAGTAAGCGATGCGCAGCCACCAGAACCAGCCCTTCGTCGTGCAGCGGGAGGCCAAGGCCATCATGGTGCCCGCCGGCATCGAAGTAACCCTGAAGCCGGGCCAGGCGGGCTACATCACGCAGGCCCTTGGCGGCAGCTTCACCCTCTACATCGACGGCAACCTCTTCCGGCTCGCAGGCGAGCATGCCGAGGCGATCGGCCAGGAAGTGGTCAAGGCGCCCGAGCTGCCCCCTGATGCCACGCTCGATGACCTGAAGCGGCTCATCTGGGAACAGATGGCCACCTGTTACGACCCCGAGATCCCGATCAACATCGTCGATCTCGGCCTCGTCTACGCCTGCGACGTCACGTCGAACGACGACGGTACGCACGACGTCGACGTGAAGATGACGCTCACCGCACCCGGCTGCGGCATGGGCGACGTGCTCGTCCAGGACGTCAAGGAGAAGGTCGAGGTCATCCCGACGATCCGCGCGGCGCTCGTCGAACTGGTGTTCGACCCGCCGTGGAACCAGTCGATGATGTCGGAGGCCGCGCGCCTGCAGACGGGAATGTTCTAGGATGGGCTCATGCCCGCCGCCACGAAGCGCCTGACCCTCGTCCGGCACGGCCAGGCCGAATGGAAGGGCCCGCAAGTCGCGGACGCCGACCGGCCCCTGACACGCCGGGGGCAGGCCGAGGCCGCCGAAATGGCCCGCCGCCTGCGCACGCAGGAGTTCGAACCTCCCGGGATGATCCTCACGAGTCCGGCACTGCGCACGACGCAGACGGCGGAGGCCTACCTGCGCGAGTTCGGCCTCGCCGGACACCAGCTGAAGCGGGTCGATTCGCTCTACCTCGCGCCACCCGCCGAACTGGCGGTGGTGATCCGCGCCTGCGGCCAAGGCATTCCGCACCTGCTCGTGATCGGGCATAACCCCGGGCTGTCCGAGTTTGCCCACGAGCTCGCGCCGCAGGCCGCGCTCGGCGCCTTCGCCACGGGTGCGTGCTGCACGCTCGCGTTCGAATTCGGGGACTGGCGGGACCTCGGCCGGGCCATGGATGCCGGGTACGATGCACCGGGGCGATTCTTCGATCTCTGGCACTGAGGGCAGGCCTATGGACCGGCGCAGTTTCATCCTCGGCGGCGTGGCGGGCGGGGCGTTGCTGCCTTGGATGGGCATGGCCGCCGCGCGCCAGTGGCGGTCGAACGAGGCGCTGAACGTCGGCATCCTCGGCGTCGGCATGCGTGGCCAGGTGCACCTCGGCGAACTGTTGCGCCGCCCGGACGTCGCCGTCACCGCGATCTGCGATGTCGACTCCTTCATGATCGAACGCGCCCTGCAGGCGGCCTCGCAGGCCGGCAGGCCGAGGCCCCGCGTATTCACCGGCTCAACCGAGGCCTGGCGCGACATGTACGCGCAGGCGGGCCTCGATGCCGTGGTCATCGTGACGCCGTGGGAGCTGCACGCGCCCCAGGGCATCGCGGCCCTGCGGGCTGGCATTGCCGTCGGCTGCGAAGTGGTCGCCGGCGTCACCTTGCAGGATCACTGGGACGTGCTGGCGGCGCAGCAGCAATCCGGCACGCCCTACATGCTGCTCGAGAACGTGTGCTATCGGCGCGACGTGATGGCCGTGCTCAACATGGCGCGGCAGGGCCTCTTCGGCGAGCTCCTGCACCTCGAGGGCGGCTACCAGCACGACCTGCGCCCGGTGAAGTTCAATTCCGGCGTGCCCGGCCAGCCTTACGGCGGGGGCGTGGAATTCGGCGAGAAGGGCTGGTCGGAGGCGAAATGGCGCACGCCCCATTCGGTCACCCGCAATGGCGACCTGTACCCGAGCCACGGCGTCGGCCCCTGCGCCATGCAGGTGAACATCAACCGCGGCAACCGCTTCGAGCGGCTGACGAGTTACGCGAGCAAGCCACGCGGCCTGCACGAATACATCGGCCAGCTTGCTCCGGATCATCCCAACTACAGGGTCCGGTTCAGCCTCGGCGACGTCGTGCAGACCCAGATTGCCTGCGCCAACGGCGAGACGATCCTTCTGTCGCACGACACTTCGCTGCCGCGCCCCTACTCGCTCGGCTTTCGCGTCCAGGGCACGCGCGGCCTGTGGATGGACGTGAACCATTCCATCTACATCGAGGGCCAGTCGAAGCAGCATGACCGCTGGGACGACGCGCAGCCCTGGCTCGAGAAATACGATCACCCGCTGTGGAAGAAATACGCCCCGCAGGCCGAGGGGTCGGGCCATGGCGGCATGGATTTCTTCGTCATCCACGCCTTCGTCGAATCCCTGCGCCGCGGCGAACCACCGCCCATCGACATCTACGACGCCGTGACCTGGAGTGCCATCTCCCCCCTGTCGGAAGCCTCCATCGCCCAAGCCAACCGGACCCTCGATTTCCCGGATTTCACCCGGGGCCAATGGCGGGACCGCCGGCCCATTTTCGCGCTCGACGACCGCTATTGACCGCCCCAGGCGCCTGAATACGCTTCTGGCGCCCGATCGGGCGCGGTGTGCTATCCTCCGCGGCCTTTTATGCGCCCCCTACGCAACATCGCCATCATCGCGCACGTCGATCATGGCAAGACCACCCTCGTCGACAAGCTGCTGCACCAGGCCGGCACCTTCGCCGCGCACCAGCACGTCGCCGAGCGCGTCATGGATTCGAACGACATAGAGCGTGAGCGCGGCATCACGATCCTCGCCAAGAACACGGCGGTCGACTACCGGGATACGCACATCAACATCGTCGACACGCCCGGCCACGCCGACTTCGGCGGCGAGGTCGAGCGCGTCATGTCGATGGTCGACGGTGTGCTACTGCTGATCGACGCGGTCGAGGGCCCGATGCCCCAGACGCGCTTCGTCACCCGCAAGGCGCTCGCGCTCGGCCTGAAGCCGATCGTCGTCGTCAACAAGGTCGACCGCCCCGCAGCCCGGCCCGACTGGGCCATCAACCAGACCTTCGATCTCTTCGACAAGCTCGGCGCCACCGACGAGCAGCTCGACTTCCCCGTGGTGTATGCCTCGGGGCTCAACGGCTGGGCCTCGCTCGACCTCGCGACCCAGGGCACCGACATGCGCCCGCTGTTCGACACGATCCTCGCGCACGTGCCGGCCCCGGGCGGTGACCCGGCCGAACCGCTGCAACTGCAGATCTCGGCGCTCGACTATTCGAGCTTCGTCGGCCGCATCGGCATCGGCCGCATCCGCCGCGGCACCCTGCACGCCGGCGATGACGTCGCGCTGCTCGTGGGCGA
>CAUJHJ010000021.1 GCA_963204835.1 Pseudomonadota bacterium
GGCTGCAGCGGCAAGCGCTACTTCATCGTGACGCTGGCCGTCGCCGTGCTCGCTGCCGCGATCTACCGGATGCGAGGCGTGCGCGCACTCCTCTACGTACTCGCCTGCGGGGTGCTGGCGCTCGTCGCCAACTGGATCCGCATCATCATCGTGATTTATGCCGGCCACATCGCGGGCATGCAGACCTACCTCGTCGCCGTGGAGCACAAGACGCTCGGCAATGTCATCTTCGTGTGCCTGCTGGTGCTGGTGCTGTTTCTGGCGAGGGTCGTGGCGCCGGTCCATGCGGCGCTCCGGCCCTGGGCGAGGGATGAGTTCCGGAGCGCCGAGGTTCGCGGCGGCCGGGCGTGGCCGGTCGCAGCGATGGCTGCTGCGCTGCTCGTAGCGGCGTTCGCGGCGGCGCAGCCGCGCAATGCAGACGCTCTGCACCGTGTTTCCCCGGGCGGCCTGCCGCTCGCCACGGGCCGCTGGCAGGGGCCACTGCCCGGGACTCCCGCTTGGGCGCCGACTTACGTGGGTGCTATCGGGGAGCGCAGGGCGTCCTATACCTCGGGCACCAGGACCGTGGAACTCTATGTGAACGTGTACGGCGTTCAGCGCCAGGGGCGGGAACTCGTGCAGTATGCCAATACGCTGCTCGCGCCCGGCACCTGGCGGCGTTCGTGGCCACCCGGGACTGAGCCCTTGTCGCCACGGACTCCATCGCCGGCAAGTTTCGAGGCACGCTCCGACGACGGCACGCGCTGGCTGCTCGCGTACCTCTTCGACGTTGGCGGCTGGTACACGAGCCGTGAGCCCATCGCGCAGTTCGCCTATGGCCTGCAGGCGATACGCCGGCCCGTGGCGGCGGGCGTTGTGGCGCTCGCCGTACGCTGTGACACGGATTGCGCGGGGGCACGGGCGCTCGCGACCGCTTTCTGGGACGATATGTCCGGCCCCATCCTGGGCATGCTGCCGCATTCAGGACAGGATCGATGAAACGACTTCAGCCGCTCTTTTTCGCCGCGATTCTCGGCACGATGCTGCTCACCGGGTGTGATCGACTGATGAGTGTCGAGCAGCGCCTCGATCGCGCGCAGTCCGCGTTCGACGCGGGACATGACGCCGCCGCCATGACGGACGTCAAGACGGTCCTCGAGCGCGAGCCCGCCAATGTCGCCGGCCGCATTCTGCTCGCGCGGCTCACGTTGCGGTTGGGCGATGCTGCCACGGCGCGCAAGGAACTCGAGCGCGCCGTTCAGGCGGGCGCCGACGCCTCGACCGCCAGTGAACTTGACCAGTCGATCCTGCTCGCGCAAGGGCGCTTCGCCGATGCTCTCGCGGCAGCGCAGAAGGATACGGAAGATCGATCGACGCGCCGGGAACTCGTCATCGTCGACGCGCTGATGGGGCTCGGGCGTATCGAGGAGGCGCGCAAGGCACTCGACACCGCGCTCGCGACGGCGCCGCAGGACCGCGATGTGCAACTTGCGGACGCCCGCTGGAACTGGGCGTCCGGTCGCGTCGGGGAAGCCGGCGAGGCGCTCGATCGCCTGCTCGTGAAACACGCCGACTTCGCCCGCGCCGCGTTCTACCGTGGCCGCATGGCGATGGCGATCGGCGATGCGCGGCGGGCGCAGGAGGTATTCGCGATCGCGCGCGCCCACATGAGCGGACAGCTCGACATGCCCGAGCAGTTCGGTGTGCTCGTCGGCCTGGTCGAAAGCCGGATCGCGCAAGGCGATCTCAAGGGTGCCGATGCGGATCTTGCCGCGCTCGCGCAGCGCGCGCCCGGCGCGTTTGCCACGCACTACCTGAAAGCGCGCATCGCGTACGCACGCCGCGACTTCAACGCGGCAGCATCGGCTCTGCGCGAGGCGCTCGGCGCCGATCCGGACAGCGTGCCGGGACGCATGTTGCTCGGTGCAGTACTCATCGAGCAGGGCTCGCTCGAGCAGGCGGGCGCCGAAATGTCACGACTGGTTGCCGAGCATCCCGAGAACATTGAGGCGCGCAAACAGCTGGCCCGCGTGATGCTCGCCCGGCGCGATCCCGTGGCGGCGCAGCGTGTGCTGGCCGAAGCGCCGGCGTCCAGCCAGGATGCCGGTGCCGACTGGATGAGCGGCGCGATTCTCCTGATGAGCGGTGAGACGGGGGAGGGCATCGCGAAGCTCGAGAAAGCCGCTGCGGCCGAGCCCGCCAATGCCCGGCTCCGGCTGGACCTCGCCAATGCCTATCTCCTGTCCGGGCGACGCGATGAGGCCCTTGCGCTGCTGCAGGCGATGTCGCCCGAGGCAGGTGGAACACGACGCAGCCAGCTCCTGGTGCTCGCAGAGGCCTCGGGCAAGGACAGGGCTACCGCGCGCCAGTCGATCCTGAAATTGGCGCAGGACAATCCGCAGGATGCCGGCCTCAAGGTGGTGGGTGGCTATTACCTGCTCGCAAACGGCGATGTGGCGACGGCACGCGAGTTCTTCGGGCAAGCGCTGCGTGCCGAGCCGAAAAATGCCAGCGCGCTGCTCGGGCGGGCTGCAGCCACACTCCAGGCCGGCGACCCCGCCGAGGCGGAGAAGCGCTTCCGCGAGGTGCTTGCCGTCGACCCCGACAGCGAGCGCGCCTACGTCGGCCTCGCCATGACCGCGATGGCGAAATCGGACCGTGCGGCGGCCGTACAGTGGCTCGAGAAATCGATCAGCGCGAATCCTTCTGCGGTCGAGTCGCGCCTGCGGCTCGCCGAACTGGCATTTGCGGATCGGGATCCGGTCAAGGCGAACGCGTTGCTCGACCAGGCACTCGCTGCGACGCGATCACGTGCTGCCACCCTCGATCGCACCGGACAGATCCAGATGCGCGCCTCGCAGTTCGACGCTGCGCTGCAGCGGTTCAACGAAGCGGCATCACTCGGCTCTGCGCAGGCCGGCGTCCATGCAGCCATGGCGATGATTGCGCTCGGGCGCATCGATGAAGCACGCGCCCGGCTCGAGGCCGCCGTTCGCGGGCAAGCCGCGTGGGTTGCGCCGAACGCGTTGCTCGTCCAGCTGGACATCGGTCAGAAGCACTTCGACCGCGCGCTCGATCGGGTCGCGGCGTTCGAGAAGGCAGGCGGCCCTGCTGCAACGGCCGACGAATGGCGCGGCGAGGTGCTGTTTGCGGCGGGCCGCGC
>CAUJHJ010000022.1 GCA_963204835.1 Pseudomonadota bacterium
GTCTGTAGGAGGTCCCCCGGCGAGCCATACATTTGCGGCGCAGCTATTCATATAGAGCAGTGAGCCGCCGATCAATGTCAGACCCAATGACCATCGAGCTGCTGCGATAAGGACTGATGTAGAGGTCACGAGCCGCCTAACTACTAATTAGGCGACGAAAGCGTCGCGATGTTTTTGGACGAATGCGTTGGATAATCATCTGGCGCCTGCGGCAACTTCCTGTTCTATTTGACCTTCGTGTCGAACGCTGCAGTCTAATCTTCCGCCCCCTGCCCGCATGGATGCTACGCCCGATTCCGGCCGGCGCACCACTGCCCGCAACTCGCGTATGGGCGCCGGGCGCCCGCGATATGCGGGCCAGCCGCCTGGTCGCACCGGAAAGGCTGCGGGACAGTCCTACGACCGGTCCGCGGGTTCTCCAGGCTGATACGACCCCGCTTTGGTACGAAAGCCGATGGCCAGGCGATTCCAGCCATTGATGGCAATGACCGCAAGGCTCAGGTTGACGAGCTCGGCTTCGCTGAAGTGACGGCGGGCTTCTTCGTACACGTCATCGGGAACCCGGCTCTCCGAAACCAGGGTCAAGGCTTCGGTCCAGGCGAGCGCCGCCCGTTCGCGCGCAGTGTAGAAGGGCGCTTCACGCCACGCCGGCAGCACATGGAGTCGCTGCTCGGTTTCTCCCGCTGCACGCGCATCCTTCGAGTGCATGTCGAGGCAGTACGCGCAGCCATTGATCTGCGACGCACGCATCTTGACCAGTTCGAGCAGGGATCCTTCGAGGCCACATTCATGGACATGCCTCTCGAGGCCGAGCATTGCCCGGAAGGCGCCGGGCGCGGCTGATCTGTAGTCGACCCTGGTGGACACGATCGTTCTCTCCTTGGCGGCGGCGCGTTGGTCAGCCTGGAAGTGTGGCGAACACGGGTGCAGCCTCCATTTGCTGCTCCCACGCTGCCCGGCTGGCATGGAAAATATGTGCATCGGGCGCCTTGTTGGGCGCCGTTTCGAGGCATCCGGCGGGCACCACCCACATCGCTTCGCTCTGGTGTGGCAACGCCGATCCACACACCGCGCAAAAGGACCGCGCGTGGCGCGTGCCGGGCAGCTGGTAGCTGCGCAGCAGCTCGCGCCCGGCCAGCCATTCCAGCCTCGCCATCGGTGAAAAGAGGTTGGCCGCGTGCGCAGAGCCGGTGTCCTTGCGGCAGTATGAGCAATGACAGAGATAAAAGTGTTCGAATTTTCCGTCCAGTTCGAAGCGCACGCCGCCGCACAGGCAGGAGCCGGCATGCCGCTCGCCCATGCCGGCACTGCCTGCCTTCACTTCACTTGCGCCAGTAGCCATTCGCCGCCGCAACCGTCTGGAAGTTGATCGCGATGACATGCGAGGCCGCGGTGAGCGAGTCGGCGGAATTGGCGTACTCGGGGCGCAGGCTCTTCAGCACATTCACGTCGGGCTGCGTGTACTTGACGCCGCGGCGACTGAGCGTGATGGCGAGTTCGAAGCCCTCCTGCGGGGTATTCGTGATCAGCGTGGGAAGCCATGTGTCAGCCATGATAGCCCTCCTCCAGATGCCTACTGGACACCAGTCGAGATCGAACAACTCCCCGGGAAGCCCGCACGGGCCGGGCGGTTCATCATTCACCTTCGACAGGCTTTGACGAGCCTTGGATCTTATCAGGCGGGGTGCCGCGCTTCCCGCCGGCGCGGCTGCCCGACGCGCACGCAGCGCGTGCCTTCATCGGCCGGCACGTGCCTTCGCTTCCGCCCTCGCAACGGCCGCCTTGACCTGTGGCGCCGCGTCGTCGGTAGCGCGCCTTGCGCAGTCTGGATCCGGCTCGATCAGCGGATACATCTTGTCGAGGTCGAGGCAGGCGAGCCGCGCCGCCTCGGACACCCGGCCCTTCAGGGCGGCCGCGCCGGCGCTCGTGGCCAGGTCGAGATCCGAGTACTTGACGTGGGCGCGCAGCGACATCAGTTCGATCGGCGCGCCTATGTCGGTACGCCCGACCACCTTCTTGGTCACCCGCGCTGCCTCTACGATGACGTGCGCAGGCGCTTCACTCTCTGCGGCGGATGATGTGGTCGGCGCAAGCAGGCAGAGCGCCATCGCGGGAATTGCGGCCACGGGCAACGCGATCCTGTTGCGGCGCTTCAAGGGCATGTGGTTCATTGCGGTTCTCCAGTATCAGAGGCGGGGGTTTCGCCCTCTGCACGGTAGATCGGCGCGCCTTACACGACTCTGGCGCGAACATTACAATCGCTTGTTTCTTGCGCCGCGAGGGAACCCGGAGCGCTGCGCGCTTGACCAACCCTTCTGCGAAGCGCGTCGCCGGGACATCGACCGCGAGGAATGCAATGCGGACCTCCTCTTCGAGGCGCCGCACGTCGGCTTCACAATCCGACGCGTGCGGGTCGTCAGCCTTGCTCGTGGGCCGATACGGTCACCGGCTTCGTTGCTGGCGCCGGCGCCCGCGTGTCCAAGGGAAATACCTGGCTGCGCAGCGAGACGGTTTTCACGAGCGCCCACACTTCGCCGCCCGCGTGCAGCCGCAGCTCTGCCACGGCATCGCGCGTGAGGTGCGCGACGATCTGCGCACCGCCAATGTCGACGAGCGCACGGCAGGCATCCTCCCCCTGCGGCTCGAGCGAGACGACGTGTCCGTGCAAGGCGTTGCGCACGCTCAGGCCGGCAGGCGCACGATCCGAAAGGATCACGTCGCGCGCCAGCACTTGCACGCGCAGTCGCGCGCCGGCGGCCATGCCGGATGCGCGCAAACGCAGTTCGCCGGCGTGACCAACCCGCACGCGAGCCAGGCCCGTGGCACCGTCGGCCTCGAACACTTGCCCTTCGAGCACGGCGCCGGCCGCCGCTGCGCCGACGATCGCCGTCAGCGCGGGCTCGAGGCTCACGTCGTTGAGCGATCCCTGCGCGACGACCCGGCCCGCCTCCAGCACGACCAGGTGCGTCGCGAGCCGCAGCACTTCGTCGAAGGCATGGCTGACGTAGATCATGGGCAGCGCCAGTCGCAGCCGCAGCGCCTCGAGGTAGGGCAACACCTCTTCGCGGCGCGCCGCATCGAGCGAGGCGAGCGGTTCGTCGAGCAGCAGGACGCGCGGCTGCGCGAGCAGCGCCCGCCCGAGCCCGACGCGCTGGCGCTCGCCGCCCGAGAGCGAATGCGGGCGCCGGTCGAGCAGTGGCGCGAGTGCGAGCAATGCGACCATCTCGTCGTACTCGATGATGTGGGCGCGCCCACGGCTGCGCCGCAAGCCGTAATGGAGGTTCTCCGCGACACTGAGGTGCGGAAACAGGCGCGCGTCCTGGAACACATAGCCGACATGGCGCGCTTCGGGCGCGAGGCAGCGACCGCTCGCGGTATCGAGCAGCGTTTCACCTCCGATCTCGATGCGGCCGCGTTCGGGGCGCAGCAGGCCACTGATGAGGTTGACGAGCGTGGTCTTGCCGCAGCCCGAGCGCCCGAACAGCGCGACGACGCCGGCTTCCGGAGCCTCGAAGCGCGCCTCCAGCGTGAACTCGCCGCGGCGCAGGGCAACGTCGACATGGATCATGCCCGCTACGCCTGCCCCAGCCTGCGGCGCACGCGGCGCGCGAGCCACTCGGAGAGCGCAAGCCCGCCGAGGCCGAGTGCGAGCGACAGCCCGGCAATGCGCGCCGCCGCCGCGTCGCCGCCCGGTGTCTGGATCGCGCTGTAGAGCGCGAGCGGCAGGGTCTGGGTTTCGCCGGGGATGTTCGAGACGAAGGTGATCACCGCGCCGAACTCGCCGAGGCTCGCGGCGAAGGCGGTGACGGCGCCGGCGAGGATGCCGGGCAGCATCAGCGGCAGCGTGATCGTGGCGAAGCGGTCGAGCGCCCCGGCGCCGAGCGTGCGCGCCGCGTCTTCGAGCCCGCGGTCGACCGCCTCGAGCGACAGGCGCATCGCGCGCACCATCAGCGGGAAGGACATGACCGCTGTCGCGAGCGCCGCGCCCGCGGTCGTGAATGCGAGCTGGATGCCGAAGGCCTCGTACAGCCATCCGCCGATCGGCCCGCGCCGCCCGAACAGCACCAGCAGCAGGTAGCCGACAACCACGGGCGGCAGGACGAGCGGCAGGTGCACGAAGGCGTCGAGCGCAAAGCGGCCGCGAAAACGGCCGCGCACCAGCAACCAGGCGATCAGCGTCGCGAACGGCAGGGAGAGGAGCACGCTGCGCGCGGCGACGGCGAAGCTGAGCCTGAGTGCTTCGAGCTCGGCCGCGGTGAGCGCCATCAGCGCGCCCCGCCCTCAGGTCTTCTTCGTCGGCCTGTGCCAGCCATCGATCGTGACCTGCTTCGAGCGCTCGAGCGTGAGCTTGTCGGCCGGAGTGTCGCGCGTGATCACCGAGCCGGCGCCGATCGTCGCACGCGCACCGACGCGCACCGGCGCAACGAGCATGGCGCCCGAGCCGATGAAGGCGCCGTCGTCGATGTGGGTCTGCGACTTGTTCACGCCGTCGTAGTTGCAGGTGACGGTGCCGGCGCCGACATTGACCTTCGCGCCGACCACGGCATCGCCGAGGTAGGTGAGGTGGTTCGACTTGCTGCCCTCGCCGAGCGTGCTGTTCTTCACTTCGACGAAGTTGCCGATGTGCACGCCCCGCGCGAGCTTCGACGACGGCCGGAAGCGCGCAAAGGGACCGATGTGGCAGGCGGGCCCGATGGTCGCTCGGTCGATCACGCAGTTCGGGAACACTTCCGTGTCGTCGCCGATCTCGGTGTCGCGGATCACGCAGTTCGCCCCGATGCGCACGCGATCGCCGAGCCGCACGTTGCCTTCGAAGACGACGTTGACGTCGATCAGCACGTCGCGGCCGGTGGCGAGCGCACCGCGCACGTCGACGCGCGCGGGATCGACCAGCGTGACGCCCGCCGCGAGCAAGGCGCCGGCCTGGCGCGCGCGGTACACGGCTTCGACTTCGGCGAGCTGCGCCTTGTCGTTGACGCCGAGCACGTCGGCCGGGTTGTCGTCGACCAGCGGCGCGACCTTTATCTTCTCCTTCACCGCCATCGCGACGATGTCGGTGAGATAGAGCTCGCCCTGCGCGTTGTCGGTGCGCAGGCGTGCGAGCCAGCGGCGCAGCAGCTTCGCTGGCACGACCATCACGCCGGTGTTGCCTTCGCGGATGCGCTTGATTCGCGCGCTGGCGTCCTTCTCCTCGACAATGCGTTGCACCTGGCCGCGCGCATTGCGCACGATGCGGCCGTAACCGGCGGGATCGTCGAGTTCGGTGGTGAGCAACGCGACGCTCTTCGGGCCGGCGAGCGCCACGAGCTGCCGCAAGGTTTCTGCGCGGATCAGCGGCACGTCGCCATACAGCACGAGGACGAGATCGGCGTCGTGCACCTGCGGCATCGCCTGGGCAACCGCATGGCCGGTGCCGCGCTGCTCGGCTTGGTGCGCCCAGGCGACAGGTGCGGCCGACAGCGACTCCCGTACACGTTCGCCACCGTGGCCGTACACGACATGGATCGAGGACGGTTCGAGTTCCTGCGCCGTGGCGACGACATGCGCGAGCAGCGGTCGCCCGGCGAGCGGTTGCAGCACCTTCGGCAGGTCGGAACGCATGCGCTTTCCCTGGCCGGCGGCCAGGATGACGATGGCAAGTGGCATCGCGCGATTGTATCCGAGCGCCGACGGAAAGTAGGACCGCGACGGACCCGCGGGTCGGTCTGCTCCGGAATTTCCTGTCGGAGCCGTTGCGACGTCGGATGTGCGAGACAAGCCTCCGGTGCCGGAAATTTCCGGGCTCAGGCGAACGTGGGCGTGTAGGACGCCGGCGGCCGGGCCCGGGCCTGTCGCGCTTTCCTGACATTACGCGCCTGCGCTCCCGGCGATACGTTCCAGGGCGAATCGTCAGCCCATACGACCGGAGGTACGACATGAAACACCTGATCCTGACGGCCGCGGCCCTGCTCGCGGGCACCGCCCTCGCCGGCGAAACCATGGCTTCGATGTCGTTCGAGTCGCTCGACAAGAACGCCGACGGTGTCATCTCGGTGAGCGAATCGGTCGCGGACAAGACCCTCTCCGCCGAGTTCGCCACCGCCGACGCCAACAGCGATGGCGCGGTGTCGAAGGAGGAGTTCGGCAAGTGGCAGGCATCGGCGAAGCCACAGGCGGAACCGGTCAAGCCCGACCCGGCGCAGTAGCACTTCCGGGCCGGGCGCATTCCCCGCGGGCCGGGAGCGACCCGTGGGGAATTGCGTGTCAGGGTCGGCTGTCTGCCGTACCCTCTTCGAGGAAAGCCGCGACGATCGCTGCCCATTCGTCCGGGCGCTGGTCGACGATGTCGTGCGTCCCACCCTGCATTTCCTGGTACTCGAAGTCGGGACGCAGGGCTGCGGCGCGCTTCGCGAACTCGTGGATGTCGTCGCCGGTGTTCGTGAGTATGAGCGTGCGATGTGTGAGCCGCGCCATCGCGGCAGCGTGGTCGTAGTGAAAGGCCGCGTTGTGTCCATGCCAGTGCGGCGCCAGGCCTTGGTACTTCTGGACCACATAGCGGGTGATCAACTCCGGATCCGCGGGTACCGGTCCGTGCATCGCAATCCGCAGCGCAAAGCTCCTCACGAAGTGCATGCCGTCGAGGGCGGGCGCGGATTCCCCGCGCGCCGCCTCCATGGCCGCAAGGTACTGCCGGCGCTCGCTGCCACTGGCCGGGAAAGGGCCATTGAGGACCAGGCGGCGAACGCGGGCAGGCGCCTGCAGCGCCACTTCGGTCGCGAGCAGCGCACCGGTGTGATGCCCGAGCAGGTCGGCCCGGGTGATGCCCAGGTGGTCGAGCACCGCCACGATCGAGCCCGCCCAGTCCTCGATGCGCGGCACGAACGGGGCCGGGTCGGAATATCCGAACCCCGGCGTGTCGATGGCGATTGACCGTATCCGGTGCGTGGCGAGCGGCCCGAGCGCGGCGTCGAACTGGCGCGCCGACATCGGTGACTGATGCAGCAGCACGAGGGGCAGGCAGGTGGAGCCCGGGCGCACGCGCCCGCCGGAATCGTGGTAGTGCACGAGCCCGTGGGGGCCCCGCGCATAGCCGCGCGGAGGCACGGGCGTGCGGGAATCCGCGGAAGTTACGGAAGCAGCCATCCCCGTGGCGGCGCCGGCAGCGTCAGCCCTTGAGCTTGCGCAGCTTCTCGATGAGCTTCAGCTGGGCGGCGGCGCGGGTCAGTTCCGCGAGCGCCTCGGCCTGGCTGATGGCGTCGACCTTGTCCTTGAGGGCCTCTTCGGCGCGCTGCTTCGCCGCGAGCGCAGCGGCCTCGTCGATGTCCTTGGCGCGCAGCGCCGTGTCGGCGAGCACGGTGACCTTCTTCGGCTGGATCTCGAGCACCCCGCCGCCCACGAAGATCAGGTGCTCGGCGCCTTCCGGCGTCTGGATGCGCACCTCGCCCGCCTTCAGCAGCGTCAGCAGCGGCGCATGGCGCGGCGCGATGCCGATGTCGCCTTCCGAAGCCGGCACGAACACCATCTTCGCGGGACCCGAGAAGATCTCGCCTTCGGCGCTCACGACATCGACATTGATCAGCGACTCAGCCACGTTGGTTCCTCTCGCCCGTCCCCTCAGCTCAGGGTCTTGGCCTTCTCGACGGCCTCATCGATGGAGCCGACCATGTAGAACGCCTGCTCGGGGAGGCTATCGTACTCGCCGGAAAGGATGCCCTTGAAGCCGCGGATCGTGTCCTTCAGCGAGACGATCTTGCCGTCCTGGCCGGTGAACACCTTCGCGACGTTGAACGGCTGCGACAGGAAGCGCTGGATCTTGCGCGCGCGGAACACGGTGAGCTTGTCCTCTTCCGACAGCTCGTCCATGCCGAGGATCGCGATGATGTCCTGCAGTTCCTTGTACCGCTGCAGCACGGCCTGCACGCTGCGCGCGGTGTTGTAGTGCTCCTCGCCGACGACCAGCGGATCGAGCTGGCGGCTGGTCGAGTCGAGCGGATCGACCGCCGGGTAGATGCCGAGCGCCGCGATCTGGCGCGAGAGCACCACCGTCGCGTCGAGGTGCGCGAAGGTCGTGGCGGGTGACGGATCGGTCAGGTCGTCCGCCGGCACGTACACGGCCTGGATCGAGGTGATCGAGCCGGTCTTCGTCGAGGTGATGCGCTCCTGCAGCACACCCATTTCCTCGGCGAGCGTCGGCTGGTAACCCACCGCCGACGGCATGCGGCCGAGCAGTGCCGACACTTCGGTGCCGGCGAGCGTGTAGCGGTAGATGTTGTCGACGAAGAACAGCACGTCGCGGCCCTTGCCGCCGTCGGGGCGCACTTCGTCGCGGAAGTATTCGGCCATGGTGAGGCCGGTAAGCGCGACGCGCAGGCGGTTGCCCGGCGGCTCGTTCATCTGGCCGTACACCATCGCGACCTTCGAGTTCTCGAGCTTCTCGAGGTCGATGACGCCCGACTCCGCCATCTCGTGGTAGAAGTCGTTGCCTTCGCGGGTGCGCTCGCCGACGCCGGCGAACACGGACAGGCCGCTGTACTGCTTGGCGATGTTGTTGATCAGCTCGAGCATGTTGACGGTCTTGCCGACGCCCGCGCCGCCGAACAGGCCGACCTTGCCGCCCTTGGCGAACGGCACGAGCAGGTCGATGACCTTGATGCCGGTGACGAGGAGGTCACGGCCGCCCGCCTGTTCGTCATACGACGGCGCGGGACGATGGATCGACCAGTGGTCCTTCGCGTTCACCGGACCGCGGTTG
>CAUJHJ010000023.1 GCA_963204835.1 Pseudomonadota bacterium
GAGCCGATGAACCCGGCGGCGCCCGTGACGAGGATCTTCACGCGCGGCTCACAGTCGCCCGTCGACCTGGTCGGCCTTGAACAGGTACTTGATGTCGTAGACCACCGCGTTCTTGCGCCCGAAGCGGCGCACGGCCGCCGCGCCCAGGTCCTTGAACTGCTGGTGGCCGACCGCGAGCACCACGGCGTCATAGGCGCGAGCCTTCGGCGCTTTCACCGGCTTGATGCCATATTCGTGCTGCGCCTCGCGCGCATCGACCCAGGGGTCATGGACGTCGACCTGCGCCCCGAACTTCTCCAGTTCACGCACCACGTCGACGACCTTGGAATTGCGGATGTCGGGGCAGTTCTCCTTGAAGGTGAGGCCGAGCACGAGCACCTTCGCGCCCTTCACGTGGATGCGCCGGCCCGCCATCAGCCGTGCCACTTCGGCGGCCACATAAAGCGCCATGTTGTCGTTCAGGCGCCGGCCCGCGAGGATCATCTCGGGGTGGTAGCCGATCTCCTGCGCCTTGTGCGTCAGGTAATACGGATCGACGCCGATGCAATGGCCGCCGACGAGCCCCGGGCGGAACGGCAGGAAGTTCCACTTGGTGCCGGAGGCGAGCAGCACTTCCTCGGTGTCGATGCCGAGGCGGTTGAAGATGAGCGCCAGCTCGTTGATCAGCGCGATGTTGACGTCGCGCTGGGTGTTCTCGATGACCTTGGCGGCCTCCGCCACCTTGATGCTCGAGGCCCGGTGGGTGCCGGCCGTGATGATCGAGCCGTAGAGCTTGTCGACGAACGCGGCCACTTCCGGCGTGGAGCCCGAAGTCACCTTCTTGATCGTCGTCACGCGATGCTGCTTGTCGCCCGGGTTGATGCGCTCGGGGCTGTAGCCCGCGAAGAAATCCTTGTTGAACTTGAGCCCGGAGACACGCTCGAGCACCGGAACGCACTCTTCCTCGGTGCAGCCCGGGTAGACGGTGGATTCATAGATCACCACGTCGCCCTTCTTGAGCACCTTGCCGAGCGTCTCGCTCGCCTTGACGAGCGGCGTCAGGTCGGGGCGCTTGTAGTTGTCGATTGGCGTGGGCACCGTGACGATGAACACGTTGCACTTGCGCAGCGCCGCCAGGTCGCAGGTGAAGGACAAGCGCTTCGAGGCCTTCAGCTCGGCGCGCGAAACCTCGAGGGTGCTGTCGCGGCCTTTCGAGAGCTCCGCGATGCGCGCGGGCTTGATGTCGAAGCCGACCGTACCGTAGTGCTTCCCGAACTCGACGGCGAGCGGCAGGCCCACATAGCCGAGGCCGACCACACCGATCCGACACTTGCGCACGTTGAACTCCATAGGCCCTCGACGGGTGGAAAAGACGGATTATTGTTGGTTGGCGGCGGCCCGGACGCGATCCATGTCGCATTGCCGAAAGACGCAACGGCCACCGCTCGCCTTGGCGACCAGGTCGAGCATGCGTTCGTGGTCCGCGAGCTCTTCGGGGGTCGCGGTCCGCACGAGGAGTCCCGCATCGGGACGGACCAGGGCCTGCACCCCGCGCCGCTCGCCGCCCGCGGCGGCCGGGCTGCGGCCAGCGTCGAGCGCCAGCGCGCCCTGCCCGCCCGTCATGGCAAGGTAGACGTCGGCAAGGATGCGCGCATCGAGCAGCGCGCCGTGCAGCTCGCGATTCGAGTTGTCGATGCCGTAGCGCTTGCACAAGGCATCGAGGTTGTTGCGCTGCCCCGGGTGCATCTCGCGGGCGAGCGCGAGGGTGTCGAGCACCGTGCAATCGGCCGTGATGCGCCGGGCGAGGCCCGCGGACTCGGGCAGGCGCGCGAGTTCCGCATCGAGGAAACCGACGTCGAAGGTCGCGTTGTGGATCACGAGTTCGGCGCCGGCGACGAACTCGAGCAGCGCACCCGCGATCTCCGCGAAGCGCGGCGCGCCCGCGAGATCCGCATTCGAAATGCCGTGCACGGCCTTCGCGCCTTCGTCGATCTCGCGCTCGGGATTCACGTACTTGTGGAACTTGCGGCCCGTCGCGCGCCGGTTGACCAGTTCGACGGCGCCGATCTCGATGATGCGGTGGCCGCGCTCGACTTCGAGGCCGGTGGTTTCGGTGTCGAGGACGATCTGGCGCATCGCGCGCGATTCTACTCGAAGCCGCGCCCGAGCATGGCGTCGATCGCAAGGTTCGCGAGAGTGTCGACGCGCTCGTTGCCGGCGACGCCCGAATGCGCTTTCACCCAGCGCCAGTGCACCCGATGGCGGCTCGCCGCGGCATCGAGGGTCTCCCACAAGTCCTGGTTCTTGACGGGCTTTTTCGCCGCGGTTTTCCAGCCGCGCGCCTTCCAGCCCGGCACCCACTCGCTGATGCCGCGCTTCACGTACTCCGAATCGGTGTAGAGCGTGACCGCGACAGGCCGCTTCAGCGCCTCGAGCGCGCGGATCACCGCGGTGAGCTCCATGCGATTGTTGGTCGTCGCGGCCTCGGCGCCCGACAGCTCGCGCACGTGCTCGCCGCTCGTCATCAGCACGCCCCAGCCGCCGGGGCCGGGGTTGCCGCGGCAGGCCCCGTCGGTATAGATCGTGACGTCGCTCATGTGCGCGTGCGGGAAGTGGGCTTGACGAGGCTGCCGATGACGGCAGTGCGTTCGCGGGGACGGAGCCGGATCGGTGTCATCGTGTAGACGCGCTTGCGGGCCTTGAGGATGTAGGCGCCGTGCAGGTAGTGGCGCGACGCAATGATCTCGTACCCGAGTAGCGCGAGCCAGTCGCAGATGCGGCGCTCCGCATAAAGCTGGCGGACGCCCGGCGGGAAGTGGCCGCGCGAGAGACGCGATCGCAGGCCCCACGGGCTCCAGGGACGAAGGCCGGCGACGATCAGCTGGCCCTCGGCCGCGAGCACGCGGTCGACCTCGCGGATCATCGCCTTGGCGTCGGGCAGGAACTCGAGCGTGTGGGGTAGCAGCACCGCATCGACCGCCCCGCTCGCGATCGGCAACTGGGGCAGGCGCGCCACGAGATCGACGCCCTCGGCGGGCTGGTCCGCGATGACCGTCTGCTGGCGGGTTCGGGAAGCCTGGATCAGCCCGCGCGGTGGCCCCCAGAGACCCACCTGCAGGAGCTCCCAGCCGAAGACGTCGTCGAGCACTTCCGCGAGCAGCGCGCGCTCGGCCGCCAGCAGCGGAGCACCCGAAGCGCCACGCAGCCAGGAATCGATCGGGGGCAACCCGGAGGTCATGCCTAATGTGAATCCGGACACAAAATTGCTAGCCAATATGTGAACTTACAGGTTAAATACGCCGATTCAAGGGGGTACGTTAAAGCGACTGCCGCCTCTATCGGACGGGGGATCTTTTTTGAAGCGAATATCGGGCCTCCTGGCCGCCCTCACCCTGACCGGCTGCGCCACCGTGCGCGAGGCCCCGCCCGCCGCGCCAGCTCCCGTGCCCGTACCCGTGGCCGTGGCGCCCGCCCCCACGCCGCTCATCGCGCCGGCTCCGGAAGTGCCGGTCACCGTCGCCGGCCTCACGCCGGAGAAATACGCCGACCTGTTCGACCGCATCCGCGCCGGGTATCAACTGCCGGACGTGGACTCTCCCTCGGTCGAGCGGGAGTTCCGCTGGTACGCGAACAACCCTGAATACCTCGACCGGGTGTTCGGGCGTGCAGCCCCCTATCTCTTCCACATCGTCGGCGAGATCGAGGCGCGGCAGATGCCGCTCGAGATCGCGCTGCTGCCCGTCGTCGAGAGCGCGTTCGAGCCGTACGCCTATTCGCGCGCGCGCGCCTCGGGCCTGTGGCAGTTCATCCCGCCAACCGGCTCGCGCTTCGGCCTGAAGCAGGACTGGTGGTACGACGGGCGCCGCGACGTCATCGAATCGACGCGCGCCGCCCTCGACTACCTGCAGTTCCTGTACTCCGAATTCGACGACTGGCTGCTCGCCGTCGCCGCCTACAACTGCGGCGAGGCCAATGTCGAACGCGCCGTGCGGGCGAACCTCGCGGCGGGGCAGCCGACCGATTTCTTCTCGATCAGCGCGCGCCTGCCGCGCGAGACCCGCGCCTACGTGCCGAAGCTGCTCGCGATGGCGCGGCTGTTCCTCTCGCCGCAGGACTACGACATCGAGTTCAGCGCCCTGCCGAACGAGCCCTATTTCGTCAGCGTCGACACGCTGGGCCAGATCGACATGAAGCTCGCCGCGGACCTCGCGGGGATTTCCTACGAAGAGCTCTACACCCTGAACCCGGCGTTCCACCGCTGGGCGACCGACCCCGCCGGGCCGCATCACCTGCTGGTGCCCGCGGATACCGCCGACCTCTTCCGCGAAAGCGTGCGCCAGCTGACCGCGGACGAGCGGATGCGGGTCACGCACCACCGCGTGGAATCGGGCGACACGGTCGCCGAGATCGCGCGCAAGTACCACACGCAGACGCATGTCATCCGCGAGCTGAACGACCTGCCCGCCACGGCGAAACTGGTCGTCGGCGACGACCTGCGGGTGCCGTCGGGCGTCACCGAACTGCCGGCCAAGGTGCAGCTCGCGGCGCTGCGGGTCGATCGCGGCACGCGCGCCCGCGGCGGCGTGCATGTCGTGCGGCGCGGCGACACGCTGTCGGCGATCGCGCGGCGCAACCGCATGAACGTGCGCACGCTCGCCGCGCTCAACAACATGGGAGTCAATGACACCCTGCGCGCCGGCCAGCGGCTCGTCGTGAGCAAGACCGCCGGCGATGCGTCCCCGGCGAGGTCGTCCCCGGCCCGCCGCAGCGGATCGGGCAGCGGTGGCTCGAGCTATACTGTCCGCCGCGGCGACACGCTGTGGGACATCGCGAAGCGCTTCGGCGTGTCGGTCTCGCAGATCGTTGCCTGGAATGGGCTGGCCGGCAATTCGATCCGGCCGGGACAGAAACTCACCGTCAAGAAAACTCCGGGTTAACGCATGGGATTCATGACCGGCAAGCGCGCGCTCATCGTGGGCGTCGCGACGGATCGCTCCATTGCCTGGGGCATCGCGCAGGCGATGCACCGCGAAGGCGCGCAACTCGCCATCTCCTACGCCAATGACAAGCTGAAGGAACGCGTGCTGCCGCTCGCCGCGCAACTCGGCGCGCTCACGCTGCCCCTCGACGTCACCGTCGACAGCGAGATCGACGGCGCGTTCTCCCTGCTGAAGCGCGAGTGGGGCAGCCTCGACGTGCTCGTACACGCGGTCGCCTATGCGCCGCGCGAGGCGCTCACCGGCACCTTCGTGGAGGCGACCAGCCGCGAGTCGTTCCGCATGGCGCACGACATCTCGAGCTACAGCCTGACCGCCCTGGCGCGCGGCGCCGCCCCGCTGATGGCGGGTCGCGCCGGCTCGATCGTCACGCTGAGCTATCTCGGCGCGGTGCGTTCGGTGCCGAGCTACAACGTCATGGGCCTCGCCAAGGCGAGCCTCGAGGCGAACGTGCGCTTCCTCGCCGCCGACATGGGCCCCGCGGGCATCCGCGTCAACGGCATTTCCGCAGGTCCCATCAAGACGCTCGCCGCCGCCGGCATCCCGGGCCTTCGCAAGATGCTGGGCCGCGTCGCCGACGTGGCGCCGCTGCGCCGCAATGTCACGCTCGAAGACGTCGGCAACGCCGCTGCCTTCCTCTGCTCCGACCTCGCCGCGGGTGTCACGGGCGAGATCATGTACGTCGACTGCGGCTTCAGCACGGTCGGCATGAGCTTTCCGCTGGAGGCGGAGGGCTGACGAGGGCTGCGTGATGCGTGATGCGTGCGGCGAGCCAGCGGCGCGATGATTCATCCGCTTCCTCGCGAATCGAGCGCGCCATCTTCGATGGCGTTCCCTCGGAGCAGGGGCGCTCGGCGCACTGTGTCATCAGACGCTGAAACCTCGGTGGGCGCCTCGCTCTGACCCCTGCTCCTTGGCGCTCTCCACGCTCGTCCGCGGATGAATCACCACACCGCTGGCCGGCAGCTCGCCGTGCACAGCTCGCTTCCCTATGAGGCGAGGATCGCCACGTGAGGTGCCCCCCCTCTCACCTAGTCCAGGCTGCGTGCATCGGGTAGCTGGCCGCGCGCCGGAGGGGGAGCGGGGCATCCGGTGACGAGCGTGGAGAGCGCCGAGGAGTGGCGATCAGCGCCCCGCGCAAACCATGGCGTCAGCTTACGTCAACACAGTGCGGCGGGCGCCCCCCCCACCAGGGGACCCCCCCCGGCGGCGCACGAAACCGGAGGAAACCGATGCCCCCCAACCCCACCCGCCCCCCGCAAACCCACCCCAGCCCCCCGCAACACCAACGCCATCGGATTAACCCCCACAAACCCCAAG
>CAUJHJ010000024.1 GCA_963204835.1 Pseudomonadota bacterium
CGTTGGTCTCCGCCATCACCTTCGTCAGCGCCGCCGTCAGCGTCGTCTTGCCGTGGTCCACGTGCCCAATCGTCCCCACGTTCACGTGCGGCTTGCTGCGTTCAAATTTCTCTTTCGACACGACGGTCTTCCTCTTTTCTGTTCATGGAGCTCACGACCGGGATTGAACCGGTGACCTCGTCCTTACCAAGGACGTGCTCTACCAACTGAGCTACGTGAGCAACTCGACTGACATGGAGCGGGTAGTGGGAATCGAACCCACGTCATCAGCTTGGAAGGCTGAGGTTCTACCATTGAACTACACCCGCGCTGATGATCCGCACCGCCCGCTTTCCGCCGGTCCCGCTCGGCTGGTGGAGGGGGTAGGATTCGAACCTACGAAGGCGTAAGCCGGCAGATTTACAGTCTGCTCCCGTTGGCCGCTTGGGTACCCCTCCGCGAAAAACGAGCCGCGTATTCTCGTTTCCGCGCCGCGGGGTGTCAATGCGGTTGGCGCGGGTTTTGCTGGAGCGGCCTGCCGCAGCGCACACCTTATAGATATGGGCGCGCCTGGCCACGCCCGTCCCGGTCGGCCTAAGGGTTTCCCCTCAGGTACCTTCAGCCCCGCGCCGCCCGATCCCGCGCAAGCCCCGCCCGTTCCGGGCGGCCGTGTGGCATGCGCCAGAATCCCCCGTGGAGCCGGCGAACGGCCGGCTCTCGTCGTCAGGCCGGCATCGATTGCTTCAGCGCCGTGACTTCGATTTCGATGCGCATGCGCGGATCGAGCAACTTCGCCGAAATCATCATCGCCGCGGGCCGAACCTCGCCGAAGTACCGGCGCAGCACCGGCCAGCACCGCTCGAACTCACTGCCGTCGGGCAGGACGTAGGTCACCCGCACCACGTCGCGCAAGCTGGCTCCGGCTTCCCCGAGCGCCGCCTCGATGTTCTTCAGGCACTGTTCGGTCTGCTGCTCGATCCCTTCCGGGATCGTCATGGTCGAGTAGTCGAACCCGGTCGTCCCGGAGACGAAGATCCAGTCGCCTTGCGCGACCGCGCGGGAATAGCCGATTTCCTGCTCGAAGGTTGAACCGGAGCTGATGAGCTTTCGTTTCATGTATTGCTGCCGATGGCTGCGATTGAGGTTCCGGTCGACACCACCCACTAGGCTGCCATATCGCCCTGCCTGTGAGCGAGCTGCCGGCGGTTGGCCGAAGTTTCGCGCGCGGCCCGGCGCCTTGCGTCCGCCGGGGCCATGGGCCCGCCGGAATTCGGATTGGTTGCGAGGGCGCTAGAGAAGCGGTGTAACGATGTCGTGCACGAGGCGCGCGGCGAGGCGCGCGGTGCGACCGTCCGGATCGTGGCACGGTGCCAGTTCCGCGATTTCGGCGAGCACCACCTTCGTGTGCGCCCCGCCGTGCCCCGCCCGGTCGAGCAGGTGGCGCAGCAGCGTGAAAGCCATGTCGGGGGCGAGCCCCCGGGCGGCGGGGGCGCTGACCCCGGGGGCACTGTCGGCCGGAAAGGCATCGAGGCAGAACGAGAGTTGCAGTGCATCGATCGAATCCACGAACCCGTCGATCACCTGGCAGGCTGCGTCCCAGCGCGGCCACACGAGATCCTCGTCGAGGATCCAGCGCGCACCGCTCTCCCGCGCCGCCCGGAACAGGGCCGGGGTGTTCGAGGCACGCGAAATGCCGAGGCACAGGTAGCGGAAAGGCAGGCCGCGCGCCGCGAGTTCGTCGCGGATCTGCCGGAATGGCGTGCCCGAAGTCGGCGGCCCGCTCCGCAGGTCGAAATGCGCATCGAAATTCACGACCCCGAAGCGCGGCAGCCGCCCGTCGCGCGCCAGCGCCTCGGCGACGCCCTGGAACGATCCCCAGGCGATCTCGTGTCCTCCGCCAAGCAGCATCGGGAAATGCCCCCGGCCGAGGTGCCCCGCGACCTGCGCGCCGAGCGTGGCCTGCGCGCCCTCGAGGTCGTGGTCCTCGCACGCGACGTCGCCGGCGTCGTACAGCGGCGTGCCGCGCCCGGCGTGGTAGGCGAGTGGCGCCAGCGCGCGGCGCAGCGCACGCGGGCCTTCGCGTGCGCCCGTGCGGCCCTGGTTGCGTGCCACGCCCTCATCCGACATGAAGCCGAGCAGCGCCACGCCAGCGCGCGCGGCGGCGTCGAGCGGCTCGACGACCTGGTGCCAGCGACGGCCGCTGTCGCCGTCGGCCGCGTCGATCCGTCCCCGCCAGTCCTCGCGCATCATCGAACGATCCCCCCGCGCACGACGGTGCGGCAGCGATTCATGCCGGCCCAGTAACTGAGTTCGTAGGGCGCCGCGAGGTCCCACATGACGAAATCCGCGGGCGCCCCCGGCGCGAGCGTGCCCCGGCCGTCGGCATAGCCGAGCGCGCGCGCGGCCTCGCGGGTCACCCCCGCAAGCGCCTCTTCCGCGGTGAGCTCGAACAGGCGGCACGCCATGTTCATCGCGAGCAGCAGCGACGCGCAGGGGGAGGTGCCCGGGTTGCAATCGGTCGCCACGGCCATGGACACGCCCGACTCCCGCAGCAGCGCAACCGGGGGCCGGCTGGCCTGGCCGAGGGTGTAGTACGCAACGGGCAGCAGCACGGCCACCATGCCTGCCTGTGCCATGCGCGCGGCATCCGCCGGCGACAGCTCCTCGAGGTGATCGCAGGACAGCGCCGCGAAACGCGCGGCCACTGCCACGCCGCCGACGTCGGCGAACTGCCCCGCGTGCATCTTCACGGGCAGCGCGAGCGAGCGAGCGGCCTCGAACAGCGTCACGGCATCCTCCGCGCTGAAGGCCCCGCGATCGCAATAGATATCGACGGCGTCCGCGAGGTCCCGCCGCGCAATTTCGGGCAACCATTCGCGCGCGAGCACCCGCACGTAGTCGGCACTGCGGCCGGCAAACTCGGGCGGCACCGCATGGGCCGCAAGGTAGGTCGTGCGCACCGCGATGCCATGGCGGCGTCCGAGTTCGCGCGCGGCCTCGAGCATGCGCGCCTCGGACTCGAGCGTGAGCCCGTAGCCGGACTTGATCTCGATCGCCGTGACACCCTCGCGCAGCAGCGACTCGAGGCGGGGCGTGGCGGCGGCGAGCAGCGCCGCCGCATCCGCGGCGCGCGTTGCGCGCACCGTCGAGAGGATGCCGCCGCCGCGGCGCGCCAATTCCTCGTAGGAAACGCCGCGCTGGCGCTCGGCGAACTCCGCGGCCCGATCACCCGCAAAAACGAGGTGGGTATGGCAGTCGATGAGGCCCGGCGTCACGAGCCGGTCGCCGCAGTCGCGCACGGTGGCGCAACGTTCGCGCAGCGCCGGCGGCAAGGCCGCTTCATGCCCGACCCAGGCAATGCGCTCCCCTTCGGTGACGATCGCATCGGCCTGCGCCGCGGCGGCTGCTTGCAGCGACGTGCACGGGACGATGCGCGCGCGGCGCCACAGCGTCGCGGGCAGCACGCTCATCGCTCGATATCCGCGAGCGCCTTGCGGATGCGGCCGGCGATCGCCGGCGTCGCCACGAAATCGAGGTCGACCATCGACAGCTCGTCGACGAGCGCATGCACCGTGAGGCTCGCCGCGCCACCCTCGAAGCTCACCTGGAACGTCCATTGCCCCGCTTTGTCCGTCGGCAGCGCGTCGATCTCGGCGGCCAGCCGGTCGGCTTCGGCGCGCGTGAGCCCCGCCGAGAAGAGTCGCGCCACCCGCCGCAGGACTCTCGCGCAATCCTCGAGCTCGATGTCGACGGTGACGCGCTCGCTGGCGGCGGGCACCTGCGCGGCCAGGCGCGCAGGCAGGCTGGCGAGCGCCGCAATCGCACACGCGACGAGCGGCAACAGGCGGCGGCGCGGAACCATGCGCATCACTCCTTGCCGTTCACGTGGGCGGCATAGCGGCCGAGCTGCAGCGTCAGCACCGAATCGACGAGCTTCGACAGCGCGACCGCATCCGTCGTGAACGCGCCGAACACCCTGTAGGTGAGCGTGACATGCGTGCCGGCGGGCCGTGGCGCGAACGCGAAGCTCAGCGTGCCGATCACCGCCATGTCCTGCAGCGGCCCGAGCGCGGCGGACAGCCGCAGCATCTGCCCTGGATCGGCGTACACGACCGTCCCGTGGCTCACGGAGGCGCCACCGTCCATCTGCTCGCAGAAACAGCCCCCGGCGCGCGCATCGAGCGTGAGCCGCTCCGCCTTGCCGCTGTAGGTGTGTTCGGGGTCCCACCACGCCGCCGGTCCCACCGTGAGCTCGCGGTACGCGAGCGCAGGTGGCGCCTTGACGTCCACTTCGATGCTGAGCGTGAAACCGTCGACCGAGGAGGCCACGACGGCGGCCTGCGCCGTGGCGCCGAAGGACAGGGCCAGCGCGGCAAGCAGCGAAGCGGGCAGGTGCATCCTTTTCATCGTCCCCTCCCGGAAACGGTGGCGGCCATCAATGCGTCCACGGCTTCGGGCGCCAGGCGGCGGGTGGCGCCGGGCCGCAAATCGCCTGGCAAGCTTACAGGACCGTAGCGCAGGCGCATCAGGCGGCTGACATCGCAGCCCACCGCCATCCAGAGCCGGCGCACTTCGCGATTGCGCCCCTCGCGCAGGACCACGCGGAACCAGTCGTGGCTGCCGCCCTCCGCGTGGCGCTCGATGCGGTCGAAGCGCCCATAGCCGTCGTCGAGGCGCACGCCCTCGATGAGGCGCTGCAGCGTCGCGGCATCGGGTTCACCGCGCACGCGCACGAGATACTCGCGCTCGATTTCACTCGAGGGATGCATCAGGCGGTGCGCCAGTTCGCCGTCGGTCGTGAACAGCAGCAATCCGGTCGTGTTGACGTCGAGGCGGCCGACGACGATCCAGCGCCCCGTGCCCGGCGCTGGCAGGCGTTCGAACACGGTGGGCCGCCCCTGGGGGTCGTGGCGAGTCGTCACCTCGCCGAGCGGCTTGTGATAGATGAGCACCTCGTGCACGGCGGCGCGCGGGGCGAGCCGCACCGGCCGGCCGTCGAGCGTGATCGAATCAGCGGCTGTCGCACGGCCGCCGAGGGTCGCAACCGCTCCGTTCACGGCAATACGCCCGGCGCGTATCCAGTCTTCGACGGTCCGGCGCGAACCGAGGCCGGCGGCGGCGAGAAGCTTCTGCAGGCGTTCCGGAGCGGGCATGCTTCCATCATAATCGCTGGCTATCGCGACGAACCCAATCGGAATGGGTCGAGTCCACCAGCAGGAGCTAAAGTGACCCCATGATCTACGACAGCATCCTCGGCACCATCGGCCGCACGCCGGTCGTGCGCATCAACCGCCTCGCACCCGCGCATGCGGCTATCTACGTCAAGTGCGAGTCCTTCAACCCCGGTTCCTCGGTCAAGGATCGCCTCGCCATCGCGATCATCGAGGACGCCGAGCGCCGCGGCGCCCTGAAGCCGGGCCAAACCGTGGTCGAGGCAACCTCCGGCAACACCGGCATCGCCCTCGCGATGGTCTGCGCGGCCAAGGGCTACCCGTTCGTCGCGACCATGGCCGACAGCTTTTCGATCGAGCGGCGCAAGATCATGCGCATGCTCGGCGCACGCGTGATCCTCACGCCCGCCGCCGAGCGTGGCACCGGCATGGTGAAGAAGGCCGCCGAACTTGCGCAGAAGCATGGCTGGTTCCTCGCGAGCCAGTTCGAGAATCCCGCGAATCCCTCCTATCACCGCCAGACCACCGGCGCTGAAATCGTCAGCGACTTCGCGGGCCGGCGGCTCGACTTCTTCGTGACGGGGTGGGGCACCGGCGGCACCCTCACCGGCGCGGGCGAAGTCGTGAAGCTCGCGCGCCCCGAAACGAAGGTGATCGCGGCCGAGCCCGCCGCAGCGGCCTTGCTGTCGGGCGCCGCCTTCGCTTCGCACAAGATCCAGGGCTGGACGCCGGACTTCGTGCCGGGTGTGCTCAACCGCAAGGTCCCCGACCGCATCGTGACCGTCGCGGACCAGGAAGCGATCGACGCCGCGCGCGCGCTCGCGCGCAGCGAAGGCATCTTCTGCGGCATCTCGAGCGGCGCGACCTTCGCCGCGGCGCTCAAGGTCGCGGCCGAGGCGCCGCAAGGCAGCGCGATCCTCGCCATGCTGCCCGATACGGGCGAGCGCTACCTGTCGACGCCGCTGTTCGAGGGAATACCCGAGGGCAGCGACCCGGAGCCATGAGCGCGCGCCAGTACGCGGCGCTGCCCGATCCGTTCGTGATGCACCGGGGAGGCGCGCTCCACGGTGCGCGCATCGCCTACGAGACCTGGGGCCGCCTCGCGCCCGCGAAGGACAACGCGATCCTCGTCTTCACGGGGTTGTCGCCCTCCGCGCACGCGGCACGCTCGCCGGCAGATCCCACGCCCGGCTGGTGGGACACGATGATCGGGCCGGGCCTTGCGCTCGACACCGACCGCTGGTTCGTGATCGTCGCGAACTCGCTCGGCAGCTGCTTCGGCTCGACGGGCCCCGCGTCGGCCGACCCCGCGACGGGCGAGCGCTATCGCCTCGACTTCCCGGAACTCGCCGTCGAGGACATCGCGCGCGGCGGCCATGAGCTGCTCCGCTCCCTCGGCATCGCCCGCGCCGATGCGATCCTCGGCCCCTCGCTCGGCGGCATGGTGGTACTCGCCTTCGCCGCGGCGTTTCCGGGCGCCGCGCGACGGCTCGTGAGCATCAGCGGCAGCGCGGGCGCCACGCCCTTCGCCATCGCGCTGCGCAGCCTGCAGCGCGAGGCGATCCTGCGCGACCCCGACTGGCGCAACGGCGCCTATGCACCCGAGGCGCCGCCGGCCACGGGCCTGCGCCTCGCACGCAAGCTCGGCACCATCACCTACCGCTCGGCCGGCGAGTGGGCGCAGCGTTTCGGGCGGCAGCGCATCGCTGGCGAACGTGCGCCGAACAGTTTCGCGCCGGAATTCGGGATCGAGGGTTACCTCGAGGCCCAGGCCTCGAAGTTCGTCGAAGCCTTCGATGCCAACTGCTACCTGTACCTGTCGCGCGCGATGGACCGCTTCGAGCTCGCGCCGCTCGCGAGCGGCTGCGTCGAGCGCGCGCTCGTGATCGGCGTCGAGTCGGATATCCTCTTCCCGATCGACGGGCAGCGCGCCATCGCGGCCGCGCTCTCTGGAGCGGGCGTCGCAACGGGTTTCGTCGCGATGCCCTCGATCGAAGGCCACGACGCGTTCCTCGTCGACATCCCGCGCTTCTCCGCGGCGATCGGCGGCTTCCTTCACCAGGCCTGAACCGCTCCTTCACGCGCGTGTCACGCGCCCGCGCCAGGATGCGCGCGAACACAAGGAGCCAGTCATGCAACAGAATGTCGCGCGTCCCCTCTGCGATTTTCCCTCGATCACCCCGGTGCCCGCCGCCGGGTCGCAGCGCCCCGCGCTGCTGCTCGTGGCGAGCCGGCCGGCGCCCGTCGCCCGGCGCCGCCCGCGCACGGTCTTCAGCTTCCAGTTCCTCGATCGCAGCTACCGGCCCTTTCGCGTGAGGTGAATTATGTCGCGCCGGCGCGTGACGCAGTTCACGGGCCGGCGCCATTCGTCCCGCTGGCCGCGCCTTTGGTCGGGGCGCCCCGCGCGCCGCTTGCAGTCACGCCAGACTGCCGACCCATGAAAACGCGCAGTGCGGGTTTTACCCTGATGGAACTGATGGTCACGCTGGCCCTCGCCGCGGTCATCCTTTCGATCGGTGCGCCGAGTTTCGGCGAGTTCCGGCGCAACAACCGGCTGACGAGCGTCGGCAACGAATTCCTGGGCGCGGTGCAGACCGCGCGCACCGAAGCCATCAAGCGCCAGACGCCGGTAGCCGTGTGCCCGTCGGCCGACCCGACTGACGCCGGCGCGACCTGCACGTCGGGCGCCTTCAATGGCTGGATCGTGTTCGTCGACAACGACAACGACTGCGAGCGCGATGCCGCGGAGGATGTCGTGCGCGCCGGGAACACGATCGACGCGTCGCTGACCGCGGCATCGACCGGCGATTGCGCGTCCTTTGGCGCAAACGGCTTCCTGCAGAACATCGCTGGCAAGACCACGGCCGGCAACACCCTCTTCTGTGACGACCGCGGCACTGCGGTGCAGGCCGGTACCGACCAGTCGGCCGCGCGCGGCGTCGAAGTGAGCGCCACCGGACGCTCGCGTGTCACGCGGGTCATGGACGAAGTGACGGCGGCCCCGTGGCCGGCGTGTTCCTGAGGTGCCCGCCATGACCACCCCGCATCGAACCCGGCAGCGCGGCTTCACCATGGTGGAGTCGCTGGTCGCCCTCGTCGTCCTGTCCGTCGGCCTGCTCGGCATCGCGGGTCTCTACGTGACGAGCCTGCGCACGGGGCGCACCGCGATGATCCGCACCCAGGCGGTCAACCTCGTCAGCGACATGGGCGATCGCATCCGCGCCAACGGCCGCGCGCGCGGCGCCTACGCAACCGCCGTCTACTCGGGCGGCCCCGTCGAGCATGACTGCGTCGTGAACGCCAACTGCACGGCCGCGGAGCTCGCGGAGGACGATCTCGCGCGCTGGATCACGAGTGTCGACGCCACGCTGCCGAGCCCGGTCGCCACCGTGGCGTACACGGCCGCGGCCGCCACCGGCCTGCCCGACCAGTTCCAGATCTCGCTCACCTGGCAGGAGGCCAGCGAGGCCTTCAGTTACCAGACGAGCACCTTCCTGATCCCGGTGACGCCATGAACCTGCGCCAGCGCGGCATCGGCCTCATCGAACTGCTGGTCGCGCTCGCGATCGGCTCGGTGCTGATCGTCGGCGCCGTGTACGTCTACTCCCAAAGCCGCAGCTCCTACCGGGTGAGCGACGCCACCTCGCGCCTGCAGGAAGACGCGCGCTACGCACTGTCGATCATCGAGCCCGACGTGCAGCTCGCGGGCTACTACGGCTTCTCGAACTCGCCGGACGACTTCAAGTACATCACCGGCGGCTCGACCGCGGGTGTGGTGCCGGCCTCGCGGATGCAGGCCGCGAGCGCGGCGCTCGCCGGCCTCGCCTCCGGCTTCCAGGACTGCGGCAACAATTTCGCCGTGAACCTCGTCGCGACGGTCGAGGGCAGCAACGACACCTACGCCCTCGGCTGCGGCGCGCAGGCCGGCGGCGCCGAGGCCAACACGGATACCCTGACGATCCGGCGCGCCTCGCGCGTCGCACAGGCGGCCGCCACCGCCAATCGCCTGCAGCTGCTGGTGAGCCGCCTGAGCCCGACCAACCAGTACATGCTCTCGGACGGCAGCCTGCCCGCGAGCCCGGCGCTCGCGGCCGATACCGTCCAGGTGCGCGACCTCGTGGTGCGCAGCTACTACATCTCGGCCGATTCCGAGGGTCCCGCCCGCGCGGGCCTGCCCGCGCTGCGCGTGAAGACGCTCCTCGACGATGGCTTCGACGACGAGCAGGTGATGCCCGGCGTCGAGGACCTGCAGGTGCAGTTCGGCATCGACACGGGCGACTATGACAACGACGGCGTGATCGACCCGGGCCTCGACGCCGACAGCAATGGCATCCCGGACGCCCCGCGCGGCATCGCGACCCGCTATGTCGACCCGGATGCACTCCCGGTGGGCTTCCAGGTCGTCTCGGTGCGCATCTGGCTGATGATGCGCAGCGCGCAGTTCGAGGCGGGCTTCGTCGACGGCCGCACCTACGATTACGCGGGCAAGAGCGTCACGCCGAACGACGGCAACCGCCGCATGCTCGTTTCACGCACCATCCAGCTGCGCAACGCGCGCCAGCTCTGAGCCATCCATGCAGACATCCATTGCCAATCGGCGGGGACAGCGGGGCGCGGCGCTCGTGATCGGCCTGCTGCTGCTCGTCGTCCTCACGCTGCTCGCCATCACCGGCATGAATACGGCCTCGTCCGAGCTGATCATGGCCGGCAACGAGCAGTACCGGCAGAACGCCTTCCACGCCGCCGAGGCCGGCATCGAGCGCGCGATCAGCGTGCTGCCTTCGATCCCGCAGTCCGGCGCCGCGGTCCTCGTCCCGAACGTCTCGGTACCCGGGTCGACCTCGGGCGACACCTACACCACCGCGAGCCGCTACATGGGTGACGACCTCAACCTGCCGGGCTTCAGCGCCGGCAAGTTCGTCGGCTTCCACTACGAGGTCGCGAGCACGGGCACTTCGGCGCGCAACGCGAATTCCCGCCAGGTGCAGGGCGCCTTCGTGATCCAGAGCGCCGGCGGCTCCGGCTCGTTCGGTTCCATCAACCCCTGAAAGCTTCCCCGAGGAACGCACCATGAAGCGCATCCCCCTGCTTGCCCTGCCGGCGATCCTGGCCCTCGGCCTGCTCGCCGCCCCGCAGCCGGCCGGCGCCGCGGCACCGAAGCTGCGCAACATCACGATCGCCGTCGAGGCGCTCGCCTCCTCGGTCACGCTGCCCTCGAGCGTCGGCGGCACGCTCGCCATGCCCGTGTGCGCCGCCTGTGCGCCGCGCACGTTCCAGACCACCGAGGCGACGCAGTTCCTGCTGGATGACCAGCCGGCCAGCATCGCGAGCCTGCGTGCCGCCCTGCTGAAGCACCCGAAGAACATCGTGACGGTGTCCTACGTCGTCGAAACCGGCGTCGTGACCCAGGTCTCCGCCGCGCAGTAAGCGCGCCGCAACCGCAACCGAGGATCCCTCCATGTCGACCCTCAAGCACCCGATCAGCAAGACGCTCGGATTCGCCCTCGCGACGATACTCGTCGCACTGCCCGCCGCGGCTGACGACACCGAGATCTACATGAGCAAGGCGTCGGCCGGCGCCCAGCCGAACGTGCTGTTCATCATCGACACCTCGGGCAGCATGGACGGCAAGGTCGACACCACGCCGCTCTACGATCCGAGCACCACGTATACGGGCAGCTGCGACGCGGACCGAATCTACTACAGCACGGACGACAATCCGCCCACCTGCGGCACGAGCCGCTGGTTCCCGCGCGCTTCCAATCATTGCGATGCGTCGGCGGCGGCCCTGGTCAACATCGGTGGCTCGGGCATCTGGCCCGCCTTCGGCAACTCGCGCGAGCGCGCAGCGCAGTACCGCAGCAACCAGTGGCAGGGCATTTCCGGCGGCAACTCGGGCCAGGTCGAATGCGCCGACGACAACGGCGTCCATGGACAGAACGGCACGACCACAAAACCCTACCCGAAGAACAACGCCAGCCCGCCCTGGGGCGCTTCGTCGACCCTGAGCTGGAACAGCATCGGCAACCGCTATCGCTTCTACACCGGCAACTACCTCAACTATCGCAATGGCGCGGGCACGCCGACCACGATGACCCGCCTCGAGATCGTGCGCGACGTGGCGATCAATCTCGCCTCTTCGCTGCAGAAAGTGAACCTCGGGCTGATGCGCTACAACACGGACGCCCAGGGCGGCTACGTGCTGCACGCGGTGGAAGACATCGCGGCGAGCCGCAACAGCATCATCTCGACGCTGCAGGGATTCGACCCTGACAGCGGCAACGGCGGCACCCCGCTCTCCGAGACCCTCTACGAAGCGGCTAACTACATCACGGGCCGCAGCGTCGTCTACGGCGACCAGGGCCGGCCCGGCGTCAGTGTCGACGCCTCCCGGACTGCGCCGGGCGGCCGCACCTACAAGACGCCGATCGAGTACCAGTGCCAGAAGAACTACATCGTCTACCTCACCGACGGTGCGCCGACGGTCGACGACGACGCCGTCGATGACATCGGCACCATGATTGGCGGCTCCTGCAAGGCCGATCCGATCGAGCCCTACCATGACGGCGGCTGGGTCGCGGGCAGCGGCGTGTGCATGGATGACCTCGCCGGCTGGCTCAACAACACGGACCTCTCGAGCACGCTGCCAGGCACGCAGACCGCGTCCACTTACATGGTCGGCTTCGGCGACGACCTCGCGGGCCAGCCCACCGGCGATACGCCGGGCTACCTGAACGAGATCGCCAAGGCCGGCGGCACGGAGCGCGCCTACACGGCGGGCGACGTACCGACGCTCACGGCGGCGCTGCAGACGATCTTCAGCGGCATTCAGGACAGCAGCTCGACGTTCATCACGCCGTCGATCTCGGTCAACACGTTCAACCGCGCGCAGACGAGCAGCGACCTCTACTTCTCGCTGTTCAAGGTGGCGGCGGGCGAGCACTGGCCCGGCAACCTCAAGAAGTACCAGTTGCAGGGCACCTCGATCCTCGACGCCAACAAGGACCCGGCTGTCGATGCGAGCGGCTTCTTCGCCAAGGGCACGCAGAGCCTCTGGTCGGGCGGCGCCGACGGCAACGACATCACGAAGGGCGGCGCGGCGAGCATGTTGCCCGACCCGGCCTCGCGCTCGCTCTACACCTACGCGGGCTCGAAGAGCAGGCTGGTGGACTCCTCCAACCTGTTCAGCACGGCGAACAGCGCGCTCACCGACGCCGTCGTCGGCGCGGGCAGCTCGACCACGAGCTGCGGCACGGAGTGCCAGGACACGATCAACTGGGCCCGCGGATTCGACGTGCGCGACGCAAACGGCGACAACAGCACGACGGATGCCGTGCAGTTCATGGGCGATCCGCTCCACGGCCGGCCGGCCGTGGTGACCTACGGCGGCGTGCCGGGCGCGCCGGACGACAAGGACACCGTGCTCTTCTTCCCGACCAACGACGGTTTCCTGCACGCCATCAACGGCAAGGACGGCGCGGAGCGCTGGGCGTTCATCCCGCAGGAACTGCTGTCGCGCCTCAACACGCTGTACAAGAACAACGCCGTCGCGCAGCGCAGCTACGGCCTCGACGGTGACGTCCAGGTGCTCAAGTTCGACAAGAACCAGGACGGCATCATCGATGCGACCAAGGACGACAAGGTCTACCTCTTCTTCGGCATGCGCGGGGGCGGCGACCGCTACTTCGCGCTCGACGTGACGAACCGCGACGATCCGCAGCTGATGTGGGACATCGGCCCGTCGGAACTGCCGGGCATCGGCCAGTCCTGGTCGCCGCCGGTGATCACCCGGATCATGGTCGGCACGGGCGGCTCGGCCAACGGCAATGACGAGAAGTTCGTGCTGGTGTTCGGCGGCGGCTACGACACCGGCCAGGAAGTGCAGCCCTACAGCACCGACAGCGTGGGCAATCGCATCTTCATCGTCGATGCCGTCACGGGCGCCCGCCTGTGGTACGGCGGCGGCCCCGGCACCGCGTCCCCCGGCGTCACCTTCGGCAAGATGACGAACGCCATCCCGGGCCGCATCACGGTGATCGACACCGATGGCGACCTGTTCGCCGACCGCATGTACGCGGCGGACATGGGCGGGCGCATCTGGCGCTTCGACATCACGAACGGCCAGCCCGCGGCCACCCTCGTGGCCGGCGGCGTGCTGGCGCAGCTCGGCTCGGGCGACAACGGCGCGCAGCCCAACTCGGAGGCCCGCCGCTTCTACAATGCACCCGACGTCTCGCTGATCCAGCGCCGCGCCGAGGATCCGTACTACAACATCGCGATCGGCTCGGGCTATCGCGGCCACCCGCTCGACACGGTCACGCAGGACCGTTTCTATGCGATCAGGGACAAATCTCCGTATGCGAGCCTCTCGCAGGGGCAGTACGATGCGATCACCCCGGTCGTCGACGGCGACCTGGTCGACATCACCGCGAACCCCGCGGGCTCGACCGTCACGGCCGCGAGCGCGGGCTGGAAGTTCGTGCTGCCTGACCAGGCGGGCCGCGACGGCGAGAAAGTCCTTGCGGAATCGACCACCGTGAACAACGTGATCCTCTTCACCACCTTCCAGCCGCTGCAGGCGGCCGGTGCGGATCCCTGCTACCCGGCCAACATCAACCGCGCCTATGCGATGACGGTCGACTCGGGCAAGCCGGCGCTCGACTTCAACGACGACGGCGTGACCGACAACAAGGACCTGTCCGTCGACCTGAGCCAGAGCGGCATCGTGGGAGAGATCAGCGTCGCGCTGATCCGCCAGGGCAACCAGGACCCCGCCACGCCGCCCTCCTCGCCGCCGACGGTGTGCATCGCCGGCGTGGAAGTGCTGAAGAAATGCGTCAGCGCCGGGGGTACCATCCGCACCTTCTGGCAGCGCGACGATGCCAACTGATCGCCACGGGAGCCCCTGCGCCATGCGAGCCACACAACGCGGTGTCACGCTGATCGAGTTGATGACGGTGATCGTGGTGATCGCGATCCTCGCGTCCATCGCCGTCCCGAGCTACCGCAACTACCTGCTGCGGTCGCAACGGACGGAGGCCACCACGGCGCTCCTCAACCTGCAGGCGGCGCAGGAAAAGTTCTACCTGCAGAACAACGCCTACACCGACGATGTCGCCGGCGACCCGCCGGCGGGCCTCGGCCTCGCGGCGACCACCGAGCGGGGCTTCTACGACATCGCCGTGGTGCTCGGGGCGGACAACCAGTCCTACACGGCAAGCGCAACCCCGGTCGCCGGCGCCGGCCAGTCCGACGACACCCGCTGCACGGGCTTTTCCGTGACCGATACCGGTGCGCGCGATTCGACCGGGCCTGGCGGCAAGGACTACTGCTGGCGGTGACGCCGAACGCCCGAAGAGCCGGGGCGGCGGGCGGAAGCTAGAATGGGGCGATGCGTCTCGCCTTGTTGTTGCTTTGCCTGCCGACCGCGGCACTCGCGGCCGGCGAGCTGAAACTCGCCACCTGGAACCTCGAATGGCTCATCGCGCCCGAGGCGCTGCAGGGCCTGCGCGCCAGTTGCACGCCCGAGGGCGTGCGCCCGCCGCCGAACGCGCGCGCGATCCCCTGCGACGTCGCCGCGAAGCTCAACCGCGGCCGTGCCGATTTCGATGCGCTTGCGCGCTACGCCCACCTGCTTGACGCCGACGTCATCGCGTTGCAGGAGGTCGACGGCGACGATGCCGCCCGGCTCGTTTTTCCAGGTTATCGCTTCTGCTTCACCGGTCGCCGCCACGTACAGAACACCGGCTTCGCGATCCGCCCCGGCATCCCCTTCCGCTGCGGCCGCGACCTCACTTCCCTGTCGCTCGGCGGCTCGGTACGCCGCGGCGCCGAGCTCGTGCTCTACCCGGGCGACTCGCGCGAGCTGCGCCTGCTGTCCGTGCACCTCAAGTCGGGCTGCGGGTCGCGATTGCTGGACGACCGCCGCAAGGAGTGCGCGGCGCTCAGCCGCCAGGCGGGCCTGCTCGAGGCCTGGATCGACGCGGAGGCCGCCGCGGGCCGGCCGTTTGCGGTCATGGGCGATTTCAATCGCAACCTGCTGCGTGACGAGGGTGCGGCGCGCGATGCCTCGGGCGCGCGCCTGCGGTTCTGGCCGGAGATCGATGACGGCGAGCCGCCCGAGGCCGATCTCTCGAACACCGCGGCTGGCGAACGGTTCGTCAACTGCTCGATGAAGCAGGCCTACCGCGGCTACATCGACTACATCGTGCTGTCGCGGACGCTCGCCGCCCGCCTCGTGCCGGGCTCCTTCGGGCGTGTCGTGTACGACACGAAGGACGCGGTCCGGCGCAAGCTCTCCGACCACTGCCCGGTGTCCGTCCGCATCCGGGCGCCTGCACCGGCAAAGTAGCTCGATTAAGTTCACTTCGATTTGGCAAACTGCGGCTGGAGGGCATAATCGGTGCAGGGGCCATGAAGAACATCAGCGAAGAAGAGCGCATCGAGTTGGAACGCCGCCTGCACACGCGTCACCGGGCGCGCACGACCGTCTACATCACGGTTCCCGGCGGCCGCAAGCGGCTCTGCAGGGCGATCAACCTGTCCGCGACCGGCGTGTTCATCGAGACGACCAACCTCGGCCTGAGGAAGGGCCAGCAGGTCCATCTCGCCTTCGCGATCAACCTCGGCAGCATCACGAAGCTGCATCGGCGCACGGCCACGGTGGCCCACGTGTCGCGGGGCGGCACCGGCCTCATGATGGACGCCTACGCCGCGCGCTGAGCGCGGCGATCCGGTCCCCACGCAGCAGATGGAAATCAGCGCATTCGCCGCGCTCGTGCTCGGCATCGTCGAGGGCCTGACCGAGTTCCTGCCGGTCTCGAGCACCGGCCACCTGATCCTTGCCTCGAGCGCGCTTGGCCTCGCCGGACCGAAGGTGCTCGCCTTCGAGATCATCATCCAGGGCGCGGCCATCCTCGCCGTCTGCTGGGAATACCGCCAACGCCTGTGGCGCACCACGGTTTCTCTCCGCAGCGATGCGGGCGCGCGGCGCTTTGCGCTGAACGTCTTGCTCGGCTTCCTGCCGCTCGCCCTGCTCGGGCTCGCCTTCCAGGACGCGATCGAGGAGCGGCTCTTCCGTCCGGTGCCGGTAGCCATCGCGCTCGTGATCGGCGGCATCGCGATCCTCATCGTCGACCGGCGCGCCCCCCGGGCGACCTTCGACGCCGTCGAAGCCGTTCCCGTGCGCACGGCCGTGTGGCTCGGCCTGTGGCAGGCACTCGCGCTGATCCCGGGCACGTCGCGCGCGGGCGCCACCATCGTCGGTGGCGTTTCGCTCGGCATGTCCCGGCGCCTCGCCACCGAGTACTCGTTCTTCCTCGCGATCCCGACCCTCATCGGCGCCACGCTCTACAAGCTCCATGAGGGCCGCGACCTGTTCGTCGCCGCCGACGCCCTGCCGTTCGCGATCGGCGCGGCCGTCGCCTTCGTCACGGCGCTGCTCGCGGTACGCGGCTTCATCCGCTTCATCAGCACCCACAGTTTCGCCGCCTTCGCCTGGTACCGGATCGTCTTCGGCCTGCTAGTGCTCTTCGTCGCCTGGTAGGCGTAGCATGGCGCACCCGCCAGGCACGGCGGCGCAAGAAGGGGTCTGCCATGCGAAGAAGGACTTTCCTCGGTAGCGGCGTCGCCGCCCTTTCCCTTTCGTCGTTCCCGCTGCGGCGCCTGTACGCCGGCGAGGACCTGCCTGCGGTATCGCGCACGGGCCGGGGGATTTCCCTGCCCGCCTCGGCCCTGGCCGACCTGCGCGCCCAATTGCGCGGCGGCCTGCTGCTCGCGAGCGACGCCGGATACGACGCCGCGCGGCGCATCTGGAACGGCGCCTTCGACCGCAAGCCGGCCCTGATCGCGAGCTGTGCGGGGGCGGCCGACGTGATGCGCACCGTCGAGTTCGCGCGCGCCCACGACCTGCTCGTCGCCGTGCGCGGCGGCGGGCACAGCATCTCGGGCCAATCGGTCTGCGAGGGCGGCCTGATGATCAGCCTCGAGGGCATGCGCGGCATCCGCATCGACCCCGAGGCGCGCGTCGCACGCGTCGAACCGGGCGTGCTGCTCGGGGAGCTCGACCGCGAAGCCCAGTCCTTCGGGCTCGTCACGCCGGCGGGCACGGTTTCGCACACCGGCGTCGCCGGCCTCACGCTCGGCGGCGGCTTCGGCCGCCTCGCCCGCAAGTTCGGCCTCGCCTGCGACAACCTGCTGGCCGCCGACCTCGTCGCCGCGGACGGTCGCCTCGTGCAGGCGAGCGCCAGCGAGAATCCCGACCTTTTCTGGGCGCTGCGCGGCGGTGGCGGCAACTTCGGCGTGGTCACCTCGTTCGAGTTCCGGCTGCACCCTTCCCCGCCGGTCCTTCTTGGCGGACCGGCCATCTTCCCGCTCGCCCAGGCGCGCGATGCGCTGCGCGCCTACGCCGATTTCGCGGGCAACGCCCCCGACGACGTCTATGCCGACGCGGCGCTCACCCGGCTGCCCGACGGTCAGCCCGTGCTGGTCATCGACACCTGCTACGCCGGCAGCATCGAGGCGGGCGAGAAGGCGCTCGCATCCATCCGCAAGTTCGGCAAGCCGATCGTGGACGCGATCGCGCCGACTCCCTACGTCAAGCTGCAGCAGTCCGCCGACGTGCAACTGGCGCGGGGCCGGCGCTATTACCTCAAGGCGGGCTTCCTGCGGACAATCGACCCTTCCCTCGTCGATGCGCTGGTCGAGGAGTTCGCGGGCCTGCCGCCCGCGGTCATGGTGATCTTTGCCGACGCGGGCGGCGCGATCAGCCGCGTCGCGCCGACGGCCACCGCCTTCTGGCACCGGCCCGCGCGCTGGAACGTCGTCGTGGCGACGGCGTGGGACAACCCGGCGGACACCGAGGCCAACATGGCCGCCGGCCGGCGCGCCTACGCGATCGTCGAGCCCCATGTGAAGGGTTTCTACGTCAACGACATGAACCTCGGCGAGCAGAGCCAGGCGCAGGTCGACGGCAACTACGGCGGCAACCTGGCGCGCCTCGCGAAGGTCAAGTCGCAATACGACCCGTCGAACCTGTTCCACCTGAACGCCAACGTGCAGCCCGCGCGTGCCTGAGCGCGGGCGGCGGGCGCGCCCGCCGCCCGCCGCCGGCTTTACTTCCCGATGGTTTCATTTGACACTAATTAGCCGGGCGGGAGGCGGGATGAAGGACAGGACAGCGGTCGCCGGCGCGGAGCTTCGCTACCAGGGCGGCTTCGCCAACCATTTCGCGAGCGAAGCGCTCGCGGGCGCGCTGCCGGCGCACAACTCGCCGCAGCGCTGTCCCTACGGCCTCTACGCCGAACAGCTCTCGGGCACCGCCTTCACGGCGCCGCGCGCCGGCAACCGCCGCTCGTGGCTCTACCGGATCCGCCCGGCCGCGGTGCACAGCCCGTTTCGCAGGCTCGCGAACGAGCGCATCGTGGGCCGCTTCGCCGACCTCGAGACGCCACCGGATGCACTGCGCTGGAATCCGCTGCCGCTGCCCTTGGGCGAAGTCGACTTCGTCGATGGCCTCGTGACCTTTGCGGGCAACGGCGATCCGCAGGCGCAGCGCGGCTGCGCCATTCACCATTACGCCGCGACCCGCTCGATGACCGATCGCGTGTTCTACGACGCGGACGGCGAACTGCTGATCGTGCCGCAGTCCGGCCGGCTGCTGCTCGTTACCGAGCTCGGCCGGCTCCTCGTCGAGCCGCAGGAGATCGCGCTCGTGCCGCGGGGCGTGCGTTTTCGCGTCGAACTGCCCGATGGCCCGGCGCGCGGCTATGCCTGCGAGAACTTCGGCGCCGCGTTCCGCTTGCCGGACCTCGGCCCGATCGGCTCGAACGGCCTCGCCTGCGAGCGCGACTTCCTCACGCCCGAGGCCTGGTACGAGGACCGCGAGGAGCGACACGAACTCGTCGCGAAGTTCATGGGCGGGCTGTGGTCGGCGCCGCTCGACCACTCGCCGTTCGATGTCGTCGCCTGGCGCGGCAACTGTGCGCCCTGCAAGTACGACCTGCGCCGCTTCAACACGATCGGGTCGATCAGCTACGACCACCCGGATCCCTCGATCTTCCTCGTGCTGCAGTCGATCTCCGACACGCCGGGGGTCGACGACATCGACTTCGTGATCTTCCCGCCGCGCTGGCTCGCGATGCAGGACAGCTTCCGGCCGCCCTGGTTCCATCGCAACATCGCGAGCGAATACATGGGCCTCATCCACGGTGCCTACGACGCGAAGGCGGAGGGCTTCCTGCCGGGCGGTGCCTCGCTGCACAACTGCATGACGGGACACGGCCCGGACGCGGCAACCTTCGAGAAGGCATCGCGCGCCGACACCTCGCGGCCCGAGCACATCGTCGACACCATGGCCTTCATGATCGAGACACGCTGCGTGATCCGGCCGACGCGCTACGCGCTGGAGTCACCGCTGCGGCAGGTCGACTACCCGCAATGCTGGCAGGAGCTTCGCAGGCAGTTCGATCCGGCGCACCGCTAGCTGCGTGGATTCGCAGCGAGCGGCCGGAATACGGCGGGGAGTCCTTCGCGCCGCAGGATCGACCACCCGAGCTTCCACGACATGGGTATCGTCAGGTGGTTCGTGTCGTAGTAGCGTGGCTCGCCCTGCTCGTTCAGGGCCTCGCAGACACCATCGGGGCACAGGAACCGCGTGGGGTCGAAGTAGGAAACCTGCGGGGTGTGTTCCGCAAACTGCTTGAGTCGCGCATTCACCGCGACCACGCCTTCGCTCGGGACTGCGGTCACACGCGGACAATCGAGCCCGGGATATCCGAGCGCCTTCTCGCGGCAGCGCCGGTCATACCCCGGGATGGCCGGGATCTTGCCGATGATGATGACCCGCTTGCCCTGTTGCGTGAGCGCCCGCACGGAATCGAAGAATTCCTCGAGGAAGCGGCCCGAACGCGCCTGATAACTCGGCCAGTCGGCGGAAATGATCAGCGTGTGGTAGGGCCCGACAAGCTGCGACGCGAGCGCGCTCGCCCTGCGGCAGTCGGCGAGGCGCCGGGGCTGGACGAAAGGCGTCGGGTCGCGATCGAGGGGTGGGCAGGCGCCGATCTCGAGGTTTCGGAACCTGAAGCCGCCGACCTGCGCGAACGCCCCCACCATGCCGACATAGTGCGCGGCGTTTGAGTCGCCCCACAGGAGCGTATCGCTCGCCCGGGCCGGGTCGCCGATCACGCAGGGCGCGCGCCGGGCATCGCTCGCGCTCAGGGACTGGACCTGGCAGACATAGTCGTAGGTGTTGGCGGGACGGGCCTGCCTGCGAAGGGCCGTGACTTCCGCGCGGTAGTCCGTCATCCAGCGCAGGCCGTAGCCATCGAGGTACATGCCTGCGAGCGCCGCAATGGCCAGCGCACCCGCGGGAAGCGCGTACTGGTTCCAGATGACGCGAGGCGCGGTTGCCTTCGAGCGCCGCGCGGGCGTTTCGACGTAGCGGTAGGTCAGGTACGCGCAGGCGAATGTCAGCAGGAACAGGCTGAGGGCGGCAGCCGACCCGATTTGCGTGTGCCCGTACCGGTAAAACGCGAGCAGCGGCCAGTGCCAGAGATAGGCCGAATAGGACACCAGGCCGACCCATACGAGCGGCCGGCAGGCGAGGCCACCGGAAATCGGGTTGTCCGCGCTTCGCCCCGCCAGGATCAGCAGGGCCGTGCCCATCGTCGGCGGCAGGCTCAGCCAGCCTGGAAATACGCTGGCTTCGGTCACGAACGCCAGCGAGAAGGCCAGCAGGCCGAGACCGGCAACCGCCAGTCGCAAGTCCCAACGGGCGGGCAGTCGATCGGGAACCTTCCTGAACGTCGCGAAGGCCAGCAGCGCGCCGAGCAGCAGCTCCCCGGCCCGCGTGGGCAGCATGTAGTAGGCGAAAAGCGGCGCGGGCTCGTACAGGTCCTGCGCCAGCCAGAACGAACCGAGCGCGATCATGCCGATCGCCAGTGCAAAGCCCCAGCCCCGGGCTGCGCCGCGTACCGCGAGCAGCAACAGCGGCCAGAGGACGTAGAACTGCTCCTCGACCCCGAGCGACCACAGGTGCAGCAGCGGCAGTTCGCTGCTGGCGGCCGCAAAATAGCTGGTGTCCTGGTGAGTCCAGAAATAGGCATTGGCGAGCGAGAGCACCGACCACAGCGCCGATTCCGCCGCACGCTCGGTGTCTTCGGGCAGCAGCAGGACATGCGCCGCGAGGAGCGTCGCGGCGACGACGACGAGCATCGCGGGCGCGATCCGCTTGACACGTCGCCGATAGAAGTCCAGCAGCGAAAATCGCCCGGCCTGCTGCTCGTTGAAAAGGTTCAGGGAGATCAGGTAGCCGGAAATGACGAAGAACATGTCGACACCGACGAACCCGCCGGGGACCCACGCCTTGTCGATGTGGAAGACGATGACCGAGAGCACGGCGATCGCGCGCAGCCCGTCGATGTCGGGACGATAGGCGCCGCTCGCCGGAGTCGCCTTATTCTTGCTTGTTGTCGGGGACAAGCGGACAGGCTACCCGGCCCGACCACCCGGCACGCTGCACCGTGTCACACCGACCGCCTGTCGCGCAGCCCGCCGGTGATTCGACATAAGCGGCTGTGGGCGATTTGGTGCCGGCTGCAGGGATCGAACCCGCGACCCCCTGATTACAAATCAGGTGCTCTACCAACTGAGCTAAGCCGGCCTTGCCGGGGCGATTCTACCCCGCCCCGCCGGACCCTGTGCCCGGCTCGGTGGTGGACGCCGCTGCCGCGGCCGGGGGACAGGGCTTGAGGGCGAGCTGGCTCGAGCCATCGCGATTGAAAGCCTCCGCCTCGGCGAGTTCCTGCGGCGTGCGCAGCTGCAGGTCGACCCACCAGCTCGTCCCTATGTGCAGGCGCTCCGTCACGTCGGCCGTGAGCCCGAGCCGGCGCAATTCGGCGGCGCGCCGGTCGGCCCGCTCGCGTTCGGAAAAGATGCCAACGGATATGCGGCGCGCATCCGTCTCGGTCATCACGCTGGCGTCGGTGATGCCAGCGCGGGCGAGACGCGCCAGCAGGCGCGTCTCGGCAGCGGCATTGCGCTGCTGCGGGAGCGAAACCCAGAAGCCCTCGGCGACCCGCGATTCCTCGGTGCGGGTGTGGGCGTCGTAGCCGCCGTCCCTGAATGCGCCCGCCGCGCGCCCCGATTCCGCTTCGCTCGCGAACGGCCCGATCGACCGGCAGGAGGCTTGCGCCGCAAGCGGTGCGCCGGACGCGGGCGCCGCCGTGGCGGCGAGTGCGCCTGCGACGGGCGGCACGGTGTTCGACTCGCTCGCGAGCTTGAGCCGCGGCACATCCGGCGGCGGCGAGTCGGCCATCGGCGGCGGAGCGGGCGTGAGCATGGCCCAACCGAGGAAGCCCAGGTTGGCGGCGAGCAGGGCAAAGAACAGCGTGCGCACGGCGATGAGTCTAATCGAGTGCCGCGAGGCCGCGCAGCACGAGGTCCGGCACGATCTCGCCCGGGGCGTCGAGCAGGGGAAGGAGCCGGGCGGCACCGCCGCCCGTGAGCAGCAGGCGCGGACGCCCTCCGTAGCGCGCGCGTGCTGCGCGCCAGGCCCGTTCGATCAGCGCCGCGGCTGCGTGCTGCGATCCCTGTTCGATGGCCTCGCGCGTGCTGCGGGCGAACAGAGAGCCGCGGCCCGGGCCGCGCCGGCCGGGTGCCGCGCGCCGCCGGATTCCCTGCGTATCGCGCAGCAGCGCCTCCACCATCAGCGCCGGCGCAGGCACGATCACGCCACCGCCGTGACGCCCGTCGCGTGACAGGAAATCGATCGTCATCGCCGTGCCGATGTCGACGATGCATGCTGCGCGCGGCGACGCATGCAGGTGCCGCGCGCCGATGACCGCGGCCCAGCGGTCCGCGCCCAGCCGCCAGGGTTCGCGATATCCGCAGCGCACCCCTGCGGCCTCGACCGTCGTGCGCAACCGCCGCACCTCGACATCGAGCACTTGCGCCAGCGCACGCTCGAGCGCGCGCGTGCGGGCTGGCCGGCCGACCGAAACCAGGCGCACCGCGCCGATCCCCTTGGGCAGCGCCGCCAGCAAGGCCGCGATGGGCAGTTCCCCGGCCGCGCTGACGGGCAACGACCTCTGCCGACCGACGCCGCCTTCGCTCGCAAATGCCCATTTCACGCGACTGTTGCCGACATCGAGCAACAGCCGGCGCTGCCGCGACTTCTCGCTCATGCCTGCGCCCGCACGCTGACTTCGCCCGTGACGAATCGCTGCAGCCCCGCAGGCGTTTCGACGAGCAGCGCCCCGCCCGCATCGATGCCGCGGGCGATGCCAGCCTGGGGCTCGTCCCCGAGCATCACCGACACCGCGCGTCCGCGCAGGGCGTCTGCCTCGCGCCATTCGGCCGCGAAGGGCGTGAAGCCATCCGCCGCGAACTTGGGCAATGCCGCGACGATCTCACGGACGAGGCCGGCGGCAAGCGCATTGCGATCGGTGCTGCCGCTGAGCTCGACGAGGTCGACCGGCGCATTGCCGGCCGCTGTGACTTGCGCCCTGGCCGGCGCCTCGAGCGCCACGTTCACCCCGATCCCGATGACCACGACCACCGGGCCGGCCGATTCCGCGCGCATCTCGATCAGGACGCCGCCGAGCTTGCGCCCGCCCGCGACGACGTCGTTCGGCCACTTGAGCGCGAGCCCCCGCACGCCATGGGCGGACAATGCGCGCAAGGCGCAGACTCCGATCACGAGCGACAACGCCGCAAGGTCCCGCGGCAACTCGGCAAACGTCCAGGCGATCGACAGGCATACGGCCCCGCCCAGCGGGGCGACCCACTGGCGTCCGCGTCGGCCGCGTCCCGCCGTCTGGTGCTCGGCAAGCAGTATGGCTGCACGGCCCTGCGGCGGATCCTCCCCAGCCGCCAGCAACGCGGCATTGGTCGACGGCAGGGCCCATGCCACCTCGCAACGCGCAACGCGCGCCTGCACGCCCTCGGGCAACTGCGCGACGAGGCGGGCCGCATCGAGCGCCGCGATGCCCTCGCTCAGCCGATAGCCGCGGTTCGGCACGGCTTCAATGCGCGCGCCCGCGTTCACGAGCACGCGCACGGCTTTCCACACGGCACTCCGTGTCACGCCGAACTCCCGCGCGAGCGCCTGCCCCGACGCGAAACCCCCGTCTCCCAGGCGGCGAAAGACCCGCTCCGCGAGGGTCGCCGCGAGCTGATCCTGCGGGGCCGCGGGCACTTCAGCGGCCCCGGCCCAGGAGCCACAGGCGCCGTGCGCGCGGCTCGGTGCCGGCGCGCATGCGGACGATGTTGGCGCGATGGGTATGGATCACGAGCAGCGCGGCCGCGACGCCGAACAGGCCCAGCGGCACGATGGGTTCGACTCCCGCGGCCATGACATACAGCGGCAGCGCAGTGGCGGCAACCATCGAAGCGAGCCCGACGAAACCGAAGGCGATCACCGCGACGAACCAGACGCCGAGCACGACCGCGAGGGCCACGGGGGCGAGCGCAAGCAGCGCGCCGACGAGCGTCGCGGCGCCCTTGCCGCCGCGAAAGCCGTGCCACAGTGGCCAGACATGCCCCAGCATCGCGGCGAACGCGCAGGCCTCGGGCAGGCCGAGAGCCGATGCGCCGAACCTCGCCGCCGCGAGCGGCAGCCAGGCCGCGGCAAGCCAGCCCTTGCCGAGGTCGATGACGATGACCCCGAGCGCGAACCATGGCCCCTGCGTGCGCAGCGCGTTGGTCCCGCCCGCGTTGCCGCTGCCGAGCATGCGGATATCGACGCCGCCGCGCAGCCGCCCGACCAGCAGCGCGCCGCTCACCGAGCCGAGGCCGTAGGCGGCCAGCGTGGCGGCGATCGCCGCGAGGGTGCCGGCACTCACCGGAACACCTCCGCGATCATGCAGCGCACGCTGCCGCCGCCCAGTCGCTCGATGGTGGGCACCGGCACCGCCAGCACGCTGTCGGCGCAGGCCGCGAGGCGCGCGTAGCGCGCGGGCGCGAGCCGCGCCCGGGCCGTTGCCGACAGGACGAGCACTCCGCATTCGCCCATGGCTTCGTCCCAGGAAGCGAGCTCGATCAGGTTGCCGGCAAACCCTTCGATTTCCTCCCGCGTCAGCTCGATCACTTCGCGGCCGCTCGCAACGAGACGGGCGAGTACCCGCGCACGATCCCCGTCCGCCAGGCACTGCGCGCCGATGGCGGCGAAGCCCCGCCCGATGCCCATCACGACATTCGTGTGGTAGATCGGCACGCCGTCGCGATCGGTCGCGGCGAATGTCTCGGCGGCATATCCCATCTCCCCGCACCATTGCGCGAGCACGCGCTCGTCCGTGCGCGGCGAGCGGCAGGCATAGGCGACGCGGGCTGCATGGTCGAGGACAAGGCTGCCCGTGCCCTCGAGGAAACGGCCCTCGCGCTCGTGGGCGGTGAGGTCGAGCGTGCGCGCGATGCGATAGCCGGTCGCGGCGGCGACCTCGGCCACGATTTCCCGGCGGCGCTCCGCGCGCCGGTTCCCGGCCTGCATCGGATATAGGACAACCGTGCCGTCGGCATGCCAGCTCACCCAGTTGTTGGGAAACACCGCGTCGGGTTTCACCGGTTCAGGCGTGTCACGCACCACGCACACGTTCACGCCCTCGCTGCGCAGCGCGGCGACCATCGCATCGAACTCCCCGAGCGCCCGGGCGAGCGCATCGGCGGGCGCCGTCGCGTCGCGTCGCTGCATGCGATTGGTCGCGGCGGTCTCGGCGTTGAAGCCGAAGGCCGCAGGACGAACGAGGAAGACCGTATCGGCGCACTGCTGGGTCATCGGGGCTGTCGGCAGGATTTACACTTCCGGGCTGCGGCGCAAGGGGAGCGCCCCGGAAGATATAGCATTTTCAGTGGCTTATCACGTCTGGCACAAGCATTGCTGCATTCTGGACGGGGGCTCTGCAGCGAGAGCGTCCGCACGGGGGGTCGAGCGCGTCATCCAGATCGCGCCGAGGAAAGGGGCCCGCGACAAGCGTCGCGGGCCTTTTTCTTTGCGTGGACTTGCGGTCAGCCACCCTTGCCCATCCACCGGTACGCAACGCCGCCGAGCACTCCGCCCAGGATCGGTGCGACCCAGAACATCCAGAGCTGCCCGATGGCCCAGTCCCCGACCATCAGCGCTGGACCCGTGCTGCGCGCCGGATTCACCGATGTGTTGGTCACCGGAATGCTGACGAGGTGGATCAGCGTCAGCGCGAGCCCGATCGCGAGCCCCGCGAATCCCGGTGCGGACAGCTTGTCGGTCGCTCCCATGATGATCAGCACGAAGAAGAACGTCATCACGACCTCGCAGAGGAAGGCCGCGCCGGGCGTGTAGCCGCCAGGCGAGTGCCCGCCGTAACCGTTCGCCGCGAGGCCACCGGCGAGCACGTCGCTCCCGTTGCCGCTCGCGATCGTGAGCAGCAGCCACGCCGCGACGACGGCGCCCGCCACTTGCGCGACAATGTAGGGCACGACGTCGGCCGCCGCGCAGCGCCCACCGGCGAAGAGGCCGAGCGTGACGGCGGGATTGAGGTGGCAGCCTGAAATCCGGCCGATGGCGTAGCACATGGTGAGCAGCGTGAGGCCGAAGGCCAGCGCCACGCCCACGAGTCCTATGCCGACCTCGGGAAACTTCGCGGCGATCACCGCACTTCCGCAACCCCCCAGGACCAGCCACAGCGTGCCGAGGAACTCGGCGGCCACGCGTTTCTGCAATGGCATGATGAACCCCCTTCTTGTTGTGAACGGCAGGGCGATTATGGCGCGACATGGCGCGTGCGTCGCGCCGGGCGCACAATGGCAGCGCCCATGAGCGAGCATGTTTCCACGCTTTCCGCCTCGGCGATCGGGACGGATGCTTTTGCACGCGCCATCGCCACCGCGTTCGAGCGCCACGGCTTCGTCGTCATCGCCGACCACGGGATCGCGCCGGAGGTGATCGACGGCTGCGCAGCGGCGAGCCGCGAATTCTTCGCCCTGCCTGAGGCCGTCAAGCGTCGCTACCACCGGCCGGGCGGTGGCGGCGCCCGCGGCTATACGCCGTCTGGCATCGAGACCGCGCCGGGCGCAACCCACCCCGACCTGAAGGAATTCTGGCACGTGGGCCGCGAATTGCCGCCAGGCCACCGCCTGGAAGCCTCGATGCCGCCGAATTTCTGGCCGGTGGAGGTGCCGCAGTTGCGCGAGCGCGCCCTCGCATTGTGGGCAGCCTTCGACACGCTCGGCCGGCAACTCCTCGGCGCGATCGCCTGCGCGCTCGCCCTGCCGCGCGAGTTCTTCGAGAACAAGGTCAACGAGGGCAACAGCATTTTGCGGCTGCTGCACTATCCGCCGGTCGAGGGAGAGCCCGGCGCCCTGCGGGCTGGCGAGCACGAAGACATCAATGTGATCACGCTGCTCCTCGGCGCCGAGGAACCGGGCCTCGAGCTCAGGACGCGCGAGGGCGCCTGGCTGCCGATCGATCCCCTGCCGGGTTCGGTGGTCTGCAATGTCGGCGACATGTTGCAGCGAGTGACGAACGGCGTGCTGCGCTCGACCACGCACCGGGTCGCCAATCCCGGGCCGGGGCAGGCGGCGCGCTCGCGCCATGCGATGCCCTTCTTCCTGCATTTCAATCCCGATTTCGAGCTGCGCACGCTGCCCTCCTGCGTGTCGGCGGAGTCGCCCGATCGCTACCCCGAGGCGATTACGGCGGACGCCTGCCTGCAGCAGCGGTTGAAGGACATCCGGCTGCTCTGACCCCGCGTCATGCGCCCAGCCGCTCGATCACGAGGTCGGCGGCCGCTTCCGCGCTCGTGGTGGCGGTATCGATGCGCAACTCGGGGCGCTCCGGCACTTCATAGGGCGAATCGATGCCGGTGAAGTTGGCGAGCTCGCCGCGACGCGCCTTTGCATAGAGGCCCTTTGTGTCGCGCCGCTCCGCCTCCGCGAGCGTGGTGTCGACGAACACTTCGATGAACTCGCCCTCGGGGAACAGCTCGCGCGCCATGCGCCGCTCGGAGCGGAACGGCGAGATGAAGGACACGAGCACGATCAGACCCGCGTCGGTCATCAGTTTGGCGACTTCCGCCACGCGGCGGATGTTCTCGACGCGATCGGCATCGCGGAACCCGAGGTCGCGGTTCAGGCCGTGCCGCACGTTGTCGCCGTCGAGCAGGTAGGTGTGCCGCCCCATGGCGTGCAACTTGCGCTCGACCAGGTTGGCGATGGTCGACTTGCCCGCGCCGGAAAGCCCGGTGAACCACAGGACCCGCGGCCGCTGCGCCTTCTGCGCCGCGCGCTGGCCCTTGTCGACATCGAGGAACTGCCAATGCACGTTCTGCGAACGGCGCAGGGCGAAATGCAGCGTGCCGGCGCCGACCGTATCGTTGCTGAACCGGTCGATGAGCACGAGGCTGCCGGTGGCGCGGTTCTCCGCATACGGATCGAATGCCACCGGCTCGCCGAAGGCGAGCGTCGCGACGCCGATGTCGTTCAGCTCGAGCGTGCGCGCGGCCAGCTGTCCACCGGTCGCCACGTCGATGCGGTGCTTCAGGCCCGTGATGGTGCAGCTCATGGTGCGGGTCCCGATCCGCGCGAGATAGGCGCGTCCCGGCAGCAAGGGCGCCTCGTGCATCCAGACGAGGGTCGCCTCGGCCTGGTCCGCCACCGCCGGGCGACGACCCGGATCGCAGAGCAGGTCGCCGCGACCGACGTCGATTTCGCTTTCGAGGGTCAGGGTCACGGCCTGACCCGCCACCGCGGCCGGCAGGTCGCCCGCGTGGGTGACGATGCGCGCCACCTTCGATTGCACCCCCGAGGGCAGCACGCAAACGGGATCGCCTGGACGAACACTGCCGCTCGCGATCGTTCCGGCATAGCCGCGAAACCCCGCATGCGGCCGGCTGACCGCCTGCACGGGCAGGCGAAAGGGCAGCCGCTCGCGGTCGCCGTCCACCTGGACCGTTTCGAGCCACTCGAGCAGCGACGGCCCCGCGTACCAGGGCGCGGCGCCGCTGGGCGAAACGACATTGTCCCCGTGCAGCGCCGACAGGGGCACGCAGGCAGGCTCCGCGATGCCGAGCGCCTGCAGGGCGGCACGGCCCTCGCGCTCGATGCGCGCAAAGGCCTCCTGCGACCAGCCCATCGTGTCCATCTTGTTTACGGCCAGCAGGACGTGGCGGATGCCGACGAGAGCCATCAGGCAGGCATGGCGGTGCGTCTGGACCGTCATCCCAAGGCGCGCATCGACGAGCAGCACGGCGGCGTCCGCGGTCGTCGCGCCCGTCACCATGTTGCGCGTGTACTGCTCGTGGCCCGGCGTGTCGACGACGATGAACCGCCGCCGTGGCGTGGAAAAATGGCGATACGCCACATCGATCGTGATCGCCTGCTCGCGCTCCGCGGCGAGGCCGTCCACCAGCAGCGCGAAATCGAGGCCGCATGCCTGGGTGCCGATTCGCTGCGAGTCGGCCTCGAGCGTGGCGAGCTGGTCGGCGTGCAGGCTCCGGGTGTCGTACAGCAGGCGCCCGATCAGCGTGCTCTTGCCGTCATCGACGCTGCCGCAGGTGATGAAGCGCAGCATCAGAAATAGCCCTCGCGCTTCCTGCGTTCCATGGAGGCTGCGCCGTCCTGGTCGATCAGGCGCCCGCGCCGCTCCGACTGGCTCGTCGTGCGCATTTCGCGCACGATGTCGGCGACGCTGCCCGCCCCGCTTTCGATCGCGGCCGTGAGCGGGTAGCAGCCGAGCGTGCGAAAGCGCACGCGCCGCATCCGCGGGCGCTCGCCGGCGGCAAGCGGCAGTCGCTCGTCGTCGACCACGATCAACTGGCCTCCCCGCTCGACGACCGGGCGCTGCGCCGCGAAGTACAGCGGCACCACCTCGATGCGTTCCCTCTCGATGTACTGCCAGACGTCGAGCTCGGTCCAGTTCGAGAGCGGAAAGACGCGCAGGCTCTCGCCCGGGCCATGGCGGGCGTTGTAAAGGTTCCACAACTCGGGGCGCTGGCGCTTCGGGTCCCAGCGATGCCCGGCCGAGCGCAGCGAGAAGATGCGCTCCTTGGCGCGCGACTTTTCCTCGTCGCGCCTCGCCCCGCCGATCGCCGCATCGAAGCCGTGCGCATCGAGCGCCTGGCGCAACGCCTGGGTCTTCATCACGTCGGTATAGGCGTCGGCGCCGTGGCCGAACGGCTCGATGCGCTGGCGCAGGCCCTCCTGGTTCGTGTGCACGATCAGCTCGAGCTGCAGGCGGCGCGCGGTCGCATCGCGAAACGCGATCATTTCGCGGAACTTCCAGGTCGTGTCGATGTGCAGCAGCGGCAGCGGCGGGCGGGCGGGATGGAAGGCCTTGATCGCAAGGTGCAGCAGCACCGAGCTGTCCTTGCCGATCGAATAGAGCAGCACCGGCCGCGCGCACTCGGCCGCGACTTCCCGCAGGATGTGGATGCTTTCGGCCTCCAGCCGATCGAGGTGTGCCAGGCGCGGCAAGGCGGACATGCCGGCAGATTACCATCGCGCACATCCCTTAGAATCCGGCCATGAAGCTCCACCAGCTCCGCTACCTCGTCGCGGTCGTCGAGAATGGCCTCAACATCACCGCGGCCGCCCAGCGCCTGCATACCTCCCAGCCGGGCGTGAGCAAGCAGCTCAAGCTGCTCGAGGACGAGCTCGGGTTCCAGGTTTTCATGCGCGAGGGCCGCGCGCTGACGCGCCTCACGCCGGCCGGCGCGCAGGTCGTCGAGCGCGCGCAGCGCATCCTCGGCGAGATCCGCTCGATCAAGCGCCTGTCGGACGAGCTGAGCAACGAGGCGGGCGGCTCGCTGTCTATCGGCACGACCCACACCCAGGCGCGCTACGTGCTGCCGGAGGTGATCCGCGCCTTCCGCCAGCGCTATCCGGACGTGCAGTTGCACCTGCACCAGGGCACTTCCGAGCAGATCGCGGCGATGATGGAGCGCGACCAGGTCGATTTCGCGATCGCGACGGGCTCCCACGAGCTCTTCCCGGACACGACCCTGCTGCCCCTCTACCGCTGGCACCGCAGTGTCGTGGTGCCGCGCGGCCACCCGCTCACCCGCGAGAAGCGGCTCGCGCTGAAGGCCCTCGCGCAGCACCCGATCGTCACCTATTCGTTCAGCTTCTCCGGCCCCTCCTCGCTGAATGAAATCTTTGCCGCGGCGGGCCTCACCCCGAACGTCGCCCTGACCGCCCGCGACGCCGACGTCATCAAGACCTACGTTCGCCTCGGCCTGGGCGTCGGCATCGTCGCTTCGGTTGCGATCGAGCCCGCCGCCGACGGCGACCTCGTCGCACTCGACGCCTCGCACATCTTCCCGACCCACACCACCTGGGTGGGATTCCGGCGCGGCATGCTGCTGCGCAAGTACATGTACGAGTTCCTGCAGGCCCTCGGCAGCCACCTCGACCGGCGCAGCGTCGAGCGCGCCCGGGAGCTGCCTACGGCGGCCGAGGTCGAACGGCACTTCGCGGCCGTCGAGCTGCCCGTGCGCTGAGGCTGCACGGGGCCGCCGTGCCCCGGGGCCGGCACGTGGCGGGGCTGGCGCGCCATCGCCGCCGGCCATATAATAAGCCCTGCTTATTACTTTCCATGCTTACCATGTCGACCCACGGCGACTCGATCGGCTTCCTGCTGAGCGACGCGGTGCGCCTGATGCGCGCCGAGTTCAACCGCCGCGTGCAGCGCCACGGCATCACCCTCGCGCAGGCAAAGGCGCTGCGCCGCCTCGCGCAGCAGCCGGGGTTGCGGCAGGTGGAGCTCGCCGAGCTGCTGGAGATCGCGCCGATGACGCTCGTCCGCCTGCTCGACCAGCTCGCGAAGGCCGGTCACATCGAGCGCCGGCCGGACCCCGGCGACCGGCGGGCTTTCCGCCTCTATCTCGCGCCCGGCGCGAAGCCGGTGCTGGCCGTGATCGGGCGAACGGTGCGTGAGGTGCGTGCGATCGCCCTGCGCGGCCTCGTCCGCAGCGAGCGCGACACGCTCGTCAAGGGCCTGCGCACGATCAAGAAGAACCTGGCGGGTACCGCCCCATGAGGCGCTGGCTGCGCCCTGTACTGCTATACGGCGTGCCGCTCGCGGTCGTGGCGACCGCGGTCGCGCTGTGGCTCGCCGGCGGTCGCTACGTCGACACCGACGACGCCTACGTCAAGGCCGACAAGCTGCCGGTCAGCGTCGACGTCGCCGGCACCGTGCGCAGCGTGCATGTAAAGGAGAACCAGGCGGTCGCTCCGGGCGACCCGCTTTTCACGCTCGACCGCGCGCCCTACGAGGTCGCGCTGGCGAAGGCGACGGCCGACCTCGCCCGCGCCCGCACCGACGTCGTGGCGCTCAAGGCGAGCTACCGCGAGCAGCAGGCGCAGATAGCGCTCGCCGTGACGCGCGAGCAGTTCGCGGGTAAGGAACTGCGCCGCCGCGTCGACCTCGCGGCGAAGGGCTATGTTTCCGCGGTCAATCTCGATGACGCGCAGGAGCAGGTCGACCTGGCGCACCAGCAGACTGTCGCGCTCGAGCGCGACCTGGCGCGCATCGGCGCGACGCTCGGCGGCAGCGCCGACCTGCCGGTCGAACAGCATCCCGAGTACCTGGCCGCGGCGGCGGCGCTCGCACAGGCGAAACTCGACCTCGAGCGCACGACTGTCTACGCGCCCTTCGCCGGCGTCGTCTCGAGGCTGCCGAAGGTTGGCGCCTATCTCGCGCCGGGCACGGCGGCCCTCGCGCTGGTCGGCGGCGAACCGCCGTGGATCGAGGCGAACTTCACCGAGAAGGACCTGACCCACGTGCACGCGGGCCAGCCGGTACAGGTGCGCTTCGACATCTACCCGGGCCAGCGCTGGCGCGCGGTCGTCGACAGCATCAGCCCGGCGACCGGCGCCGAGTTCTCGGTCATTCCGCCGCAGAACGCCACCGGTAACTGGATCAAGATCACGCAGCGCATCCCGGTACGCATCGAACTCCTGCCCGATGAGCATGCGCCCCGCCTGCGGGCGGGCCTGTCGGCTTCGGTGGAGATCGACACCGGCCGCCGATGACCGGCCAGGCTCATCGCGTCTGGGTGACGGTCGCGGTCATGGTCGCGACCGTGATGCAGACGATCGACATGACGATCGCGAACGTCGCGCTGCCGCACATGCAGGGCGCGCTGTCCGCGTCGCTCGACCAGATCTCCTGGGTGCTCACTTCCTACATCGTCGCGGCGGCGATCTGCACGCCGCTGATCGGCTTCTGCACCGCGCGCTTCGGCCGCAAGCGCGTCTTCTCGATCGCCATCGTCGGCTTCACGGTGGCGTCCGCGCTCTGCGGGGCGGCGCAGTCGCTCACGGAAATCGTCGCGGCGCGCCTCCTGCAGGGCGTGTTCGGCGCGGCGCTGGTGCCGCTGTCGCAGGCGGTGATGCTCGACACCTGGCCGCGCGAGCGCCACACCTCGGCGATGGCCTGGTGGGGCGTGGGGGTGATCGTGGGCCCGATCCTCGGCCCGACGCTCGGCGGCTTCCTGACCGAGTATCACAGCTGGCGCTGGGTTTTCTACATCAACGCCCCGGTCGGGATCCTCGCGTGGATCGGCGTGGCCGTGTTCCTGCCGGAGACGCCGATCGACCGCGAGCGCCGCTTCGACCTCTTCGGCTTCGGCCTGCTGGCGATCGCCATCGGCGCGCTGCAGCTGTTCCTCGACCGCGGCCAGACACTCGACTGGTTCGCCTCCCCGGAAATCGTGTTCGAGGCCCTGCTCGCGGCCGTGTGCTTCTACATGTTCATCGTCCACATGCTGACGCACCGCGAGCCCTTCCTCGAGCCGGCGCTGTTCCGCGACCGCAATTTCGTCGCGGGCTCGGTCTTCGCGCTGGTCGTCGGCGTGGTGCTGCTCGCGGCCGTCACGCTGCTGCCGTCGTACCTGCAGTCGCTGCTCGGTTACCCGGTGCGCGACGTCGGGGTGCTGCTGGCCTCCCGCGGTGTCGGCACGATGATCGCGATGCTCACGGTCGGCCGGGTCGGCGATCGATTGCACCCGCTGAAGCTCATGTTCCCGGGCGCGCTGCTCATGTGCGCCTCGTTTTACTGGATGACCCTCTTCAGCCTCGACACGACGCCGGCGATGATCGTCGGCTCGGGGTTCGTGCAGGGCGTCGGCCTCGGCTTCGTTTTCGTGCCGCTCACCACCGTGACGTTCTCGACGCTGGCCCCGCAACTGCGCAACGAGGGCACTGCGCTCTTCACGCTGATGCGCAACGTCGGCAGCAGCGTCGGGGTGTCGCTCGTCACGAGCGTGCTCGCGCGCAACACCCAGGCCAACCACGCGGCCTTCGCGCAGTACGCCTCGCCGCTCAACGAGGCGACGCGCCTGCCGGGCTTTCCCGCCGAGTGGTCGCTGAACTCCACGGCATCGGTTGCGGCGCTCGAGCACGAGATCACGCGCCAGGCGCAACTGCTCGGCTACCTGCAGGACTTTCGCCTGATGCTGTGGCTGTGCGTCGTCACGATGCCGCTGCTGCTGGTGTTCTTGAAGTACAGGCGCGGGCCCGCTCCCGCGCTCGTCGACTGACCACGCGGGGGTGCGAGGCAGGCGGCCCCCGTGCAGCCGGGCGCGGCGAAATCCGCCCCGCGCTCACGAAGGCGCTAAAGTAGCCTCCCAGGATCCGGAGGCCCCCATGCCACGAACAACGCTCGGCTGCGCTTGCGCGCTTGTCCTGCTCGCCCTCGCCACCGATACGCAGGCTCGCACGCAAAAGCCTCCGCTGCATGGCCAGGAATGGGTTGCCGTCACCGGCAAGCCGCTTGCGGCGACCGCAGGCGCGAAGATCTTCGAGCGCGGCGGCAATGCGGTCGACGCCGCCTGCGCGATGATCGCCGCGACATCGACGATGTGGGACACGCTCTCCTGGGGCGGCGAGACGCAGGCGCTCATCTACAACCCGAACTCCGGCAAGGTGATCGGCGTCAATGCCCTCGGCGTGGCCCCGAGCGGTGCCACGGTGGAGTTCTTCCGCGGCAGGGGCATGAAGTATCCGCCGGACTTCGGTCCGCTCGCGGCCGTCACGCCGGGTACGCCGGGCGGCCTCATGGTGATGCTGGCGGAATACGGCACCCTGAGCCTCGCCGAAGTGCTGGCGCCCGCGATCACGCTTGCCGACGGCTATCCGATCGAAGCCGAGACGGCCGACCGCATCGAGGCCTCGAAGACGCAGCTGAAGCAGTGGCCCGACTCGAAACGGGTCATGCTTCCGCACCCCGGCGAGTCGCGCGAAGCCCCGCACGCTGGCGAAATCTTCCGCCAGGCCGACCTCGCGACGACGTTGCGCAAGCTCGTGGCCGCCGAGCGTGCGGCGCTCGACGCCGGCAAGAGCCGCAAGGACGCGATCCTCGCTGCCTACGACCGTTTCTATCGCGGCGACATCGCGGCGGACCTCGTCGAGGCGACGCGCGCGGCGGGCGGCCTCTTCACGCGTGCAGACCTCGCCAACTGGCAAGTCAGGCTCGAAGAGCCGGTGCACGTGAACTACAAGGGCATCGAGGTGTACAAGCTGACGACCTGGGTGCAGGGCCCGGCGATGCTCCAGGCACTGAACATCCTCGAGAACTTCGACCTGAAGGGCATGGGCTACAACAGCGCGCGCTACATCAACACGGTGTACCAGGCGATGAGCCTCGCGTTCGCGGATCGCGATTTCTACTCCGGCGACCCGTATTTCCCGCCCGTCGAGCCGGTGCAGGGCCTGCTGTCGAAGGACTACGCGCGCGAGCGCGCGAAGCTGATCCGCGCCGATCGCAACGACCCGGACATCCGTCCCGGCGATCCCTATCCCTTCCAGGGCGGACGCAATCCCTACCTCGGCAGCCTCGCGAAATGGCACACCGTGCCTTCGACCCACGTGTCGGCGCCGCCATCCGCATCGCGCCTCGAGGAGCTGCAGCGCCAGTTCCTTCGCGGCACCACCTCCGTGGTCGCCGCCGACAAGGCCGGCTGGGTCGTTTCGGTGACGCCGAGCGGCGGCTGGGTGCCTGCCGTGATCGCCGGCCGCACCGGCATCGGGCTGTCGCAGCGCATGCAGAGCTTCGTGCTCGATGCCGACGAGAATCCGTTCAACGTCCTTGCGCCCGGCAAGCGGCCGCGTGCGACCCTGACGCCGAGCCTTGCGATGAAGGGCGGCAAGCCGCTGTTGGCCTTCGCCGTGCAGGGCGGTGACTCGCAGGACCAGAACCTGCTGCAGTTCTTCCTCAACGTGGTGGAGTTCGGCATGTCCGTGCAGGAGGCGACCGAGGCGGCGAACGTGAACAGCTACCAGATGCGCGCATCCTTCGGCGGCCACGAATCGCAGCCGGGGCGCATCCTGCTCGCCGAAACGACGCCGCCCTGGATCCGCGAGGAACTGAAGCGCATGGGCTACACGCTGCAGTTCGCGGAACGCACGTCGGGGCCGATCAATGCGGTGTGGCTCGATCGCGAGCACGGCACCCTGTGGGGCGGCTCGAGCAACCACGGCGAGGACTACGGGATCGCGTGGTAGCTCAGACGGCGGCCGCGGCGAGCAGGTCCTCGTCCTGCCCGATGTCGGCGACGCTGATCGGACGCCCCTGCAGGAAGCGCGCGCAGTCGGCCGCCGGCACGGGCTCGGCGAACAGGAAGCCTTGCGCGAGGCGGCAACCGAGCCGGCGCAGCATCTCGAGCTGCGGCCAGCCCTCGACGCCTTCGGCGATCACGTCGATGTGCATGTGGCGCGCCATCGCGAGGATCGCCCCGACGATCGCGAGGTCGCTGGGATCCGTCACGAGGTCGCGCACGAAACTGCGATCGACCTTGAGGTAATCCACGCGCCAGCGCTTGAGGTAGGCGAGGCTCGAATAGCCGGTGCCGAAGTCGTCGATCGCGACGCGGATGCCAAGCGCGCGCAGGTCGTTGATGACATCCTCGTTCGATTCGCCCTGCCGGCCTTCGAGCTGCTCGAACATCGCCCCTTCCGTCAGCTCGATTTGCAGCAGCGCCGGGCCGACGTCGTGGGCATCGAGTGCGGCCTGGATCGCGCGCTTGAGGTCGCCACGCCGCAACTGCCCCGCCGAGACATTGAGCGCGACTGGCACCGGCGCGAGGCCCGTCGCCCGCCACGCCGCGAGGTCCGCGACGCTGCGCTCGAGCACGAGCTGCCCGATCGGCACGATGAGCCCGCTTTCCTCGGCGACCGGGATGAAGCGCGCCGGGGAAATGAAGCCTTCGCGCGGATGGCGCCAGCGCAGCAGCGCCTCGAGCGCGACGACCCGGCGCGTCTCGATGTCGATCACCGGCTGGTAGTGCAGGCCGAGCTGCCCGCCCTCGAGCGCCGCGCGCAGTTTCGCCTCGATCGCCACGCGCTCCTTCAGCTTGCGGTCCATGAACGGGCTGAAGACCTGGAAATTGTTGCGGCCCCGGTCCTTCGCCTGGTACATCGCCGTGTCGGAATGGCGCAGCAACGCGTCGGCGTCATGGCCGTCGCGCGGGAAGAGGCTCACGCCGATGCTCGCGGTCGTGACGAGCGGCCGCCCGTCGATCACGACGGGCGTGGCGAGCGCCGCGTTGATGCGCGCCGCGGTCTCGCTGACCTGCTCGCTATTCTTGACGACGCCGAGCACGACGATGAACTCGTCACCGCCCATGCGCACCACGACGTCGCCCGTGCGCACGGCCTCCCGGATGCGCCCCGCCACCGCCTGCAGCAGCTTGTCGCCGGTCTCGTGGCCGCAGGTGTCGTTGATGTGCTTGAAGCGGTCCAGGTCGAGGAACAGCACCGCCAGCGGCGCGCCGGTACGCTTCGCGGCCGCGATCGCCCCGGGCAGGTGGGCCGCGAGGAACAGCCGGTTGGGCAGCCCCGTCAACTGGTCATGGTGCGCGAGATGGTCGAGCCGTTGCTGGTTGTCGAGCAGCTGCGCCTCGATCTTGCGGCGGATCGCGTCGCCCTGCCCGGCCCCGGCGATGAAGTCGCGACGCCCCTGGTCGGCCGCCCGCGCGCGCATGCGCAGCGCATGCAGCAGCACGCCGACGGCTGCGCAAGCGCCGAGAAGGAGTGCGGCAAAGGCATAGTGGGCGAGCGCGACCCCGTTGGACATAATGCACGGACAACTGCGGAGGCTGCCTCAATATCGTCCGGCGGCGGGCCCGGCTGCAGTGCACAAGCCACAATTTGACCCATTGCCGCCGCGCTCCAGCTAGCGGGCGGGCGCCGGGCCCCGCGGATGAATCACGACGAATCGCTGCACGACGACCGGCATGCGGCCGATCTCCGCCCGCGTCTTGCCCGCAAGCTGTGGGGCCCATGCCGTCATGTGCACCTGGCGCCAGGCCTCGAGCTCGCGCAACGCGGGGCTTTCGATTGCAAGCTGTCGCTCGCTGATGGCATCGAAGGGCATGACCTCGACGCCGGTCACGCGCCAGATCAGGGCCGGGGCGCCGTCGAAATGCGTCACGACGACGCATTGCCCGACCTGCGGCGGATCGCCGAGCGAGAAGGTCCCCGTCTTCGATCCGCCCAGGATCAGCGGCAGCAGCCGCCCGAACATTTCCTCGCTGCTGCCGAGCGTTCGAACGCTGCATTCCTCGAGCGGCTCGCCGGGCCGCGCAGCGCGCGCGGCGGCGACGAAGGCCTCGATGCGCGCGTCGGGGGGGGCGGCGACGGGCCGCCCCCCCCGCGCGGCCAAC
>CAUJHJ010000025.1 GCA_963204835.1 Pseudomonadota bacterium
CGATGCCGTCCTCCTCGCGCTTGTAGATCGCGCCCGACGGGCAGGCCGAGACGCACGCCGGGTTGAGGCAGTGCTCGCACAACCGCGGCAGGTACATCATGAAAGTCTTCTCGAAGGCGCCGTAGATCTCCTTCTGGACGCCGTCGAAATTGCGGTCGACCGAGCGCTTGGCGAACTCGGTGCCGAGGATCTCCTCCCAGTTCGGCCCCCACTGGATCTTCTGCATGCGCTCGCCGCTGATCAGCGAACGCGGCCGCGCCGTCGGCTGGTGCGCGCTGTCCGGCGCCTGGTGCAGGTGCTGGTAGTCGAAGGTGAACGGCTCGTAGTAGTCGTCGATCTGCGGCAGGTCGGGATTGGCGAAGATCTTCGACAGCACGCGCCAGCGCCCGCCCGAACGCGGCACCAGCTTGCCGGCGCGCGTGCGCACCCAGCCGCCGTTCCACTTGTCCTGGTTCTCCCACTCCTTCGGGTAGCCGATGCCGGGCTTGGTCTCGACGTTGTTGAACCAGGCGTACTCGACGCCCTCGCGCGAGGTCCAGACGTTCTTGCAGGTGATCGAGCAGGTGTGGCAGCCGATGCACTTGTCGAGGTTCAGCACCATCGCGATCTGCGCGCGCACTTTCATCGCACTTCCTCCGCGGCCGCCGCCGCCGTGGGCTCGCCGTCGAGCCAGTCGACCTTGCCCATCTTGCGCACGATCACGAACTCGTCGCGGTTGGTGCCGGTTGTGCCGTAGTAGTTGAAGCCATAGGCGAGCTGCGCATAGCCGCCGATCATGTGGGTGGGCTTGACGACGACGCGGGTCACGGAGTTGTGGATGCCGCCGCGCGTGCCGGTGATCTCGGATCCCGGCACGTTCACGATGCGCTCCTGCGCGTGGTACATCATCGCCATGCCATTCATCACGCGCTGGCTCACGACCGCGCGCGCGGCGATCGCACCGTTCACGTTGAACAGCTCGATCCAGTCGTTGTCCTCGATGCCGGCCTCGCGCGCATCCGCCTCGCTGATCCACACGATCGGCCCGCCGCGCGACAGCGTCTGCATGATCAGGTTGTCGCTGTAGGTGCTGTGGATGCCCCATTTCTGGTGCGGCGTGATCCAGTTGAGCACGATCTCGCGGTTGCCGTTGCCGCGCTTGCCGAGGAGCGGCTTCACGGTGCGCGTGTCGATCGGCGGGCGGTAGCTCATGAAGCCCTCGCCGAAGTCCACCATCCACTCGTGGTCCATGTAGAACTGCTGGCGCCCGGTGATCGTGCGCCACGGGATCAGCTCATGGACGTTGGTGTAGCCGGCGTTGTAGCTGACGTGCTCGTCCTCGAGCCCCGACCAGGTCGGCGAGGAGATGATCTTGCGCGGCTGCGCCTGGATGTCGCGGAAGCGGATCGCCTCGTGCTCCTTGCCTTCGGCGAGGTGCGTGTGGCTGCGCCCGGTGAACTCGCCGAGCGAGGCCCAGGCCTTCACGGCGACGTGGCCGTTGGTCTCCGGCGCAAGGTGCAGGATCACCTCGCAGGCGTCGATCGCGCTCTCGATGCGCGGGCGGCCCTGGCTCACGCCGGGCTCGGTCACGCGATGGTTCAGCTTGCCGAGGAAGTCGACTTCGTCCTGCGTGTTCCAGTTGATGCCCTTGCCGCCGTTGCCGTGGGCATCGAGCAGCGGGCCGAGCGAGGTGAACTTGCGGTGCAGGTTCGGGTAGTCGCGCTCGACCACGGCCATCGCGGGCATCGTCTTGCCGGGGATGGGCTCGCACTCGCCCTTCTTCCAGTCCTGCGCCCGGAACGGCATCGCGATCTCGCCCGGGGTGTCGTGCTGCGTCGGCACGAGCACGAGGTCCTTTTCGACCTCGACGACACCCGGCGCGAGCGCGCTCACCGAGCGCGCGATGCCCTTGAAGATGTCCCAGTCGCTGCGCGATTCCCAGGCCGGATCCACCGCCTTCGACAGCGGATGGATGAAGGGATGCATGTCGGAGGTGTTGAGGTCGTTCTTCTCGTACCAGGTCGCCGTCGGCAGCACGATGTCGGAATACAGCGCCGTCGTGCACATGCGGAAATCGAGCGTGACCAGCAGGTCGAGCTTGCCCTCGGGAGCCTCGTCGCGCCATTTCACTTCGAGCGGCTTGACCGCGCCGCTCTCGCCGAGATCCTTGCCCTGCAGGCCGTGGCGGGTGCCGAGCAGGTGCCGCAGCATGTACTCGTGGCCCTTGCCGGAGGAACCGAGCAGGTTCGAGCGCCAGATGAACATGACTCGCGGGAAGTTCTGCGGCGCGTCCGGGTCCGCGTAGGCGAAGTCGAGCTTGCCGCTCTTCAGTTGCCCGAGCGCGTAGGCGGCGGGGTCCTGGCCGGCCCTGGCCGCCTCGCGGGTGATCTCGAGCGGATTCCTGTCGAGCTGCGGCGCGCAGGGCAGCCAGCCCATGCGGACCGCGCGCAGGTTGAGGTCGACGAGGCTGCCCGTGTACTTGGCGGGGTCGGCGAGCGGGGAGAGCAGCTCCTCGGTCGCAAGCTTCTCGTAACGCCACTGGTCCGAGTTGAAATAGAAGAACGACGTGCCGTTCATCTGCCGCGGCGGGCGGCTCCAGTCGACGCCGAACGCGAGCGGCACCCAGCCGGTCTGCGGCCGCAGCTTCTCCTGGCCGACATAGTGGGCCCAGCCGCCGCCCGTCTGGCCGACGCAGCCGCACATCATCAGCATGTTGATGAGGCCGCGGTAGTTCATGTCGTTGTGGAACCAGTGGTTCATGCCGGCGCCGACGATGATCATGCTGCGGCCGCGGGTCTTGTCCGCGGTCATGGCGAACTCGCGCGCGATCTCGATGACCTCGGCGCGCGACACGCCGGTGATACGCTCCTGCCACGCCGGCGTGCCCGGCACGTCGGCGTCGTAGCTCGCCGCGACATTGGCGCCGCCGAAGCCGCGATCGACGCCGTACTGCGCGAGCAGCAGGTCGTAGACGGTCGCGACGGCCCACTCGCGACCGTCCGCCAGCTTCAGCTTGCGCACGGGGATGTTGCGCTCGAGCACGTCCGGGTGCGGAGCCGCGGTCCAGCGCTCGTGCTGCACGCCGCCGAAATAGGGGAAGCTCACCGCTTCGATGCCCTCGTGGAAGCCCGCGAACGACAGGCGCAGCCGCGTGCCGCGGCCCTTGCTGTCCTTCTCCTCGATGTTCCACTTGCCCTTCTCGCCCCAGCGGAACCCCACCGAGCCGTTCGGCACGGTGAGCTCGCCGGCCTTCTCGTCCCACGCGAGCGTCTTCCACTCCGGGTTGTTCGCCTCGCCGAGCCCGCCGAGGTCGCTCGCGCGCAGGAAGCGCTCGGGCACGAGCCGCCCGTCCGCGCGGCGCTCGAGGCGCACGAGCAGCGGCATGTCGGTGTACTGGCGGCAGTAGTCGGTGAAGTACTGCGAGGGCTTCTCGACGTGGAATTCCCTCAGGATCACGTGGCCGAACGCAAAGGCGAGCGCCGCGTCGGTACCCTGCTTCGGATGCAGCCAGTGGTCGGTGAGCTTGGCGACTTCGGAGTAGTCGGGCGTGATCGCGATCGTCTTGGTGCCGTTGTAGCGCGCCTCGGTGAAGAAATGCGCGTCCGGCGTGCGCGTCTGCGGGACGTTCGAGCCCCAGGCGATGATGTAGCGGCTGTTGTACCAGTCGGCCGACTCGGGCACGTCGGTCTGCTCGCCCCACACCTGCGGCGAGGACGGCGGCAGGTCGCAGTACCAGTCGTAGAAGGACAGGCAGGCGCCGCCGAGCAGCGACAGGTAACGCGCACCCGCGGCGTAGCTCACCATCGACATCGCCGGGATCGGCGAGAAGCCGATGACGCGATCCGGGCCGTGCTGCTTCACCGTGTGCAGGTTCGAGGCGGCGATGATCTCGTTGACCTCGTCCCAGCTCGCGCGCACGAAGCCGCCGAGCCCGCGCCGGCTCTTGTAGCTGCGCGCCTTCTCCGCGTTGCCGACGATGCTCGCCCAGGCGTCCACCGGCGCGAGCGTCTTGCGCGCCTCGCGCCACAGGCGCAGCAGCGTGCCGCGCACCAGCGGGTACTTCAGGCGATTGGCGCTGTAGAGGTACCACGAATAGCTCGCGCCACGCGGGCAGCCGCGCGGCTCGTGGTTCGGCAGGTCGGGGCGCGTGCGCGGGTAGTCGGTCTGCTGCGTCTCCCAGGTCACGAGCCCGTTCTTGACGTAGATCTTCCAGCTGCAGGAGCCCGTGCAGTTCACGCCGTGCGTCGAGCGCACGATCTTGTCGTACTGCCAGCGGGCGCGATAGGAATTCTCCCAGTCGCGGTTCTCCGCCTTGGTGATGCCGTGGCCGTCCGCGAACTCTTCCGTATTTCGCTTCAGGAATCTCAGCCGGTCGAGGAAGTAGCTCATCGTCGGAACCTCTTGCCCATCGTTCGCATCGGTGCGGCTGTCAGCACGGCGCTTCGGCGCCGCGCCGCAGGTACCACCACCAGGTGATCGCGAGGCAGCTCAGGTAGAAGGCAATGAAGCCATAGTACGCCGCCTCCGGCCCCCCGGTGATCGCGATCGAGCTGCCGTAGCTCTTCGGGATGAAGAAACCGCCATAGGCGCCGATCGCGGAACTGAAGCCGACGACCGCGGCGGACTCGATGCCCGCCTGCCGCTGCGCCGCGGCCTTGCCCGCGTCGTCCGCGCCCGCGGCGAGCCGCTCGTGCAGCTGGCGGAAGATCACCGGGATCATGCGGAAAGTGGAGCCGTTGCCGATGCCCGCCACGACGAACATGGCGATCGACATGGCGAGGAAGCCGCCGAAGCTGCCGCCCACGCCATTGTGTGGCAGGAAATACAACTTCATGACCACCCCGGCGACCATCAGCGCGAACACCCAGAAGGTGAGCGCGGCGCCGCCCATCTTGTCCGCGAGCCAGCCGCCGACGGGGCGTGCGAGCGCGCCGACCAGCGGCCCGAGGAAGGCGTACCTGAGCGGATCGACGCCCGGGAACTGCGTCTTCACCAGCAGCGGGAACGCCGCCGAGAAGCCGATGAAGGAACCGAAGGTGCCGACGTAGAGCCAGCACATGAGCCAGTTGTGCTTGCGCCTGAAGATCGTCGCCTGCTCGTTGAACGAGGAGCGCGCGCTCGCGAGGTCGTGCATGCCGAACCAGGCGGCGAGCACGCTCGCGGCGATCAGCGGCAGCCAGATGAAGCCCGCATTCTGCAGGTAGAGCGGCGCGCCGCCGCTGCCCGCCTGCGGCCCGCCCGCCCAGGCGCCGAACAGGCCCGCCGTCACCACGGCGGGCACCAGGAACTGCACCGTCGACACGCCGAGGTTGCCGAGGCCGGCATTCATGCCGAGCGCATAGCCCTGCATCTTCTTCGGGTAAAAGAACGAGATGTTCGCCATCGAGGACGCGAAGTTGCCGCCGCCCAGTCCGCAGAGGATCGCGATCGCGACGAAATGCCAGTACGGCGTCGCCGGGTCCTGCACGGCGATGCCGAGCCAGGCGGCCGGGATCGCGAGCAGCGTCGTCGACACCGCGGTCCAGCGCCTGCCGCCGAAGAGCGGCACCATGAAGGAATAGAAGATGCGCAGCGTCGCGCCGGAGAGCGCCGGCAGCGCGGTCAGCCAGAACAGCTGGTCGGTCGTGAAATCGAACCCTGCCCGGTTGAGGTTGACCGCCACGACCGAGAACAGCATCCACACCGCAAACGCGAGCAGCAGCGCTGGAATCGAGATCCAGAGGTTGCGGGTGGCAATGCGGGAGCCGTCCGCCTGCCAGAACGACGGATCCTCGATGTCCCACTTGGTGATTTCGGCCGATTGACCCATTCGTGTCGATGCCGCCCTCTGGTGGAGTTGGCGAAAGTCTAGGTATCGCGCTGCACTGTCGCCTTGTCGTGGATCAAGACCGCGCCCGTGTTCGATTGCGGCAAACACATAGGACGCCGCCGAGGGTCGGGCAGCGGGCCGCGGAGGCGCTGACTATACTGCCGGGACCCGGAGACTTGCCATGCAGCCGCCCACCGCCCTGTTGACGCCCGCCGCCGCCGACCGGCTGATCGGTTCGCATATGCGCCCGCTGCCGGTGGAATCCCTGCCCTTGCAGCAATGTGCGGGCGCGATCCTGCGCGAAGACGTCCATGCGGAGCGCGATCAGCCACCCTTCGACCGGGTGGCCATGGACGGCGTCGCGCTCGATTCCCGGGCCGTTCGCGAGGGCCTCAGGCGCTTTCGCGTGCAGGGCATCCAGGCGGCGGGCGACGCTCCGTCGACCCTCGCGAACCGCGCGCATTGCATCGAGATCATGACGGGTGCGGTGCTGGCGCGCGGCTGCGATGCCGTCGTGCCGGTCGAGCGGATCACGCGCCACGGCGACGAGGTGGAACTCGAGGCCGCGCTCACCGTCGAAGCATGGCAGAACGTGCATCGGCGCGGCAGCGATGCGCGCGAGGGCGCGCGCTTGCTGGCGTCAGGCACGCGCTTGCGCGCGCCCGAGATCGCGGTGGCGGCTTCGGCAGGCAAGGCGCGGCTGCATGTGGCGGCGCAACCATCGATCGTCGTCATGTCGACCGGCAACGAACTCATCGAGCCGGGTGAGGCCATCCTGCCGCACCAGGTGCGCCGCTCGAACGCGCATGGCCTCGCGGCGCAGTTGCGCCTGCACGCGTTTGCGCGCGTCGCCGACGACCACGTGGCCGACGATGCCGCCGCGATGCGGCACACCCTGCGCCTGCAGATCGACACGCACGACGTGATCATCCTGAGCGGCGGTGTCTCCGCGGGGCGCTTCGACCTCGTGCCGCAAGTGCTCGCGGAGCTCGGCGTGCAGCCGCATTTCCACAAGGTCGCGCAGCGTCCCGGCAAGCCCCTGTGGTTCGGGACGGCGCCGTCGGGTGCCGCGGTCTTCGGCTTGCCCGGCAATCCCGTGTCTTCGCTCGTATGCCTCGCGCGCTACGTCGTTCCGGCGCTGCGCGCCGCCGCGGGCGGCCTCGCCGACCCCGTCGCCACCGTCGCGCTTGCGGCGCCCGTGCGCGTGACACCCCCGCTCACCTGCTTCCTGCCGGTGCGCCTCGTCCCCGACGGGGCCGGCGGCCTCGCGGCCGAGCCCCGCCCCACCAACGGCTCGGGCGACTTCACGAGCCTCACCGGCACCGACGGCTTCGTGGAACTGCCGCCCGGCCCGCGGGAGTACGCGCAGGGTTTCGTCACACCCTGCTATCGCTGGTAGCGCGCACGACGGCGGTCGCGGGCCGCACCGCCGCCGAATCGGGGAACACCTCCGTATCCAGCCTGACCGCGGGCACGCCGAGATGTTCGCCGAGCGCGCCCTTCAGGATCGCGCGCAAGTCGAGGGTGGGCGTGAGGTCGCGCTGCTGGTAGAGCGCACGGGCCGACAGGCCGGGCCAATCCGCGAGTACGCGACCACCCTGGACGGCGCCTCCCAGCACGAATGCCACCGTTGCCGTGCCATGGTCGGTGCCTCGCGTACCGTTCACCGCCGCGGTGCGCCCGAATTCGGTGGCGAGCACGACGACCGTGCTGGACCAGCGCGCACCGAGCGCCCGCTTCATCTCGCGCAATCCCGCATCGAGTACGCCGAGGCGCGCACCGAGCCGGCCTTGCGCACCGCCTTCATTGGCGTGCGTGTCCCAGCCAATCGTGTCGAGCATGGCGACTTGCGGACCGCCGTCGCGTCCGAGGAAGGCGCCCGCGGCGCGCAAGACTTCGAGGTCACGGGCGCCCGCGCGGCGTTGCGGTCCGTCCATCGATGCGGCGCGCGCCACATCGTCCGCCATGAGCGCATCGGCGAGCCGCCGCGACAGCAGCGGATCGTCCGCATAGAGCTCGGCGATGCGGTCGAGCGTGTCGTCGTCGAGCGCGGCCAGCCGCGACGGCGACCACGAGGCGACGGGCGCCGGCCCGCGCATCGTGAGCGGCAGGTTCTGGCCGAGCGCAACGCCGGCATCGCCGCGGCTGCGCGCCACCGCCGGCAACACCGCGAGCGCGCGATTGAGCCAGCCGCTCGCCAGCGCGTGCGGGCGCGCCGCGCCATTCTCGAGCACGTCCTGGCCGTCGAAATGCGAGCGCTCGCGATACGGCGTCGCGACGGCATGCGCCACCAGCAGCTCCCTTGCGCGCCACGACTCGTGCAGGAAGGCGAGCGCCGGATGCAGCCCGAAGGTCGCATCGAGCGGCAACGCGCCCCCCGGCTCGCCCGGCGGCGCGATCGCGATCTCGCCGCGCAAGCGGCGGTAGTCGGGATCGCCCCAGGGCGGCACGGCGGCAAGGCCATCGAGGGCGCCCCGCAACAGCACGAATGCGAAGCGCGCATCCGGTGGGGCGGCCGCCCGCGCGACCGCGAGGCGCCCCACGAGCGGCAAGGCCGCCGCCGTCGCCGTGGCGAGGAACCTGCGCCGATCCAGGGTGTCGTAGTTCATCGGCGCATGAACTCCGGGGCGGTGAGCAACAGCGTGATCGCCTGCGCGCCGGACGCGGCGCGTGCGATGGCATTCGACGCCTGGTCCGACAGGACACCGCCCAGGATCGAATGTGCGAGCCGCTGGGCGTCGCGGCGATCGCCCAGCCTCGTACCCACTTCGTCGGCCCATTCGATCCGCTGCAGCAATGCCGAACCGCCATCCCAGTCGGAGGCCCGGTCGGGCCAGCCCGCGGGCGAGCCGGGCGACCACGCACGCTGGCCCAGCAGTTCATAGGCGGCGAGCCCTGCACGCGGCCCGTCGTGCGGCAGCTCGAACCCGCGAAAGGCCGAGTGCACATAGTCGGCCGGCGTCTTGTACTTCGCGAGCGGCGTTGCCCAGGCTTCGGGCGACTCGATGAGCGCGCGGTACACGGGCAGCAGCTCGCCACCGTGTTCCCGGAACGCCGTGGAGATGCGCGCGACCGCCGCGGGCGGCGGATCGTCCGCGATGAAGTGGCAGGCGAGCTTGCGCGCGAGATGCCCGGCGGTCGCGGGATGGCGCGCGAGGTCGCGCAGCGCCGCCGCGCCCTGCTCGTAGCCCGGCTGCGCATAGGACCTGCCGAGCAGTCGCTGGGCGCCGGGCTCGTGCAGGCCGGGGCGGAACCTGAATTCGCCCTCGCTCACCGACCAGCCGGTGAGCATGCGGGCGAAGCCCGTCACGTCCGCCTGCGTGTATCCGGCGCTCACGCCGAGGGTGTGCAGCTCGAGGATCTCGCGCGCGAGGTTTTCGTTGAGGCCCGGATCGCGGCGGCCGCTCGCCGAGGCGCGGCGCGCGAGCGGCGAGGCGGGTCCCGCCGACTGGGCGTTGTCGAGATAGAGCAGCATCGCCGGATGGCGCTCGACCGCAAGCAGCAGGTTCTCGAAGCGCCCGAGCACCTGCGGGCGGATCGCTTCGCGCTCATAGGCGCCCGCGACCCCGAGCACGACGGCCTTGTCGATCGACACCGCGAAGTGGTTCGACCAGAAGTGCACGAGCCGCTCGATGAAGGGGCGTTCGCTCACTACGGCCGCGCTGAAGCGCGCCTGCACTTCGGAGAGGTAGATCGGCCGGTACCAGGCGCCGGGACCCTGGATCACGCGCGGGACCGCGCCCGGCGCCGCGGCCCCGCGCTGCGTTTCGCGCCGGTCCTCGCGCAGCTTCGCGGCCTGCACGAGGATCGAGGCCGAACTTTCCAAGGCGCTCCCCGCAGGGAGGGATGGTGCGCCGCCGTGAAGCTGCGCGGCCAGCCAGCCCCGCGGGTCCGGCGCCACCCGCGCAAGCTCGCCCGGCCGGGCGCCGAGCCCGAAACGGTTCGTCGCGATCGCTGCGGCGACGACGTCGGTCATGCCCATGATCAACGCACGTAGCCGCGCCCGGTTTACCGGGATGCCATTTCCGGCCCATTCTGCAAGACTGCCTGCCTGATGAACGCCCCTGCCGACATCGTCCTCGTCGACGGCTCCTCTTATCTGTATCGCGCCTTCCACGCACTGCCCCCGCTCACCAACTCGGCCGGCGAGCCCACCGGCGCGCTGCTCGGGGTGCTGAACATGCTGCTCAAGTTCCTGAAGGAGCAGCCATCGCCGCGCATCGCGGTCGTGTTCGACGCGCCGGGCAAGACATTCCGCGACGACCTGTACGCGCAGTACAAGGCGCACCGCCCCCCGATGCCGGACGAGCTGCGCGCGCAGACGGCGCCGCTGATGGATGCGGTGCGCGCGCTCGGCCTGCCGATGCTGCGCGTCGCGGGGGTCGAGGCCGACGACGTGATCGGCACGCTCGCGAAGCGCAGCGTGGAGCGTGGCTGGCGCGTGCTGATCTCGACCGGCGACAAGGACATGGCGCAGCTCGTCGACGGCCACGTGTCGCTCATCAACACGATGACCCACAGCGTGCTCGACCGCGCCGGCGTCAAGGCGAAGTTCGACGTCTATCCGGAGCAGATGATCGACTACCTCGCGCTGGTCGGCGACAGCTCCGACAACATCCCCGGCATCGACAAGGTGGGGCCGAAGACCGCGGCCAAGTGGCTCGACCGCTACCGCTCGCTCGACGGCATCATCGAGAGCGCCGGCGAGATCGAGGGCAAGGTGGGCGAGAACCTGCGCGCGGGACTCGATACGCTCGCCTTGTCGCGCCAGCTCGCGACGATCCGCACGGATGTCGAGCTCACCGAGCGCCCCGAGGACCTGGTGCGCGGCGAGCCGGATGCGGATGGATTGCGGGCCATCTACACGCGCTACGAATTGCGGCAGCTCCTGCGCCAGCTCGACGGCAGCGGTGCCGATGACGCAGCGGGTGCGGCGGCCCGGGTCCCGTCGGCGCCGCGCATCCTGTCGTCGCCCGCCGATTCGAGCCCCGACGCGCCGGCGCTGGCGCCACCCGTGGTCACGGAAAAACGCTACGAAACGGTCGCGACCGGGGAAGACCTCGACCGCTGGCTCGCCACGCTCGCCGCCGCCGAGGTCTTCGCATTCGACACCGAGACGACGAGCCTCGAGTACATGAAGGCCGAGATTGTCGGCGTTTCCTTCGCGGTCGAGCCCGGCCACGCGGCCTATGTCCCGCTGGCGCACGACTATGCGGGCGCCCCGCCGCAGCTCGATCGCACCGCCGCCCTGGCGAAGCTTGCGCCGCTGCTCGAAGACCCGGCGCGCGGCAAGGTGGGCCACCACCTGAAGTACGACGCGCACGTGCTCGCGAACCACGGCATCGCGCTCGCGGGCATGCGCTACGACACGATGCTCGAGTCCTATGTCTGGAACAGCGTCGCCACGCGCCACGACATGGATTCCTCGGCGCGACGCTACCTCGGCGTCGAAACCATCCACTACGAGGATGTCGCCGGCAAGGGCGCGAAGCAGATCGGCTTCAACCAGGTGCCGGTCGATCGCGCGGCGGAGTACGCGGCGGAGGATGCCGACATCACGCTGCGCCTGCACCGCACCCTGTGGCCGGCGATCGCGGCGCAACCCGCGCTCGAACGGCTGTACACGACGATCGAGCAGCCGCTCGTGCCCGTGCTGTTCGCCATGGAAGATGCCGGCGTGTTGCTCGATGCGGCGATGCTCAAGGCGCAGAGCCGCGAGCTCGCCGCGCGCCTTGTCGAGATCGAGGCGGCCGCGCACGGCGCGGCGGGGCAGCCGTTCAACCTCGATTCGCCGAAGCAGTTGCAGTTCCTGCTGTTCGAGAAGCTCGGCATCCCGCCGCTGCGCAAGACACCGACCGGACAGCCCTCGACCGCCGAAGATGTACTCGAGGAACTCGCCGAGGCGCACGCCCTGCCCCGCCTGATCCTCGAGTACCGCGGGCTTGCGAAATTGCGCTCCACCTACACGGAAAAGCTTCCGGAGCAGGTCAATCCCCGCACCGGCCGGGTGCACACCTCGTACCACCAGGCCGTGGCGCAGACGGGGCGGCTCTCTTCGACCGACCCGAACTTGCAGAACATCCCGATCCGCACGCCCGAGGGGCGGCGCATCCGCCAGGCCTTCATCGCGCCGCCCGGCCACGTGCTGATGGCCGCCGACTATTCGCAGATCGAGCTGCGCATCATGGCGCACCTCTCCGGCGACGAGCGGCTGCTCGCTGCGTTCGCCGCGGACGAGGACGTGCACCGCGCAACCGCCGCGGAAGTCTTCGGCGTCGCGCAGGACGCCGTGAGCAGCGACCAGCGCCGCTCGGCCAAGGCGATCAACTTCGGGCTGATCTACGGCATGTCGGCCTTCGGCCTCGCCCGCCAGCTCGGCATCGATCGCGGCTCGGCGCAGCAGTATGTCAGCCGCTACTTCGAGCGCTATCCGGGCGTGAAGCGCTACATGGACGACACGCGCGAGCGCGCGAAGCGCGACGGCTACGTAGAGACGGTGATGGGGCGGCGCCTGTACCTGCCCGACATCCGCTCGCGCAACAAGCAGCTGCAGCAATACGCCGAACGCAGCGCGATCAATGCGCCGATGCAGGGCACCGCGGCCGACATCATCAAGCGCGCGATGATCGACGTGCACGCATGGTGCCTGGCAGAGCGCCCGCCCGCGCGGCTCGTCATGCAGGTGCACGACGAGCTCGTGCTCGAGGTGCGCGCGGACGCGGTGACGCAAGTTGGCGACAGGCTGCGCCGCTGCATGACCGAAGCGGCGCAGCTCAAGCTGTCGCTGAAAGTAGACATTGGCACGGGCGCGAACTGGGACGAAGCGCACTGATCGGACGGCACCGCGGCACGGTAGAATGCCAAAGCTTGTCCAGCGTCTTTGTCACTGAGGATTGACCCATGCTTCGTAAGCTCCTGATGCCCGCGTGCGCGCTCTCCCTTTGCGCCGGCAGCGCGGTCGCGGCCGACAATGGCTTCTATCTCGGCGCCGCCGTCAGCCAGTCGCAGATCGACGCCTTCTCCAGCAACTTCGACCTGAAGGACACCGGCTACAAGGTGATCGCCGGCTTCCGGCCGCTCGACGCGTTCGCGGTGGAACTCAACTACATGGACCTCGGCAGCGACAGCGCGACGGCTGGCGCCATCGGCTTCAATGCCGAGGCCACCGCCATTGCCGGGTTCGGCATGCTGATGCTGCCCCTGCCTTTCGTCGACCTGTATGTGAAGGCCGGCGTCGCGCGCTGGGACGCGGAAGCGAGCATCTCGTCGATCACGACCACCCGGATCAAGGACAGCGGCACCGAGTTCGCCTATGGCGGTGGCGTGCAGGCCCACTTCGGCAGCCTCGGGGCGCGCCTCGAGTACGAATCCTTCGACATCGAGAACACGGACGGCCTCGACCTCTTCTCGCTCGGACTGACCTGGACTTTCCTTTGAACGACGCGGAACCAAAGCGAGGCCCGCGCATCTAACTTCCAGAGCGCCCTAAACGCTCCCCGCTTCCCTCCCTGAGCGGGCAAGGCCCGGATGCAAGAGACCTGTGCCGGGTAAGTCGGCCCCGACGGCCTGGGTTCCCAGACCGCCGGGGCCTTTTAATACCTGACGCATTCACATCATCTCGAGCAAGGCGCGCTGCGCCTCCGGCACCCCGGCCCCGGAATGCGAGGAGAAGAGCTGCACCGTCGCGCGCTCGCCCAACTGTTTGGCAGCTGCCGCCAGCGTGGCGCGCGCTTCGTTGCGCGTGAGCTTGTCAGCCTTGGTGAGAAGCACATGAACGCTGCGCTCGGCCGGATCGGCCCAGTCGATCAGCCCCTCGTCTTCCTCACCGATCCCGCGCCGCGCATCCACCACGAGCAGCAGCCCGCGCAATGACTGCCGCGCACGCAACCGGTCGGTGAGCGGCGCCCAGCGGGCGCGTTCCGCGGGCGGCGCGCTCGCATAGCCATAGCCCGGCAGGTCGACGATCCGCTGGCCGGGTGCCAGCTCGAAATAGTTGAGGAGCCGGGTCTGGCCCGGGGTCTTGCTGGTTCGCGCCAGCGCCTTGCGCTGGGTGATGGCGTTGATCGCGCTCGACTTGCCGGCGTTCGACCGCCCCGCAAACGCGACCTCCGCGCCCCCGTCGGGCGGGAACTGCGCCGGCGCGGCGACACTCAGCATGAAATGGACGGCGGGGAAGCGGCTCACGGGACCTCTCGCGGAAGTGTACAATTTTAGGGTTACGCGACCCGGAGCTGTGAGCAGAATGACCAAGACCCTTTCCGCCCTTGCCGCCCTGGCCCTCGCGGCCGCCCTGCCCGTGGCCCATGCAGAAGGCTCGGCCGAAGCCGGCGCCACCAAGGCCGCCACCTGCATCGCCTGCCACGGCCCGAACGGCAACAGTGCCAATCCCGAGTGGCCGAACCTCGCCGGCCAGAACGCAGCCTACATCGCCGAGCAGCTCAAGCAGTTCCGTGCGGGCCAGCGCAGCGCCTCACCGAACGGCATGGTCATGACCGCGCAGGCGGCCGCGCTCACCGACGAGGACATCGCCGATATCGGCGCCTACTTCGCGACCCAGACCCCCTCGGGCCTCGAGGCCGATCCGTCCTACTGGAAGGCGGGCGAAGCGCTTTACCGCGGCGGCGACAAAGCCCGCGGCCTGCCCGCCTGCATGGCCTGCCACGGCCCGGTCGGCCGCGGCAACCCGGCAGCCGGGTATCCCGCGTTGCGCGCCCAGCATTCGGTCTACACCGTGCAGCAGCTCACCGCCTATGCCGGCAGCGCACGCTACAAGGATGCCGGCGGCGCCAGCCACGACACCAGGAATGCCCACATGATGGAGACGATCGCGAAGCAGCTCACCGCTGAAGACATTCGCGACCTCGCCTCGTACATCCAGGGCATGCGTTGACGCCGAGGTTTCCCATGATTCGTTCCCTGCTCGGCACCGCCCTCGTGGCGTGCGTCCTCGCCGCCTGCTCGCGCGAGAATCCGCCGCCCCCGGCCACACCCACCGCCGAAGCACCGGCCGCCGCCGCGGCACCGTTGTCGCCGGCGCCAGCCGCCGCCGGCGCGACCGCCACCCAGGAGGGCACCGGCGAGGCGGGCGACGAACAGTCCGATGCCGGCCTCGAACGGCTCGCGGCAATGCCCGCCGCCGGCGAACTGCCCGGCGGACGCTGGAAAGCCGGCGTCAATTACAAGCCGATCGTGCCGGCCCAGCCCACCGACGTCCCGGCCGGCAAGGTCGAAGTCCTCGAGGTCTTCTGGTACGGCTGCGGCCACTGCTATGCGCTCGAGCCCTTCATGACGAGCTGGGAGAAGTCGAAGCCGGCCTACATCGAGTTCGTGCGCGTGCCGGTGATGTGGAACCCGGTCAATGCGGCGCACGCCCGGCTCTACTACACGCTCGTCGCGCTGAAGCGCACGGACCTGCACGCCAAGGTGTTCGACGAAATCCACACGCGCGGCAACATGCTCGCCGGCAACGACGACGCGACGTCCCGCAAGCTGCAGCTCGCGTTTGCCAAGGCTCACGGTATCTCCGAGGCCGACTTCCTGCGTGAATACGACGGCTTCTTCGTCAACACCCAGCTACAGCGCGCGGAAGACCTCACCCGCCGCTATCGCGTGGACGCCACGCCCGTCGTCTACGTCGCCGGCAAGTACCAGACCGACGTCGGCCTCGCCGGCGGACAGACCCAGCTGACCCAACTGATCGACGCCCTCGCGGCCCACGAGCAGCGCCGCTAGGCGGCGCCGTCGGGAGGCAGCCAGGCCATGCTGAGCGCATTCACACCCGGCTCGAATGGCCTCGCGCGGGTCGAGCCGGACAGCGAATCGCCGCTGCCGAAGGACGCGCTCTGGCTCGATCTCCTCGATCCCACGCCAGCGGACGAGAAGCGCCTCGAGGCCACCCTCGACATCGAAATACCCACCCGCGAGGAAATGCGGGAAATCGAGTCGTCGAACCGCCTGTACGAAGATGGCGGCGCGCTGTTCATGACCGCGACCGTGGTGACCAAGCTCGACTCCGACCTGCCCGAAAGCACGCAGATCACCTTCATCCTCGTGGGCCCGCGGCTCGTCACCGTGCGCTACGTGGACCCGTTGCCTTTCCGGCGCTTCATCTCCTACGCCGAGCGGCATGCCGCAACCTGCGGCTCGGGCGCGGTGATCTTCGCGGGCCTCCTCGAATCGATCATCAACCGCATCGCCGACGTGCTCGAGCGCGCAGGCAGCGAACTCGACTCGCAGTCCGCGGAGATCTTCGCGCACACCGCGCCGGGCCGCCGGCGCTCCGCCTCGCGCGACTTCCGCGGCATCCTCGAACGGCTCGGCCAGAACGGCGAACTACTGTCGAAATCGCGCGAGAGCCTCGTATCGCTCGGGCGCCTGCTCGCCTTCGCGCAGCAGCAATCGGCGAGCGTCTTCACGCAGGACGTGCGCTCGCGCTTCCGGATGTTGTCGCGCGACGTGCTCGCGATGTCGGATCACGTCAGCTACCTCGGCAACAAGGTGCAGTTCCTGCTTGAGGCGACCCTCGGCATGGTCAACATCGAGCAGAACGCGATCATCAAGATCTTCTCGGTGGCGGCGGTGGTGTTCCTGCCGCCCACCCTGGTGGCCAGCATCTACGGCATGAATTTCCGCCACATCCCGGAGCTCGAATGGGCGGCGGGCTACCCCTACGCGCTCGGCATGATGGTGGCCTCGGCCGTGCTGCCGTACATGTGGTTCAAGCGCAAAGGCTGGCTATAATTCCCGGTTCGCGCGCCCGTAGCTCAGCTGGATAGAGTACTGCCCTCCGAAGGCAGGGGTCACAGGTTCGAATCCTGTCGGGCGCGCCATCAAACCTGCGCACAGATTGCCGCGTGCCCCCCGGCCGCGAGCAGCGGCGCAAACCCGCCTCCCGGCGTCCTGAAATTGGTGGTCTGCCCCTGGTAGAGGCGCGCTGCCGTCAGCAGCAACTGGCCACCGTAGGTATAGAGCCGGACATCGACCTTGCGCACCAGCAGTTCGCCGTCGAGCCGGATCCGCCGCTCACCGGGCGCGGCGAATTCCTGCGCGACGTAGCCGCCCTGCACGATCTGCGCCCAGACGGTTTTCGTGAGCTTGTCGCCGCGGTAGACCGCCTTGCCGCCGTGCCCGCCGGTGGGCTTGAAGAACAGCGCCTTGCGCCTGTCCCACAGTTGCTGCGCATTGGCCGCCGTCACGACTTCGGTGCGCGGGACAGCGCGGAGCGCCGCGGCGGTTTCGGACGGCACCGCCCATGAGGCGAGCCGATTCCCGTCCGACAGCAGCGTCAGGTTGCGCTTGTCGGCGAACAATGCGTGTGCGTGCGGGTGCGGCGTGACGACAGCGGCGCCATCGAGGTAGGCGGCGCGCAGCGCCGAGTGCTCCGCCTGGTCGAACGCAAAATCCACGAGCCGGTTGTAGACGAGGTCGACCGCGCCGGCTCCGAGCCACAGCCGGCCTTCGTGATAGCGCAGCTCGCGCGCATCGGCGATGGTTGCGTCGAATCCGTGCCGGGCGAGGATCCGCCGCGCCAGCAGGAATTCGGGGTAGAGGTACTGCTCCTCGGGGCGGGTGTCGATGATCGCGATCCGGCGCGGCTCACCCGCGCGTCCCTGCAGCTGCCATTCCTGCAGCAGCATCCGGATGAACGCCGCCTCGAATCCGGGCGCACCGGGGCCAAAGCCGGCAGTGTCGACCTCCGGGCAACAGGCGCCCAGCGCGTCCCGCACGGTTGCGTTGAGGAAGGCGCCGCCGGCATTGGTGTTGATCTCGATGAGCCGCGGCCCGTCGTCCGTCAGGTGAAAGTCGTAGCCCATGAACATCCCGAGGGGACCGGGTTCACGGCGGGCGATCTGCGGCGCCCAGGCGAGCACCGCCTGCCGAAAGGCCGGCAGCGCCGCGACGGCTTCGATCGCCTGCACGGTCGCGAGCATGTCTTCCATGGCCCGTGGCGCGAGGAATACCGGTGTACTCGCGAACAGGTGCGGCCGCGCGTCGAGCAGCGCGGCCAGGAGTTGCTCGTCGGCCACCTCCCGCAACAAGGCCTCGCGCAATCGGCCATGGTCGACGGAGGCGCAGAAGCAGTACTCGTTGAGGCGGCGGGAGAGATCACGCGCCGGCGCGCCCAATGCATCCACGGCGTCCTGTACTTTCACATTGCCAACTATATCGAACCATTCCAGCGCGACGACGGAGCGCGCTGCCCGTCGTCAGTCCGACTCGAAGCGCAGCAGCTCCCCGGGCTGGCACGCGAGCGCGGTACAAATCGCCTCGAGGGTCGAGAAGCGGATCGCGCGCGCCTTGCCCGTCTTGAGGATCGACAGGTTGGCGAGCGAGATCCCGACCCGCTCGGACAACTCGGTCAGCGTCATGCGCCGCTCGTGGAGCCGGTCGTCCAGCTTGACGACGATCGCCATGTCAGACCGTCCCCGCCAGGTCCTCGCGCATGCGCGCGCCCTCGGCGAAGACATGGGCGAGGACGCAGGCCATGAGCACCGCGAGCCAGCCGCTGACCGAGAAGCCGGCGTCGAGGTGTACGGGATAGGCCGGCGTCGACAGCGCCTTGCCGATGCCGCCGACCAGCATGCTGATGAGCTGCAGCGCAAGCAGCGCCCGGGCGATCGTCCGCAGGCGTGTCGCGTTCGCCGCGATGAAGGCATCGCCCCTGCGCACGGTGTCGACCATCGCGAGCAGTTGCCGGAGGATCCGGTAGTTGAGCGGGATGGCGATCAGGCCGAACACCGCGATCGCGCGCAGGCCGGGCAGTATCGGCCGCATCGGCGAAGTCCGGGGCACCCCCAGCGCACCGAGCGTCCATTGCTCCGCGAGCACGGTCGCCAGCAGCAGCACCAGGATGGCGCCGCCATACAGCCAGTTCAGCACCACCAGGCTGCGCAGCACCGCGCCGGCCATGGGCAAGCTTGCGGGGAGGTCTTTCGACATGGGGCAGCACTCCCGTTT
>CAUJHJ010000026.1 GCA_963204835.1 Pseudomonadota bacterium
CTCCGCCCAGGCCGGGATTTTCTGGATTTCATCGAGCACGAGTACGGCCCCGGCTTTGCCGACCGCCTCGAGCCGCGCGGCTTCCCATTGCTGGCCGATCCAGTCGGCACCGCGCAACGTCGGCTCGTCGGCACTTGCGTAACGCACCGCGACGCCGAGACCGTCCGTCACTTGCTGGACCAGCGTCGATTTGCCGACCTGGCGGGGACCCGTGACGACCTGCAGGAAACGGCGCGGCTCCCTGAGTCGCCCGGCCAGGATCTGGGCACGGGGCCGCTGGTAGCCACCACCGGTTTTACTCATTATACTGAGTATATTTACTCAATACATTGAGTAAAACAAGACTCCCCGTCGCCCGCGAGCAGGGCGCCGCGGCAAGGTGCAGCCGCTAAACTTGCGCAAGATGAACGAATCGAGCAAACCCGCCGCCCGCGGCCGCCTCTACGTGATCGCCGCACCCTCGGGCGCCGGCAAGACGAGCCTCGTGAAGGCGCTGCTCGCTCGCCGCCCGGGCATCGAGGTGTCGGTCTCCTATACCACCCGCAAGCCCCGGCCGAACGAGGTCGACGGGCGCGACTACTGTTTCGTCGATCGCGCGGCCTTCGAGCGCCTGATCCTCGGGGACGCGCTGCTCGAGTATGCGCTCGTGTTCGACAATTTCTACGGCACCAGCCGCGAGCGGGTCGAGGGTGCGCTCGCCGCCGGCCGCGACGTCATCCTCGAGATCGACTGGCAGGGTGCGCGGCAGGTACGCGCGCGCATGCCGGAGTGCGCCTCCGTGTTCATCCTGCCGCCCTCGCTCGCGGCGCTCGAGCGGCGCCTGCGCGACCGGCGCACCGACGATGACGCCGTCATCGCGCGCCGGCTGCGCGACGCGGCCGCCGACATTTCGCACTGGCGCGAGTTCGGCTACGTGATCGTGAACGACCGCTTCGAGGAGGCCCTCGCCGCCCTGCAGCGGATCGTGGACCGAGACGGCGCCGACTGGGTGTCGTCCCGCCCAGGCCTCGAAGCCCTGTCGGCGGAGCTCTCGGGTTGACCCCGGCTGCGGGGTAGCGGCGGACTTTGGTATAGTGACCGACCTTTCGCCGCTTTTCCCAGGTTGAGCCATGGCCCGCGTAACCGTCGAAGACTGCCTCCAGAACGTCGATAACATCTTCCAGCTGGTGCTGCTCGCCTCGCAGCGCGCGCGCCGGCTTGCCAACGGCGCCGAGCCCAGCGTGCCGTGGGAGAACGACAAGCCCACCGTGGTCGCGCTGCGCGAGATCGCCGAGGGCAACATCACGGCGGAGATGCTCAAGGAGCCCGAGCCGGAACCGGAGGCCCCGGTGCCGGATGCGGACAACCAGTCGCTGTTCCGCGCGCCCCAGTTCGGCCTGGGAGACTGACCGGCCGCCGATCGCCCCATGGACTACGCGTCTTCGCTCCTGGGACTGCTTCCCGGCGCAAGGCGCACTCCGGGTCTTCGCGACCTGCTCGCGCAGGTCGCGACCTACCTGCCCCCCGCCGACGTCGAGCGCATCCGCGAGGCCGCGGAGTTCGGCGCCACCGCGCACCAGGGCCAGAAGCGCCTCTCCGGCGAGCCCTACATCGCCCACCCGGTTGCCGCGGCCGACATCCTCGCCGACCTGCACCTCGACGCCGACACGATCATCGCGGCGATCCTGCACGACGTCATCGAAGACACACCGATCGCGAAGGAGCAGCTTGCCGAGCGCTTCGGCGCGCCGGTCGCCGAGATCGTCGACGGCGTCACGAAACTCGACCAGATCAAGTTCAAGAGCCGCGAGGAGGCGCAGGCCGAGAGTTTCAGGAAGATGCTGCTCGCGATGGTGCGCGACCTGCGCGTCATCCTCGTCAAGCTCGCCGACCGCACCCACAACATGCGCACGATCGACGCCATGGCGCCCGCGCGCCGCCGCGCGATCGCGCGCGAGACGCTCGAAATCTACGCGCCGATAGCCGAGCGCCTCGGCCTCTACAAGCTGAAGCTCGAACTCGAGGACCTCGGTTTCCAGGCCGCCCATCCGCAGCGCTACCGCGTGCTCGAGCGGGCGCTGAAGCGCGCGCGCGGCAACCAGAAGGAGTTCCTCGGCAAGATCGCCGCGCAGCTGCGCACCGCGTTCGAGAAGGCGCAGATCAAGGCGACCGTCGAGACGCGCGAGAAGCACCTCTACAGCATCTACCGCAAGATGCAGCGCAAGCGCGCGACGCTGTCTGACATCATCGACGTCTACGGCCTGCGGATCATCGTCGACAGCGTCGACACCACCTATCGCGCGCTCGGCATCGTGCACGGCGTCTACAAGCCGATGCCCGGCCGCTTCAAGGACTACATCGCGATCCCGCGCGTCAACGGCTACCAGTCGCTGCACACGACGCTCTTCGGCCCGAACGGCGTGCCGATCGAGGTGCAGATCCGCACCACCGACATGCACGTGGTCGCCGAGTCCGGCATCGCCGCGCATTGGAAGTACAAGGCGGGCGACATGAGCGTCGCGCAGCGCGAGCGCACGCGCGAGTGGCTGTCGAACCTCGTCGAGCTGCAGGCCGAGGGCAGCAGCGAGGAGTTCCTCGAGAGCGTCAAGGTCGACCTTTTCCCCGACAAGGTCTACGTGTTCACGCCGAAGGGCGAGATCCTGCGGCTGCCGCGTGGCGCCACGGTGGTCGACTACGCCTACGCCGTGCACACCGGCGTCGGCAACCGCTGCGTCGCGGCCAAGGTCGACCGGCGGCTCGCGCCGCTGCGCACCGTGCTGCGGAACGGCCAGACCGTCGAGATCATCACCGCCAAGGGGGCAATGCCGAACCCGGCGTGGGTCAACTTCGTGGTGAGCGCCAAGGCGCGCAGCGCGATCCGCCAGTACCTGCGCGGCCTGCGGCGCTCGGAGGCGATCGAGCTGGGCTCGCGCCTCCTGAACCAGGCGCTCGCCGAGTTCAAGTCGTCCCTCGAGGACGTGGCGCCCGCGGTGATGCAGGCCGCGCTCGGCGAGCTCGGCATGAAGGACCGCGACGAACTGTTCGAGAAGGTCGGCCTCGGCGAGCGCCTCGCGCCGCTGATCGCTCGCCGCCTGCTGCCGGCCACCCTGGCGGCGGAAGAGGCCGAGGGCGGCGTGCTGCCGCCGCTCGCCGTCGCCGGCACCGAGGGCCTGCTGGTCACTTACGCGCGCTGCTGCTTCCCTATTCCGAACGATCCGATCATCGCCTTCCTGTCCGCCGGCCGCGGCATCGTCGTGCACCGCGAGGATTGCGTGAACGTCGAGGACTACCGCAAGCACCCGGAGAACTGGCTGCCGGTCGTCTGGGAAGGCAAGATCGAGCGCAGCTTCGTCTCGCGCATCCGGGTGGACGTCGCCAACAAGCTCGGCGTGCTCGCCGCGGTCGCGGCCTCGATATCGACCACCGAGACGATGATCGACCACGTCTCGATCGAGGAACGCGACAGCGAGCTGTCGGTGCTGCTGTTCGAGGTGCGCGTGCGCGACCGCAAGCATCTCGCGAGCATCATGCGCACGATCCGGCGCATGCCCGACGTGCTGCGCGTCAATCGTACAATCGCTTCACATTCACCAGCGAAGGCCAGGACATGACCCGCAAAGCCATCCATACCGACAAGGCGCCCCAGGCGATCGGCACGTACTCGCAGGCGGTGCGCGCCGGCGATACGGTGTACATCTCCGGCCAGGTGCCGTTCGACCCGGCCACGGGCAACCTGGTCGAGGGCGACATCGAAGCTGAAATCCGCCGTTGCTTCGAGAACCTGAAGGCGATCGCGCAGGCGGCCGGCGCCGGCCTCGACCGCGCGGTGAAGTTCACGGTCTTCCTCATCGACCTCGCGCATTTCGCCAAGGTCAACGAGGTCATGGCGACCTACGTGGACAAGCCCTACCCGGCTCGTGCCGCGATCGGCGTGGCGGCGCTGCCGCGCGGGGCGCGCGTCGAGATCGAGTGCGTGCTGCACCTCGGTTGACCGCAGCCGAGCAGCGGCCCGTCACGGCGCTGCGGGGCGTGGGACCGGCGCTCGCCGAACGCCTGCAACGACTTGGCGTCGCGCAGGTCCAGGACCTGCTGTTCGTCCTGCCGCGCGCCTACGAGGACCGCACGCACCTCGTGCCGATCGGCGCGCTCGTGCCCGGCCTGCGCGCGAGCATCGAAGGCGAGGTGCAGCTCACGGAAGTGGTCTACCGCGGGCGGCGCCAGCTGCTGTCGCGGCTTGCGGACGGCACCGGCCACATCACGCTGCGCTTCTTCCATTTCTCCTCGAGCCAGCAGGCGGGTCTCGCACGCGGCACGCAGCTGCGCTGCTTTGGCGAAGTGCGGCGCGGCCCGCTCGGGCTCGAGATCGTGCATCCCGAGTACCGCCAGGTCGCGGATGAAGGCGCACCGCTCGAGGACCGCCTCACGCCGATCTACCCGACCACCGAGGGCGTGGCCCAGGGGCGGCTGCGCGCGCTCATCGTGCAGGCGCTCGGCGAGCTGCGCTCGGCCGGCGTGCGCGAGTGGCTGCCGCGTGCCATCCTCGAGACGCTGCAACTGCCGACCCTCGAGCGGTCGCTCGAGTATGTGCATCGCCCACCACGCGATGCGCGGCTCGAGGTGCTCGCGGCCGGCCGCCATCCCTCGCAGCGGCGGCTCGCCTTCGAGGAACTGCTCGCGCACCAGCTCGCGCTGCGGCTCGTGAAGGAAACGGTGCAGGCGGCGCCCGCCGTCGCCCTCCGCGACGCGCGGGGACTCGAAGGTCGCTTCATCGACGCGCTGCCGTTTGCGCTCACCGGTGCGCAGCGGCGCGCGCTTGCCGAGGTCGATGCCGATCTCGCGGCGGCCCGCCCGATGGTGCGGCTCGTGCAGGGGGACGTCGGCTGCGGCAAGACCGTGCTCGCCGCGGCCGCCGCCGCGCGCGCCGTGGGCAGCGGCGCGCAAGCTGCGCTCATGGCACCCACCGAGCTGCTCGCCGAGCAGCACTGGCGCAGCTTCGATGCCTGGTTCCGGCCGCTCGGACTGGCGGTCGCGCATGTGCACGGCTCGATGGGCGCGCGCGCGCGGCGCAGTGCACTCGAGGCGATCGCGGCCGGCGAGGTCGCGCTCATCGTCGGCACCCACGCGCTTTTCCAGGAGGGCATCGAGTTCGCGCGACTCGCGCTCGTGATCGTCGATGAACAGCACCGCTTCGGCGTGCAGCAGCGGCTCGCGCTGAAGGAAAAGGGCGACCGGCGTGGCGAGACGCCCCACCAGCTCATCATGACGGCGACCCCGATCCCGCGGACACTCGCGATGACCGCGTTCGCCGACCTTGACGTCTCGGTAATCGACGAGCTGCCGCCCGGCCGCACGCCGGTGAAAACCGTGGCGGTGGCCGAGGAGCGGCGCGCCGAGGTTGTCGCGCGCATCGAGTCGGCATGCCGCGAGGGGCGCCAGGTGTACTGGGTGTGCCCGCTGATCGAGGAATCGGAAGAGTTGCGCTGGCAGGCCGCCGAGGAGACCGCGGCGCAGCTCGCCGAAGCGCTGCCTGCGGTGCGCATCGGGCTCGTGCACGGGCGCATGCCGACGGCGAAGAAGGAGCAGGCCATGGCCGCCTTCAAGGCCGGGCGCATCCAGCTGCTCGTCGCGACCACCGTGATCGAGGTCGGCGTCGACGTGCCGAACGCCTCGCTGATGGTGATCGAGAACGCCGAGCGCATGGGCCTTGCGCAGCTGCACCAACTGCGCGGGCGGGTGGGCCGCGGGGCGGCGGAGAGCACCTGCGTGCTGCTTTTCCGCCAGCCGCTGTCGGCCGTCGCGCGCGAGCGACTGCACGCCATCCGCGGCTCGAACGACGGCTTTGCGATCGCGCAGCGCGACCTCGAGCTGCGCGGCCCGGGCGAGATGCTCGGCACCCGGCAGACGGGCCTCGCGCAACTGCGGGTGGCCGACCTCTCGCGCGACTCGGACCTGCTGCCCCGGGTGCAGCAGGCGGCGGAAGTGATCCTCGCCGGTCACCCCGATATCATTGCGCCGCTCACCGCGCGCTGGATCGGCGAGGGTGAGCGGTATGGCCGGGTCGGATGACCCTCGAGGAAACGTGACGACCGCGACTGCAAAACCCGCTGCCGAACTGTGGCTGCCCGCCGAGGCCCTCGACTGCTACGAGGGCGACGCGCAATTGCGCTCGTGGCTACGCACGCCGGGGCTCCTCACCGAGCGCGTGCGCACGGCGAGCGGCGCCGCGTTCAGCCTGCAGGTGCTCGCGGAGGGCGAGCATGACGGCGCCCATCGGCGCGCCATCATCCTCGGGACGCAGGCGCGGCCATGGATCTATGCCGAGACCTCGATACCCGATGAGACGCTCGCCCGGCACCCCTGGCTCGCGCGCATGGGCGAGGTGTCGCTCGGCGAGACACTCGCGAGCCACGGCGCGACGCGCTCGGCCTTCGCTTACGCGCGCCTGATGCCGGACGCGCCACTCGTGGCGCGCGCGATTGCCGAGACGGGACAGGCGGCGCAGCCGCTCTGGGTGCGGCATTCCGAGTTCGCCGTGCAGGGCGCGACGCTCACGGTGCAGGAAGTGTTCCTGCCGGCCATTGGCCAGGCGGCGCGCCCGACGTGACCGCGAGAAGCGTCGCACGACGGCTCGAGGCCTATGCGCAACTGATGCGCCTCGACCGGCCGATCGGCACCTGGCTGCTGCTCTGGCCGGTGTTGTGGGCACTGTGGATCGCAGGCGCCGGCCATCCGCCGGCACGGGTGCTCATCGTCTTCGTGCTCGGCGTCGTCGTGATGCGCGCGGCGGGCTGCGTGGTCAACGACTTCGCCGATCGTGACATCGACCCGCAGGTCAAGCGCACGCGCGAGCGGCCGCTCGCCGCGCGCCGTGTGTCGCCGTACGAGGCGCTCGCGCTCTTCGCCGCGCTGATCGCGCTCGCGCTCTGGCTCGTCACGCGGCTCGACCCGCTCACGATCAAGCTGTCGGTCGTCGGCGCGCTGCTCACGGTGAGCTACCCGCTGATGAAGCGCTGGTTCCCGCTGCCACAGTTTTACCTCGGCCTGTCATTCGGCGGCTGGGGCATCCCGATGGCCTTCGCGGCGACGCTCGGCACGATCCCCCGGGTCGGCTGGGTGCTGTTCATAGCGGCGGTGCTGTGGGCGATGGTGTTCGACACGCTCTACGCGATGGTGGATCGCGAAGACGACCTGAAGCTCGGCGTGAAATCGAGCGCGCTGCTCTTTGCCGACATGGACCGGCTGATCGTCGGCGCGATGCAGGCGATGATGCTGTTCGCGCTATACCTCGCGGGGCGCAGCATGGAGTTCGGCCCGTGGTATCGCGCGGGGCTCGCGGCCGCGGCCCTGTTCTTCCTCTGGCAGCAGTGGATCATCCGCGACCGCGAGCCCGCGGCCTGCTTCCGCGCCTTCCTCAACAACAACTACGTCGGCATGTCGATCTTCATCGGCATCCTGCTCGATCACGTCTATCGCAGCTGATGCCGGCGCGGCGCCCGCCGCGACCCACAGTTCGACGCGGGCGGCGCCTGCCGCGCGCAGCACCTTCGTGGCCTCGCGGGCGGTGCTGCCGGTCGTGAGCACGTCATCGACGAGGGCGAGGCTGCGGCCCGCGACCGCGGCGCTAGGCGACAGGCGGAACGCGCCGCGCACGTTTCCCGCGCGCGCTGCGCCCCGCAAGTGGCTCTGCTCGGCGGTGGCGCGCCGGCGATCGAGCACCCCCGGCCCGAATGGCAGGCCGAGTGGGCCGGCCGCGTGCCGCCCGATGATCGCCGCCTGGTTGAAGCCGCGCTCGATGTAGCGGGCCTGGTGCAGGGGCACGGGCAGCACGAGATCGGGCAGGGGCAGGTCGTGCCTGCGCCGCTCCTGCGCCACGAGCAGGCCGAGCAGCCGCCCGAAGGCCGTTTCACCGTGGAACTTGAGTGCGCGTACGCAGTAGTCGATGGGGGTGTCGTAAAGGAACGGTGCCACCAGGAGGTCCCAGGACCCATCGGACAAGGCAGGCGCCCGCGGCAATTCCGCCTCACAGGCCGCGCACAGGTCGAGCGGGTGCCCGGCACTGTCCAGGCGGCCCCGCAAGCCACAGAAAAGACAGGTGGGGGGCAGGCAGAACGATCCGGCTGCCCGGGCGCAGCGATCAATCGTCGACCTCAAGTGCCGCCATGAGTTGACACCTGCGACACGGCCCCGGAACATGCGCCGAGTTTCGCCGCCGGTTCCGGTGGTGTCACCCCGCCAGCCCGTTGTCTTTGCAGGAAAATGCCATGAACTGGACCGTCGCCGAGGTCGAGCGCCTCTTTGCGCTGCCCTTCCTCGACCTGCTGTTCGCCGCCCAGCAGGTGCACCGCGAGCACCATGACGCGCGCGCCGTGCAGCTCTCGACCCTGCTGTCGATCAAGACCGGTGGCTGCCCGGAGGACTGCGTGTACTGCCCGCAGAGCGTCCGCCATGACGCGGGGGTCGAGCGCGAGACGCTGCTGCCGCCCGATGCCTTGCGGGAACTCGCCGAGGCGGCAAAGGCCGCGGGCGCCACCCGCTTCTGCATGGGCGCGGCCTGGCGCTCGCCAAAGCAGAAGGACATCGAGCAGGTCGCGTCGATGATCCGCGAGGTGCGCGCCCTCGGCCTCGAGACCTGCGCGACGCTCGGCATGCTGACCCCGGGGCAGGCGCGGCAACTGAAGGACGCGGGCCTCGATTACTACAACCACAACCTCGACACGTCGGCCGACTACTACGGCGAGATCATCACGACCCGCAGCTACCAGGACCGCCTCGACACGCTCGCGGCCGTGCGCGATGCCGGCCTGCGGGTGTGCTGCGGCGGCATCGTCGGCATGGGTGAAAGCGTGCGCGACCGCGCCGCGCTTATCGCGACGCTCGCGAGCCTTCCCGAACCGCCCGAGAGCGTGCCGATCAACCGGCTCGTGCCCGTGCGCGGCACGCCGCTCGCCGACGCCCCGCCGCTCGACCCCTTCGATTTCGTGCGCACGATCGCGGTCGCGCGCATCGTGCTGCCGCGCGCGACACTGCGGCTGTCGGCCGGCCGCGAGACGATGAGCGACGAGCTGCAGGCGCTGTGCTTCCTCGCGGGCGCGGGCTCGGTCTTCCATGGCGAGCGGTTGCTGACGACGGGCAATCCGGACGTCGCGCACGACCGGCGGCTGCTCGAACGGCTCGGGCTCATCGGCGGCGAGGTTAAACTGCCGCACGATGCCGCCGCCTGAATCCAGCCCGCCGCGACCGCCACCGCCCGCCCTCGATCGCGCCGCCGTCGCCCGCCAGTTCGCGCGCGCGGCCGCCCGTTTCGACGCGGCCGCGCAGCCCTTGCATGAGGTGCGTGAGGAACTGCTGTCGCGACTCGGGTTCTTCGCGCTCGACCCAGGCGTCGTGCTCGACCTGGGCGCCGGCACCGGGCTTGCGACGCGCGCCCTGCGTCGCCGCTTTCCCCGCGCGCTCGTGCTCGGGCTCGACCTCTCCCCGGCCATGCTCGGTCAGGCGGCGCGCCGCGCGCGCTGGCCGCGGCGCTTCGCGCGCCTCGCGGGCGACGGTTGCGCGCTGCCGCTGCGCGCCGGCAGCTGCGACCTCGTGTTCGCGAACCTGTCGCTGCCGTGGTGCGTGATCCTCGACCTCGCGCTCGCGGAAGTGCGGCGCGTGCTCGCCCCACGCGGCCTGTTCCTCTTCAATTCGCTCGGACCCGCCACGCTGCGGGAAATGCGCGCGTGCTGGGCGGACGCCGACGAGTGGCCGCACGTCAACGATTTCGTCGACGTGCACGACCTCGGCAGCGCGCTCGCCCGCGCCGGATTCACCGAACCCGTGCTCGACGTCGAGCAGTATTCGCGCTCCTTCGACACGTTTGCGAGTCTCTGCGCGGCGCTGCGCGCGCTCGGCGCGCGCAACGCGCACGCCATGCGGCGGCGCGCGCCGACCGGGCGCGGCCGGCTCGCTGCCGCGCAGGCTGCCTATGAGCGCTTGCGCGGCGCCGGGGGATTGCCGGCGACATTCGAGGTCGTGTCTGGAGCCGCATTCGCGGGCGAGCCGCGCACGGGCCATTAACCCGTTGACTTGCCGCGGAAAAAGCCTCGAGGCTACACTCCCGCTCCCTTGGTTTGCGCCGGTGGCGGGGATGTCAGGGATCGCCGTCAGGATCGAGCTCGCGCCGCACTGTTCGCTCACGCCGTCCGGTGCGCGGACGCTGTTCCTCGGCACTTGCGGCGTATCCTTCGGCATCGCGGGGCTCATGACGCTGCGCGGCTACTGGCCGGTGCTCGCGTACGCGGGCCTCGAAATGCTGCTGCTCGGCTGGGCACTCCACGCGAGCCTGCAGCGCCGCCATCGCATCGAAACGATCGTCGTCAGCGAGGATTCGGTCGAGATCGAAGCCCGCTGGCGGGGGATGGCGACGCGCGCCGTGTTCCCGCGCCACTGGTCACGGGTTAAACTGCGCGATGATTTCTCGCGGCTGCGTCCGGCGCGGCTCGAGATCGAATCCGGGGGCAGGTGTTGCGAAATCGGCAGTTTTCTGACAGGGCAAGAACGGCAGCGACTCGCGCTGCGGCTTGCCGCGCTGATCGGCGGGATGGCCGATTCGCCGCCGCTCCCGCCCGGTAAACCTCGAGGCTGATAATAAATGACCCGAACCATGAACAAGACCCGCGCCGCGCTCACGGCTTGCCTTATCGCAATGCTGGCGGGGCCTGCGCACGCAGCCTCCGGCTGGGGCCTGCTCAACATGCCGGAGGGCGTGACCGAGCTGTCGAAGAAGATCTACGACCTGCACATGATGATCTTCTGGTGGTGCGTCGCCATCGGCATCTTCGTGTTCGGCTGGATGATCTGGGCGATTGTCGCCTTCCGTAAATCGAAGGGCGCCGTGGCCAACACCGCCATGGTCCACAGCACCCGGGCCGAGATCATCTGGACGCTGATCCCGGTCGTCATCCTCGTGGCCATGTCGGTGCCGTCGGCGCGCGTGCTGATCGACATCGAGGACGCGCGCAACACCGAGCTCACGGTCAAGGTCACGGCCTACCAGTGGAAGTGGCAGTACCAGTACCTTGGCACCGACGTGGGCTACTTCTCGACGCTCGCGCGCGACAGCAACAGCGCGCGCCAGCTGCAGTCGGGCGTCGACCCCGAGACCGTGCCGAACTACCTGCTCGACGTCGACCGCCCGCTCGTCGTGCCGGCCGGCACCAAGGTGCGCCTGCTGCTCACCGCGCAGGACGTGATCCACGCCTGGTGGGTGCCCGACTTCGGCATGAAGAAGGACGCGATCCCGGGCCTCGTCAACGAGATGTGGTTCAAGGTCGACACCAGCAAGACCGGTCGCTACCGCGGCCAGTGCGCCGAGCTCTGCGGCCGCGACCACGGCTTCATGCCGATCGTCGTGGACGTGCTGAGCAAGGCCGATTTCGAGGCCTGGCTCGCGGCCCAGAAGGCCGTCGTCAAGCAGGCGGCCGTGGCCCAGGCCACGCCCGCCATCTCGTAAGCCCATCCGCAGGATTCCCGGGGAACAGTACATGGCAACGCACGCTCACGCCGCCGCTCACGACGATCACGACCACAAGCCGCATGGATGGCGCCGGTGGGTGTTCTCGACGAACCACAAGGACATCGGCACGATGTACCTCGTGTTCGCCTGCACGATGTTCTTCGTCGGCGGCACGATGGCGCTCATCATCCGCGCCGAGCTGTTCCAGCCGGGCCTGCAGTTCGTCGATCCGCAGTTCTTCAACTCGATGACGGCGATGCACGCCCTTGTGATGATCTTCGGCGCGATCATGCCGGCGTGGGTGGGCCTCGCGAACTGGATGATCCCGATCCAGATCGGCGCGCCCGACATGGCGCTGCCGCGCCTCAACAACCTCTCGTTCTGGATCCTGCCGTTCGCGTTCCTGATCCTCCTCGGCACCCTGTTCGTGCCGGGCGGCGCGCCGGCCGGCGGCTGGACGATGTACCCGCCGCTCGCGCTGCAGGGCGGCGACAGCTTCCCGATGATGATTTTCGCCATCCACCTGAGGGGTATCTCGTCGGTGCTCGGCGCGATCAACGTGGTCGTCACGATCATGAACATGCGCGCCCCCGGCATGAACCTCCTCAAGATGCCGATGTTCGTCTGGACCTGGCTGATCACCGCCTACCTCCTCGTCGCGGTGATGCCGGTGCTCGCGGGCGCGGTCACGATGCTGCTGACCGACCACTTCTTCGGCACGAGCTTCTTCGCGGCCTCGGGCGGCGGCGACCCGGTGATGTTCCAGCACATCTTCTGGTTCTTCGGGCACCCCGAGGTCTACATCATGATCCTGCCGGCCTTCGGCATCGTCTCGGAGATCATCCCGACCTTCTCGCGCAAGCCGCTGTTCGGCTACGAGTCGATGGTGTATGCGACCGCGGCGATCGGCTTCCTGTCGTTCATCGTCTGGGCGCACCACATGTTCACGGTGGGCATGCCGCTCGCCGGGCAGCTGTTCTTCATGCTCGCGACGATGCTGATCTCGGTGCCGACCGGCGTGAAGGTGTTCAACTGGTGCGCGACCATGACGCGCGGCTCGCTCAGCTTCGAGCCGCCGATGCTGTTCGCGCTCGCGTTCCTCTTCCTGTTCACGATCGGCGGCTTCTCGGGCCTGATGCTCGCGATCGTGCCGGCCGACTTCCAGTACCAGGACAGCTACTTCGTGGTGGCGCACTTCCACTACGTGCTGGTGCCCGGCTCGCTGTTCGCGATCATCGGCGCGGTCTACTACTGGCTGCCGAAGTGGGTCGGCAGGATGTACGACCAGAAGCTCGCGACCTGGCATTTCTGGCTGTCGGCGATCTTCGTGAACGTGCTGTTCTTCCCGCAGCACTTCCTCGGCCTCGCCGGCATGCCGCGCCGCATTCCCGACTACGCGACGCAGTTCGCGGACTGGAACATGGTCTCCTCGATCGGCGCGTTCGGCTTCGGCTTCTCGCAGCTGCTGCTGCCGTACATCATCATCAAGTGCGTGAAGTCGGGCGCGAAGGCCGCCGACCGCACCTGGGACGGCGCGCACGGCCTCGAGTGGGAACTGCCCTCGCCGGCGCCGTTCCACAGCTGGGAGTCGCCGCCGTCCGCCGCGGTGATCGCCCGCGGAGCGGAACATTGACCGCACCGGCGGCCGATGAGCAGCGGCGACGGGTAAGGCGGGGCGCGATCGCGCTCGGCCTCGTCGCCTTCGCCTTTTACCTCGGTTTCATCGCGATGTCGGTGGTGCAGGGCTCGCCGTGAGCACACCGCGCGGGCAACTCGAACGCGACAACAAGCGCCTCACGGGGCGCCTCGCGCTGATGGCGCTCGGCAGCTTCGCGTTCGGCTTCGCGCTCGTGCCGCTGTACGACGTGCTGTGCGCGGTGACCGGATTCGGCGACCAGAAGGCGCTGGCGCGCGCCGCGGAAGTCGCGCCGCAGGCGGCCGACGAGAGCCGCACCGTGACCGTCGAGTTCGTCGCCGACCTGCCGAATGTCGGCAGCTGGGAGTTCCGCCCGGTGATCGCCTCCATGCAGGTGCATCCCGGCAAGCTCTACGAGACGGAGTTCGTCGCGAAGAACCTCACCGGCCACGACACGGTGGCGCAGGCCGTGCCGAGCGTCGCGCCCGGCAACGTCGCGGGCTATTTCCACAAGACCGAGTGCTTCTGCTTCACGCCGCAGAAGTTCGCTAAGGATGAGGAGCGGGTGCTGCCCGTGCGCTTCATCGTCGATCGGGCCCTGCCGCGGCACCTCGATCGCATCACCCTGGCGTACACGTTTTACGACCAATCGATTCGCGTAGGACAGAGATAACATGGCAACCGCACACGCACCCGCCGCCGACAAGTATTACGTCCCGCATGGCAGCCACTGGCCGATCGTCGGCTCGGTGTCGCTGTTCCTCGTGATGTTCGGGGCGATCGCCTACCTGAACGAGTGGTTCGGTGGCTGGATCTTCCTGCCGGGTGCGCTGCTGCTCTCGTTCATGTTCTTCGGCTGGTTCCACGACGTGATCGGCGAGAGCCGCAGCGGCGCGTACAACCACCAGGTCGACCGCTCGTTCCGCATGGGAATGATGTGGTTCATCTTCTCCGAGGTGATGTTCTTCGCGGCCTTCTTCGGCGCGCTGTTCTACGCCCGATCGCTCGCGGTGCCCTGGATCGGCGGCGAAGGCGTCAAGGTGTTCAACAAGCTGCTGCTGTGGCAAAACTACGACCCGTCGTGGCCGACCAACGGCCCGGCGCGCATCGGCGGCCACGAGGACGGCTCGTTCCAGATCATCCCGGCGTTCGGCCTGCCGGCGATCAACACCGCGATCCTGCTCACCTCGGGCATCACGATCACGATCGCCCACCACGCGCTGCAGGCGGGCAACCGCACGGTGCTGAAGGTGTTCCTCGCGGCGACCTTCCTGCTCGGCTTCCTGTTCGTCGGGCTGCAGGCCGAGGAATACATGCATGCCTACAAGGAGCTCGGCCTCAAGCTCTCGACCGGCATCTACGGCTCCACGTTCTTCATGCTGACCGGGTTCCACGGGGCGCACGTGACGATCGGTGCGATCATGCTCGTGGTCATCTGGCTGCGGGTGATGAAGGGCCACTTCACGCCGAAGAGCCACTTCGCCTTCGAAGGCGTGGCGTGGTACTGGCACTTCGTCGACGTGGTCTGGCTCGGCCTCTTTATCTTCGTCTACTGGATCTGAGGACCCGGCACCGATTCTCAGAGACCGTGCGGGTTGATCAGGCCGAAGTACCAACCGAGCATCAGCAGCAGGAAGAGGGCAACCGACAGCGAGATGCGCCAGGTGAGCGCGCGCACCATCTTCTGCGGGTCGCGGCCCGGTGCCGAGAGGTGAAAGAGCGCGCTCCCGAGGCTCACGACGATGCCGACCAGCACGACCACGACGAATATCTGGATGAGTTCCACGGGGCGGGAATTATAGGCTTGCGGCGCGCAGGCCGCTTGCTGTACTTCGCGGCGGCGAGCCCGCACAATGCCCGGCCCCCGTTCCCCGGTTCGTCAATTTGCGTCCCTCGATCCCCATCGGTTCCCGGCGGGTGTTCACACCATCGGCCTGGATGACTGCGCTCAGCGCGCTCGCGCTCCTGGCCTTCATCGGGCTCGGCCGCTGGCAGTGGCAGCGCGGCGTGGCCAAGGAGACCGTCTGGCAGGGATTCTCGGCCTCAGCCGGGCCGGCCCTGCCGCTCGGCGTGCGTACGCTCGAGTCGCTGCCGCGCTTTGCGAGGATCGCGCTCACCGGCCGCTACGACGCCGCGCACCAGTTCCTGCTGGACAACCGTACCCTCGAGGGTGCGGCGGGTTACGAAGTGCTGACGCCCCTGCGGCTCGCCGACGGGCGCACCGTGCTCGTCAATCGCGGCTGGGTCGCCTTCACGGGCTATCGCGACCGCTTGCCGGATACCTCGCTCGCGGACCCGGGCGCCACCGTGACCGTGACGGGCCGCGTCGATACGCTACCCGTCGAAGGAATCGAGTCGGGGCGCGCGCCGCCGCCGCCGGGTGCAGCCTGGCCCAAGGTGACGACCTTCCCGCATGTCCGCGAGATCGCCGTCGCGCTCGGCCGCCCGGTCGAGGGTCGGCAGCTGCTGCTCGATCCGTCGGTGGCGGGCGGCTACACCCGCCATTGGAAGGCGCCCGGCGTACCGCCCGAGCGGCACTTTTCCTACGCGGTCCAGTGGTGGATGTTCGCGGCGACGGTCGCGGTGCTGTACGGGATGCTCAACCTGCACAAGGTGAAACGATGACGACTGCCAACGCGCGGGGCCTGCGCACGCTGCTCGGCCTCGCCGCGCTGTTCTTCGTGCCGCTGTTCCTCGCGTTCGCACTCTACTACGGCGGCGGATGGCGGCCTGCGCAGAGCACGAACCACGGCGTCCTGCTTGCGCACCCGGTGAAGATCACGGCCTCGTGGCCGGCGGAAAAGTGGACGCTGGTGCAGGTCGGTGCCGGCCAGTGCGCCGAAGCCTGCCGCGAGGCCCTGCATGTCACGCGCCAGACCTGGCTGTCGCTCGCGAAGGAACTCGATCGCGTGCAGCGCGTGTTCGTCGCGCCCGCTGGTTGCTGCGAGCCGCGGTATTTCGAACAGCAGCACCCGTCGCTGGTCCACATCGACGCCGCAAGCCCCGCAGGCCGCGGATTGCTGGCCGCCCTGCCACCGGGCACGCCCGATCGCACGATTTACCTGATCGACCCGCTCGGCAACCTGATCATGACCTTCGATTCGCGCGACAACCCGAAGGGCCTGCTCGCCGACCTCAAGAAGCTCCTCAAGCTCTCACACATCGGCTGACCGACCATGTCCGCAAGTCCCGCCACCGCCAAGCTCGCCCGCCGCCTCGCCTTCGCCGCGCTCTGCCTGTGCTTCGGCGTCGTGGTGCTCGGCGCCTACGTGCGCCTCTCCGATGCCGGCCTCGGCTGCCCCGACTGGCCGGGTTGCTACGGCCACGTGACGCCCACCGGCGCGCTCGCCAAGGGCGTCGAGCTCGACGCCGGCAAGGCCTGGCGCGAAATGATCCACCGCTACGCGGCGAGCACGCTCGGCTTCCTGATCGTCGTGATCGCGGCGATCGCGATCGCGACGCGGGCGCGCAAGGTCGTGCCGCTGCGCCTCGCCATCGCGCTGCTCGTGGTGGTCGTCTTCCAGGGCATCCTCGGCATGCTCACGGTGACCTGGTTGCTGAAGCCGCTGATCGTCACCGCGCACCTGGTGTTCGGCCTCACGACACTCGCGATGCTCGCGTGGCTGTGGCTCACCCTGCGCCCGCGCACCACCACGAGCGACGCCCCACGGCTCGTGCGCCGCTGGGCGCTCATCGGAATCGTCGCCCTCGCGCTGCAGATCGCCCTCGGCGGCTGGACGAGCAGCAACTACGCGGCGATGGCCTGCCCCGACCTGCCCACCTGCCAGGGCGCGTGGTGGCCGCAGATGGATTTCCGCGACGCTTTCGTCTTGTGGCACGGGCTTGGCATCAACTACGAAGGTGGCGTGCTCGATCATCCGGCGCGCGTTGCGATCCATTTCGTGCACCGGCTCGGTGCCCTCGCCGCGACGCTTGCGCTGTTGATCGCCGCGGGCACGGCACTCTGGCGCGTGCGCACACCGGGCGCGGTGCGCGCCGCGGTGTTCGTGGTTGCGGCGCTCGCGCTGCAGCTCTCGATCGGCCTCTTCATGGTTGAACGCGCCTTCCCACTGCCGCTCGCGACAGCCCACAACGCGGGCGCAGCACTGCTGCTGCTCGCGGCGGTCCTCCTCAACAGGCGGGTACGCGCATGATCTGGCGTGACTACCTCGAGCTGACGAAGCCGAAAGTCGTCTATCTCATCGTGTTCACCGCGATCGTGGGCACGCTGCTCGCGAGCCCCGGCTGGCCGCCGCTCGGAGCGCTCCTCTGGGGCAACCTCGGCATCGCCCTCGCCGCGGCCTGCGCCGCGGCGGTGAACCATGTGCTCGACCAGCGCATCGACGAGCAGATGGCCCGCACCCGCAACCGGCCGCTGCCGAAGGGCCGCATCACGACGGCGCGCGCGCTCGCCTTTGCCTGCACGCTCGGCGTCGCCTCGATGCTGGTCCTCTGGCTGCTGGTGAACCCGCTGACGGCGGTGCTCACCTTCTTTTCGCTGATCGGCTATGCGGTGATCTACACGGCCTGGCTCAAGCGCGCGACCTCGCAGAACATCGTCATCGGCGGCGCGGCCGGCGCAGCGCCACCCGTGCTCGGCTGGGCGGCGGTCACCAACTCGATCGACCCCAACGCGCTGCTGCTCTTCCTGATCGTTTTCGTGTGGACGCCGCCGCATTTCTGGGCGCTGGCGATCGCCCGCAAGGACGAATACGCGCGCGCGGGCATCCCGATGCTGCCGGTCACCCACGGCGTGGCCTACACCCGCCTGCAGGTGCTGCTCTACACCGTGCTGCTCGTGCTCGTGACCCTGATGCCCTTCATCACGGGCATGAGCGGGCTCATCTATCTCGGCACGACGCTCGTGCTGAACGGCATCTTCCTGTACTACGCCCTCGCCTTGAAGTTCACCGATCGGCAGGAACTGCCGATGCGGCTGTTTCGCTTTTCGGTGACCTGGCTGCTCTGGATCTTTGCCGCGCTGCTGGTCGATCACTACATACCCACGACGCAGGCCATCGCCGCAGGCGCCTGAGCGCAGCCATCATGCCGGCAGGGATCGCGGGCTTTCTATTCGGCGTGGCAATGGCACTCGCGATCGGCCCGATCGCCTTGCTGATCATCCGCGCGGCGCTCGAGCGCGGCCTCGGTGCCGGCCTCGCCTGCGCGGCCGGGGCGGCGACGGCCGACATGCTGTACGCGCTCATGGCGGCGCTGGCGGGCGCGGCGATCCTGCCGCGCCTGGAGGCCTGGCGCGAGGCCCTCGCCCTCGCGAGCGCGCTCGTGCTCCTGGCGCTCGGGCTATGGCTGGTGGCACAGGCGGTCGCGAACGCGCGCCGCCCGCTCGAGCAGCGGGTTGTGCTCACTTGCGGCTACCGCAGCACCCTCGCGCTCACGCTCGTGAATCCGCTGACGCTGGTCGCATTCGCCTCATTCGTGGGACAACTGCCGCTGGACGGCCGGCTCGCCGGGGCGCTGGCGGTAGCGGTCGCCGTCGGCGCCGGAAGCTTCCTCGTCGCGGCGGGCCTTGCGCTGGGCGGCAGCCTGCTGAGGCGGCTGCTGGCCGATGCGCGCTGGATCCTCGCGCTCAATATCGTGAGCGGCATCTCGATTGCGGCCTTCGGGCTGCGCGGCATCGCCGCTGCCAGTTGACGAATGACCCGCACCCACGCAAGGTGGTGCAAGGGTGGAAGGTCACGAACAGGTCATGCCCGGGGAATCAAGGACGATTCTCGGATCCCGATGGCATCCAGCCATCGTGGCGGCGGTGTTCCTGCCGGTTCATATCGCCGCGATCACCATCAGCAACGAGCTGCTCGTGCTGCCGTCGGGCGCGGCAGCGGCCTTCTGGCCCGCAAGCGGCACATTGATCGCCGCCCTGTTGCTCACGCCCCGCCGGGCATGGCCCTGGTTGCTCGCGGTCTCACTGCTGGTCGATGCAAACCTGTTCCGGGCAGGCGCGACGCGCATGACGGCCCTGATCGGGCTCGTGAACGTGGGCCAGGGCGCGCTGGCGGCCGCCCTCGTCAGGCACTACGTCGGGCCGCGCATCGACTTCGCAAGCGCTGCCGCGACCGCCCGGCTGTTGCTGTTGCTCCTTTTCGCGACTTTCCTGGGCAGCCTTGCCGGCGCCCTGGTGCTTTCGGGTACCCGCATACCCGTCGCGTACTGGGCCAACCAGCAGTCGTGGTGGATGGCTGGCTTCCTGGGTGCGGTCGTCCTCGTACCGCTGATCCTGTCCTGGGCCGAAGGCGGCTTGCGGCTGGCCGGCATCGCGCAGCCGCCCATGCGCAGGTCCATGTCGCTGCAATTCGCGGTGCTGGCGATCGTGCTGTGGCACGTGTTCGCGGACGGCGGTCGCTCCGGCCTGACCGTGCTCGATTCGCCGTTCCTGGTCTACGCGGCCCTGCTCTGGATCGTCTGGAGCGGCGGCCCGCGGCGCGTCACCTTCGCGCTCCTGCTCGTTACCGCGGTGTCCATCAGCTGCACGCTCGCCGGCGTGGGTCCGTTCAGCCGCCTCGCCAATGCGCCGTTCGGCCCGATCCTGAACCTGCAAGCCTACCTCGTGCTGGTCGTCGCGCCGTTGCTCATTGCCCAGGCATCGATCGCCGAGAAGCGCCGGGCGATCGACCAGGTGCGCGAGAGCGATGCCCGCTATCGTTCCTTCGTCGAACACAGCTCGGAGGCGATATTCCGCTTCGAGCTGGCGCGACCGATGCCCGTCTCGCTGGCGCCGATCGAGCAGCGCCGCTGGCTCGACCAGCATGCCCGTGTCGCGGAGTCGAACGACGCCTTCCGCGCGGCGACCGGCGACGGCTCGCCGGGCGCGCTCGTGGAGCAGCACCCGGCGTGGCTCGAGCATTGCCTCGCCGCGGTGCCCGATGCCATCGCCGCGGGGGGGCGGGCGCAGAATGTCGAGTGCGTCCTGCCGGGGCCTTACGGCCTCGATCGCACGCTGCTCGTCTCGCTGTCGACCGAGGTGCACGGCGGCCTGCTGACGCGGATCTGGGGCGTCGCGCGCGACATCACGCACTTTCGCACCGTGCAGCGCCAGCTCGAGCAGCAACAGCGGGAATTGCGGGCACTGGCCACCGAACTCACGGTCACCGAGGAACGCGCACGACGCAGGATCGCGGCCGACCTGCACGATGGCCTCGCCCAGAGCCTCGTCGGCCTCAAGATGCACATCGCGGCGATCCGTGCGGCGGCCGATCAGGGCCGGCCGCTGCCCGACCTCGCCGCCCTCGAACTGACCATCGCCGAATCGACCGCGCAGGTGCGCACGCTGATGACCAGCCTGCTGCCGCCGGGACTCTACGACCAGGGGATCGTGGCGGCCCTCACCTGGCTCACGGAAGAGTTCGCCAGGCGCCAGCGGATCGAGGTGAAGTTCGAGGATGACGGGCGGCCCAAGCCGCTGACCGAATCGACGACCGTGCTCGTGTACCAGGCCGCGCGCCAGTTGCTGCAGAACGTCGCTCGCCATGCGCGTTCCAGCTCGGTGACGATCCGCATGCAGGTCGTCGCCGACCGGCTCCACCTCACGGTGGCCGACGCCGGCGTCGGCTTCAATGTCTCCGACCTCACCTTCCTGCCGACGCAGCAGGGCGGCTTCGGGCTCTACAGCATCCGTGAGCGCCTGACGATCATCGGCGGCGCGCTCGAGATCGACTCGGTGCCCGGCCGAGGGACACGCGTGCTGGTCACGGCGCCGCTGGATACCGCTGTCGAAGGGCGTGAACGGGCGCGGGGCGCCGGGAAATAGGGGCGCGCAGCGTGCTGATCGAGCGGATCTGGACCGGCAACGACTATCGCAACTTCCACTATCTCGTCGCGTGCGGCGAAACGGGCGAGGCGCTGGCGATCGACCCGCTCGACTGGCGCAAGTGCGTCGCCGCCGCGAAGGCGCTGGGGCTCGAGATCACCCAGATCCTGAATACGCACGAGCATCGCGACCACACGGGCGGCAACGAACCGCTGCGGGCGGCCACCGGCGCGCGCGTGCTGGCCCACGCGGGCGCCGCCGCCCGCATCGGCCAGGTCGACGTGGGCCTCACCCGGGGCGACATCGTCAGGGTCGGGCGCAGCGTCGAGCTCGAATGCCTCGACACGCCGGGCCACACGCTTGCGCATGTCTGCCTGTATGCGCGCGGCGATTCGCCCGCGCTCTTCTGCGGCGACACGCTGTTCAATGCAGGTGCCGGCAACTGCCACCACGGCGGTCATCCCGGGCTACTGTATGAGAGCTTCACGCAACAGCTGGCGCGCCTGCCCGACGCGACCCGGGTCTATCCCGGGCACGAGTACCTCGAGCGCAACCTCGCGTTCACGCTCGATCGGGAGCCGGACAATGCCCATGCCGCCGCGATGCACGAGGCGGCGCTGCGCCAGGACCCGGCCGCCGCGCCGGTCACGACGCTCGGCGACGAAAAGCACATCAATGCCTTCTTCCGCCTGCACAATCCGCTCATCATCGCGCGCCTGCGCGAAGTGTCGCCTGAACTGCCCGAAGCGCCGACCCCGCGCGAAGTTTTCCTCGCGCTGCGCGCGCTACGCAATCGCTGGTGACGCGACCCGGCGCGCCGGACGCGCCATGAGCGGCCGGTAGCCGGGTTGGTTCGCCACCCGTTCGAGCCACGCGCGCAGCTGAGGATAGGGTGACAGGTCGTGCCCACCCTCGTCGGCCACATGGGTGTAGGCATACAGCGCGATGTCGGCAACCGAATAGCGATCGGCCGCGAAGAACCGGTGGGCGCCGAGGTGGCGCTCCATCACCGCGAGTGCCGCGCGCCCGCGTTCGAGCCGGTCGGGCAGTTCGGCGCGGCGCGGCGAATCGGCCGGCAGGTGCTTCACGATGAAGCGGGGCGTCGCCACGTAGGGCTCGTGGCTGTACTGCTCGAAGAACATCCATTGCAGCGCCTGCGCGCGCCCGAGGCGATCAGGCGGGAGGAGTGGCGAGCCTTCCGCGAGATACCAGATGATCGCGTTCGATTCGGCGAGGAAAGTGCCGTCGTCGAGCTCGAGGGTCGGGATGCGCCCGTTCGGGTTGCGGGCCAGGAACTCGGGGGTGCGGGTCGCGCCACGCAGGATGTCGCACTCCTCCCAGTCGTAGCCCATCCCGAGCTGGGCGAGCGCCAGCCGAACCTTGTAGCCGTTGCCGGAATCGAGATAGTCGTAGAGCTTCATCGCTTTCGCCTCCCCGCCGATAGCATAATCGCTGCATGGAATCCGTGTTTTACCGTCGTGGCTTTGCGCTCGTCGCCGCCCTGGCGGTCGGCTACCTGCTGTTCCGGATCCTCGCGCCGTTCATTGGCCCGATCGTCTGGGCGACCTTCCTCGCTTTCATGCTGGGCCCGGTGCATGCGCGCCTCACGCGGCGCCTGGAAGGACGGGCGGGGCTGTCGGCCGGAATCCTCACCGTGCTCGCGCCGGTCGGGATCCTCGTGCCGCTCTCGATCGCCGGCGGCGCGTTCGCGTCGCAGGCGGCGGAACTCGCTGCACGTGCGCAGGCCCTGTTCCAGAGGGTCGGTGCCAGCGGCTTCGACGAACTGCGCCGCTATCCGCTCATCGCCCAGCCGCTCGCCTGGCTCGAGGCGAATGCCGGCTTCGGCGAAGCGCAGCTGCGCGACTGGCTGCTCTCGGGCGGGCAGGCCTTCCTCAAGTGGGGCGCGGCGCTCGGCGGCAACGTGGTGGTGGGCGCGCTCGGCACTGCGGCGGGATTCGGCATCGCGATCGTGCTGCTGTATTTCTTCCTGCGGGATGGAGCGGCCTGGGCCGCCCGCGCGATCCGCCTGGTCCCGATGGAGCCCGCGCGGCGCACCGAACTGGTCAATCACCTCGCGCAGGTCACCCGCGCGGTGGTGCTCGGCAGCGGTGCGACGGCGCTGCTGCAGGGCATCGCCGTCGGCATCGGCTTTGCCATCGCGGGCCTGCCGACCTTCGCGGTGTTCGGCGTGCTCGCCGCGCTCGTGTCGCTGCTGCCCATGGGCGGCGCGGCGCTCGTTTGGGCCCCCGCGGCGCTCTATCTCGCCGCCGTCGGCCGCTGGGGCATGGCCCTCTTCATGCTGATCTGGGGCATCGGCGTGTCCTTCGGCGACAATTTCGTGCGCCCGCTGCTCGTCTCGCGCCATGCGCAAGTGTCCACGCTGACCGTGTTCATCGGCGTGCTGGGCGGCGCGACCGCCTTCGGCGCGATCGGGCTCATCGTGGGTCCGCTCGTCCTCACCCTCGCGAAGGCGCTGCTCGATTACGTGGATGAAAGGTTCGTGCCGCCGGCATAATAGGCGGCTCCATGGACCTCTCCCCGATCCTCTCTCCGCTGAACGACGCGCAGCGCGCGGCGGTCACCGGCCCCATCGGCCCGATGCTGGTGCTTGCCGGTGCGGGCAGTGGCAAGACGCGCGTGCTCACCCACCGGGTGGCCTGGCTGATCCAGGCCGAGGGCGCCTCGCCGCACAGCATCCTCGCGGTCACCTTCACCAACAAGGCCGCGGCCGAGATGCGCGCGCGCATCGAGGGGCTGCTCGGCATCCCGGGCAGCGCGCTCTGGATCGGCACCTTCCACGGCATCGCGCACCGCCTGCTGCGCCTGCATTGGCGTGAAGCAGGCCTGCCACAGGGCTTCCAGATCCTCGATGCCGAGGACCAGCTGCGCATGGTGAAGAAGCTCCTCAAGGGCCAGGGACTCGACGAGTCGCGCTGGGTGCCGCGCGAGGTCACCTGGTTCATCAACCACCAGAAGGACGAGGGCCTGCGCCCGAAGGCGCTGAAGGACGGCAACGACCCGACGCGCCGCCAGCTCATCAAGCTCTACCAGGATTACGAGGACGCCTGCGCGCGCGCCGGCGTGGTCGACTTCGCCGAGCTGCTGCTGCGCGCGTTCGAGCTGCTGCGCGACCAGCCCGAAGTGCTGCGCCACTACCGTGCGCGCTTCCGCCACGTGCTGGTCGACGAGTTCCAGGACACGAACGCGATCCAGTACGCGTGGATGAAGCTGATCGCGGGCAGTGAGGGCGCGCCGTTCATCGTAGGGGACGACGATCAATCGATATACCGGTGGAGGGGCGCGCGGGTCGAGAACCTGCAGCAGTTCCGCCGCGACTGGCCGCAGGCGCAGCTCTTCAAGCTCGAGCAGAACTACCGCTCGACCGGCAACATCCTGAAGGGCGCCAACGCGCTGATCGAGCACAACAGCGGCCGGCTCGGCAAGAACCTCTGGACGAGCGGCGGCCACGGCGAGCCGATAAGGCTCTACTCGGCGTTCAACGAGCGCGACGAGGCGGAGTTCGTCACGCACCGCATCCGCGAGTGGGTGCAGCAGGGCGGGGCACGGCGCGAAGTCGCGATCCTCTACCGCTCGAACGCGCAGTCGCGCGTGTTCGAGGAAGCATTCCTCTCCGCGCGCATTCCCTACAAGGTCTACGGCGGCCTGCGGTTCTTCGAGCGGGCGGAGATCAAGGACGCGCTCGCCTACCTGCGCCTGCTCTCCAATCGCGACGACGACGCCTCGTTCGAGCGGGTCGTGAACCTGCCGACGCGCGGGATCGGCGCAAGGACGGTCGACGAACTGCGCCAGTCCGCGCGCGCGGCGGGCGGATCGCTGTGGCAGGCGGCGCTTGCTGCCGCCAAGGGTGGCGCGCTCGCGACGCGCGCCAGCGCGGCACTCGCGGGCTTCCTGCAGTTGATCGCACGGATGGCGGCGGACGCCGCGCCCCTGCCGCTGCATGAACAGGTGGACCTCGTGCTCAATGCCAGCGGGCTCATCGAGCACCACCGCAAGGAGAAGGCGGAGCGCGGCGAGGCGCGCGTCGAGAACCTCGAGGAGCTCGTCAGCGCCGCGCGCGGCTTCGAGCCCGAGGGCGAGTTGCCGCCGCTCGACGCCTTCCTCGCGCATGCCGCGCTCGAGTCGGGCGAGGGCCAGGCGGAAGCCTGGGAGGATTGCGTGCAGATGATGACCCTGCACACCGCCAAGGGGCTCGAGTTCCCGGTCGTGTTCCTTTGCGGCATGGAGGACGGCCTCTTCCCGCACCAGCGCTCGCTCAACGATCTCGACGGGCTCGAGGAAGAACGGCGGCTCTGCTATGTGGGCATGACGCGCGCCATGCGCCAGCTCTACATCACCTTCGCCGAGCAGCGCCGCCTGCACGGCACCGACAGCTACGGCCAGCCCTCGCGCTTCATCAGCGAGATTCCCGAGGACCTCATCGAAGAGGTACGGCCCCGCATCATGCTCGGCCGCCCTTATGCCCGGCCGGCGGGCCATTCGCATGCGCGCGACGCCCTTGCCGCGCCGGCCTACTCGCAGGCGCCCGCGTACTCGCATTCGCAGGCGGCTCGCCGCGCGACGGCGAGCGAGGCGGTGGCGCCCGGCATGAAGCTCGGCGCGCGCGTGCGTCACGGGAAGTTCGGCGAAGGCACGGTACTCAGCATCGAGGGACAGGGCCCGCAGGCGAGGGTGCAGGTGAACTTCGAGCGCCAGGGGACGAAATGGCTCATGCTCGCGTACGCCAACCTCGAGGCAATGTGACCGCAACATGAAAATCGTGATCCTCGGCGCAGGACAGGTCGGCCGTACGGCCGCGTACCACCTTTCGCGCGAAGAGGCGAACGACGTCACCGTCGTCGACACGAACCAGGACGTGCTGCGCGACCTGCAGGGCCGCCTCGACATCCGCACCGTCGCAGGCAACGCCTCGTTCCCGACCGTGCTCGACTCGGCCGGCGTCGCCGACGCCGAAGTGCTGATCGCACTCACCAACAGCGACGAAGTGAACATGCTCGCCTGCGAGGTGGCCTACACGCTCTACCGCACGCCCACCAAGATCGCCCGCATCCGCTCGGCCGAGTACACCGGCAACCCGAAGCTCTTCACCGATGAAGCCATCTCGGTCGACGTGTGGATCAGCCCCGAGCAGCTCGTGACCGAGTACGTCGACCGGCTGATCCGCTATCCGGGCGCGTTGCAGGTGCTGACCTTCGCCGCGGGCCGCGTCCGCCTCGTCGGCGTGCGCGCCAATGCGGGCGCGCCGCTCGTCGGCCAGCCGATCAGCGCCCTGCGCGAACACCTGCCGGATGTCGACCTGCGCATCGTCGCGGTATATCGCGACGGGCGCTGCCTCGAGCCGGCGGGCGACCTGTCCATCGCCGCCGACGACGAAGTGTTCTTCCTCGCCGAACGCGACCAGGTGCGGCGGGTCATGAGCGAATTGCGCAAGGAGGACAATCCGGCCAGGCGGGTCGTGATTGCCGGTGGCGGCAGCATCGGCTTCCGGCTCGCCCGCATGCTCGAGAAGACCCACCACGTGAAGGTCATCGAGCGCGACCCGAAGCGCGCCCGCCATGTCTCCGAGGTGCTCGAGCAGGCCATCGTGCTGCACGGCGATGCCGCCGACGAGGAACTGCTGATCGAGGAGAACATCGACAGCGCCGACGTGTTCGCCGCACTGACGAATTCCGAGGAAGCCAACATCCTCTCGGCGATGCTCGCCAAGCGGCTCGGCGCGGCGAAGGTCATGGCGCTCATCAACAAGCCCTCCTACGCCGAGCTGATGGAAAGCGGCAGCATCGATGTCGCCATTTCGCCGCAATCCGTCACGATCGGCTCGCTGCTGGCGCACGTGCGGCGCGGCGACATCGTGCGGGTGCACTCGCTGAAGCACGGTGCGGCCGAGGCCATGGAGGCGATCGCCCACGGCGAGCGCGGCCGCTCCCGCGTCGTCGGCGTCGCGGTCGGCGGGATCTCCCTGCCCGACGGGGCGCGCATCGGCGCGATCGTCCGCGACCAGAAGGTGCTGATGGCGCACGACGACACGGTCGTGCAGGAGGACGATCACGTCATCATCTTCCTCGCCGACCGGCGGCACGTGGAGCAGGTGGAGAAGCTCTTCATGACGGCGGCGCCCCGGTAGCGAACCGTGTTCGCGGTCCTGCACGTCCTCGGGTTGATGCTTGCGTTCTTCGCGATCACCTTCGTGATGCCGATGGTCTGCTCGCTGCTGGCCGGCGATGGCATGTTCGCCGATTTCGCCGCCGCGGCCGGCCTCAACGTGCTGCTCGGCCTCGCGCTCGCGCTCGCCTTTCGCCGCTACCGCCGCGAACTCAAGGCGCGCGACGGCTTCCTGCTCGTCACGCTCGCCTGGGTGATGATGTCGGCGGCGGCGAGCATCCCGTTGTTGATGGCGATCCCCGGCCTCTCCTTCACGGATGCCTACTTCGAGGCGATGTCGGGCCTGACGACCACCGGCTCGACCGTACTGAGCGGCCTCGATTCGCTGCCGCCCTCGGTCAATCTCTGGCGGCATGCGCTGCACTGGTACGGTGGCCTCGGCATCATCGTGCTCGCAGTGGCCGTCCTGCCGCTGCTCGGTGTCGGCGGCATGCAGGTGTACAAGGCCGAAAGCCCGGGGCCCGTGAAGGACGAGAAGCTGACGCCGCGCATCACCCAGACCGCCAAGGCCTTGTGGCTCGTGTACACGGGCATCACCGCGGCCGGCGTACTCGCGCTGCACGCGGCCGGCATGACCTGGTTCGACGCGATCTGCCATTCCTTCTCGGCCATTGGCCTCGGCGGTTTCTCGACCCATGACACGGGAGTCGGCTACTACCACTCGGCGGCGGTCGAGTTCGTGCTGATCGTGATCATGCTGGTCGCCTGCGTGAACTTCTCGCGCCACTTCATGGCGGTGCAGAAGCTCTCCCTCGCGCCTTACGCGCGCGACACCGAGGCGAAGGCGATCCTGATCGTGCTCGGCGCGAGCATCTTCGGCATCACGATGCTGGTGTGGGTGAGCGGCCACTACCAGGGCTTCGCAACGACGCTGCGCCATGTCGCCTTCAGCGTCGTCTCGGTCGCCTCGACCACGGGATTCGTGACGGAAGACTACGAGAGGTGGCCGATCTTCGCGCCGGTGTGGATGCTGTTCCTCTCCTGCATCGTCTGCAGCACCGGCTCGACCGGCGGCGGCATCAAGATGTTCCGCACGCTGCTGCTCGAGCGGCACGCGATACGCGAAATGAAGGTGCTGCTGCACCCACGGGCGCTGGTGCCGATCCGCATCGGCGGCCATGTGATCCCCGAGCGCATCGTCTACGCCGTGCTGGCCTTCATCTTCCTGTACTTCACGACGATCGTGACGCTGACCTTCACGCTGCTGCTCTCGGGCCTCGACCTCGTGTCGGCCTTCAGCGGCGTCGTCGCGTCGATCAACAACCTCGGGCCAGGGCTCGAGCTCGCCGGGCCATCGACCCAGTACCAGAAATTCACCGACTTCCAGACCTGGGTATTCACCCTTGCAATGCTGCTAGGCCGGCTCGAGATCTTCAGCGTGCTGGTGCTGTTCACGCCCGCGTTCTGGCGGAAGTAGGCGGCGAGCGCAGAAAACTGCTGACGCTTGCGCCCCGTGGCCCTAAGCTCTTCTCCCGTGGCCTCCGGGGGTCCTGATGGCGGCAGTGGCGGGATACTCGCCCTTCGAGCGGGCCGTGCAGGTCCTCACCCGCGTGCGCGCGGGCGAGGGGCGCTGCATTGCGCTCTTCGCCTCGCACGCCTTCCTGGTCATGGCTTCCTATTACGTCTTGAAGGCCCTGCGCGAGTCCTTCCTGCTCGCGGGCGCCGCCGCGGAAGTGCGCAGCTACGCGGTGGCGGCCAACGGCCTGCTGCTGATGCTGCTCGTGCCGCTCTACAGCGCGGTCCGGCGTCGCATCGACGGCCGGCGCCTGGTGCGCGCCATCAGCGCCTTCTTCGCGGTGAACATCCTGGCCTTCGCGCTCGCCTACCCGTTCCGCTCGAGCCACTGGTTCGGCATCGCGTTCTTCATCTGGGTCAGCGTGTATGGTTTGATGGTGGTGGCGCAGTTCTGGGCACTTGCTGCAAGCCACTTCAACACGAAGAGCGGCCAACGGCTCTTTCCCGCGATCATGCTCGGATCGACCCTCGGCGCGCTCGCGGGCGCACAGGTCACCGATTTGCTGATCGCGCGACTCGGCCCGCTGCCGCTGCTGCTCCTGGGCGCCGTCCTCCTCACGGCAAGCATCGCGCTGATCTCGCCCGAAGTCGATGCGGTTCCGCCTGCGTCACGCCCGCCGGGCGGACCCGATCCGGCATCGCAGCGCGTGGGCTCGGTGCTCGGCGGCTTCCAGGTCGTGTTCGGCAGCCGCTACCTGCTGCTGGTCGCCCTGTTCGTCGTGCTGCTCAATTGCATCGGCTCGACCGGCGACTACCTGCTCGCGGCGCTCATCAAGGCGCGTGCCGATGCACTCGCCGGCGCCAGCGCGGCGCTCACCGGGCGCGAGGCCATCATCGGCTCGCTCTACGCGCGCTTCCAGCTCTGGGTGACGCTCGCCGGCGTGCTGGTTCAGGCCTTCCTCGTGTCACGCATCTACCGGCTGATCGGGGTGCGCGGCGCACTTCTCGTGCTGCCATTCATCGCGCTCTTCGTCTACGGCGCGATCGCCTTCGTGCCGGCCTTCAGCATGATCTACGCCGCGAAGATCCTTGAAAGCTCGACCAACTACTCGCTGATGAACACCACGCAGCAGGCGCTCTACCTGCCGACGAGCCTTGCGGAGAAGTTCGACGGCAAGACAACTGTCGACACTTTCTTCTGGCGCTTCGGCGACATCCTGCAGGCGGGCGTCGTGTACGCGGGACTGCACTGGCTCGACCTCGGCACGCGTGGCTTCGCGCTGTTGAATGCGTCCTTGTGCGTGCTCTGGATCGCGCTCGCGCTGCTCATCGGCCGCCGCTACACCGCGCTGTCGCGCGCCGAGACCCACAACACCGCGCCATCGCGCCAGCGCCAGCCCGAGGATCTCGTGGTGTTCCCGGGCCGGCCCATCGATCACCGCCTGGCGGCGGAGACCTTCTTCGACCCCGACCCCGGGGACGTACTGATCTACGAAGCGCGCCTTGCGAGCGGCGCGCCCTTGCCTGACTGGCTCGAATTCGATGTGGCGATCGCGCGGCTCAGCGGCACGGCACCGGCCGATTGCGCCATCGAGGAGCGCATCGAGATCATCGCCTGCGACATGGATGGCGCGACGGCGACCGCCGTGTTCACGATGCGTCGGGCAACAACCTGATATCGCCCTTGTCGATGCGGCGCACGAGCTTCGCGCGCCGGCGCTCGAGCTCGCCGATCTCCTTGTTGGTCAGCCCGAGCTGCAACAGCTCGCCGCGACGCCTCACGCCGCGCATCGCGTCGAAGTTCGCAGCGGGTGCCCGCGGCTCCCAGGCCTCGCCGACCAGCTCGAACTGCGCGATCACGGCAAGCCGGCTGCGCAACTCATCGAGCGACAGCGCGCGCAGGCGATCAGCCAGTGCGCGGTCGACGGCTTCGACGCGCAGGGCCTTCCAGAAAATGCCGACGTCGCTCTCCTCGGAATCGAATGCGACGCCGTTGTCTATCGCCCAGGCGCGCACCGCGGCGCCCTCACCCGTCAGCATCACGTTGCCGAGGTTCGAATCCTTGTGCTCGATGAGGTAAGTGAGGACGTTCAGGCGGCTGATGGCGCGCGCGTACGCCGGATCGGCGGCGAAGCGGGCGCCGTCGATCGCGAGCGGGTGCGGCTTCGCGCCGTTCAGCCAGCATTGCACCATGTAGAACGTGGCATCCGTGCCGTGCCAGGCTTCGACCGCGCCGGGATCGATCGCCTTGAACTGCGCCAGCGGCGCCGAACGCAGTGCGATCGCGGGCACCACCTGCTCGTCGGGTGGGAATAGCAGGCGCGACACTTCGTAGGCGGCGAGTTCATAGCGAGGCTCGTTGTTGAAGGAGCTGACGCCCGCGCCGGCGCGGCGCACCTTGATCTTGTACGGAGTTGTTGCCCTCGCCGTGTGCGCCATCGCCTTGCGCGTGATGTCCTTCTCGAAGCGCACCGGTCTTGCGTCTTCGATCACGAGATCGGGCGCGGTCAGGTCATCGAGGCTGCACATGCCGTCGGCTGGGTGCGCTGCAGCAAAAAAACAGACAAGCGGGATGGATGCGCAGAAGCTGCGGCGTGAAATCCTGCAGGCGACGTCCATGGCACCCCCCAAGTGCGGCCCATTTCCGCGGGCCCGCGTCGATTGATCTTACACTGCGAACCCGGATTGCCGTCGCCGGTCGCATTCAAGGGCCGCTATTTGATTGATTGCAAAGGCTTGGGCCGCAAACGGCATCGAAATTGCTGGAACCTTGGTCCTAGGAACTCGCCTTCCCGGTGCTGGGCAGGAACGAGGCGCGGCCAAGAGGTGTCGTCATGAGACAGACTTTCTGGAAAGCGGCCAGTATCTTCGCGGCGACCGCCGCGCTGTTGCTTCCCGCGACAGCGCAGGCACGTCGAATCCAGGTCGATTTCGATCCCAGCGCCTTCGAGAACAGCGGTGGGGGATGGCTCTTCAACACGATAGAGCTGTACAACCAGGCCGCGGTGGACGCGGGTGCAAATCGCTCGCTGTCGTTCGACATCGCGGGTTCCTACGATCCGGACAACGACGGCAGCACCGCCAACGACGTCAATTTCGCATTCAGCCAGAACGACCCATTGCGCGTCGGCGGATCGGACTACGGCTTCGTCTGCATGTTCGCGAATTTCTCGTTCTCCTTTTCGCAGTCGAGCGGCTGCGGGGCCGCGGGCGATCCCTCGTTTTCGCTGCTGCCCATCAGCGGGTTGAGTGTCGTCGAGTCGACCAATCCGACGGATGCGGGCACCGTCTTCTCCACAGAAGGCTTCTCCGTCGGCATCCCCGCGGAAGGCCAACCGGAGTTCACGGCACCCTACGACATCAACGCGGCAGTCCCGACGATGCGCCTGTGGTGGAACAACCTCGCGGCGTCGTACGACTCGGGGAGCCCGGTAGGCCCGTCGTACTCGGTGCAGGCATTCATCTATTTCCTCGGCGATGGCGACTTCGATCTCGATGTGCGCTACGGGGTCGAAGGTGCGACTGGTTTCCCGGGCGTCCAGCGCTCGTTCCTGGTTGATGGCCAGGCGATCTTCAGCAGCACCGACCCGGTCGCGGCGGAAGGCGACTACTTCTACAGGTTCCGTGGGGGTCAGTTGAGTGGAGGCACCACGCCGCCGCCGACGGGCGTGCCCGAACCTGGCTCGCTCTCGCTGGCATTGGCGGGCGTTGCAGCACTCCTGGTGTTTCGCCGCCGCCGGGTACGCGCGGCGGGGCACTGATCCACCGGGGCGCGGGGTTTCGTCGGCGCGCAATTGTCGCGCGCGGAGCCGTTCAGTAATGTGCGCCCGTTGGACACCTTCCGGATCTTTGTCTCCTCGCCGGGCGATGTCGCAGAAGAGCGGCTGATCGCGCGCAGGGTGATCGAGCGCCTGCGCGCGGAGTTGGCGGGCAGCCTCGACATTGCGCCGGTCTTCTGGGAACACGAGCCGCTCAGTGCCGCCGCGTCGTTCCAGGACCAGCTCCCGCACCCGTCAGAGGCCCACGCGGCGATCTGCATCCTGTGGTCCCGGCTGGGCACGCGCCTGCCGGCGAGCTTTCGCAAGCCGGACGGCGCGCGCTATGCGTCCGGCACGGAGTTCGAGTTCGAGGACGCACTGGCGGGATATCGCGCACGCGGCTGGCCGGCGCTTCTTGTCTATCGCAAGACGGCACCTGCGACCCTCGACGCGAGCCGGGAGGCCGCGGCCCTCGAACGCCTGCATCAGAAGCAGGCGCTCGACGAGTTCGTCAGGAAGTGGTTTCACGACGAGGCCGACGGTACGCTTCGTGCCGCCTTTCACCCGTTCGGGACCGCGCCGGAGTTCGAAGAGCTGGTCGAGGTTCACCTCCGCAAGCTGATAGAGCGACAGTTTCCGGAGGCGGTGGGGGCGCGGCGTGGCGATACGGCTTCATGGCGTCAGGGTTCGCCTTTTCGCGGCTTGCAGGCCTTCGAGTACGAGCACGCCCCGGTGTTCTTTGGCAGGTCCGCGGCCATCGCCGGCATGCTGGCGGCGCTGCGGCAGCGTGACCGTGCGGCAGGTGCCTTCCTGCTGGTGCTGGGTGCAAGCGGAAGCGGCAAGTCGTCGGTCGTGCGTGCCGGCCTGCTTCCCGTGCTCACGCAGCCTGGCGTCGTGGAAGGGATCGCCGGCTGGCACTGGGCGGCGGTGCGCCCGCGCGATCGCGCAGGTTCCCTTGGGCGCCTCCTCCTTGACTCACTGCTCGCGTCCGGAACATTGCAACCAGTCGACGGCGCAACGGACGACGAGCGACTGGAAAGCCTGGTAGCGCAGCTTCGGGACCGTGCCAGGGGCACGACTCGCATCGCGCTCGCGATCGACCAGCTCGAGGAGGTCTTTTCCGACGAGGGGGTGGACGACGCGGAACGCGGGCGCTTCTTCACCGCACTCGGACGCGTCGTCGAAACCCGGATGGTCTGGGCTGTCGCCACGCTGCGCAGCGACTTCTATCCGCGCGCGACGGAGTTTCCGGCCCTCGTGGCCCTGAAGGCCGGTGGCGGGCAGTACGACCTGCTCGCGCCGACCGCTGCCGAGGTCGGCCAGATGATCCGGCTGCCCGCGGCAGCCGCCGGCCTGCGGTTCGAAGCACGCATCGAAGGCGGCGAGCGACTGGACGAGGTCCTGCGCGACGCCGCGGTTGCAAGCCCCGAGTCGCTGCCCTTGATGGAGTTTGCCCTCGAGGAACTTTACAAGCGGCGGGCGCCGGATGGCACGTTGACCCACGCCGCCTATCGCGAGATCGGCGGGGTCGAAGGCGCGCTCGCGAGGCGCGCCGAGGAAGTGTTTCTCGCACTTGCCGCGTCGGCGCGCGCGGCGCTCCCCAGCGTGCTTCGCAGGCTCATCGCGGCAACCACCGGTGGCGACGGCTTCAACCGCCGCAGCGCAATGATCGGCGAGTTTGCGAGCCCGGAGGAGCGGGCGCTCATCGAAGCCCTGGTTGGCGCGCGCCTTTGTGTATCGGAAATGGATCATGCGCGCAGGCCCATCGTGTCCATCGCGCATGAAGCCCTGCTGCGCCACTGGCCGCGCGTGCGCGACTGGCTCGATGAGAACCGCGAGCTGTTGCGTGCAAGGGCCCGCCTCGCCGCGAACGCCGACCGCTGGGACGTCGAGAAGCGGCGGCGCGACCTGCTGTTGTCGGCTGGGCGATCGCTGGACGAGGCGACGGCCCTGGTGACTTCCGGCATGGAACTGACGCCGGTCGAGGGCGCCCTTATCGAAGCCTCGCAGGCACGGGCCCGCCGTGCCCGCAACCTGCGCACCGGTGCGATCACGGGACTCGCCATGCTGGCGATCGCGGCTTCGGCGGCCGCTTACCTCGCGACCACGCAGAAGCAGCGCGCCGAGACCGAGGCCTCGACGACCAGGGAAACCATGGACTTCATGGTTTCGCTCTTCACCCTGGCCGACCCCACCGAGGCGCGGGCGAACCAGTTTACGGTCCGGGAGATGCTCGATCGGGGCGCACAGGACGTGCAACGACAGCTGCGCGACCGGCCGGCGGTCCGTTCGAGCCTGATGACCGCCATGGGCAGGGCCTATACCGGACTCGGCCTGCCCGCACCGGCAAAGGAGGTCCTCGGGGATGCGCTGCGCGATCGCGAGAAGCTCGCCGGTGCCGCCGCACGCTCGACCACAGAGACCCGCAATGCGCTCGCAGCGGCCCTGTATCTCGACGGCCAGTATGAGGACGCGGAGAAGCAGTTCCGCACAGCCCTCGCCAGTGCGCGCCAGCTGGCGCCGACGGGCGACGCGATGGTGGCCTCCATCCTCAATGGCCTCGGCGATTCGCTTTCGCAACTCGGGGCGGACCCTGAGGCCGAATCGGCCTATCGCGAAGCCCTGGGCATCGACCAACGGCTCTTCGGCCCCGATAGCCTCGAATCGGCCCAGACGCTGCAGGGACTCGCGAGTACGCTCTATTTTGCCGGGCGCTACCAGGACGCCGAGCCGCTCATGACCAGAAGCCTCGCGATCCGGCGAAGCAAGCTCGGCCCGGATCACTGGAAGGTGGCCGACAGCCTGAACGACCTGGGGGCACTCTACTACCAGACCGGTCGCTATGACCTGGCCGCCAAGATATGGAAGGAATGCCTGCCGATCTCCGAAAAGTGGGCCGGCAAGGACCACCCGGAAGTTGCCTCTGTCGCCAACAATATCGGTCGAAGCCTCCTGATCGGCGGCAAGCCGGATGAAGCAGAGCCGTACTTCACGCAGACACTCGATATGCGCCGGCGCACGAAGCCCCCGGGCCACGACGATTTCATACTCCCGCTCAACAGCCTCGCGATGATCCGCATCGCCCGCCGTGACTACGGCGAGGCCGAAGAGATGCTCGACGAGGCGCGGGGCATTGCCGAGAAGCAGAATCACTGGATGCTCGACCAGGTGCTGACCAACCTCGCGGACGTCTACGCGAAAACCGCCCGAGCCCCGCAGGCGGAGCAACTCCTTGCCCGCGCGCGCGCGCTGCTGGAAAAGCAGTACCCGCCCGGGGAAATGCCCGACGAAGCCTGGCGCTATGCGCTTCAGGACGCGGTGCTCGCCACCACCTACGCCGCCGAGAAGAAGTACCCCGAGGCCCGCAAGCTGCTTGCGGCAGCGCTGCCAATCGTGCGCAAACGCTTCGGCGAAGGGCGATACTACACGCGCGACCTCGAGGAACGCCTCGCCCGGTTGCCTCACTGACACCGGAGATCCGCCGCCCGCATGGAACTGCCCGCCGCCATCCCGCTCGTCATCGGCGTCACCGGCCATCGCGATCTCGTCGAGGACGAGGTCCCCGCAATCCGCGAGCAGGTACGCACGTATCTTTCCGGCCTGCGCGCGCGCTGGCCGGCAACGCCGCTGATCGTCGCCTCGCAGCTTGCCGAGGGTGCGGATCTCCTCGTCGCCGAGGAGGCGCAGGCGCTCGGGCTCGAGCTCGTGTTCCTGCTGCCGCTGCCGCTCGATGACTACCGCGCGCAGTTCTCGGACGGCGCGGCGCTGCAGCGCTTCGAGGCGCTGCGCGGCGTGTCGCGGGTGGTCGATCTCGCCACCGACCCGCCGCCCCACGATCGCGATGCGCTGTACGAGCTCGCGGGCGACTTCCTCGCGCGCTACAGCTTCATCCTGCTGGCGCTCTGGGACGGCAAGCCGGCCGCGAGCCCGGGCGGCACGGCGGCGGTCGTCAATTTCCGCTTTGCCTCGCGCGGCGGCGCGCGTCCGGCCACCGCGGAACTGCGCGATATCGCGCTCGGCGAAGCGGATAATTCCCTCGTCTACCACATCCTCGTATCGCGGGCGCGCGTGAACGGCGGGCCGACGAACGGCCATCGGCCGCTCACGGCGGGCTACCTGCACGAGTACGCGGGCGGCCGTTCGGCCTTGCAGGACGCCATGCCGGAATCGCGGCGACGCGTGCTCGATCGCACCGATGAGTTCAATCGCGTGGCCCGCGATGCGGGGCAGGCGCGCGACATTGCCTGGCACGCGCCGGTCGTGGGCGCACCTCCCGCCGTGGAGCGTTGCGCGCGGCTCATCGCGATCGCGGATCATCTGGCCGCGCTTTATCGCCACCGGCTGATGCGCGTCACCGCCTGGACTTACGGCATCGGCGCGGTGATGGGCTGCGCGTTCGTGCTGTATTCCAAGATCCCGTCGATGTGGGGACTCATCTACGTGTTCTTCGGGGCCGCGCTCACGACCATCGCGCTCAGCCGCTTTGCGGACCGTCGCGGCTGGCACCGCGATCACCTCGAGTTCCGCGCGCTCTGCGAGGGCCTGCGGGTGCAGTTCTACCTGCGCGTCGCGGGCGTGCGGGACGAGGGGCGCCTGCACACCGGCGACGAGAGCTTCCTGCGCGGCCAGGACCCCGAGCTCGACTGGATCAGCAATGCCATGCGCGCGGTCGATTTCGAGATGCACGACGCGGGCCGCGACGGAATCCTGGGCGGCATCGAGCACGCGCTCGAGACATGGGTGGGCACGCTGGATCCCGTGAAGGCGCAGGGCTCCGGCCAGCTCGCGTATTTCTGGCGCGCGGGCGAGCGTCGCCGCCGCCTGATTTCGCTTACCGAGGGTACGGGCGCCACCACGCTTGTCCTCGGCCTTTCGGCCGCCGCAGTGCTGTGCTTCATCCCCGTGCTGCACGTGCCGTACGTGAAGACGCCGCTCGTCGTGACGATGGGCCTGCTGCCGCTCGTCGCCGGCATCCTCGAGGCCTGGCTGCAGAAGACCGCGGCCAAGGAGCTCGCCCGCCAGTACGCCTACATGTACCGCCTGTTCGACGAGGCGCGCGCGCAGTTGCAGGGTGACTCGAACGACCACGACCGGCGCTCGATCCTCTATTCGCTTGGGCGCGCCGCGCTCTCGGAGCAGGCGACGTGGGTCCTGCTCAACCGCGACCGCAAGCTGCGTCACCTGCCTTCCCACTAGGAGATCCCATGCCGGGCTCAGAAGAAGACGTCGAGAAGGCGCTGCTGCCGGTCCCGCAGAAGGACTACGGCGCCGACTATCGCCTGCACGCGCTGCGCGAGTACGAGCTGTACGTGGAGATGGCCGACCGCGTCAGCAGCCGGCGCATGCTCGCCAATTCATTCTTCGTCGGCATGAACACGGCGGTGGTCGGCGCGCTCGCCGTCGCGCTGAAGGAAGGCCTGATCACCTCGCGCACGCTCGTCGTGGCGCCGGCGACCGCCGCGGTGCTCATGTGCATCGCGTGGTGGCTGATGGTGCTGTCCTACCGCCAGTTGAATGCCGGCAAGTTCCGCGTGATCCTCGCGATGGAGCGCCAGTTGCCGTTCGCTCCGTTCGCCGCCGAGTGGAAGGCCCTCGACAATGCCGTCTCGCGGCGCGAGTACCTGCAGACGACCAAGGTGGAGCTGCTGGTGCCGTGGCTGTTCGCCGGCATCCACGTCGCGCTCTCGGTCGCGATCCTGGTGAAGGCGTTCTGACGCGCAGCTAGCGGTTGGCCAGCAGCGCGTCCCGCCGCGCGAGCAGGGCCTTCTGCTGCGAGCGGTCGAGCCAGGGCGCCAGCGCCGCGGCGAGCTTCGCCGCCGTCAGGCTGCGCAGCCGTCGCGTGAGCTCGGCGCCGACCTGCGGCTTCGCGACGCTGGCGTCGAGTCGGCGCGCCACCGGGAATGCCCCGGCGTGATCGATCAGGCGCGCCAGCCCATCCTCACGGCCGATCACCACGTTTTCCGCGGTGCGGGCGGGCCTGCCTGCGAGCGCATCGAACGCGCGCATCAGGTTGTACTGCGGCTCGAGGCTGCACCAGCGAGGCAGCCGCACGCGCTCCCGCTCGACGACCGCTGCGCTGACCGTCTTCTCGATCCAGAACTGCAGCGCGCCCGGCTGGCCGTCGATCGTGCGCTCGATCGTCACCGGCACCATGTCGATGCCGAGCAGCCGGTCGAGTCGGTAGGCCGCGATTTCGTGCTGCCAACGCCCCGCCGCTGGCGCCGTGATGAAGAGCGCGCGGACCTTGGTCCCGCCCTGTTGCAGTGTCAGGAGCCGCGTACCCGCACGCGGCAGCGGCGGCGCCTCATCCGCGACCACTGCCGCTTGTGCGAGCAGGAGCTCGAGTTGATCGTCGGTGAGGGTGTCGGGACGGTCTCCCACGCGGCGCGCCTCGGGCTCGGGCGCCGCGCGCTCACCGGGGTTTCGGGCATAGATCACGCTGCGCTGGTTGCCCTCGATCACGAGCGCCGAGGGCTGGCCGTGGTAGTCCGGCAGCATGCCGGTATCGATCATCGTGACGCGGCCGTCCATGCGCGTCGTGATGCGCTTGGTCTCCGTGATCGTGTGTCCCACCACGACGTCCGACGCAGCGAGGTGGCCGAGCACTCCCGTCAGGGTATCGGTTTCATAGGCGCTGTAGCACATCGCCGAACCGCGATACCAGAGCGGTCCCGCGACGTCATGCACGGGCGAGGCGGCGGTGCGCTTCAGGGTCGCGACGAGCGTCGCGAACGACTCGCGGTCGGGACCCGCGTAGGCGGCGAGGCGCTCCTCGGCCTGCGCGACCCGCGCATCGTCGTCGACATCGGCGTCGAGCAGGCCGGCGGCGATCAGCGCGTGCCAGGCGCCCGTGTAGTCGAGCAGGTCCTGGTGCTGGCCGGTCGTGTTGAGCGCGTCGAGCGTTGTCGCCATCAAGCCCGGCGGGAGGCCGCCGTGGGTGAAGAGGATGCCGTTGACGCGCACCATCAGAGGCCGTGCGAGCAACCAGCGGCCGACGTCGCCGTCGGCGCTGAAATCCAGCTGGCGCGCGAACCAGCCTGGCGGGAATTTCCTGTCGAAGGCCGCTTGTGCCGCGTCGGGCGCGAGCGCCGCGAGGTCGCCATGGGTGCGCAGCGCCGCGAAGGCGGCTTCGCGCATCGCGGCGTTCTCCCTTGGGGCCTCTACGGCGTAGTCGGGGGCGGCGACGTAGCGCAAGTCGCCGGTGAGGTTCATCAACTCATGGTTGCCGAGCGTCACGAGCACGCGACCGCCCGCAGCGGGAGCCTCGACTTCGAGCCGTCGCAGCAGTGCGATGACCGCCGCCGACTCGGGCCCGCGGTCGATCAGGTCGCCGGTGCTGACCAGGTAAGTCTCGCCGCCCGCCCAATGCCCGGCCGCATCGATGATGCCGCTCGCCCGCAGGATCGACCCGTACTCGGCGAGCGCGCCATGCACGTCGCCGATCGCGACGATGCGCGCGACACCCTCGCAGGACCACGGCTGCCCGCATGTCGCCCTTGCCAGCCCCGCGGCCGGCGTGACCAGCAGCGCAAGTCCCAGCATCGAGCCGAGTAGCAGGCGCACGCGCGTCTGGCTGCGCGCCGTTGGCCGTTCGCTGTTCGCCATCAACTTCTGATATACGCTTCGAGTTGCTCGATCGTCTCGCGTTGCTCGCCGAGCACCGACTTGACGAGGTCGCCGATCGACAGCACGCCGACCACCCGCCCCTTGTCGAGCACGGGCAGGTGGCGGATGCGCTTATCGGTCACGAGGCGCATGCACGCGTCGATGGTGTCCTCCGGCGTGACGGTCACGGCGGGCGACGACATGATCTGCGAGACCCTGGTATCGCTCGAGGCGCGGCCGAGCAAGGCCACCTTGCGGGCGTAGTCGCGCTCGGAGAGCACGCCGAGCACCTTGTCGGCCTTCATGACGAGCAGGGCGCCGACTTCGTGTTCGGCCATCTTGCGCAGGGCATCGAGGACGGTGGTATCGGGGTCGACGGAATGGGTCGCGTGACCCTTGCGTTCGAGCACATGGCGTACCAGCATGGCGATCCTCCCCTCTTTATGGCCTTTCCCTGTCGCTCGCGGCCACGGTGAGCACGGCGCCGTCGACGCCGGTGACGCGCACGCGCGCGCCGTTCGGCAGGTCGGGCCCGGCAACCTTCCACACCGTATCGCCCACGCGCACCTTGCCGAAACCCTGCTGGATCGGCTCGACGAGCGTGAGCTCCTGGCCGACGTATTGCGTGCCGCGCTGGTTCAGGCCCGGCTGCGCCGACTCCTGCGGCGAGCGCTTCACGTAGCTGCGAAACGCGACGATCGCGGCGATGCCGAGCGCACCGAACAGCACGAGCTGCAGCTGCCAGGGCACGGGAATGATGAGCACCAGCGCACCGACGACGGCCGCCGACACCGCGAACCAGATCGCGACGGCGCCCGGCATGAAGGTCTCGAGCGCGGCGAGCACGGCGGCGGCGATCCACCAATGCCACCACTCGAGCTGCATCAGGAATGCCTTCATGGCCGCTTCACCGGCGGCGCAGCGGCGCCCTGCTTCGCCATCGCGTCCTTCGCGAGTTCCGCGATGCCGCCGATCGTGCCGATCAGCGCACTCGCTTCCATCGGCAGGAACATCACCTTCTGGTTGGGCGAGGTGGCGAATTCCTTCAATGCATCGACATATTTCTGCGCGACGAAGTAGTTGATGGCCTGTACGTCGCCCTGCGCGATCGCCTGCGACACCATGGTTGTCGCGCGCGCTTCGGCCTGTGCGAGCCGCTCGCGGGCCTCGGCTTCGCGGAACGCCGCCTCCTTGCTGCCTTCCGCGGCGAGCACCACCGACTGTTTCTCGCCCTCGGCCTTGAGGATCGCGGCCTGGCGGAAGCCCTCGGCGTCGAGGATGTTGGCGCGCTTGTCGCGCTCAGCCTTCATCTGGCGCGCCATCGACTCGACGAGGTCGGCGGGCGGCTGGATGTCCTTGATCTCGATGCGGGTGACCTTGATGCCCCAGGGCGTGGTCGCGTCGTCGACCACCTTCAGCAGGCGGTGGTTGATCTCGTCGCGCTTCGACAGCGTCTCGTCGAGGTCCATCGAGCCGACGACCGTGCGGATGTTGGTCATCGTGAGGTTGATGATGGCGAGGCGCAGGTTGTCGACCTCGTAGGCGGCCTTCGGCGCATCGAGCACCTGGAAGAACACGACGGCGTCGATGCTCACCATCGCGTTGTCCTTGGTGATCACTTCCTGTCGCGGCACGTCGAGCACCTGTTCCATCATGTTGATCTTGCGACCGACCGCTTCGACGAACGGCACGATGAAATGGAAGCCCGGGCCCATGGACGTCTTGAAGCGCCCGAAACGCTCGAGCGTGAATTCGTAGCCCTGCGGCACGGTGAGCCAGGCCTTGGAGGCGACGACGACGATCGCGACCAGGAGAATGACGGGCAGAACCCCGATGTCGAGCATGGGACCTCTCTTTGTGTCGCGAAACGGCGGCAGCCCGCCGCCAAGCCCATTCTAGCCATGTGCCGGCCGTGATGCAGTTCAAGGTCCGGCCGGCGGGAAACCCGCACCATGGCGCCGTGTTGCACCCCGATCCCCGCACTGTCGACGTGCCGCCCGACCATTTCGAGGTCGCGGAGGATGACGTCCTGTTCACGGCCACGCTCGAGGCGACGCTCGCCGTATGCCTTTACGACGCCGTCGAGGAACACGGTGCCCTATTGCACTTGCGCTTCATCGCCCGCGGCTCGAGCCAGACGGACGTCACGGACCGCACCCTTGCCTCCGACCTGCTGCTGCTCGACCGCTGCGTCGAGCGTTTCCGCTCGGCGATGGAAAGGGGGGTGGACATACAGGGCAAGATCGCCGCAAGCGTCGAGGCCGGCGAACCCGCGCGGCTCGCGGCCGACGCGGTGCTCGCTCTGATCGGCGAATACCTGAAGGATGCCGGCGTGCGCCTCGTATCGCGCGAGATCGAGTACGGCCACCGCGTTCACCTGCGTTTCCGGCCGAGCATGGGGCACCTGCGGCTCGAGTAGGGCATGGTCTACAATCCGGCGGATGCGCCACGCCATCATGCTGCTCACCGCGAGCCTGATCGCGGTCCCCTTCGCCTCCCACGCCGCCGACGCGCGCCTGCAGGCCCTGTTCGATTCGGCCTGGGAAGCGGACCTTCGCGATAGCCCGACCTTCGCCGACTACCTGGGCGATCACCGCTTCTCGGCCGACTGGCCCGACCTGTCGCCCGCGGCCTTCAAGGCGCACCGGGCGCGCTACGAGGCAACGCTGGCGCAATTGAAGGCCATCCCGCGCGCGGGCCTGCCGAAGGCCGACCAGCTGAACTACGACCTCTTCGCGCAGGACTTCCAGCGCCGCCTCGACGCCTGGCCGTACAAGCCGTGGCTCTACGAGGTGATCCGCCCGCGCGACGGCGTGCAGACTTCGAGCGAGCTCGCCGAACTGCTGCCTTTCGCCACGGTCGCGGACTACGAGGCCTGGATCTCACGCTTGACGAAGATGGGCGCGTACATCGACCAGAACATCGCGTTGATGGAGACGGCGATCCGCGAGAAGCGCACGCAGCCGCGCTCGATCATGGAGCGCATCCCGGCCCAACTCGCGAAGCAGATCCCGGAGAGCGCCGAGGACAGCCCGTTCTTCGAGCCCTTCAAGCGCTTCCCCGACAGCATTGGCGCCGAGGACCGCGCGCGGCTGATCGGCGCCGCCGGCCGCGCGATCGACGAGCAGGTGATCCCGGCGTTCAAGCGCCTCGACACCTTCTTCCGCGACAAGTACCTGCCGGCGAGCCGCGTGACGGACGGCATCTGGGACACCCCCGACGGGCCCGCTTTTTACGCCAACCGAACGGCGTTCCACACGACCACGACCATGGCGCCCGAGGAGATCCACGCGATCGGCCTGCGGGAAGTGGCGCGCATCCGCGCCGAAATGGACGGCGTCATCAAGCAGGTCGGCTTCAAGGGCAGCTTCGAGGAATTCCTGACCTTCCTGCGCACCGACCCACAGTTCTACTACAGGACGGGCGATGAGCTGTTCGAGGCGTACGCGGCGATGGCCAAGCGCATCGACCCGGAGCTCGTGAAGTTCTTCGGCAAGCTGCCGCGCACCCCGTACGGCGTGCGCCCGATCCCGATGACGAGCGCGCCCGACACGACCACCGCCTACTACCAGGGCCCGGCCCTCGACGGCAGCCGTGCCGGCTACTACTACGTGAACCTGTATCGCCCCGAGGTGCGGCCGAAATACGAGATGCCGGTGCTCACCGTGCACGAAGCCGTGCCGGGCCATCACCTGCAGGTCGCGCTCGCCATGGAGGACCAGAGCCTGCCGCTCTTCCGGCGCAACGGCGATTTCACGGCCTACGTCGAGGGATGGGCGCTCTACAGCGAGCGCCTCGGCGAACAGATGGGCCTCTACGACGACCCGTACGCCAAGTTCGGCCAGCTCACCTACGACATGTGGCGCGCGGTGCGCCTGGTCGTCGACACCGGCATCCATGCGAAGAAATGGACCCGCCAGCAGGCCATCGACTACTTCAAGGCGAACGCCGCGAAGTCGGAGGCCGACATCGTCAACGAGGTGGACCGCTACATCGCGTGGCCGGGGCAGGCACTCGCCTACAAGATCGGGCAACTGCGCATCCTCGACCTGCGCCGCGAGGCGCAGGCCGCGCTCGGCGACAAGTTCGACATCCGCGCCTTCCACGACGCCGTGCTCGCGACCGGGCCGGTACCGCTCGACATCCTGTCGGCGCACATGGAAGGGTGGCTCGCGGGGCAGAAGCGGTAGGCGGTGCGATGCCGCCCCGGGCGGCGGACTCGTTGCGCCATGGCGTGGGTCTTTTCATACGGCACGCTCCGGGACCCGGAGGTCCAGCGATCGACACTTGGCCGCGCCCTGCCGGGCGCTGAGGACGAACTGGTGGGCTACCAGCTCACCACGATCGGGGTGACCGACCCCGCTTTCGTTGCGCTCACGGGCAAGGCGGTGCACGCCAACGTGCGCCCAACCGGACTGCCAGCGCATCGCGTTCGCGGTTTGGCCCTTGAGGTCACCGAGAGTGACCTCGCGACGCTCGATCGCTACGAAGCGCCCGCGCACTATGAGCGCGTCAGGGCGACGCTCGCCTCGGGCAAGGAGGCCTGGGTCTACCTCCGCGCACGTTGACCGCCTTGTTTTGCCCCGTTAAGGGCTCCGCTGTTTAGCCCCGCATATAGTCACTGTGGATAAATAAATCATCGCACGATTCGAGCTGATTGCTGCGTATATGACTCAATAAGATGTGATAGCATCTGATGCATGCGCACCACTCTCGACATCGCGGACGACGTCCTCCAGGCTGCGAAGGAGATCGCCAGGCGCGATCGGACGACTGCCGGCGACGTCATTTCGACACTGGCGCGCCAGGCGCTGACGCAGCCCGCAGCCACACCCGTCGGTGGTGTCGAACAATCCGCAGCGATCTACGGTTTTCGCGCCTTCCCGTCCCGGGGCACCGTGATCACCGATTCCCTGATCGATCGGCTGCGCGAAGACGACGCGTACTGACGCGCTCCCCATCTTCCGATGCGCGCACTTCTCGACGTCAACATATTGATCGCGCTACTCGACGCCGATCACGTGCACCACCGAACGGCCCGCGACTGGCTGACTCGCGAAGGCAGGGCCGGATGGGCATCTTGCCCAATCACCCAGAACGGCTGCATTCGCATTCTTTCGCACGCGCGCTATCCCAATGCGCAGCCGGTATCCGTGGTCGTCGGACGGCTCGCCGAGGCGACTGCACACCCCATGCACACCTTCTGGCCGGATGACTCGAGCCTGCTCGATGGCAGGCACATCGACCCTTCGCGCATTCACGGCACAGGCCGGGTGACCGACGTCTACCTGCTCGCCCTTGCCACCGCGCGTGGAGGCAAGCTCGTCACCTTTGACCGCTCGGTCGTCCTCGATGCCGTGGTGGGCGCGTCGGCGCGCAATCTAGAACGCCTCTGAAGGAGGGCCCGGCGCCCCTACCGCCGCAGCGCGAGATCCTTGCTGTAGACGACGTTGAGGACGTTGTCGTACCAGCCCTCGACCTTCGGGCTCACGAGGTGCTTGTTGACGTAGAAGTAGAGCGGCAGAAGCGGCGTGTCGGCGAGCAGCGTGCGCTCGGCCTCCTCCAGGAGCGCGCGGCGTGCGGCACCATCGACGGTCGCCGAGGCGCGCTCGAGCAGCGCGTCGTAGGCGGGATTCGCATAGCGCGGCAGGTTGATGCCGAAGCCGCCCTTGAGGTACTGCAGGAAGGTGTAGGCGTCGTTGTAGTCGCCGCTCCAGCTCATGCGGAACATCTCGACGTCGCGCGCGTCGATGTCGGCCATCAGCGAACGAAACTCCTCGGCGGTGAGCCGCACGTCCGCGCCGAGCGCGTCCTTCCACATGGCCGCAATCGCGACGGCGAGGCGGCTGTGCACCTCGCCGCTGTTGTAGCGCAGCTCGAAGCGCAACGGCTTCGCCGCGCTGTAGCCCGCCGCAGCATAGAGCCGGCGTGCTTCGGCGATGCGATCGGCCATCGGGCGCGCGGCGTAGTCGAAAGACTGCGAGCTGTACTCGTGCACGCCAGGGGGTATCCAGCCGTGGGCCGGCAGTTCCCCCACCCGCAGCACGACTTTCGCGAGCTGCTCGCGATCGATCACGAGCGACAGCGCGCGGCGCAGGCCCGGTGCGTCCTTGAAGGGCGCGCGGTCGAGCGCGAAGCCGTAGTAGTACGTGCTCAACTGGGGCGAAACGTGCAACTCGCGGGCGTAGTCCCGCTGCACGATGTCGTACTGGCCGCGCGGCACCACGGCCGTGATGTGCAGGTCGCCGGCGCGGTAGCGGGTGAACTCGGCGCTCTCGTCGGGGATCTGCAGGTACTTCACGCCATCGAGGCGCGTGGCCGCGTCGTTCCAGTACTCGCGGTTGCGCGTCACCGTGATGGAGTCGCCCGGCACCCACGCGGCAAGCACGAAGGCGCCGTTCGAGACCATGACGCCGGGCTTCGTGAACCGGGTCCCTTCCTTCTCGAGCGTCGGGCGGTGCACGGGGCAGGTGGACGGGAAGGACAGCAGGCCCGGCAGGTAGGGTGCCGGCGTGGCGAGCCGCACCACCACGGTGGCGGCATCGGGTGCCCTGACGCCGAGGGTCGAGGGCGCCATGCGGCCGGCGACGATGGCCGAGGCGTTCTCGACGACGTCGATGAACTGTGCGTACTGTGAGGCTGTGGCGGGGTCGACCAGGCGGCGCAACGCGAAGACGAAGTCATCACCGGTGACACGATCCCCATTCGACCAGCGCGCATTGTTGCGTAGGTGGAACGTGTATGCCAGCCCGTCGGGACTGGCCTCCCAGGACTCGGCGACGCCCGGTGCCGTGCCGGCGTCCTTCCCGAGTGAAGTCAGGCACTCGTACAGGTCGCGCAGGATCGCGTGCGACTCCACCGTGCGCGCCTTCTGCGGATCGAGCGAGTCGGGCTCGGGGCCGTTGCCGCGCAGCAGGATGTGGGCGGTCGCGGAGGCGGGCTCGCGCGCACAACCGCCGAGCGCGCCGGCGAGCAATGCGCCGGCCGCGAGGGCGGCGGCGAGCGTGGCCGCAGGCATCGCGCCACGGGGAGACGGCAGGCTAGGCCGCGCGCCCACGCCGCTTCAGGTGGATCATCAGGATGGAGATCGCCGCGGGCGTGATGCCCGGGATGCGCGCGGCCTGCCCGAGCGTGCCGGGGCGCGCCTCCGCGAGCCGCTGGCGCGCTTCGTTCGAGAGGCCGCCGATCGCGAGGTAGTCGAGGTCGGCGGGCAGGCTCAGCTCCTCGCTGCCGCGCTGGCGCTCGATCTCGGCGTGCTGGCGCTCGATGTAGCCCGCGTACTTCGCCCGCACCGTCACCTGCATCGCCACTTCGCGCGCGAGCCGCTCGTCTGCCTGCGCCTCGGGCGCGCCCGCCAGCGCCAGCACGGCCTCGTAACTCATCTCCGGCCGGCGCAGCAGGTCCATGGCCGTCACGCCGCGCACGCGCGTGCCCTCGAGGCGCGCGACTTCGGCGTCGGTGGCGGCGCGCTTGGCCTCGAAAAAGGCCCAGCGTTCATCGTCGACAAGGCCGAGGTCGCGGCCGAGCGGCGTGAGCCGCAGGTCCGCATTGTCCTCGCGCAGCAGCAGGCGGTGCTCGGCGCGGCTCGTGAACATGCGATAGGGCTCGGTCACCCCGCGCGTGACGAGGTCGTCGATCAGCACGCCAAGGTAGGCCTCGCCCCGCTGCGGCAACCATGGCGCTTCGTCGCGCGCCGCACGCGCGGCATTGATGCCCGCCACGAGCCCCTGGGCGGCGGCTTCCTCGTAGCCGGTCGTGCCGTTGATCTGGCCGGCGAAATAGAGGCCCGCGAGCACCTTCGTCTCGAGGCTCGCCGCAAGGTCGCGCGGATCGAAATAGTCATACTCGATTGCGTAGCCGGGGCGGGTGAGGTGCGCTCGCTCGAGCCCCGCGATCGTGTGCACGAACCCGACCTGCGCATCGTACGGCAGGCTGGTCGAGATGCCGTTCGGGTAAACCTCGTGCGTGTCGAGGCCCTCGGGCTCGAGGAAGATCTGGTGCGAGGCCTTGCCCGCGAAGCGGAAGACCTTGTCCTCGACCGACGGGCAATAGCGCGGCCCCACGCCCTCGATCACGCCGGTGAACATCGGCGAGCGGTCGGTCGCGGCGCGGATGATCTCGTGGGTGCGCTCGTTGGTCGCGGTGATGTGGCAGGGACGCTGGTGCGGATGCTCGCTCGCGCGGCCGAGGAACGAAAACACCGGCGCGGGATCGTCGCTCCACTGTTCCGCCAGGCGCGAGAAGTCGATCGTGCGCCCGTCGATGCGCGGCGGCGTGCCGGTCTTCAGGCGACCGACGCGAAACGGCAGCTCGCGCAGGCGCGCGGCGAGGCGATTCGACGGCGGATCGCCCGCGCGCCCGCCCTGGTAGTTGTCGAGCCCGACATGGATGCGGCCGCCGAGGAAGGTGCCTACAGTGAGCACCACGGCACGCGCCGCGAACGCGATGCCGGTCGCGGTCAGGACACCGCGCACGCGCGCACCTTCGACCACGAGGTCCGCCACTTCCTGCTGGAAGATCGAGAGGTTGGGCTCGTTCTCGAGCCGCGTGCGGATTTCGCGCCGGTACAGCACGCGATCGGCCTGCGCGCGCGTGGCGCGCACCGCCGGGCCCTTGCTCGCGTTCAGCGTGCGGAACTGGATGCCGGCCCGGTCGATCGCACGCGCCATCGCGCCGCCGAGTGCGTCGATCTCGCGCACGAGATGACCCTTGCCGATGCCGCCGATCGCCGGGTTGCAGCTCATCGCGCCGAGCGTCTCGATGGCCTGCGTGAGCAGCAGCGTGCGCCGGCCCATCCGGGCCGCGGCGAGCGCGGCCTCGGTGCCGGCGTGACCGCCGCCCACTACGATGACGTCGAAGATTTCCATAGGCTTCAAGGGCTTGATGCCGAACGCCCATTGTACGGCATATTGGCGGGATGACGGCCATCCACCGACCGGCTTGAGGCGCGCGACTGGCTTGAGACGCCCGCCCGTGTTGATCTGGGCGCTGGCGCTCCTGCTGGCGGCGCCAGCCGCCGTGATTGCGGCACCGGGCGCGATCGCCTTCTCCCCCTGCCGGATCGAACATCCGGCGGGAATCGCCTCAGTCGCCGCCGAATGCACGCGGATCAACGTGCCCGAGGACGCCGGTCATCCGGAGGGTCGCAGGATCGAACTCTTCGTGGCTCGCGTGCCGGCGGTCAGCGCCCGCAAGGCCGGCGATCCGCTCTTCATCCTGGCGGGGGGCCCCGGCGCCGCCGCGAGCGAGTTCTATGCGGGCGTCGCGCCGGCCTTCACGCGGGTCAACCGTGACCGCGACATCATCCTCGTCGACCAGCGCGGCACGGGGCGCTCGAACGCGCTGCGCTGCGCGCTCGACGACGAGGCCATGCTCAATGCTGGTGAAGGCGAGATCGAGGCGCTCACCCGCCGCTGCCTGGAGGAGGTGTCGACCCACGCCGATGCGCGCTTCTACACCACGAGCGTCGCGGTGGGCGATCTCGAAGCGGTACGCCGCGCCCTTGGCTACGGGCGCATCGATCTCTACGGCGTCTCCTACGGCACGCGCGTCGCGCAGCAATACTTGCGCCACCACGGTGCCCGGGTGCGCGCCGTGATCCTCGATGGCGTCGTGCCGCCCGAGCGCATCCTCGGCCCTGACATCGCGCTCGATGCCGAAGCGGCACTGCACCAGGTGCTCGCGCGCTGCGCCGCCGACCCGGACTGCCGAAAGGCGTTCGGGGACCCCGCCGTGCACTATCGCGGACTGCGGTCACAGCTCTCCGCGCAGCCCGTCGCCGTGTTGCTGCCGGCACCGCGCACCGGCGAGCGACTCGCGCTCGAGTTCGGCGTCGCGCATCTCGCGACGGTGCTGCGCCTGTCGACCTACAGCGCCGAGCAGGCCGCACTGCTGCCGCTCGCGCTCCACGAGGCGCACATGCATCGCAATTTCGTGCCGCTCGCCGCGCAGTACCTGTTGATGAGCGATGCCCTCGGGGGCCAGATGGCCTATGGGATGCACCACAGCGTCGTCTGCACCGAAGACGCACCGTGGTTCGGTGAGGCTCGCGCGGATCGCGCGGCGCTCGCCGCGACCTTCATCGGCACGCAACAGCTGGACGGCCTCACGGCGCTCTGCCGCGCCTGGCCGCGCGGCGCGCTGGACGCGGACCTGCACGCACCGCTGCGCAGCGACGTGCCGGCGCTGCTGTTGTCCGGCAGCGCCGACCCCGTGACACCCGCGCGCGATGCCGCGCGCGCCGCGGCGGGCCTCACCCGCTCGCTGCAAGTGGTCATCGAGGGCATGGGCCACGGCCAGATTGGCGCGCCCTGCGTCGATCGGCTGATCGCGGATTTCCTGCGCACGGGCAGCGCGAACGGCCTCGATACGGGCTGCGTGCGGCGCGTGCGCCCGATGCCATTCTTCACGACGCTGGCGGGGCCGGCACCATGATCGCGGCCGAGGGCCTCGTGAAGTCCTTCGATGGCGTGCAGGCCGTGCGCGGCGTCGCGCTGCACGCCGCGGACGGCGCAATCACGGGACTCCTGGGCCCGAATGGCGCGGGCAAGTCGACCACCCTGCGCATGCTCTGCACCGTGCTCGTGCCAGACTCCGGCGAGGCCTGGATCGACGGTGCGCACACCGTGCGCGAGCCACTCGAGGCGCGCCGGCGGCTCGGCGTGCTGACGCACGATTCGGGCCTGTACCCGCACCTCACGGCGCGCGAGAACATCCTCTATTTCGCGGAGCTGCACGGCATGGCACGCGCCGCTCGCGAGCGGCGCGCCGACGAACTGGTCGAGTGGCTCGAGATGCAGTCCTTCGCGAGCCGGCGCGCCAGGGGCTTCTCGCAGGGCCAGCGCATCAAGACCGCGCTCGCGCGCGCGCTCGTGCACGGCCCGCGCAACGTGCTGCTCGACGAACCGACCAACGGCCTCGACGTGATGGCGGTGCGCAACCTGCGCGCGCTGCTTGCGCGCCTGCGCGACGCGGGCCACTGCGTACTGTTCTCGAGCCATGTGATGCAGGAGGTCTCGGCGCTGTGCGATGTCGTGGTCGTGCTCGCGCGCGGCGCCGTCGTGGCGCGCGGCACGCCGGCCGAACTGCGCGGGGCCACGGGCTGCGAATCCCTCGAGGACGCCTTCGTGAAGCTCATCGGCACGGACGAGGGGCTCGGCTGATGGCCTGGCGCCCTGCGCTCGCCGCCATGGCCACCGTCTGGCGCAAGGAGGTGCGCGAGAGCCTGCGCGACCGGCGCACGCTCGTCTCGGCGCTGCTCTTCGGCCCGCTCTTCGGCCCGCTGATCCTCGCCGCTTCCCTGCAGTTCCTCGTGCAGCGTACCGCCGAGGAAGCAGACCAGCGCCTGAGCCTCGCCATCCGCCATGCCGAGCGCGCACCGCAGCTCGTCGCCTGGCTCGAGGCGCGCAATGTGGACGTGCGCCGCGTGACCCTCGACGAGGCAGCCACCCGCCAGGCCGTACTCACGCGCGCCTGGCCGCTCGTACTGTCGATCCCGGAGGATTTCGCCGCGCGGCTCGAGGGGGCGCGGCCGGCGCCGCTGCTGCTCTACAGCGACGCCTCGGCCAGCCGGACGGATCGCGACGGCGCGCGCGTCCGGTCGCTCATCGCCCAGTACGGGGCGAGCATCGCGCGCCTGCGCCTGCTGGCGCGCGGTGTCGATCCGCTGCTGCAGGCGCCAATTGCCGTCCAGGACATCGACGTATCGACGCCGCAGAGCCGCTCGGTCACGGTACTCGGCATGCTGAGCTATCTCGTGCTGCTCGCGATGATCCTTGGCGGCCTGTACCTCGCGATCGACGCCACCGCGGGCGAGCGCGAGCGCCATTCGCTCGAGCCGCTGCTCGCGACGCCCGTGCCCCGCGAGGCGCTGATCTACGGCAAGATCGCCGCTTCCGCGACCTTCATGCTGCTGTCGCTCGTGCTCACGATGGTCGCCTGCGCAGTGGCGCTGCGCTTCGTGGCGCTCGAGAATTTCGGCATGTCCGCCCGGCTCGATGCGGGTGTCGTGGCGCGCATCATCCTCGCCACGGCACCGCTCGCACCCGCCGCGGCCGGCCTCATGACAGTGGTCGCCTCATTCACGCGAAGCTACCGCGAGGCGCAGACCTGGCTCGGCGTGGTGATGCTCGTGCCGACGCTGCCGATCGTGTTCGTGGGCCTCGCCGACCTGCAGCCGAGCCTCGGCCTGATGGCGGTGCCGTCGCTCGGCCAGCACTTCCTGATCACGGCGCTCTTGCGCGGGGACGCCATCACGCCCCTCTACGCGCTCGTCTCCGTCGCATCGAGCCTCGCGCTCGGCGGGGCGTTCGCCTGGCTCGCCGGCCGCCTCTACCGGCGCGAATCCCTGCTCGGATGAAGGTATCCTCCGTCGCATGAAGCTCGATCTCATCCAAACGGTCGCGTTCGCGGGCCTTGCGCTCTTCGGTGGCTACGGCCTGCGCCACGCGATCCCGCAGCTCGCGCGCCTCAATGTGCCCGCGCCGGTCATCGGCGGCCTGCTGGTGTCGGTCGCGGTGCTGGTCGCGCGCTCGCAGGGCCTGCCGCTGCCCGAGTTCGATGCGACGCTGCAGAAGCCGCTGATGATCGCCTTCTTCACCTCGATTGGTTTCGCGGCGAGCCTGAAGCTGCTGCGCATCGGCGGGCCGCAGGTCGCGGTGTTCCTCGCAATCGGCAGCGTCTTCGCTGTTCTGCAGAACGTGGTCGGGGCCGGCGTTGCGGCGCTGTTCGGGCTGCCGCCGCTCTTCGGCGTGCTTGCGGGCTCGGTCACGCTGACCGGCGGGCCCGCCACCGGCCTCGCCTTCGCGCCGCTCTTTGCGCAGGCCGGCATCGAGAGCGCCGCCGAGATTGCCATCGCGACCGCGATGGCCGGCATCGTGATCGGCGGGCTGGTCGGCGGGCCGATCGCCACCTGGATCATTGAGCGCCACGAGGTGCGCGGGCCGAAGCGCCGCGCCGGCGCGCCGCCGCCCGAAGCCATCGACATCCAGCCCGACGATCCGCCGCCACAGGCCGAAGGCGATGAATCGGCGGAGGCCTACAACGCGCTGAAGACCCTCGTGATCGTGCTCGCGGCGATGTGGTCCGGGGAATGGATCAGCGCCCTGATCGGCACGACCGGGCTCACGCTGCCCTCCTACATCGGCGCGATGGTGGCCGCGGCGATCGTCCGCGGCGTCGACGACTACACCGGCTGGATCCGCCTCTCCCATCGCACGATCGACACGCTCGGCGCGATCGCGTTGTCGCTGTTCCTCGTGATGGCGTTGATGACACTCGACCTGACGAAGCTCGCGGGCCTCGCGATGCCGCTCATCGCGATCCTCGTCGTGCAGCTCGTGGTGGTGGCGCTCGCCTGCTGGCCGGTCTTCAGGCTGATGGGCCGCGATTACGATGCGGCGGTGATGAGCGGCGGCTTCGTCGGCTTCATGCTCGGCACTACCGCGAACGCCATGGCCGTGATGCGCACGCTGGTCGAGCGCTTCGGCTCGGCGCCGCGCGCCTTCCTCGTCGCACCGCTCGTCGGCACTTTCTTCATCGACTTCACCAACGCGCTGATCATCACCGTCTTCCTGAATCTCTTCGCCTGACGGAGGGTCATGACCGCAACGCTCCCGGCGTTCCGCGATTTCGTCGCGGCGAGCTTTCGCATTGGCTGCCTCGGCTTCGGCGGCCCGGTCGGGCAGATCGCGCTGATGCACCGCATCTTCGTCGGCGAGAAGCAGTGGATCGACGAAGCGCGCTATCTGCATGCGCTCAACTACTGCATGCTGCTGCCCGGTCCGGAGGCGCAGCAGCTCGCCACCTATGTCGGCTGGCTGCTGCACGGCGTCAAGGGCGGCATCGTCGCCGGTGCGCTGTTCGTGCTGCCGGGCGCGCTCGTGGTGCTGGCGCTGTCCTGGCTCTATGCGGTCTTTGGCGAGCTGCCGGCGATCGCCACCCTTTTTCTCGGCATCAAGGCGGCGGTAGTCGCCCTGGTCTTCGAAGCGATGTTGAAGGTCGCGCGGCGCTCGCTGCGCACGCGGATCGACATCGCGATCGCGACCGCGGCCCTGGTTGGCCTTTACGTACTGAACCTGCCGTTCCCGCTCGTCGTGCTGCTCGCCGCGGTCATCGGCTTCGTACGCGGCGGTGCGGCGGTCTCGCCTTCGCCCCCACGCGCGCACGACACCGGCAACCCGGCCGCAGCGAACGCGATGCACGCCGCAGTCACCTCGCTCGCGTGGTCCCTGCTGTGGCTCGTTCCCGTGGCGCTGCTCGCTGCGATGCTTGGCCGTTACCATGTCCTCACGGAGATCGGCCTCCTCTTCAGCCAGCTCGCGGCGGTCTCGTTCGGCGGGGCCTACGCCGCTCTCGCCTATCTGCAGCAACAGGCAGTCGAGGTGTACGGCTGGCTCTCGCCGGCGCAGATGATCGACGGCCTCGGCCTCGCGGAAACGACGCCGGGACCGCTGATCCTCGTTACCCAGTTCGTCGGCTTCATGGCCGGCTGGCAGGCGGGTGGCGGACCCGGCCTGGCCATCGCGGGCGCGGCGCTCGCCTCCTGGTGTACGTTCGCGCCGTCCTATTTGTGGATCTTCGCCGGCGCACCCTTCGCCGAACGCCTGCGTACGAGCCGTCGCGCGAGCGGCCTGCTGGGTGCCATCGGCGCCGCGGTGCTCGGCGTGATCGCGAACCTCGCGTTGCGCTTCGGTGCACAGGTGTTGTTCGGGCGGCAGGTCTCGGTGTCGACGCCCTGGGGCGGGGCAATCACCCTTCCGGACCTGACCACGATCCACCTGCTCGCGGCTGCGATCGCCGTCGCGGCGGGCGTGGCGCTCATCGTGGCGCGCGCGAATGTGGTGCTGGTGATCGTCGCCTGCGCGATGGTGGGCTGGGCGGGGGGTAGCTTCCAGTAGCGATCCGCTGGGGCGTCGATCAGCCGCTCACCTGCACCCAGTCGAGCAGCACGTCGAGGGCGCCCTGCGCACCGCCCGCGCGCTCGTGATTGATGAGGCCGACGACGACATAGCGCCGCCCGCTCGCCGCGAGCACGTAGCCCGCGACCGCGCGCACGTCCTCGAGCAGCCCGGTCTTGAAATGCGCGGAGCCCACCGCGCCGTTGCGCCTCGCGGCGGTGCCGTCGACGCCCGCCATCGGGAGCGACGCCATCAGCTCCGGCATCACCGGGCTGCGCCAGGCGTCGGCGAGCAACCGCGCGAGGCTGCCCGCGCTCACGCGCTCGACGCGCGACAGGCCTGCGCCGTTTTCCAGCACGAGCTCGGGCATCGCAAGGCCGCTCGCCGCGAGCCAGGTGCTCAGCGCCTCGCGCGAGCGCTCGAAGCTCGCGGGCCAGCCGGCGCGCTCGGCGCCGAAGGTCAGGAACAGCTGCTGGGCCATCACGTTGTTGCTGAACTTGTTGATGTCGCGCACCACGGCCGCGAGCGGCTTTGATTCGTGCGTCGCGAGCAGCGGCGCACCGGCGGGCACGGTGCCCTCGCGCACCTGCCCCGTCCAGCTGCCGCCACCGCCTTCCCACAGCGCGCGGAACACGGCGCCGATGTACGCATCCGGCGCGAGCGGCGCGAGATGCCAGCTGCGCTCGCCGCAGTCGAGCGGAAAGCCGCCGCGAAACACGGGCGCGAGTGGTTGCGCGAAGTCGGCGCGCAGCTTGCCGCGCCAGTCGCCGCAGGCACCGGCTGCCGCGCGCACGGTCCGCAGCGCCTTCCCGCCGGGGACCGCCGGGAGGATCGCGACGTGCACCGTGTTCGCCGCGATGTCCGGCACGAACTGGTAGGCGATCGCGTTGTAGTTCACGAGCAGCGCGTCCGGACCGACGTTGTAACTTCGCAGCGCATCGCCGTCGAACGCGGCCGTATCGTGCGGCGGCAACTGGAAAGCCGAACGGTCGAGCACGAGGTCGCCGCGCAGCTCCCGCAAGCCGAGCGCGCGCAGCTTCTGCACCAGCAGCCAGAACTGCTCGATGACGAGCGCGGGGTCGCCCTTGCCGCGCAGCGCGAGATCGCCGCGGATCACCGCCCCGTCGCGCGAGCCGAGCAGCAGCGCGTCCGTGTGCCAGGTGTAGGCGGGACCGAGCGTGCGCAACGCGGCGTAGGTCGTCAGCAGCTTCATCGTGGAGGCGGGATTGCGCGGCGCGTCGCGATTGAGCCCGGCCTCGAGTCCCGGACCGTCGAGCGGCTGCACGACGACGCTCACCGCACTGGCCGGGATGCCGGCATTGCGCAAGGCGTTCGTGAAGGCGGTGGGCAACGAATCGGCGGCCGCGGCGACCTGCGCGCACCACGGCGCGGCAAACGCCAGGACCGCGAACCAGGAGGCCGCACGCCTCCGGTCAGGCATTGTGCGTGCCTTGCGCGGCCTCGTGCCTTGCGAGCAGCGCGCAATAGCGGTGACGGTGATCCTCGGCGAATTCGCGGGCTTCGATCTCAAAGCGGTTGTCCCAGTAACCACGGCGAAAGAACTCGACAGCATATTTCCACACCGTGAGGCGGCGCGGCTCCCATTGCCCGAGCACATGGAAGTACTCGTGCAGGACGATGTCGGGATGGACAAAGAATGGCCCTGCCGCGCCGCGCAGGTAAATGCGCCGGCGCCGGGTCGTTGCAATGGCGCGGATGTGCAGGCACGCGATCCAGGAATGCTCGATGACGCGCACGTCGTCGACGCCCGGCCCGAAGATTTCCGCGAGCGTGGCGCGCAGGGCAGGAGGCAGGGACGCCACCCGGCCGGGCATCAGGCGACGCCGCCAATGGGCCAGAACTGTCGTAGTCATGCTTCCATCATCGGCAAATATGCTCTGATACTGCGCAGCCAGGCGACGACAACCCCCACCGCACCGCAGTCCGCGTCCTGTGGTTGAATACGACCGCAAGGCGCGGAGTGTTTGCGCCGGCGCGCGTGGCCAGACTCCCTACCCATGACAACCGCCACATTAAACGATCCAAGGTGGGCCGCGATCGTCGCCCGGGACCCGGGAGCCGACGGCCAGTTCTATTACGGCGTGCGAACGACCGGCGTGTTCTGCCGCCCTTCCTGCCCGTCGCGACGCGCGCGGCCCGAGAATGTCACGTTCTTCACGACGCGCGAGGCCGCGGAGCGCGCCGGCTTTCGCGCCTGTCGCCGCTGCCGGCCCGGTGAGCTCTCGGCCGCGGGCCGCCAGGCCGAGTGGGTCGCCGAGGCCTGCCGGCTGATGGAAGCGTCGGAGGAACTGCCAGACCTCGCGGCGCTCGCCGCGCAGGTGAGGGTGAGCCCCTACCATTTTCATCGCACCTTCAAGACAGTGACCGGCGTGACCCCAAAGCAGTACGCGATCGCGCGGCGCAGCGAGCGACTGCGGCGCGAGCTCGCGCGCGGCCGCAGCGTCACCGATGCGATCTACGAAGCCGGATACAACTCGAATGGCCGCTTCTACGCCCAAGCGGACGACGTGCTCGGCATGACGCCCTCGAGCTTCCGCGCGGGCGGCGCGAACACGGCAATGCACTTCGCCGTGGGCGAATGCTCGCTCGGCTCGATCCTCGTCGCATCGAGCTCGCGCGGCATTTGCGCAATCCTGCTCGGCGATGATCCCGATGCACTCATGCGCAACCTGCAGGACCAGTTCCCCAAGGCCGAGCTGATCGGCGGCGACACCGCCTTCGAGCAGCTGGTCGCGAAGGTGGTGGGCTTCGTCGAAGCGCCGGCGCGCGGCTTCGACCTGCCGCTCGACATCCGCGGCACGGCCTTCCAGCAGCGCGTCTGGCAGGCGCTGCGCGAGATTCCGGCGGGATCGACTGCGAGCTACAGCGACATCGCCGCGCGCATCGGCGCACCAAAGGCGGTTCGCGCGGTGGGCCAGGCCTGCGGCGCCAACCACATTGCCGTCGCGATTCCCTGCCACCGTGTCGTGCGCACCGACGGCGACCTCTCGGGCTACCGCTGGGGCATCGAGCGCAAGCGCACCCTGCTCGCCCGCGAGGCACGCCGTTGAAGCCGTTTGACTGGGGGCGCGCCAGCGCGGAACTCGACGCCGACGGCGCCTCCGTTCTTCCTGCCCTGCTCACGCCCGCGGAATGCGAGGTGCTGCGGGCCCGATACGAAGAGGAGGGCCTGTTTCGCGGCCGCGTCGTGATGGCGCGGCACGGCTTCGGCCAGGGCGAGTACCGCTACTTCGGCTATCCGCTGCCCGAGCCGGTGCGCGGCCTGCGCGAGTCGCTGTACCCGGCGCTCGCGCCGATTGCCAACCGCTGGCAGGAAGCGCTGGGACTTGAGGCACGCTTTCCGGCGCAACTCGACGAGTTCCGCGCTCGCTGCCACGCCGCCGGCCAGCGCCGGGCGACACCGCTCCTGTTGCGCTATGGCGCGGGCGACTACAACTGCCTGCACCAGGACCTCTACGGCGAGCATGTGTTTCCGCTGCAGGTGGCGGTGCTGCTGTCGGCCCCCGCCCGGAAGGACGGCGGTGGGGAGTTCACCGGCGGGGAGTTCGTGCTGGCGGAGCAGCGGCCGCGGCAGCAATCGCGGCCGCTCGTGGTGCCGCTCGGGCAGGGCGACGCGGTGGTGTTCGCCGTACACCATCGGCCGATTCCCGCCAGCCGCGGCATCCGCCGTGTCACCACGCGCCACGGCGTGAGCCGCATCCGGTCGGGCCAGCGCTTCACATTGGGCGTAATCTTCCACGATGCCGCCTGATACCGCGGCGACTGGAGCCTCGCCATGAGCACCGCGACTGCCGCCGGGGACAACGCCGCCGCCCGCGACTTCAGCGCGGCGCGTGACAGCTTCCGCCGCCTGCACGAACACGGCTGCTTCGTGCTCGCGAATCCGTGGGACATCGGCGGCGTGCGCCGCGCCGAGAAGCTCGGCTACCGGGCCATCGCCTCGACGAGCGCAGGCTTCGCGTGGTCGCTCGGGCGCGACGACAACGAAGTGTCGCGCGACGAAGTGCTCGCGCACCTCACGACGCTGTGCGCATCGACGGCGCTTCCCGTGAACGCGGACTTCGAAGACGGCTTCGCAACCGAACCGGCAGCGGTCGCGGGGAACGTGCGACTCGCGATCGGCACGGGCGTCGCGGGCCTTTCCATCGAGGATCGCAAGGCGGCCGATCTCTACCCGATTGCGCTCGCCACCGAACGCATCCGCGCCGCGCGCGAAGCGATCGACCACAACGGCGAGAACGTCATGCTGGTCGGGCGCAGCGAGGGGCTGCTCCTCGGCAACACCACGATCGACACGACCGTCGAGCGGTTGATCGCCTACGCGGCGGCGGGAGCCGACTGCGTCTATGCCCCCGGCATCCGCTCGCTCGCGGACATCAAGGCGCTCGTCGCGGCGGTCGCGCCGACACCCGTCAACGTGCTGCTGATGGATGCCTCGATGAAGGTGCCCGAACTGGCCGCGGCGGGCGTGCGGCGCGTGAGCGTGGGCGGCTGGTTCGCCAAGGCGGCCTGGGCCGCGTACGAACGCACGGCGCGCTGCGTCATGGAGGAAGGGCACCTGCCCTGAGATCCGCTACAGGCCAGGTTAAGCGCGGCTAACGCCAACCCGAGATTTTCGGAACTCAAGGGCGGGGTCGACCCGCCAACATGCGCTCCATGGACGGTCCAACACCGGACCCGAGGAGGGCATCATGATCATCAATCTCTGGCGCATCTGGGACATCTGGTTCGAGGCCATGGGCCGCTCGCAAGACTTCTCGGCGCCGTGGCGCATTGCCACCGGCACCCGCCCGGTAGCGGCGGCAGG